>NZ_CAMEFG010000031.1 GCF_945915435.1 uncultured Paracoccus sp. | reverse complement strand
CGGCGCCTTCGTCGATATCGGCGTGCATCAGGACGGGCTGGTCCATATCAGCCAGTTGGCCGACCGTTTCGTGAAGGACCCCCATGAGGTCGTCAAGGCCGGCGATGTGGTCCGCGTCAGCGTCACCGAGGTCGATCCCGCCCGCAAGCGCATCGGCCTGTCGATGCGCAAGGACGGGGGGCGCAAGGACGGGGGGCGCAAGGACGAGGGGCGCAAGGACGGGGGGCGCAAGGACGGGGGTGAGGCGCTGCCGCGCGGGTCCGCGCCGAAGGGTGGCCAGCCGCGGGCGCGGCAGGGGCAGGATGTGCGGGGCGGAGGTGGCAGCGCCTTGGGTGCGGCGCTGATGGATGCGATGCGGCGCAAATAGGCGCGCGGATCGCCGGTTTCGCGGTCGCACGGGGGGCTGTCTGCCCCCCGCGGCCTGCGGCCTTCCCCCCGAGGGTATTTTCATGATGAAGAAAGCGGGCGGTCAGATGGCGGTCCAGTTCTGTTCGACGACGGCCTCCATCGAGACGAAGCTGGTCGTGGCGTGCAGGTGGGGCAGGGTCGAGATGCTTTCGGCCATGATGCGGCGGTAGTCGGCCATGTCCTGCGAGCGGATCTTGAGCAGGTAGTCGAAGCCTCCGGCGATCATGTAGCATTCCTCGACCTGGGGGATGGTGCGGACGGCCCTGTTGAAGTCTTCGAGCGCCCCTTGGCGGGTGTCGGACAGGCGAACCTCGACATAGGTGACGTGGGTCAGGCCCAGTTTCAGCGGCGACAGGATCGCGCGGTAGCCGGTGATGAGGCCGATTTCCTCGAGCTGGCGCATGCGCAGCGCCACGGGGGTCTTGGAGAGGCCGACCTTGCGGGCCAGCTCGGTCAGGGGGATGCGGGCGTTGCGCAGGAGTTCGCGCAGGATCTTGAGATTGGTCGTGTCGAGTTCCATAGTCTGAGATTTACCTGAATAATGTTCCTTTGGGCTGGATAATGGCCAGTAATTGGTCACATGGTCCAGTGATTTTGCATTAGTGCTGGGGGCAGTATCCAAGGGGGTGTGCCATGCAGTTGTCCGAGTTTTCCACGCAGGCGAAATTCGCCGATGAGCGCGCGCTTCTGGATCGGCTGATCGCCGATGCCGCGCTTTCGCCCGAGGCCCGCGCCGCGATCACCGCCCGCGCGGCGGGTCTCGTGCGGCGGATCCGGGCCGAGGCGAAGCCTTCGCTGATGGAGCATTTTCTTGCCGAATACGGGCTGTCCACACGCGAGGGCGTCGCGCTGATGTGTCTGGCCGAGGCGATGCTGCGCGTGCCCGACCGCCTGACCATCGACGCGCTGATCGAGGACAAGATCGCGCCTTCCGACTGGGGCAGGCACCTGGGTGAGGCGTCGTCGAGCCTGGTCAATGCCTCGACCTGGGCCTTGATGCTGACGGGCAAGGTGCTGGACGATTCCAAGCCCGGCATCGCGGGCACCCTGCGCGGTGCGATCCGGCGGTTGGGCGAGCCGGTTATCCGCAGCGCCGTCACCCGCGCCATGCGCGAGATGGGGCGGCAGTTCGTCTTGGGCGAGACCATCGGGAAGGCGCTGGACCGCGCCCGCCAGCGCGAATCGCAGGGCTTTACCTACAGCTACGACATGCTGGGCGAGGCGGCGATGACCGCCGCCGATGCCGCGCGTTACGACCGCGCCTATTCCGACGCCATCGCGGCGATCGCGAAGGCCTGCGACAAGGGCTCGGTCGAGGACAATCCCGGCATCTCGATCAAGCTTTCCGCGCTGCATCCGCGTTACGAGGTCGCGCAGGAAGCCCGCGTCATGGCCGAACTGGTCCCGGTGGTGCTGCGGCTGGCGCAGGCGGCCAAGGCGGCGGGCATGGGGCTGAACATCGACGCCGAGGAGCAGGACCGGCTGGTGATCTCGATGCGTGTGATCGAAGCGGTGCTGTCGGACCCCTCGCTGGCCGGTTGGGACGGGTTCGGCGTGGTGGTGCAGGCTTACGGCAAGCGCGCGGGCGCGGTGATCGACTGGCTGCATGCGCTGGCCGAGCGCGAGGACCGGCGCATCATGGTGCGTCTGGTCAAGGGCGCCTATTGGGACACGGAAATCAAGCATGCGCAGGTCGAGGGGCTGCCCGGCTTCACCCTGTTCACGACCAAGGTTGCCACCGATGTCAGCTATATCGCCAATGCCCGCAAGCTGATCGGCTACGCGGACCGCATCTATCCGCAATTCGCCACGCATAACGCCCATACGGTCGCCGCGATCCTGGAAATGGCGGGCGATGTGCGTTTCGAGTTCCAGCGCTTGCACGGCATGGGCGAGCGGCTGCACGACATCGTGCTGAACGACAGCAGGGGCCGCTGCCGCATCTATGCGCCGGTCGGCGCGCATCGCGACCTGCTGGCCTATCTGGTGCGGCGCTTGCTGGAAAATGGCGCGAACAGCAGCTTTGTCCACCAGATCGTGGACGAATCGGTCAGCCCCGAAGAGGTCGCCCGCGATCCCTTTGACGCGCTGAGCGATGCCCGCCCGCCCTCGGGGCTGGTGGCGCCGTCCGCGCTGTTCGGGACGTCGCGTCCGAACTCGATGGGCTTTGACCTGAGCGACGAGGAGGCGCTGGCCCGGATCTACGCCGCCCGCGACGTGGCGATACCCGATGCGCTGCCGCTGACCGTTTCGGAACCCACGGGCAAGATGCAGGACGTGCTGAACCCGGCCACCGGCGAAAAGATCGCGCAGGTGCTGATGGCGGATGCCGAGACCGCCACCCGCGCCATCGACGACGCCCGCATCTGGGACGCCCCCGCGCCCGAGCGCGCCGAGGCGCTGCGCCGCGCCGCCGATCTTTACGAGGCGCATTTCGGCCCGATCTTCGCCATCCTCGCGCGTGAGGCCGGCAAGGCCCTGCCCGACGCGGTGGCGGAACTGCGCGAGGCGGTGGACTTCCTGCGCTATTACGCCGCCGAGGGCGAGGCCCGCACGGACGCCCCGCGCGGCATTGTCGGCGCGATCAGCCCGTGGAATTTCCCGCTGGCGATCTTCACCGGCCAGATCGCGGCGGCGCTGATGGCGGGCAACGCGGTGATCGCCAAGCCCGCCGAGCATACGCCGGTGATCGCCGCCTATGCCGTGGGGCTGCTGCATCAGGCGGGCGTGCCGAAAGCGGCGCTGCAATTGCTGCCGGGCCGGGGGAGCGTGATCGGCACGGCGCTGACCTCGGACGCACGGGTGTCGGGGCTGGTCTTTACCGGCTCGACCGGGACCGCGCAGACCATTGCGAAGACGATCGCCGCGAACCTCGCCCCCGGCACGCCGCTGATCGCGGAAACCGGCGGGCTGAACGCGATGATCGTGGATTCGACGGCGCTGCCGGAACAGGCGGTGCGCGATATCGTGAACTCGGCCTTCCGCTCGGCGGGCCAGCGTTGTTCGGCGCTGCGCTGCCTTTATGTGCAAGAGGATGTGGCCCCGCATCTGACCCAGATGATCAAGGGCGCGATGGACGAATTGCGGGTAGGCGATCCGTGGGATCTGTCCGCCGATGTCGGCCCGGTGATCGACCCCGGCGCGCAGCGCGAGATCGGCGACTATATCGCGGCCAATGCAAATCGCGTGCTGCACAAGCTGGACGTGCCGTCGCGGGGCTTCTTCATCCCGCCGACGATGCTGAAGGTCGGCGGCATCAACGATCTGGAACGCGAGATCTTCGGCCCGGTCCTGCATGTCGCCACCTTCCGGGGCGATGAGCTGGACAAGGTGATCGCCGATATCAATGCGCGCGGCTTCGGCCTGACCTTCGGGCTGCACAGCCGCATCGACAGCCGCGTGCAAGAGGTGTCCGACGCCATCCATGTCGGCAATATCTACGTCAACCGCAACCAGATCGGCGCGGTGGTGGGCAGCCAGCCCTTCGGGGGCGAAGGGCTGTCGGGGACCGGGCCGAAAGCGGGCGGGCCGCGCTATGTGCCGCGCTTCTTCGCGCCCGCCGCGCCTGTCGCCCTTGCCGGCACATGGCAGGGTCGGGCCGATGAGGCCCGGCTGCGCGACGCCCTGTCCGCCGCCACGCCCCGCAAGATCGACGAACAATTGATGCCCGGTCCCACGGGCGAATTGAACCGCCTGACCTCGCACACCCGCCCGCCGGTCCTGTGCCTCGGGCCGGGCGCCGAGGCCGCAGCGGCGCAGGCGGCGGCGGTGCAGGCGCTTGGCGGCCATGCCGTTGCCGCCGATGGCGAGTTGCCCCCCGAGGCGCTGACACGCCTGCCGCACCTGTCGGCGGTGCTGTGGTGGGGCGATGAGGCGCAGGGCCGCGCCTATGCACAGGCCCTGGCCGAACGCGATGGCGAGATCGTGCAACTGGTCACCGCCATGCCCGACCTCGCCCACATCGCCCACGAACGCCACCTGTGCGTGGACACAACCGCAGCAGGCGGAAACGCCGCGCTGCTGGCGGGGTGATCAGGCGGCCAGCGCCGCCTCAGCGCCAGCCAAGCGCGGGGGCCACATGGGTCAGGATCGTGCTTAGCACATGGGCGTTGTAATCGACGCCAAGGCTGTTGGGCACGGTCAGCAGCAGCGTATCGGCCTCGGCGATCGCTTCGTCCCCGCGCAGCAGGTCGACCAGCCGGTCCGGCTCGGCGGCATAGGATTTGCCAAAGATCGCGCGGGTGTTCTGGTCGATATAGCCGATCTGGTCGCTGCTTTTCGCGTCATGCCCGAAATAGGCGCGGTCCATGTCGCTGACCAGCGCAAAGATCGAGCGGCTGACCGACACGCGCGGCTGACGGTCGTGCCCCGCATCCGCCCAGGCCTTGCGATAGGCGCGGATCTGCTGGGCCTGCTGGATGTGGAACGGCTCGCCCGTCTCGTCGTCCTTCAGCGTCGAGCTTTGCAGGTTCATCCCCATCTTCGCCGCCCATTCCGCCGTCGCATTCGACGAGGCGCCCCACCAGATCCTGTCGCGCAGGCCCGGTGAATGGGGTTCCAGCCGCAACAGGCCCGGCGGATTGGGAAACATCGGGCGCGGGTTGGGTTCGGCAAAGCCCTCGCCCCGGATCACGTCCAGAAAGACCTGTGCATGGCGCCGAGCCATGTCGGCGTCGGTTTCGCCCTCGGCGGGCTGATAGCCGAAATGGCGCCAGCCGTCGATCACCTGCTCGGGGCTGCCGCGGCTGATGCCCAGTTGCAGCCGCCCGCCCGCGATCAGGTCCGCCGCGCCCGCATCCTCGGCCATATACAGCGGGTTTTCATAGCGCATGTCGATGACGGCGGTGCCAAGCTCGATCCGGCTGGTGCGCGCGCCCGCCGCCGCAAGCAGCGGGAAGGGGGACGCAAGCTGGCGCGCGAAGTGGTGGACACGGAAATAGGCACCGTCCAGGCCCATTTCCTCGGCCGCGACGGCAAGCTCGATGGATTGCAGCAGGGTATCGGCGGCGGTGCGGGTCTGCGAACCGTGGCCGGACGACCAGTGGCCGAAGGATAAAAAGCCCAGTTTCTTCATCTTGCGCCTCATGATGCATGTCGCAAGGATACTTAGGCGCACCGGGCGGCTTTCCCAAGGGCCGGGTGGCTCGACTTTCCGCGCGGGGTTGGGGCAAGCTGCGGCCATCGCAAAAAAGGGGTGGCAGCTTGATGGCGGATCGGAAGGCAGGGCTTCGGCGCAGGGAATATCACAGGACGGCGCGGCAACTGGCCTTTGCGACCGGGCTGACGGGGGTTGCGGGCTATCTGGACGCCATCGGCTTTGCCGAACTGAACAACCTGTTCGTATCCTTCATGAGCGGCAACACCACCCGCCTTGGCACGGCCATCGCCAATGGCGACCTGGCCGTGGTGGGGCTGAGCGCGCGCATCATCGGGGCCTTCCTGGTCGGCGCGGCGCTGGGCGGCTTCATCAGCGTGCGCGCGCGCCATGTCATCCGCCGCGTGTTGCAATTCGAGATCGCCCTGCTGGCCGCCGCCTGCGCCTTGCTGGCAACCGGCTGGACCCAGCCCACCATGCTGATTGTCGCGGCGGCGATGGGCTTGCAGAACGCCTGTTTCCTGACGGTTTCGGGCGCGATCATCGGGCGGACGTTCCTGACCGGCGCGGTGGTCAGCTTCGGGCAGGGCCTGGGCCGCGCGCTGGCCGGGCGGGGCGATCTGGCGCAGACGATGGTCTATGCGATGTCCTGGCTGGCCTTTATCGGCAGCGTCGCCATCGGGGCGGCGGTCTGGCACCTTTTGGGGCTGATGGCCTCGCTGATGGCGGCGGCGGGGATGGTCGCCGTCCTGCTGGCCCTTGGTTGGAGCGAGGACAGCCGGACCACCCTGAATTGACGTCACGCAAAGGCGAATTCCACGTTGCAGAGCCGCGCGCCGGGTGTAAATCATTCAGGTAGATTTCATTTTTCGAGGGGGGCTTTTCCGATGATCCTTGCGCGGCTGGGAACAATGACTTTTTGCGCGATTCTGACGGTTGCGGGACCGGCGCTGGCGCAGGATCAGGCCGTTTCGGCGGATGAGGGGTTTTCCTGCGGTTCCCATGCCGCCTCGTGGATCGGCGAATCGCCCGAGGCATCCGACATCGCCGGGGCCGATGCACCGCTTGCCGATGCGCTGGAATTGCCGGGCGGCGGGGGCGAGGCCCGCTATTACGCTTTCCGCGTCGGCGGTGAACAGCCCCAGCCCCTGCGGCTTGAGGTCGAGGCGCTGGATGGCGGCGATTCGACTATCGCCCTGCTGGATGCGCAAGGCGATGTGATCGACGAAAACGACGATGCCGCCGGCACGCTTTCGTCGCGGATCGAACCCACGCTGAACCCCGGCGAGTATTGCCTGCGCGTCCGGGGTTGGGCGGATGAGGCGCTGAACGCCACGGTCCAGATCGGTCGCGCCGCGGATCACGCCCCGCTGCTGGCGGAACGGGGCGACGGCTCGATCGCCGCCTGCACGCCCGACACCCAGGCGCTGGATCTTGCCGACGGCCCGCTGAACGCGGCGCTGGCCGGGGGCGACGTGGCGGCAGCGGCACCGGCCAGCCCCGTCAGCTACCTGCGCTTTACCCTGTCCGAGCCTGCGGCGCTGACCTTGCGCGCCGGATCGGACGACGTGGACCCCAAGATGGCGCTTTTCGACGCCGAGGGGCGCCAGATCGGCGAAAACGACGATGCCGACGGGCTGAACGCGCGGCTGGACATGATCCCGGCGCTGCCTGCGGGGCAATATTGCATCGGCGTCGCATCCTTTGGCGGGGATGAGGGCGAAATCGAGGTCTCGGCCCGGTTGCTGGACGAAGGGGAATATCTGGCGCGGGAATGGCGCGCGGGAACGATGGTGCCCCCCGCCGGCAGCGATTATCCCGTCACCCAGGTCGATCTTGCGGGGGTGCGCCAGCATGCCCTGCTGCTGGGCGGCGAAGCCAAATGGTTCAGCTTCCGCGTGGACCGGGCCTCGGTGATGATCATCGGCGCCTATGGCTCGCTCGCCGGGGCGGACCCGGCGCTGGCGCTGTTTTCGGCGCGGGGCGAGGTGCTGGCCGAAAATGACGATCACGGCAGCGGGTTGGACGCCCGCGTCGGCCCGGTGCTGCTGGAGCCGGGGCAGTATCACGTCGCGGTGACGAATACCGGCGCCTCGGGCGAGGGCGCGACGCCGGTGCGCCCGGTCTCGCTGGTGTTCGACCAGTTCGTGCGGGTCGAATAGGCGCTGCGGGGCGGGCCTGCCCGCCCCCTTTCGTCATGCGGCCCGTTCGGCCTCGATTTCCTTCAGCGAGCGGGCGAAGATCTCGAACATGTCGTCGGCCTGCGCGCGGGTGATGATCAGCGGCGGACAGAAGGCCAGCGCGTCATACATGTTGCGCGAAATCAACCCGTTGCGCTGCAAGGCCGCGTTCATCTGCGCGCCAAGGACGCCGGGGGTGGTCACGGATTTGCGGGCCTTGTCCTCGACCAGTTCGACGGCGGCGATCAAGCCGATGCCGCGCACCTCGCCGACCAGCGGATGATCGGCCAGCCCGTGCAGGCGGTCCAGCAGATGGGCGCCCACGTCGCGCGCATTGGCGACCAGGTCGCGTTCCTGGATGATGGCCAGGTTTTCCAGCGCCACCGCCGCGCCAAGCGGATGGCCGCCCGCGGTGAAGCCGTGGCCGAAGGTGCCGATGCGGCCGCTTTCCTTCTCGATCGGGTCATAGGTGCGTTCGTTCAGCATGATCGCGGAAAAGGGGATGTAGCTGGATGTGATCTGCTTGGACATCACGATTACGTCGGGACGGATGCCCATCGTTTCGCTGCCGAACATCCGGCCCGTGCGGCCAAAGCCGCAGATGACCTCATCGGCGACGAACAGGATGTCGTGGCGGTCCAGCACGGCCTGGATCTTTTCGTAATAGGTCGGGGGCGGCACGACGACGCCGCCCGCGCCCATGACCGGCTCGGCCCAGAAGGCGGCGACGGTCTCGGGGCCTTCGCGCTGGATCAGGGCTTCCAGCTCATCGGCGCAGCGGGTGGCGAAATCTTCGGGCGATTCGCCGTCGCGGCCTTCCTTCCAGTAATGCGGCGCCATCGTGTGCAGCACGCGGTCGATGGGCAGGTCAAAGGACTTGTGGTTGTTGGGCAGCCCCGTCAGGCTGGCCGAGGCGATGGTGACCCCGTGATAGCCGCGATGGCGCGAGATCAGCTTTTTCTTTTCCGGCCTGTCCATCGCGTTCGCGCGATACCAGATCATCTTCATCACCGTGTCGTTCGCCTCGGAACCCGAGTTGGTGTAGAAGACCTTGCTCATCGGGACGGGGGCGATCCCGATCAGGCGCTCGGCCAGGTCAATGGCGGGGGTGTTGCTCTTATGGGTGAAATTGTGATAAAAAGGCAACTTTTGGGCCTGGTCGGCGATGGCCTTGATCAGGCGCGGTTCCTTGAAGCCGACGCCCACGCTCCACAGCCCGGCCATGCCTTCGATATAGCGGCGGCCTTCGTTGTCGGTGACATAGATGCCCTCGCCGTCCTCGATGATCATGGGGCCGACTTCCTTGTGGCGTTCGGCATTCGTATAGGCGTGGAAGTGGTGGCGGATGTCGCGCGCGTCGGGCGAATTGATCAGGTCGTTCATGGGATGCTCCTTGAGGGCCGTGGGTCAGCATAGCCCGGCGGATGGGGCGGGTTCGATAGCGGAATGCTTGACCAGAGTTTGACGTAATGCAAACCTTGGGCAAAAAGGTGCGGCGCATGAACCAGTCCCGGACGCCCTTTCGCGGCAACCTGTCCGATGCCGATATCGCCCGGCTGCGCGATTTCGTCCAGATCGTCGCGGCGGGCGGCATCACCGCCGCCGAGGGGCGGCTGCGCAAGGGCAAATCCGCCATCAGCCTTGGCCTCAGCCGGTTGGAGCAACGCCTTGGACTGCGCCTTTGCGAGCGCGGGCGCTCGGGGTTTCGGCTGACGGATCAGGGCCGCATGGTCCATTCCGCCGCGATCCAGCTATTGGGCGAGATCGGGCGTTTCAGCGATTTCGTCGGCGCCGCCGCCCGGACCCTTGAGGGCGAGGTGACGCTGCTGGCCGACGACAGCTTTGTCTTTGAATTCGGCGATCCGCTGGCGCGGGCAGTGGCGCGGATCAGCGACAGTTATCCCATGATGAAACTGAACATCCGCATGAGTTCGCCCGACCAGATTTATCGCGCGGTTCTGGAAGGCTCGGCCGACCTTGGCTTCACCGCCCTGATCCGCACGAACGAGGCGCTGGAATCCCTTCCCGTCTGCACCGAGGAGATGGGCGTTTTCTGCGGCGCGGGTCACCCGCTGTTCGACCGCGACGATGCCGGGATCACCTATGACGAGCTGTGCCGCCACGCCTTCGTCGCCGCCGAAGTGGCGCAGGAGCAGGGCTTTTCCCAGTTCCTGCGCGGGCTGTCGATCACGGCCCATGCGCCCACGATCCTGTCGCGGATGATCCTTGTGCTGTCGTCGCGCTACCTGGGAATCATGCCGATCGCATTCGCGCGCAGTTGGGTCCAGCGCGGTGCGGTGCGCGAATTGCGCGTCAGCGGCGAGCGGACGGTGAACCAGTGCTGCCTGATCCATCGCCGCGCCCGCCCGCTGGGGTTGGGCAGTTCGATCTTTCGCACCATGATCGTCGAGGAACTGGCCGCGCAGGGCCAGCCGCCGACTGCCTGATCAGGCCAGCCGCCCGTGGCAATGCTTGAACTTCAGCCCCGAGCCGCAGGGGCAGGGGTCGTTGCGCGAGGGGTTGCCCCAGGTCGAGGGATCGCTTTCGACAAAGCCCTCAGCCTGGCCTTCGGGCCGGGGCTGGCCGTCGTCGGACCCGCCTTCGTGCTGCGCCTGCATGGCCTTTTGTGCGGCGGCCTGCTGCTGGGCATATTCGCGCAGCATCTGCTCACGCTCGGCGTCCGTCAGGGGCCGGATGCGCGCCAGTTGCTGGGTGACGGCGGTGCGCAGGCTTTCCAGCAGCGACTGGAACAACTGGAAGCTTTCGGTCTTGTATTCCGACAGCGGGTCGCGCTGCGCATAGCCGCGGAAGCCCACGACCGAGCGCAGATGCTCCAGCGTAATCAGATGTTCGCGCCATTTCGCGTCGATCTGTTGCAGAAGGATCTGCTTTTCGATCTGGTTCATGGATTCGGGACCGAACTGCTCGGCCTTCTGGGCCATGTATTCGTCCACGGCCTGCCCGATGCGTTCGCGCATGACCTCCTGGTCCACGCCATCTTCGGTGGCCCAGTCCTGAATCGGCAGGTCCATGTTCAGCCGGTCCACGGTCGCGGCCTTCAGCCCGTCGATATCCCATTGCTCGGCATAGGATTTCTCGGGCATGAACTCGGCCACCATGTCCTCGACGACCTGGTCGCGCATGTCGGCGGCGATGTCGCCGACATCCTCGGCATGCATGATTTCAAGGCGCTGGCTGAAGATCGCGCGGCGCTGGTCGTTCATCACGTCGTCGAATTTCAGCAACTGCTTGCGGGTGTCGAAGTTGCGGCCCTCGACCTTGGCCTGGGCGCGTTCCAGCGACTTGTTGACCCAAGGATGAACGATGGCCTCGCCTTCCTTCATGCCAAGCGTGGACAGCACCTTGTCCAGCCGTTCCGAGCCGAAGATGCGCATCAGGTCGTCTTCCAGCGACAGGAAGAACAGCGAGCGCCCCGGATCGCCCTGCCGCCCCGAGCGGCCGCGAAGCTGGTTGTCGATCCGGCGGCTTTCGTGGCGTTCGGTGGCCAGCACGAACAGCCCGCCCGCGTCCAGCACGGCCTGTTTCTCGGCGGCATGTTCGGCCTCGATCCGGCTGCGCAGATCATCGGGGTTGGCGTCGGGATCGGCGTCCAGCGCCTGCATCACCTTCATGTCGACATTGCCGCCCAACTGGATGTCGGTGCCGCGACCGGCCATGTTGGTGGCGATGGTGACGGCGCCGGGCTTGCCCGCCTCGGCGACGATATAGGCCTCTTGCTCGTGCTGGCGGGCGTTCAGGACGTTGTGTCTGATGCCTTCCTTGTCCAGCATCTTCGACAGCATTTCCGATTTCTCGATGCTGGTCGTGCCGACGAGGATCGGCTGGCCCTTGGCATGGCCTTCCTTGATCGCCTCGATCACGGCCTGGTATTTCTCGGTCGCGGTGCGATAGACGCGGTCGTGTTCGTCGATCCGGGCGATGGGGCGGTTGGTGGGAACCTCGACCACGCCCAGCTTGTAGATCTCGGCGAATTCCTCGGCCTCGGTCGCGGCGGTGCCGGTCATGCCGCCCAGCTTGTCGTAAAGCCGGAAATAGTTCTGGAAGGTCACGCTGGCCAGCGTCACGTTCTCGGGCTGGATGTTCACGCGTTCCTTGGCCTCGATCGCCTGGTGCAGCCCGTCCGACAGGCGGCGGCCCGCCATCATCCGGCCGGTGAATTCGTCGATCAGCACGATTTCGCCGTCGCGCACGATATAATGCTGGTCCTTCTGGAACAGCTTGTGGGCGCGCAGGGCCTGGTTGATGTGGTGGACGATGGTGGTCGATTCGGGATCGTAGAGCGTCTGGCCCTGCGGCAGGACGCCTGCCTCCAGCAGGGTCTGCTCGATGAACTCGTTGCCTTCCTCGGTATAGGTGGCGTTGCGGGTCTTTTCGTCGATCTTGTAATGTTCTTCCGACAGCAGCGGGATGAACTGGTCCAACTGGCGGTAAAGCTCCGAGCGGTCCTGGGCCGGACCCGAGATGATCAGCGGCGTGCGCGCCTCGTCGATCAGGATGCTGTCCACCTCGTCGACGATGGCGAAGAAATGGCCGCGCTGGACCATCTGCTCGACCGTGTTCTTCATGTTGTCGCGCAGGTAGTCGAAGCCAAGCTCGTTATTGGTGGCATAGGTCACGTCGGCCTGGTAGGCGGCGCGCTTTTCCTCGTCCGGCTGGTGGGGATAGACGACGCCGGTGGACAGGCCAAGCTGGGCGTAGACCTTGCCCATCCAGTCCGCGTCGCGCTTGGCCAGGTAGTCGTTGACCGTGACGATATGCACGCCCTTGCCCGCCAGCGCGTTCAGATAGGCGGGGAAGGTGGCCATGAGGGTCTTGCCCTCGCCCGTCTTCATCTCGGCGATATTGCCTTCGTGGATGAAGATGCCCGCCATCAGTTGCACGTCGAAGGCGCGCAGGCCAAGGGCGCGGCGCGCGCCTTCGCGGCAGTTGGCGAAGGCCTCGGGCAACAGCTTGTCCAGCGACTCACCCGATTGTGCGCGGCCCTGCAATTCGCGGGTCTTGCCGATCAGGTCCTCGTCCGACATCGCCTGGAACTGCGGTTCCAATGCGTTGATTTTCGCGACGATGGGGCGGGTTGCCTTGATCTTGCGGTCGTTGGGCGAGCCGAAGACCTTTTTGGCCAATGTTCCGAAGCCGAGCATGTGAGCTTTCAAATTCCTGTATCTGGCATGCGCTGCGCCTTTCGGCCACTTGCCCGCACCGTTCCCCTTGCCCTATCTAATGGGCCGGTAACGGCGGCGGGCGCGCATTATCGGTTGCGCCGGATGTATGCCTCGCCCGCCTGACTGTCAACGCTTGCGCCTTCTCACCTTGCCGTGGGCCGGCCTTTCCCGAGAAGGGGGATTAAGATGTTCAGACCAATTCTGGCGATTGCCTTGCTGGCCGCGGGGCCGGTGCTTGCACAGGATGCCGACACCGTCGTCGCCACCGTCAACGACGAACCCATCACCCTGGGGCAGATGCTGGCGATGAAGGAAGGGCTGGCGCAGGACGCGACCTCGAACATGCCCGATGAGGCGCTGTGGAACCTGATGCTGGACCAGATGGTCCGCCAGACCGCCGTGGGGCAGTTGCGCGAGGGCAACATGACCGCCCGCGACAAGGCCGCGCTGGAAATCGACCGCCGCGCCTATCTGGCCGGTGCCGCGCTGGAAGAAATCGCGCTGTCCGACCCCTCGGAGGACGAACTGCGCGGGGTCTACGACCGCATCTTTGGCGGAGACACCGAGCCGGCGCTGGAATATCAGGCCGCCCATATCCTGGTCGAGACCGAGGACGAGGCCCGCACCATCGCCGATGAAATCGCGGGTGGCGCCGATTTCGGCGAGATGGCCGAGCAGAACTCGACCGACAATTCCGCCGCCAACAAGGGTGACCTGGGCTGGTTCCAGCCCCAGCAGATGGTCGAACCTTTCGCGCAGGCCGTCGTCGCGCTGGAACCCGGCCAGGTCTCGGATCCCATCCAGACGCAATTCGGCTGGCATGTCATCCGGCTGAACGAAACCCGCCAGGTCGAGGCCCCCGACTTCGATGAGGTCCGCGAGGAACTGGCCGTTCAGGTCCGGCGTGAACGGGTCGAGGCGCTGATCCAGCAGGCCGTGGATGAAGCCACCGTCGAACAGACCGAGGGGCTGGACCCCGCGCTTCTGAACAACACCGACCTGCTGGAGCAGTAAGACATGGCCAAGGGCGACAAGAAACTGAAGAAGCTGTCGGACGCCGACAAGGTCAAGGAACTCAAGCGGCGGCTGAAAAAGCTGAAGGCGCAGGCTGCCCCGGTGGCGGATGCCAGCGCCGTCCAGCCCGTGCCGCAAAAGGCTTCGCCCAAGGTGTCGCCACTGGCGCCCGCACGTTTCCCCGACCTGCCGGTGATCGAGGGCGTCGAATTCGCGTCCGGGGCGGCGGGGGTCAAATACAAGGGCCGCACCGATGTCACGCTGATCCGCATCGCGCCCGGCGCGGCCATCGCGGGGGCCTTCACCCGCTCGGCGACCCGTGCGGCCTCGGTGCTGGATTGTCAGGCCAAGCTGGCTGCGGGCGCGGACACGCAAGGCGGCGCGGCAATCGTCGTGAACTCGGGCAATGCCAACGCCTTTACCGGCGCGGCGGGGCAGGCCAGCGTCGATGCGGTGACCCAAGCCGCCGCCCATGCGCTGGACGTGCCGCAATCGCGGGTGTTTTCGTCCTCGACCGGCGTGATCGGCGAGCCTCTGCCGCATGAGCGCATCACCGCCATCCTGGGCGACCTGGCGGGCAAGCTGGACGCGGGGGGCATCGCGGGCGCGGCGCGGGCGATCATGACGACCGACACCTTCCCCAAGGGCGCCTCGGCCACCGTCGAGGGGCAGGGCGGGCCGATCCGTATCGCGGGGATCGCCAAGGGTTCGGGCATGATCGCGCCCGACATGGCGACGATGCTGGTCTATATCTTCACCGATGCCGCAATTGCGCCCGCCGCGCTGCAACGCATCGTCTCGCAGCAGGTGGACGACACCTTCAACGCGATCACGGTGGACAGCGACACCTCGACCTCGGATGCGCTGATCGTGGCGGCGACGGGCCGCTCGACCGCCGCGCCGATCACCGACATGCGCAGCAAGCCCGCGCGCGCCTTCGTCAAGGCGCTGCGGGGGGTCATGCTGGACCTGGCCCAGCAGGTCGTCCGCGATGGCGAGGGCGCGACGAAATTCGTCGAGGTCCGCGTGACCGGCGCGGCCAGCCGCCCGGATGCGCAGAAGGTGGCGATGGCGATCGCGAATTCGCCGCTGGTCAAGACCGCCATCGCGGGCGAGGATGCCAACTGGGGCCGCGTCGTCATGGCGGTGGGCAAGTCCGGCGCACAGGCCGACCGCGACCGGCTGACCATCCGCTTCGGCGACATGGTGGTGGCCGAAAACGGCTGGCGCGCCCCGGATTACGATGAGGCGATGGCGTCCGAATACATGCGCCGGGACGAGCTGTTGCTGGCGGTCGACCTGGGTCTGGGGGCGTTCGCGCGCACCGTCTGGACCTGCGATCTGACGCATGGCTATATCGACATCAATGCGGATTATCGCTCGTGAAGGCCATGTCGGAGACGTGCAGATGAAAATCGTGTCGGAGACGCGCAGATGAAAATCGTCCTTGTCGCGGCCGTCGCGCTGATCGACCCCGATGGCCGCGTCCTTCTGGCGCAGCGCCCCGAAGGCAAGTCGCTGGCGGGCCTGTGGGAATTTCCGGGCGGCAAGGTCGATCCGGGCGAAACCCCCGAGGCCGCGCTGATCCGCGAACTGCACGAGGAACTGGGGATCGAGACATGGCAATCCTGCCTTGCCCCCCTGACCTTCGCCAGCCACAGCTATGATGATTTCCACCTGCTGATGCCGCTTTTCGCCTGCCGGCGCTGGAACGGCATCGTTGCCCCGATGGAGGGACAGCGCCTTGCCTGGGCGTGGGCGTCGGAACTGACAAGCTACGACATGCCCCCCGCCGATCTGCCGCTGATTCCCATCCTGCGCGAATGGCTTTAGCGCCACATCCCGATAAATTGCAACACCAGCCGGATTTTTTCGGCTGGTGGTTCATATTTGGTTAACATTTGCCTGATTATATGGCGCTTTATAGATGCACTTTTTTTGAGGGAGGGATGGGCATGATTCGCACGATCAAGATCGGAAGCTGTATTTCTGTCCAGGGCGTGTTCGAACGGCAGACTGCGAATGGCAATATCGTCGTTCGGGTGGGCGCAAAGACCTATGAAGGCAAGCCGGTTGCTGCCTGAATTCGCAACGATTTGCAGGTTTTGAAACTTGTCGGGGCGCCGGATCGGCGCCCCTTTTTGCTGCATCATTGCCCGATAGAAAAGGCGCCCGAAGGCGCCTTTCCCGGTTCGAGGGGTCACAGCTCGCGCTGGACCTCTTCGCGCTCGAAGATCTCGATGACATCGCCCTTGCGGATATCGTCATAGTTTTCAAAGGCCATGCCGCATTCCTGACCGGACTGGACCTCCTTGACCTCATCCTTGAAGCGCTTCAGGGTTTTCAGCGTGCCTTCGTGGATCACCACGTTGTCGCGCAGCAGGCGGACACCGGCGGAACGGCGCGCGACGCCTTCGGTCACCAGGCAGCCCGCGACATTGCCCACGCCCGAGACGCGGAACACTTCCCTGATCTCGGCATAGCCGATGAAGTTTTCGCGCACCTCGGCGGACAGCAGGCCCGAGGCCGCCGCTTTCACGTCATCCACCAGATCGTAGATGATCGAGTAATAGCGGATCTCGACCCCCTTCTGGTTGGCGCTGTTGCGCGCGGGCGCATTGGCGCGGACGTTGAAGCCGATGACCGGGGCCTTGCTGGCCTCGGCCAGGCCGATATCCGATTCGGTGATCGCGCCGACGCCGTAATGCAGCACGCGGACGCGCACCTCGTCGTTGCCGATCTTTTCCAGCGCCTGGACGATGGCCTCGGCGGAACCCTGCACGTCGGCCTTGATCAGAACGGGCAGTTCGGCGACGGATTCGTTCGCCTTGGCCTGCGCCAGCATCTGGTCGAGCGTGACCGAGGCACCGGCGGCAGCACGCTTGTCCTTGGCCTGCTGGATGCGGTAATCGGCGATCTCGCGCGCCTGCGCTTCGGTCTCGACGACGTTCAGCACGTCGCCCGCCTCGGGCGTGCCGTTCAGGCCAAGCACCTCGACCGGGACCGAGGGACCGGCTTCGTTCACCCGCTCGCCCTTGTCGTTGATCAGCGCGCGGACCTTGCCCCACTGTTCGCCCACGACGAAGATATCGCCGCGTTTCAGCGTGCCGTTCTGGACCAGGACCGTCGCGACGGGGCCGCGGCCCACGTCAAGCTGCGCCTCGATCACCGCGCCTTGCGCCGCGCGACCGGGGTTGGCCTTGAGTTCGAGGATCTCGGCTTGCAGGGCGATGGCTTCCAGAAGCTGGTCCAGCCCTTGCCCGGTCTTGGCCGAAATCTCGACATCCTGCACGTCGCCGGACATGGCCTCGACCACGACTTCGTGTTGCAGCAGGTCGGTGCGGACCTTCTGCGGATCGGCGGCGGGCTTGTCGATCTTGTTGATGGCCACGATCATCGGGACACCGGCGGCCTTGGCGTGGTTGATCGCCTCGACCGTCTGCGGCATCACCGCGTCGTCCGCGGCGACGACCAGCACCACGATATCCGTGACCTGGGCACCGCGCGCGCGCATGCTGGTGAATGCCGCGTGGCCCGGCGTGTCGAGGAAGCTCAGCACCGCCCCGTTCGCCGCCTTCACCTGATAGGCGCCGATATGCTGGGTGATGCCGCCCGCCTCGCCCGAAACGACGTTGGCGTTGCGGATCGCATCCAGAAGCGAGGTCTTGCCGTGGTCGACGTGACCCATGATCGTGACGACCGGCGGACGCGGGCGCAGATCCTCGGGCTTGTCCTCGACCGTGTCGATGACCTGCTCGACATCCGCGTCCGAGACGCGGACGGCGCGATGGCCGAATTCCTCGATCACCAGTTCGGCGGTGTCGGCGTCGATGGGCTGGTTGGCAGTGACCATCATGCCCATCCGCATCAGCGACTTGATGACGTCGGGCGTGCGTTCGGCCATGCGGTTGGCCAGTTCCGAGACCATGATCGCCTCGGGCAGTTGCACGTCGCGCACCTGCTTTTCAGCGCGCTGTCCGCCGCCCATCGCCTTCTGGCGTGCGCGTTCCTGCTTGCGTTTCATCGCCGCAAGGCTGCGCTGGCGTCCGCCTTCGCCGGCAAGAGCCTGGCTCAGCGACAGCTTGCCGGTGCGGCGGCCCTGGTCGCCGCGCGCCTTGCCGCGGCTGTCGCGGTCGTCGGTGCGGGTGTCGCGCTCGCGTTCGGTCTTGGCGCGGGCGGGGGCGGCGGTCGAGACGCCCTTCGTCTCGGCCCGCGACGCGGCGGCTTCGGCTGCGGCGCGGTCGACCGGGGCCTTTTCGGCGGGCTTGGCGCGGGTTTCCTCGCGCTTTTGTGCGCGGACCTCGGCCTCGCGGGCGCGGCGGGCGTCCTCTTCGGCCTTGGCCTTGAGGGCTTCCTCGCGTTCGCGTTCCTCGCGTTCCTTCGCCTCGATCTCGGCGCGGCGGCGTTCGCGTTCTTCCTCGCGGGCCTTTTCCTCGGCCTCGCGTTGGGCGGCCTCTTCGACCTCGCGCTGCTTGGCGGCGCGAAGGGCGCTGAGGCGGCGTTCCATTTCGGCATCCGAGATGCCCGCCGGACGACGGGCCGGATCGCCCCCGACCGCAGAACCAGAACCGGAACGTTGCGCGCCACCGCCCGCCGCGCCGGACTTGCCGGGCACGACGACGCGCTTGCGCTTGGTCTCGACGACCACATTATGGGTCCGGCCGTGGCTGAAGCTTTGCTTCACATGGCCCGAACGGCCGCCACCAAGACCCAGGGGTTTCTTTCCGTCAGTATCGCTCATTCCGATCTTCAATCCTTCCCGGCGGTCGTCCCGCCGTCATGCCCGCGCAGGCCTGTCAGCCTGCTTGCGTCCCTGATCACGCTGTCGGTCAGGCCCCCCGGCGCAAGCGCGCTGTGTATGACATGATCGCGCCCAAAGGACAAACCCAATTCTGATGCGGTCAGGCAGCCGAACCAGCGGCCCCCGGTGGGGGTCCACAGTTTGCCCTTGCCGCGTTCCGACCCGTCCGAGGCTTGCAGCAGCACCTTTGCGCGGCCCTGTGCCAGCCAGTCCTTGACCTTCTCAAACCCGGCAACCGCGTCGCCGGATTTGCGACAAAGCGAAATCAGCCCGACAACGCGCCTTGCCAGCCCGTCCTCGATCATCTGAACGAGGTCGTCCGGGGCGCCGACCTTTGCCTTCGCACCGCGCGAAAACAGGCCCTTTGCCAGTGCTTTTTCCAATATAGTGCGCTCGGCCGTGACCCAGAAGCCCCGGCCGGGCAATTTTTCCGCCAGATCCGGCACCACCATGCCATCGGGTCCGGCCACGAAGCGAATCAGCCCGGCCTTCGGCCCCACCTCGCCGGTGACGAGGCAGCGCCGTTCGGGCGTCTCGCGGTCCTTGATCCGGCCCCCGCGTGTCATTCCGGTTCGTCCGGGGCGTTACACCCCGGCCTCCTCGTCTGCGCCGGTTTCGGCCTGGGCCTCGGTCTCAAGCTCGGCCAGATCGACCCAGCCCAGCATGATTCGCGCCGTCATGATCAGGTTCTGCGCATCTTCCAGCGACAGGCCGAAAGGCTCCAGCAAGCCGTCGTCCTTGATGCGCTGGCCGTTGTCGGTCGTCCAGCCGCCGGCCAGTTCCCAATCGGCGCAGGTGGCGAAATCCTCCAGCGTCTTGATGCCGTCCTTGGCCAGCGCCTCGATCATCTGCGGGGTCAGGCCCTCGAAATCGACCAGGCTGTCCTCGACCCCAAGGGCGCGGGCGTTTTCCAGCGCCTGGCGATTCGCGGCCTCAAGATGTTCGCGGGCGCGGGTCTGCAATTCGTCCGCCGTCGCCTCGTCCACGCCGTCTATGGCCAGCAGTTCGTCGGCCTCGACATAGGCGACTTCTTCCAGGTTGGTGAAGCCTTCCGCGACCAGAAGCTGGGCGAAGAATTCGTCCAGGTCCAGCGTATCGACGAACAGCTTGGTGCGGGCGTTGAACTCGGCCTGACGGCGCTTGGATTCCTCTTCCTCGGTCAGGATATCGATGTCGAGGCCGGTCAACTGGCTGGCCAGGCGCACGTTCTGGCCGCGCCGCCCGATGGCCAGCGAAAGCTGTTCGTCCGGGACGACGACCTCGATCTTGTTGGCTTCCTCGTCCACGACGACCTTGCTGACCTCGGCGGGTTGCAGGGCGTTGACCAGGAAGGTCGCCTGATCCTCGTTCCAGGGGATGATGTCGATCTTTTCGCCCTGCAATTCGCCGACGACCGCCTGGACGCGGCTGCCGCGCATGCCGACGCAGGCGCCGACCGGGTCGATGCTGTTGTCATAGCTGATGACGGCGATCTTGGCGCGGCTGCCGGGGTCGCGGGCGACGGCCTTGATCTCGATCACGCCGTCATAGATTTCAGGGACTTCCATCTTGAACAGTTCGGCCATGAATTGCGGATCGGTGCGCGACAGGAAGATCTGCGGCCCGCGCGTCTCGCGGCGCACGTCCTTGACATAGGCGCGGATGCGGTCGTTCGGGCGATAGCTTTCGCGGCCGATCTTTTCGTTGCGGCGCAGGATCGCCTCGCCCCGGCCCACGTCCACGATGATGTTGCCGTATTCCTCGCGCTTCACCACGCCGTTGATGATGGTGCCGGCGCGGTCGCGGAATTCCTCATACTGGCGGTCGCGCTCGGCCTCGCGGACGCGTTGCAGGATGACCTGCTTGGCCGATTGCGCGGCGATGCGGCCCAGTTCGACCGGGGGCACGCGTTCCTGGAACACGTCGCCGACCTGCGGGCCGCCCGCGAAATCCTCGATCCGGGCGCCGTCGCGGGTCCAGAAGGCGTCGCCGCTGCGCGATGGCTCGAAATAGGGGCGGGCCTGTTCGACGGTGAACTGGGCCTGATAGTTCTCGATCTCTTCATCCTCGGCCACGGTGCGGACGCGGGTGAAGGCGGCGTTGCCGGTCTTGCGGTCGATCTGGACGCGGATGTCCATTTCGGCGCCGTAGCGGGACTTGGCGGCGCGGGCCAGGCTGTCTTCCATCGCCTCGATGACCAGCTCCGGCTCGATCATCTTCTCGCGCGCGACGGCCTCGGCGGTTTGCAGCAGTTCAAGCTGGTTGGCGGAGGTGATTGCCATTGCTTAATCCTTCGAATCGCCGGGCGTGCCGGTCTCGGTTTCGATATCGTCAAACGCGGTTTCGTCGAGGTTTTCGATCTCGACCCCCGCTTCCTTTTTCTGGCGCAGCATCTCGGCGATCAGATCGTCCGTCAGGACCAGTTTCGCATCGCTGAGCCAGTCGAAATGCAGCCCGATCGTGCCTTCCTCGACATTGATCAGGACTTCCTCGCCCTCGATGCCCGCAAGCATGCCCTTGAACCGCTTGCGCCCGTCGATGGGCTGATTCGTTTCCAGCCGCGCCTCGTATCCCTCGAATGTCGCGAAATCCTTGAGCCGGGTCAGCGGGCGGTCGATGCCGGGGCTGCTGACTTCCAGGTGATAGGCGTCCTCAAGCGGATCCTCGACGTCCAGCGTGGCGCTGACGGCGGTGGAAATATCGGCGCAGTCATCGACATTGATGCCGCCCTCGGGCCGGTCGGCCATGATTTGCAGGGTCGAGGTCTTGCCGCCTTGCAGGCGGATGCGGACCAGTTCGAACCCCAGGTCTTCGATCACCGGGCGGACGATCTCGGCCAGGCGCCGGTCGATCGAGGTCTTGGCTACGAGATCGGACATGACGTCTCCAAACACAAAAAACGGGCCGAGGCGGCCCGTGCATCTTCCCGGTGGGCAGGTTGTGGAAGCCTGCGCCGCTGTTGGCAGGGATATAGCCGCGCCGCCGCGGGATTGCAAGCATTCGTGAAAGCGGTGCGCGGGTTGGCCCATTTCATCGCATCCGGTCCATGATCCGCACCAGTTCGGCGCTGATTCGCGGCTCGGACAGGGCATGGCCGGACATGGGCACCAGCCGCAGATCGCAGTTGGGCCAGCCCTGCGCCAGGTCCCAGGCGCTTTGGGGCGGGCAGATCATGTCGTAGCGGCCCTGCACGACGGTCGTGGGGATATGCTCGATCCGGTGGCGGTCGCGCAGCAACTGCCCGTCCTGCAAGAAGCAGCCGTTGAAGAAATAGTGATTCTCCAGCCGTGCAAAGGCCCGCGCATATTCCGGCGGCGCATGGCCCGCGCCCGAGATATCCATCCCCGCCAGCGCGTTTTCCCAGGTCAGCCAGGGCAGGGCAAAGCGCGTCTCGCGCGCAGGGTCGCCGCAGAACAGGCGCCGGTTGTAGGCTGCGATCAGGTCGCCGCGTTCGTTTTCCGGGATGGGCGCGGTAAAGGCGGCCCATCTGTCGGGAAAGAACTGCCCCGCGCCGCCGCCATAGAACCAGTCCAACTCGCGCCGCGTGCCAAGAAAGACGCCGCGCAGCACCAGCGCACGCACCGCGCCGGGGTGGGCTTGCGCATAGGCCAGCGCCAGCGTCGCGCCCCAGCTTCCGCCGAAGACGATGGCCGGGCCGATGCCCAGCTCGCGCCGCAGCACCTCGATATCCGCGATCAGGTGGGGGGTGGTGTTGGCCGTGATCGCCGCATGCGGGCGCGAGCGGCCGCAACCCCGCTGGTCGAACAGGATCGCGCGGTAATGGGCGGGGTCGAAGAAGCGGCGCATGAAGGGGCTGGCCCCGCCGCCCGGACCGCCGTGCAGCACGATCACCGGCACGCCGTCGGGCCTGCCCGATTGTTCGACATGGATCTGGTGGCCGTCGCCCACGGCGATCATGCGCCGGTCGAAAGGCTCGACCTGCGGATGCAGCCCGCCCTGTGAAAGATAGCCGCCGATTTGCCCTGCCAATCTGTCCATGCCAGGACTATACAACGCACGGCTGCCCGCCGCCACAGCAAGGACGACACGAATGAGCAACCATCCCCAGGAAAGCAGCATCGACCCCGCCGAGGTCGCCAAGTTCCAGGCCCTGGCGCGCGAATGGTGGGACCCCGAGGGCAAGTTCAAGCCGCTGCACATGCTCAACCCGACCCGGCTGGAATATGTCGTGGCGCAGGTCGCCGCGCAGTTCGGGCTGGACCGCGGCGCCGCGCAGCCCTTTGCCGGGTTGCGGGTGCTGGACATCGGTTGCGGCGGCGGGCTGATGGCCGAGCCGATGGCAAGGCTGGGGGCCTCGGTCGTGGGCGCGGATGCGGCGCCCGGCAATATCGCGGTCGCCGCGCTGCATGCGCAGGAACAGGGGCTGGGGATCGACTATCGCAACACCACCGCCGAATCGCTGCTGGACGAAGGGGCGCGCTTCGACGTGGTCCTTGCGCTGGAAATCGTCGAGCATGTCGCCGATCCCGCCGGTTTCGTCGCGACCTGCCACGGGCTGCTGCGTCCGGGCGGGATGCTGGTGCTTTCGACGCTGAACCGCACCGCGCGCAGCTTTGCCGCCGCGATCGTCGGGGCCGAGTGGGTGATGCGCTGGCTGCCCAGGGGCACGCATGACTGGTCGCGTTTCATCACCCCGGACGAACTGGCGGGCATGGCCCGCGACGCCGGCTTGCAGGTCGAGGATCGCGCGGGCATGGTCTTCAACCCGCTGCGCTGGGACTGGTCGCTGTCGCCGCGCGATCTGTCGGTGAACTACCTTCTTACCACGGTTCGTCCGTAGGACCTGCAAGGGGCTTTTCGGCCTCTTCCAGCCGTTTGCGCAGCATGCGCAAGACGGGCAGGGTGGCGCGGATGCGGTCGGCGCCGACGTCGCGGACGACCTCGGTTATGCGCGGCATCAGGGCCGCCAGCGCCACGTCCCGCGCCGCACGGCCCGCCGGGCTGATCGCCACGAACTTGCGCCGCGCATCGTCCCAATCGGGCCGGATATGGACATGGCCCGCCCATTCCAGCCGCGACAGCGTGTTCGTCATCGCGCCGCGGGTGACGTGGAAGGCATCGGCCAGCTCGGCCGGGGTGCGTTCGACGTTCAGATGCGCCAGCAGGTTCAGGACCGAGAAATGCGAGATCCGCATCCCCTTGGGCAACGCGCGCGAGACCATCTCGCGTGCAAGCTGGTCGGCGATGAAGACCTCGGAAAACAGGCTGGCCGCCAGCGCCTCGGCCGAGCCGTCGCCCGGCTGGGGCGGGGGCGGGCGCGATGGAATGTCGTTCTTGTCGGTCATCATGGGCCGTGGAATTCGCGGTCGTGGGAAAGGGAAGGGATGCGGGACCGTGCCCTGTCCACCGCGTCGAGGTCAAGGGTCACGCAGGTCACGCCGGCCCGGGTCCCGGCGTCCGCCAGCACCTCGCCCCAGGGCGAGACGGCCAGCGAGTGCCCCCAGCTTCGGCGGGGCCGGGCGTTGGGATTGCCGGGCGTCGCATGCAGGCCGGTCTGCGCGGGGGCCAGGACGAAGCAGCCCGTCTCGATCGCGCGGGCACGCAGCAGCACCTCCCAATGGGCGGCGCCGGTGGTGTCGTTGAAGGCCGCCGGAACCGTCAGGATGTGCGCGCCCGCCTGCGCAAGGCGGCGGTAAAGCCCGGCAAAGCGCAGATCGTAGCAGACCGTCATGCCGACGGGCACCGGACCCTGTGCCAGAACGGCGCGGTCTCCGGGGCGGAAGGCATTGGATTCACGATAGGATTCGCTGTCCGAAATGGTCACGTCGAACATGTGCAGCTTGTCGTAGCGTGCCACGATCCGCCCGTCCGGCGCGATCAGGAAGCTGCGATTGGCAAGGCGTGGATCGTCGGGGTCGCCGGTTGCAAGCGACAGCGAACCGATCAGCAGCCACACCCCAAGCTCGCCCGCCAGCGCGCGCAGGGCGGCAAGGGTGGGGTCGCGCGCCTCGGTCACCAGGTGCCGTTGCTGCCATTCGCGGCTGGCGCCCAGCAGGTTCGTCGCCTCGGGCGTCAGGATCAGTTCGGCGCCTTGCGATGCGGCCTGGCGGATCAGCGCCTGCGTGACGGGCAGGTTCGCCGCCGGATCGTCGCCGACGGAAAGCTGAATCAGGGCCGTTTTCAGCCGGGATCGGTCGGTCATGGCTATCCTCTGTCGGCGCGAGGCCGGGACCCCGTGCAAAAGAGTGGGGCGCGAAAGGCGGGGCGGGCATCCGGTCGGGCGGCATGTTGCGCGGATAAGGCCGGCCAGGCAAGCCCCCGCCGGGCCCTTTGGCGCGACCTGCCCGACCCGCGAATCGCCGGAACCGGGCAGGCCCTGGTTTCCGCGCGTCTTCGGGCGCGGAACCGGCGTCCCACATGCGCCGGAAATGCCTCAGCCCGCCAGAAGGGCGTCCAGCTTTCCCTGTGATTCCAATGCCCGAAGATCGTCGCTGCCGCCGATGTGGCGGTCGTCGATGAAGATCTGCGGCACGGTCCGCCGTCCGCCTGCGCGTTGGGTCATGGCCGCGCGCAGGTCGCTGTTTCCGGCGACGTCGATTTCCTGAAAGGCGGCGCCCTTCTGGTTCAGCAGCGCCTTGGCACGGTGGCAGAAGGGGCAGGTGGGGGTGGTGTAGATTTCGACCTTGGGCATGGGCTGTCCTTTTGTTGTGCTGCATGGGTATCTAGGCCTCCTTCACGGCGCGCGCCAGCACCGCGACCGAAACAGGCCCCGCGCCCTGTGCGATCAGCGCCCCCGCCGCCGCCGTCAGCGTCGCGCCCGAGGCCATGACGTCATCCACCAGCAGCACCGGTCGTCCCGCGATCCGGGGCAATTCGCGCGGCCTGACCCGCAAGGCGCCTTCCAGGTTGGCGAAACGCTCGGCCAGCGGGCGATGGTCCTGGGGCGGCGTCGCACGGGTGCGAAACAGCAGGTCGGCGCGTAGCGGAAGCCCGTGGGCGTGGGCGATGCGGCGGGCCAGCAGTTCGGCCTGGTTGTAGCGGCGGTGAAACAGGCGCCGGAGATGCAGCGGCACCGGCACGACCAGCGTATCCGGTGCGATCAGCGGGGCCGACGTCCGCGCCAGCCAGTCGCCAAGCGGGGCGGCGATGTCCAGCCGGTCGCCATGTTTCAACGCCAGCACGAGCGGCCGCCCCGTTCCGCGATAGACCAGCGCGGCGCGGCCCCGCACCCAGGGACGCGCCGCGCGCAGGCATTCGTCGCAGCGGGCGCCCTCTGCGTCAGAAAGCCGCGCCCCCGCTGCATCGGGGCGCGATCCGTCGTCGGGCAGCGGCGCGCCGCACAGATCGCAGCAGATTCCGACGATGAAACCCGTGTCGTTCCAGCATCCGGGGCAGAGCGCCCCGGTTTCGCCGACGGTTTCGCCGCAGCCCATGCATTGCGGGGGGTAGACAAGCTGCAATGCGCCTTTCATCACCGCGCGAACGCCCTTAAACTGCACGCCCATGACGTCTATCCCCGCCTCTTCCACACTCACCGACCGGCATGCGCTGGAATTGCACCGTGCCCGCGCCCGCCGAGGCCAGCCCGCCGATTTCCTGCACCGAATCGCCCTGACCGAGGTTCAGGATAGGCTGGCAGAGGTTAACAGGCGGTTTAGCGACATCGCCATCGTGACCGGAATGCCCGAATTCTGGGCCGATGCCTTCCCGCAGGCCCGGATCGTGGCCGATCGCGAGCGGCTGGCTCTGGAACCGGCCAGCTTCGACCTGGTGATCCACGCCATGTCCCTGCATTGGGCCGACGACCCGGTGGGGCAGATGGTCCAGTCCGCGCGCGCGCTGCGCCCCGACGGGCTGTTCATCGCCGTCTTGCCCGGCGGCCGCACCCTGCATGAATTGCGCGACAGCCTGACGCGGGCCGAGGCCGAGGTCGTATCCGGCCTGTCCCCCCGCGTCCTGCCGATGGGCGAAATCCGCGACCTTGGCGGGCTGCTGGCGCGGGCGGGGCTGGCGCTGACCGTAGCCGACCAGATGACGCAGCAGGTCAGCTATCGCGACCTGTTCCACCTGGCGCAGGACCTGCGCGCGATGGGCGAAACCAATGCCCTGGCCGCCCGCGCGCGCGCGATGACGCGACGCGAGATCATCATGCGCGCGGCCCGGATCTATCAGGCCGACCACCCCGATCCCGCCGATCCGGCGCGGGTTGTCGCCACCTTCGATCTGGTCTTTCTGACCGGATGGGCGCCTGCCGAAAACCAGCAAAAGCCATTGCAGCCCGGATCGGCGATCATGCCGCTTGCCGAGGCGCTGGCCAGCAAGAGGAAGCCGAATTGAACACCCGCCCCGAACATGCGCCCGCCGACCATCCCGCCCTGCCCAGGCCCCGGATCGGCATCCTGATCGCCAACCTGGGCACGCCGGACGCCACCGATTACTGGTCGATGCGCCGTTACCTGAACGAATTCCTGTCGGATCAGCGGGTTATCGACTATCCCAAGTGGAAATGGCAGCCGATCCTGCAAGGGATCGTGCTGACGAAGCGGCCCTTTACCTCGGGCGCGAACTATCGCCAGATCTGGAACAACGAGGCCGGGGAAAGCCCGCTGATGACCATCACCAAGGCGCAGGTCGCCGCCATCCGCGCCCGCGCCGAAGCGATCTGGGGCGATGCGGTGATGGTGGATTTCTGCATGCGCTATGGCAACCCCTCGACGCCCTCGGTGCTGGAGCGGATGGTCAAGGCGGGCTGCGACCGGATCGTTTTCCTGCCGCTTTATCCGCAATATGCCGGCTCGACCACGGCCTCGGCCAACGACCAGCTTTTCCGTGCGCTGATGGAACAGAAATGGCAGCCCGCCGTCAGGACCATCCCGCCCTATTTCGACCGTTCCGATTATATCGACGCGCTGGCCGGATCGGTGGAAAGGGCGCTGGAAGGCCGGGTTCCGAAAAGGCTGGTCGCCAGCTATCACGGGATGCCCCGGCGCTACCTGCTGGAAGGCGACCCCTATCATTGCCAATGCCAGAAGACATCGCGGCTGTTGCAGGCGCGGCTCGGCTGGCCCGACGGGGTGATCGACACCACCTTCCAGTCGGTTTTCGGCTCCGAGGAATGGCTGCGCCCGTATACGGTCGAGCATGTGGCCGAACTGGCCAGGCAGGGGGTGGATGAGATCGCCGTGATCTCGCCCGCCTTCTCGGCGGATTGCATCGAGACGCTGGAAGAGATCCAGGGTGAGATCCGCGAGGCTTTCGAACATGCCGGCGGGCGCGGGTTCACTTATATCCCCTGCCTCAACGACGACCCGGCGCATGTCGAGATGCTGGTTTCCCTGATCGGCGAGAACCTGGCGGGCTGGGTCTAGCCCTTGCGCCACTCCATGATGTGGAAATAAGGCGCCCGGCGGTAGCGCGCGCCGCGCGCGGCGTCGCCGCCTGTCGGGACGGGTTCCTCGAAATGGACCAGCCGCAGGCCGGTGGCCAGCAGCAACTCCATGTAGCGGGAAAAGGGCCGGTGCCAGTTGCGGATCGAGACGCCACGCCAGCTTACCCATTCGGCGCGCGCGCGCAGGTAGTCGTCGATCTCGAACACGCGCCCCTCGGGCCGGTCGCGCCAGCCGCCCGCTGTGTTGAAACTGTTGAGATTGGCGATCAGAAGCGATCCGCCGGGCCGCAGAACCCGCGCCATTTCGGGGATCGCCGCCTCGATTCCGTCGATGTCGATCAGGGTCAGGTAGCTGACGGCCAGATCGAAAGAGCCGTCCGCGCAGGGCAGATCCTCGGCCATCGCCTGAAGGTAATCTCCGCCGGGGTCGCGGGCCTTGGCCTCGGCGCACAAGGGGGGGCGGTGGGTTCGATGCCGGTCGCGGAAATGCCCTCAGTGCGCAGCATCCGGCAAAAGCGCCCCTCGCCGCAGCCGACATCCAGCGCGTCGCGAAAACCGCGCCCCCTGATCCGCGCCAGCATCGGCGCGTCCAGCACATGGCGGCGCGCGTAATCTCCCCGTGTGCCCATGTCTGCGATCCAGGCAGAGGCAGAGGCCGCCCATCCGTTGTCACCGGCCATCGCGGCCCCCGTTGGAAAGCCCTTTCGGGTCAGATGATCAGGACCTGCGTGCCGATCTTGGTCAGGTCGTAGAGCTGCTTGATATGTTCGTTGTAAAGGCCGATGCAGCCGTTCGAGGATTTGCGCCCGATCTTGCGCGTGTCATGGGTGCCGTGGATGCGGTAATACTGCCAGCTCAGCCACAGTGCATGGGTGCCCATCGGGTTGTCGGGATCGCCCGGCGCGACATAATCGGGCCATTCGGGGTTGCGTTCCTTCATCGAGGGGGTCGGCGCCCAGCTTGGGCCTTCGACCTTGCGGATGATCTCGGTCCGGCCGGTGCGGGTCAGGTCCTGGCTGACGGGGACCGAACTGGGGAAAAGCTTGTAGACGGTTTCATCCTCGGACCAGTAATGCAGCGCGCGCGAGGGCAGGTCGGCCAGGATCGCCCCGTTTCTGAGGTTCGAGAAATAGGGCCGCCAGTCGTGCATCTGAAAGCTGGAGATGTTGCGCTGCGCGTTCTGCCCCGTATCGGGCACGATCCCGCTTGAATCGTCGAAGCCCTGGGCAAGCGCAGGCGCCGCCAGGCCGGCAGCGGTCCCCACCGCGACCGTCGAGGTCAGAAAGCTTCGGCGCGAAAAGGCCGGCATATTCGTGTTGGACATCGTTCGCTCCTGCAATCCATGAGCTGCGTCATGCAGCCTTCTTGTCTCGATGGTTGTCCTGTATGCATATGATTTATGCCCACAAAGGGGTCTTCGCAATTCAAACTGGCGTCAGGGCAACACGGTTTCATCCTGCTGTGTCATTCACGCAATCTTGGGTTTGAATGGCGCGGGGCGCTTGGATATGGCTGATGAAAAGAAAAACCGGGACAGGACATCATGCTCAAGCTCAAATCACTGGCCTTTACCTCGCTTCTGGCGCTGGCGGCCTGCCAGCCGATCGGGCCGCATCAGATCGGACCGGACGGGCAGCCCGGCGGGTCCGGACTGGGCGGGCGCGAAGCCGCGCAGGTCCACGACCGCATGCTGGAACAGATCAACCAGTTGCGTTCCAATATCGGCGCCAGCCCGATGGTCAGGAACACGCAGCTTGATTCGGCGGCCTCCGCCCATGCGCGCGACATGGCCGCGCAGAACCGCGCCTGGCATTTCGGCTCGGACGGGACCTCGCCGCTGGACCGGGTGCGGCGCGCCGGTTTCATGGGGACGCTGATCGGTGAAAACATCAGCGAAACCTATGAAAAGGATATCGAGACCCTGAACGCCTGGATGCAGACCCGCCAGACGCGCGACATCATCATGGACACCCGCGCCTCGCAATTGGGGGTGGGCTGGTTCGAGGAATCGGGCGGCAAGCTGTGGTGGGTGCTGATCACGGGTAGCTGATCCGGGCGGCCGCCGGTTTCGTCCCGGCGCCTGTCCGCCGCAACGCATCGGATCAGGGATAGATGAAGATCGGGACGCCGGGGCGCAGCATGGCATAGATCTCTTCCATTTCCTCGTCCGTGACGGCGATGCAGCCCGCCGTCCAGTCGCGCCGGTTGAGCGCGCGCCCCGTCGGTCCAAGCCCGTGGATCATGATGTCGCCGCCGGGCGACAGCCCCGCGATCATCGCATTCGCCCGGTCCTGCGGGTTGGGATAGGAAATTCCCAGCGACAGATGATAGGCGCTGTTGGGGTTCTGGCGGTCAATGAAATAGACGCCCTCGGGCGTTTTGCCGTCGCCCTCGAACTGCTTGTGCCCCTTGGGCTGGAAGCCGAGGTCGATGTCATAGCTTTTCAGCACACTCTGGCCGCTGACCAGATGCATTCGTCGTTCGCCCTTCTTGACGACGATCTGCGTGACGGCGGGGCCGTCATAGCTTCTGAACTTGTTTTGTGGCGCGGTTTCCCTTGCGCCGCAGCTTGCGACCACGGCCACCACGAAAAGCGCCGCCAAGGCGCGTATCATCCTGTTAATCACTGCCCAAATCCGCGTTTGACGCTGTTCTGCCTTGGCCATGAAATAGCATGGAGGTTAAAAAATCGCTAGCTTCGGCGAAATTCCGCCACAATTTCGACATGGGGCGACCAGCGGAACTGATCGACGACGTAAAGGCGGGAAATCGCAAAGCCTTCCTGCGCAAGAATCCGCGCATCCCTTGCGAATCCCACGGATTCGCAGCTGATCCAGGCGACGGTTCCGACCCGCGACCGGGCGATCTGTTGCGCTTGGGCCTCGGCCCCCGCGCGAGGCGGGTCGATCACAATCGCGTCATAGGGGCGCAGTTCGTCGGGCAGAAGGGGGTTGCGGGCGAGGTCGCGGACCTCGGTCGTGACCCGGTGCAGGCCGTTTGCCCCCCGCCAGGCCGAATCAAGCGCCGCCAGCGGTGCGGCCAATCCTTCGACCGCGTGGACCTCGGCCCGTTCGGCCAAAGGCAGGGTGAAGGTGCCGCAGCCCGCGAACAGGTCCAGCACGCGCGGCGCATGGCCGACGATGTCGCGGGTGACCGTCAGCAGCGCGGCCTCGCCCTCGCGCGTGGCTTGCAGGAAGCCGCCGGGCGGGGGCACCACGCGGGCGCGGCCCATCGGCAGGGCGGGCGCACGGCGGGTCACGGCCTGGCCGTCCCAGTCCAGCCGCGCCAGATCGCCCTCATCCGCCAGCCGGGCAAGGGTTTGCAGCAAGGCGCCGTCCATCGGCTTGCCGCCTTGTGCGGCGACGTCCAGCCCGGCGGGGGTCTCGGTCACGGTCAGGCCGACCTCGCCCTGACGCGAGCCGCCCGCCGACACGATCCGGCGCAGAAGCGGCAGGGCGGCGGTAATCGCGGGGCGCAGGACGTGGCAATCCGACAGGTCCACGATCACGTCCGAGGCGCGGGCGTGGAACCCGACCAGCGCGCCCTTTTTCGTGCGCCGCCCCGACAGCACCGCCCGCCTGCGCGAGCGGGGCGGCGAGACGTGGACGCCCGCCACCGGCACCTCCAGCCCCTGTGCGCGCAGGGCTTTGCCCACCTGCGCCGCCTTCCAGCCACGCATGAAATCGTCGCTGGCGTGCATCAGCGAACAGCCGCCGCAGATGCGGAAATGCGGGCAGGGCGGGCGGACGCGATCAACGGAAGGCGTCAGGATACGCGGTTGCGCGATGCGGCCTGCCGTGGCCTCGCCCTCGATCTCTTCGCCCGGCAGGGTCAGGGCGGCCAGCGCGCGCTCGCCCGAGGCGCTGACGGCCACGCCGTCGCCGCGCTGGTTCAGCCGCTCGATGCGCCAAAGGCTCACTCGGCGGCCTCGTCGGTCTCGGTGCCGAGGAATCCACCCGACTGGCGGTTCCAGTAGCGCGCATAGACCCCGTTCAGCGCCAGCAGTTCGGCATGGGTCCCCTGTTCGACGATCCGGCCCGCCTCAAGCACGACGATGCGGTCAAGCTGGGCGATGGTGGACAGGCGATGCGCGATGGCCAGCACGGTCTTGCCGCGCATGACGCGCAGCAGGGCGTCCTGCACCTGCGCCTCGACCTCGCTGTCCAGCGCCGAGGTGGCTTCGTCCAGCACGAGGATCGGCGCGTCTTTCAGGAAGGCGCGGGCCAGCGCGATCCGCTGGCGCTGGCCACCCGACAGCTTGACGCCGCGTTCGCCCAGATGGGCCTCGTAGCCGGTGCGGCCCATGTGGTCGCGCAGGGTCAGGATGAACTCATGCGCCTCGGCGGCCTTGGCGGCGGCGATCATGTCCTGATCGCTGGCGCCGGGGCGGCCATAGAGGATATTGTCGCGCGCCGAGCGGTTGAACATTGCGGTTTCCTGCGTGACCATCGCGATATTGCGGCGCAGGCTTTCCTGCGTGACCTTTCGCAGGTCGTGGCCGTCGATGCGCAGATTGCCTTTTTCGACGTCGTAAAGCCGCAGCAGCAAGGCCACCAGCGTCGATTTCCCCGCGCCTGAGGCGCCCACGATGCCGATCTTCTCGCCCGGCGCGATATGCAGATCGACATCCTGGATCCCGCCTTCGCCGCGCCCGTAGGTAAAGCTGATGTGGTCGAAATCGAGGCGACCCGCGACGCGGGGCAGCACGGTCGCGCCCGGCGCGTCGGTCAGCGCGTGGGGCGGTGAGAGGGTCTTCATGCCGTCCTCGACCTCTCCGATGGAACCCCAGACCCCCATCAGCGCCATGCTGACCCAGCCGGTCATCTGCGCCAGCCGCATCGAGATCGCACCGGCGGCGGCGATGTCGCCCGGCGTCGCCAGCCCCTGCCGCCACAGCATCAGGGTGCCGCCGATCAGCACCACCGGCAGCGCCCCCGCGACGAACATCAGCGAAAAGCGGAACCATGTGGACACGCGCCCGAAATCCAGCGCGCGTTCGCGGAAACCGGCCATCGCGCCAAGGGCGGCGCGGTCCTCGTGTTCGTCATGCGCGAACAGCTTGACCGTCTTGATATTGGTGATCGTATCGACGACCTGCCCCGTCACCATCGCCCGCGCCGATGCCCGGCTGGCCGAGCGTGTGCGGATGCGTGGCAGAAAGAAGCGGATCAGCCCGAAATAGGTGCCCAGCCAGACCAGCATCGCCACCGCGCCCCAGCCATCCACCGACACCAGAAACGCCGCCGAGCCGAGGATCGAGGCCAGCGCGAAGGCGACCACGTTCACGAATTCCGTCGCGACATCGGTGACGGCGCGGGCGGTCTGCGTCTGTTTCTGCGCGATCCGGCCCGCGAAATCGTTGTCGAAGAAGGTCACCGAATGGCCCATCGTCCAGCGATGCAGCCGCGACAGCACCAGCGGGAACAGGTTCGGCCCGATCATGATGCTGGAGGAGGCCGTCGAAAACCCGAAGATCGCCGGGCGGATGACCAGAAAGAAGATGACGAAGCCCGCGATCAGCGGTCCCTGTTCCGGGATCAGCCGTTCGGGCGAGGTGCCGACGACCGCATCGACCACCATCCCCAAGAGCACCGCCGAGACGATATCCGCGATCCCGCTGAGCGCCGAGGCGATGGCCGCCACCGTCAGCCCGCCCCATGCGCCCGACAGGCACCAGCGGAAGAAGGCCAGCAGGCTGCGCGGCGGCGGCCCGTCGGCGGGGCGGAAGGCGTCGATCATGCGGGCGAAGATGTTGTGCATGGGTCTATTCCTTTCCTTGGGCCTTGCGGGCGACCGTGGCCAGTTCCTCGCGCGAGGCGCGGAAACCGCCGTCGATCCAGTGATCCTCGGCGGCGCGCAGGGCGTGGCCGAGCGCCGGGCCGGTGATCGCGGGCATCAGATCGGCGGCTTGCAGCGGAAAGCGCGCAGTCCCCGCGCGGGCGATGGTCGTTTCCCAGTCATCGGGCAATTGTGCGCCGCCTGCCAGCCGCAACAACGCCAGCCGCCGCGCCATGTGGGGACCGAGGCGGTAGGCGGCGGCGTGCAGCGGTGTCCCGGCGTGCTGCTGCAAGGCGCGCAACTCGTGATCCTCGGCATTGCTCAGCCGCAGGTCGCGGCGGGGATCCTCGCCGCCAAGCGCGGCAAGGCGCAGCAGCCAGTCGGGGGCTTCGGCGAACCGCCGCTCGGCCGCGATCAGCGCGGGCAGCAGGGCAGCATCCGCGCCGGGCAGGACTTGTGCCAGCACGCCGCAACCCTTCATCAGCGCCAGCGCGTCGCAGGGGTCGGGGGCGGACAGCAGTTTTCGCATCTCGGCGCCGATGCGTTCGCGCGACAGGCGCGCCATGCCGGGGGTCAGGTCGGCGATGGCGGCCAGCGCCTGTCGATCAGCCTTGCCCGGCGTGCCATACCAGGCGTGAAAGCGAAAGAAGCGCAGGATGCGCAGGTAATCCTCGGCGATGCGCACCCGCGGGTCGCCGACGAAGCGCAGGCGGCGGGCGCGCAGGTCGGGCAAGCCGCCCACCGGGTCCAGAACCGTGCCGTCAGCGCGCGCATAAAGGGCGTTCATGGTGAAGTCGCGGCGGCGGGCGTCCTCGGCCATATCCGTCGAATAGGCGACCGAGGCATGGCGGCCGTCGGTGTCCACATCGCGGCGGAAGGTGGTGATCTCATAGGCGGCATCGTCGCTCAGCACGGTGACGGTGCCGTGGTCGATGCCCGTGGGAATCACGCGCAGCCCGGCGGCATGGGCCAGCGCCGCGACCTGTTCGGGCCTGGCGTCGCTGGCCAGATCGACGTCCGAGACCGCCTGACCCATCAGCGCATTCCTGACCGCGCCGCCCACGACCAGCGCCTGATGGCCCGCGCCTTCCAGCATCGCCATGATCCGCTGCAAGCCGGGATCGCGCAGGAAATCGGCCTTGATCCGGGTCATGTGTTCAGCCTGTGGGCCAGCGCGTAAAGCACCCGCGCGGTGGCCCCCCAGATGTAATAGGGACCGAAGGGCACGGTCTGGTAGGCGCGCCACTCTCCGCGCCACAGCCTGCGCTCGATCCGATAGTTGGCGGGGTTGGCGATCAGGTCGAAGGGAACGGCGAAGACTTCGTCCACCTCGCCGCGCTCGGGGGTGGGGGTGAAATCGCCGTGGATGATACCAAGCACCGGGGTCATGGAAAAGCCGGTGACGGTGCGATGGGGCGGCAGCAGGCCCAGCACCTCGACCTGCGCGGGGGGCAGGCCGACTTCCTCATGTGCCTCGCGCAGGGCGGCGGCGGTCTGGTCGGCGTCGCCGGGATCGACCTTGCCGCCGGGCAGGGCGATCTGGCCGGGGTGGTGGCGCAGCCCGCTGGCGCGCTTGGTCAGGATCAAATGGCCGCTTTGGGGGTGGAACGCTGCCAGCACCCCGGCCTCGCGCAGGGGGGTGTCGGGGACCTCGATCCCCGGCGTCAGGTCATAGTCCGAGGACGGCGCTGCCGAAACCCGCAGCGCCGCCATCAGCCGGTCCCTGACAGCCGTTCCCGCCATGCTAGCCGTCTTGCCGTTGCGCCAGGGGGGCGCCGTTTTCGTCCACCGTCGCCTCGAACCCCAGGCTGCGGGGGTCGAATTGGTAATGCGCGCCGCAGAACTGGCAATCGGCGGTGACGGTGCCCTCGGGCGTGGTCATGTGGCCGATGTCCCTGGCCGAATAGATCGACAGGGTGGCGCGGACCTTTTCGGCGCTGCAAGAACAGCCGAACTGCACCGGCTGGGGATCGAAGACGCGCGGCTGCTCTTCGTGGAAAAGGCGCACGAGCAATTCGGTCGGCGCGACCGAGGGGCCGATCAGTTCCATGTCCTCGACCGTGTCCAGGAGCAGGTTGACGCGGTTCCAGTTCTCGGATTCCGTGCCTTGCAGGATGTCGGCGGTCTGGATCAGGCCCCCGGAATCGCCGCCGGGACCTTCGGCGGGCATGGGCTGGGCGGGCAGGGTCTGCAACATCACGCCACCCGCACGCCAGCGCTCGCGGTCGCCAGCCATCTGCGAGCGGCCATAGGACAACGCGAACCGGGTGGGCAGTTGTTCGGATTGCGCGAAATAGGTCTGCGCGCAGGCCGCGAGCGAGCCGCCGGTCAGCGGCGTCAGCCCCTGGTAGGGCGTATTGCCCTGCCCCTGGTCGATCAGCACGGCGAAATAACCTTGGCCGACCTGGTCGAAGGCGGGCGCCGAGGCATCCAGCCGGTCGGGGTCGAAGCTGGCCCAGGCCCGCATGCGGGCGGGTGCGCCCTCGGTCTCGGGGGCGTAGTAGTCGGTCGCGATGGTGCGCACGGCGCCGTCGCCGCGCACTTGCAGGCTGAGCTTCCAACGCAGCTTGACGGTCTGGCCGATCAGCGCGGTCAGCAGCGCGAGCTCGGCCACCAGCGCGCTGACGGGGGCGGGGTAGTCGTGGCGCGACAGGATATGTTCCAGCACGCCGTCCAGCCTTGCGGTGCGTCCGCGCACGTCCGGGCGGTCGAGCTGGAACGGCAGGATCGTATCGTCCCAGGCGATCTGGTTGATCTTATTCATCGGGGGCCTTTCGGAATTTCGATTGCGCATCCGTCTTGAGGGCGTGCGCTTTGCGCCCAATATAATGCGCTTGCGGCAAAGCCCAAGGGGGTCGGTGCGTTCTGCGTTTCATGTGGGGGTTTCACACCCCCACACCCGCGCCTTTCATGTGGGGGTTTCACACCCCCACACCCCCGTGGGGTATTTGGATGATGAAGAAAGCGGGTGCGGCGGTTGACGGCGCGGCGCTTTCGCCCATAACCGGGGCATCCGTGGCGGGTTTGGAACGAGGGGACCAGCGATGACATTCGAGCGCAAGATCAGGATCGCGCCATCCATTCTTTCGGCGGATTTCGCCGATTTCGGGCGCGAGATCCGCGCGGTCGAGGACCAGGGCGCCGATTGGGTCCATGTCGATGTGATGGATGGGCATTTCGTGCCGAACCTGACCTTCGGCCCGCCTGCCGTGAAGGCGTTTCGCAAGCATGTCACGACCTTCATGGACGTGCATCTGATGATCGCCCCGGTCGATCCCTATATCGAGGCCTATGCCGAGGCCGGTGCCGATCTGATCACCGCCCATGTCGAGGCCGGGCCGCATATCCACCGCACGTTGCAAGCGATTCGCGCGACGGGGAAAAAGGCGGGGGTGGCGTTGAACCCCGGCACGCCCGCCGAGGCGGTGGCGCATGTCCTGGACCTGGCCGACCTGGTCTGCGTGATGACGGTCAATCCCGGTTTCGGGGGGCAGAAGTTCATCGACATGACCGGCAAGATCCGCCGCTTGCGCGCGATGATTGGCGACCGGCCCGTGCATATCGAGATCGACGGGGGGGTGGATCCGGTTACCGCGCCCCTGGTCGTCGAGGCGGGGGCGGATGTGCTGGTCGCCGGCTCGGCGGTGTTCAAGGGCGGTTCGGTTGGTGATCCGGGGGTCTATGGCGCGAATATGCGCGCGATCCGCGAGGCGGTGGGCCGACGTTAACCGAATATTCGGATTTCCGTGCCAGAAAGGGCGGGACGATGTGGAATCGCGGGGGACGGATGGGTTTGGATTGATGCCGGTTTCGCTGTCCGGGTCGGGTTATCGGCTGGCGAGCGGCGTTGCCGGGGCCGTGCTGCCCCTGTTGATGCGTGGCGAGGATGGGTCCGAGCGTCTGGCGCGGCGTGGTCCCGAGGTGACGCCGGGCGGCATCTGGATACATGGGGCGAGCGTGGGCGAGCTGAACTCGGCCCGCGCGCTGATTGCCGACCTGGCGGAGGATATGCCGGTGATCGTGACCGCCAACAGCGTGACGGGCCGCGCCGCCGCGCAGGGTTGGGGCCTGCCCGCCTGCCTTGCGCCGCTGGATGTGCCGGGCGCGGTCGGGCGTTTTCTGGACAGGGTGCGCCCGCGTGTCCAGATGACGATCGAGAATGAGATCTGGCCCAATCGCGCGCGTTTGCTGGCCGCGCGGGGGGTGGCGCAGGTGGTGGTGGGCGCGCGGATGTCGGAACGGTCGGCGCGCAGGTGGGCGCGCTTGCCGGGGCTGATCCGTCCCGTCCTGTCGCGTATCGCGGTGCTGTCGGCGCAGAACGCGGCGACCGAGGCGCGGCTGCTGGCCCTGGGCCTGCCGCCTGCCGCGCTGTCGGGCCGGTTGCAGTTGAAGCTGTTGGCACCTGCGCGGGTCGTGCCGCAGGACGGCGGGCCGTGGCGTGACCTGACCGTGCTGGCCGCCTCGACCCATGAGGGCGAGGAGGAGGTGATCCTTGACGCCTATCTGGCCGCGCGCGCCGAATATCCCGCGCTGCGCCTGATCCTTGCGCCGCGCCACCCCGCGCGGGCCGACCAGGTCGTGGCGATCTTTCATGCGCGTGGCCTTGATCCTGCCCGCCGTAGCCGGGGCGGCGACGAATCCGCGCCCGTGCTGCTGGCCGATACGCTGGGCGAGATGGTGCGCTGGTATGACCGCGCGGCGATCTGTGTCACCGGGGGGTCGTTCACCGACCGGGGGGGACATACGCCCTGGGAGCCGGCGGCCCATCGTTGCGCGATCCTGCGCGGTCCCCATATCGCCAATTTCGCCGAGGATTACGCGGCGCTGGATGCGGCAGGGGCCAGCCGTGCGATCAGCGCGGGCGATCTGGCCCGCGCCCTGCAAGAGCTTGCGCGGGACGGCGCCGCGTGCGCCGGAATGGGTGCGCGCGCCCGTGCCGTGCTGCTGGAGCGGGCGGGCGATCCCGGTCCCTTGCTGGCGGCGATCAACGCGCTGGCGGACGCGCGGGCTTGAGGTTTCGCGCCGCAGCGCCGATATCAGGGAAGGAAAGGACGAACGCATGATCCGCTACACCCTGCGCTGCGACAACGGTCACGAATTCGACGGCTGGTTCAAGTCTGCCTCGGGCTTCGACAGCCTGCGGGCGAGTGGGCAGGTGAATTGCACGCAATGCGGATCGGCGCAGGTCGACAAGACGCTGATGGCGCCGAATGTCGCGCGCGGCAAGGACGCTCGCCCCGATCTTGCGACACCGCAAAACGAAAAGGAAGCGGCGTTGGCCAGGCTGCGCCGGCATGTCGAGCGGAACTCGGACTATGTCGGGATGTCCTTTGCCTCCGAGGCGCGCGCGATGCATGAAGGCCGCGCACCCGAACGTTCGATACATGGCGAGGCGCGGCTTGAGGATGCGCGCAAGCTGCTGGAGGACGGCATCCCCGTCGCCCCCCTGCCATTCACCCCGCGGCAGCGCGCGAATTAGGGCATTTCCGGTGCAGGTGGCGCGCGCCGGAAGCGGCTCCAATGCCTTGCGGAATCTTGACGGGCGGGCGGAAGTGCAAGGTCTTGCGGAACCCGTTCGGACAGGTGGCAAGCTGCCCGAAGGTTCGCGATGCGGGATCGGACCGGGTTTCACGGACTGCCCATTCCGTTCACGCGATGGGCTGGGAGAGGTGGGGCATGCGATTCGTCGTAAATCATTATCAGGCAGTATTTTCATGTTATTTCAATGATCTGTGACCAGGCTGCGACGGCACATGTTTGCGCTGCGCTGGCCGCGTTGGCCTATTGCAGGGTCGCACCATCGCGAAACGGGGCGCCGTCATGACCGAACAAACGGACGAGGGCGGCGGGGCGGGAAATGCCGGTCGATGCGGCCCATCTTGCTGCTGCAAGGCTCAATCCAGGCCGATATCGCCTTTCGCACAGGCTCTAGGCCAATCGTAGCACCCTGACGATGCCGGGGATGCGGAAACCGTCGGGGGTGCGATAGAAAGATGGGTTTCGGGCATCGGGCGGTGAGGGGAAGGGCATGAACTGGGACGACCTGCGTATCGTGGCGGCGGTCGGCAAGACCGAGTCCTTTTCACGCGCCGCGCGTGTTCTGGGCATCGACGAAACGACCGTCAGCCGCCGTCTCGCGCGGCTTGAAAGCACCTTCGGGATGCCCTTGTTCGAGGCGGCAAACGGCAAGCGCAACCCCACCGCCGCCTGTCGCGCGATCCTGCGCCAACTGGACGATATCGCCCATGCCGTCGATGATATCGAGCGCCTGCTGCACGAACACGACCACGCCCTGCGCAAGCTGCGCCTGACCACCATCGCCGTGATCGCCGAGCATTTCATGGCCCCCGGCCTGCCGCATCTGCTGGACGAATTGCCGGAACTGGCGCTGAGCATCGACACCTCGGACCACAATGCCGACATGTCGCGGTGGGAGGCGGATTTCGCGATCAGGCTGGGCCGTCCAAGCCAGGGCGCCTTCCTGATGCGGCGCATCGGGGAAATGCGGCTGTGCATGGTCACGGGACGGCTGGGCGGAGCTGCGCCCGTGCTGGCGGCCTATCCGCCCATCCTGCACGAGACGCCCGAGATGCGCCATCTGGCCCGGACGCATGACCTGGGTGGTGCGCGCGTCGAAACGGCGAATCACAACGTCCTGCGCGCGGTGATGGAGAGCGGGCGCGCCAGCGGCATCCTGCCCGCCTGCCTTGCCGAAACCCTGGATCCTGCCGCCCCGGTCGAGATCAGGCCCCTGCCCGAGGGGCGCGAGGTCTGGCTGCTGACCCAGCCCCATTTGCGCAACGACGGCCTTGCCCGCCAGATCGCCGATTGGTGTGCGAGCCTGTTCGCCGAATAGGGGATCATACTAAAATATGAGATTGCCCTGATGCCAGGAAATGGAATTATCTTCAGTAATAACAGATGATTGTCAGGAAATTTTCCCTTTACCTGCAATTTCTCGGCCACCCCCTGCAAATTTCTTTCCTTATGCTGTGTGACACGGTGTCGCAGTCTCGGGGATGTCGAACCCGGTCCCTTGCCGGAGCGGGTCAAACCAAACGAGAGGAGGCGTGAGGTGACGACGATCAACGAGTTTCCGGCGGCCACGGAAGGGGTGCCCGACTGCATCTCTTTCCCGCAGCCGTTCTCGCGCGCGGCACGGCTGGCCTTGCTGGCGGCCGGCGCGCTGGCCGGTGCGGCCGGGGGGCTGGTGCTGAAAGGCGCGGGCGGACCTGCGCTTTGGGCCGTCGTGGGCCTGGCGGCCGTGGCGGGCGGGTTGCTGTCCACCTGGTCGCCTTGCGGCTATTCCTCGATCTCGCTTCTGCGCCAGACGGGCAGGGGGGCGAAGGCCGTGATGGGCTTCTTGCCCACCTTCGCGATGCACGGGCTGGGTTATGCGCTTGGCGCGGTGATCCTTGGCACGCTTCTGGGCGCAATCGGCGGGCTGGCCGGTTTCTCGGGCTTTGCCACGGGTTTCGGGCTGTCGGTACTGGCGCTGATCGGCCTGGCCTATGGCGCGCATCAGCTTGACCTGTTGCGCCTGCCCTATCCGCAGCGCCGGGCGCAGGTGCCTCATGACGCGCGCAACCGCTTTCCGAAATGGGTGGTCGGCGGGCTCTACGGGCTGTCGCTGGGTCTGGATTACCTGACCTATGTGCAGACCCCGCTGCTTTACATGATGACCGCCGCCGCGATCCTGACCGGCAACATCGCCGAGGCGATCGGCCTTATCGCGCTGTTCAACCTTGGCCGTTTCCTGCCCGTCGCGGTGAACCTGCTGCCGCTGACGGATTACGGCATCCAGTCCTGGCTGGGCCGCAACCAGGAACGCGCCGCCATTGCCGATGGGGTGATCCTGACCGCGCTTGGCGCCGCCTTCGCCGTGCTGGCGCTGGCCTGATGCAATCGCCCCTTGGGGCATTTCGCAACTTCGACCGTTCTGCCCGGCCCGCGAGGAGCCGCTTGTGCCGGGTAGCCATCTCAGGGAGGAAATGATGGCTTATCCACTGAAATCGACCCCGAAATACCTCAAGCTGCTCGGGGCCGGCGTGACCTGTTCGGTCCTTGCCCTTGGCACCGCATGGGCGCAAGACGACGAGGCCCCGGCAGAAGAGGCCGCAGCCGAGGCATCCGCCGAAGCCCCCGCCGAGGGCCAGACCGAAGGCCAGCGCGCCGCCGCCGAGGCCGCCGCGCAACTGGCCGCCGGAGAGGCCGACGAGCCCGTCATCCTGAACGCGCCCGAACCCGACACGCGCCGCGTCTATATTCAGGACCCGGCCCATTTCGCGGCGGTGACGCAGCAATATGTCATCGACGGCGATACCGGGCGGGTGCTGGGCATGACCGACGGCGGCTTCCTGCCCCATCCGGTCGCGGCCGAGGACGGTTCGTTCTTCGCGCAGGCCAGCACCGTGTTCGAGCGTATCGCGCGCGGCAAGCGCACCGATTATGTCGAGGTCTTCGATTCGGTGACCTTCCTGCCCATCGCCGATATCGAGCTGCCCGAGGCCTCGCGCTTCCTGGTCGGCACCTATCAGTGGATGAACGCGCTGACGCCCGACAACAAGAACCTGCTTTACTACCAGTTCTCGCCCGCGCCCGCCGTGGGCGTCGTCGATCTGGAAGGGCAGGCGTTCGATCGTATGATCGACGTGCCCGATTGCTACCACATCTTCCCGGCCTCACCCACGGTCTTTTACATGAATTGCCGCGACGGCAGCCTTGCCCGCGTCGATTTTTCGGGCGAGGAGGCCGAGATCACCAATACCGAGGTTTTCCATACCGAGGACGAATTGCTGATCAACCACCCCGCCTTTTCGCTGCGCGCGGGGCGCCTGGTCTGGCCGACCTATACCGGCAAGATCTTCCAGGTGGACCTGACCGAAGACGGGGCGGCATTCCGCGAACCCTTCGAGGCGCTGACCGAGGAAGAACGCGCCGACGACTGGCGCCCCGGCGGCTGGCAGCAGACCGCCTATCATCGCCCCTCGGATCGTATCTATCTGCTGGTCGATCAGCGCGACGAATGGCGCCACAAGACCGCCAGCCGCTTCGTCGTCGTGATGGACGCCGCCACCGGCGAGCGGATCGCCAAGCTGGAAATGGGGCAGGAGATCGACTCGATCAACGTCAGCCAGGACGATGAGCCGCTGCTCTACGGTCTCTCGGCGGGCGACAAGACGCTGTATGTCTACGACGCCGAAAGCGGCGAGCAGTTGCGCAGCGTCGATCAGCTTGGCCACGGCCCGCAGATCATCACCACCCATGACATGGGTGCGTAAGATGCTGGACGTGTTGCATGAACCGCTGCTGACATGGGGGCTGCGCGCGTTTCTGGCGCTGCTTTTCGCGACGGCGGCGATATCCAAGCTGGGCGGGCTGGAAGAGTTCCACGGCGTGGTGCGGAACTTCCGCCTGCTGCCCGAGGGGCTGGCCCGGCCGGTGGCGATGGTGCTGCCCGTGGTGGAACTGGCCGTGGCCGCGGGGTTGCTGGTCACGCTGCTGGCCGTGCCCGCCGCCATCGCCGCGGCGGGCCTGCTGGCCGCCTTCGGGCTGGCCATCGCCATCAACGTGATCCGTGGCCGCACCTGGATCGACTGCGGCTGCTTCCGCAACGGCATGAAGCAGCGCATAAGCTGGCTGGTGGTGGGGCGCAACGCCCTGCTGACCGCGCTGGCGCTGGCCGTGGCCGGGCTGCTGCCGCAGGCGGGGGGCGGCGGTGCGCTGGATGCGCTGGTCGGGCTGATGGCCGGTGCGGTGATGATGATGCTCTATTTCAGCATCTCGATGCTCGGCGGGCTTGCCGCCGCGCAAGCTTCAACCCTGAAAGGCCGCTGACATGACGTTTCTGATTGCTTCCAATATCCTGTTGTGGATCGCCTTTCTGGGCGTGACGGTGGTGCTTCTGGGCCTGATGCGCCAGGTCGGGCTGCTGCATGAACGCTCATCTCCGATGGGTGCGATGATCACCGACCACGGTCCCGACATCGGCGACGCCGCGCCCGAGTTCGACCTGCCCGACTATTTCGGCCAGAGCGTGCATATCGGCGGCGCATCCGAAGGGCGGCCCACGCTTTTGATGTTCACCGCGCCGACCTGCCCGGTCTGCGACAAGCTGTTCCCGATCATCAA
>NZ_CAMEFG010000030.1 GCF_945915435.1 uncultured Paracoccus sp. | reverse complement strand
TGGTCAGGTCGCTCTGCGGCGGCAGGCCCGCGACGGGACCGGCGTAGGGGCGGGGGGTGGTGTCAGGCATTCGCGGGCTCCGGGTTGAGGGCGGTTTGCAGGCGCAATTCGCCGATGCGGCTGACCTGGCGTTCGGCCTCGGTCCGCTCGGTCGGGGTGTCGTTGTCGATCCGGTCGCGCATCGCGGCCATGATGCCCGCCTTGTCGTGGTCGCGCACGGCGATGATGAAGGGGAAACCGTGCTTTTCGACATAGGCGGTGTTGAGGCGGTCGAACTCGGCCCGTTCCTCGTCGGTCAGCGCGTCGAGGCCCGCGCTGGCCTGTTCGGCGGTGCTGTCGGCCGTCAGGCGCCTGGCGGCGGCCAGCTTGCCCGCAAGGTCGGGGTGGGCCAGCAGCACGCCAAGCCGTTCCTGGTCGCTGGCGGCGCGGAAGACCTGCGCCATGCGCGCGGCCAGCCCGCCGGGGGTGTCGTGAATCGCTCCCATCTCGCCGTCCCAGACCCGTTCGGCGATCCAGGGGGAGTGCTCGTAGATGCTGCCGAATGCCTCGACAAAGGCGTCGCGCGTCATTTCCGAGGGGCGCAGGCGCGGCTGCCAGGGATGCACCCGCGCCCAATGCCGCGCGATATCCAGGCGGGTCGCGAACCAGACGCCTTCATGGCTGCGCGCATGTTCCAGGAATTTCTGCAACGCGATGGCGCGGCCCGGACGGCCCATCAGGCGGCAATGCAGCCCGATGGACATCATCTTGGGCGCGCCCGCCTGACCTTCGGCATAAAGCACGTCGAAGCTGTCGCGCAGATAGTCGAAGAACTCGACCCCCGTGCCGAAGCCCTGGCCGCTGGAAAAGCGCATGTCGTTGGCGTCCATCGTATAGGGCACCATCAGTTGGGGCTTGCCGTCGTGGACGTGCCAATAAGGCAGGTCGTCGGCGATGGTGTCGGCAAGATATTCAAACCCGCCTTCCTCGCAGCCAAGCGCGACCGTGTTCATCGAGGTGCGCCCCTGGTAGAAGCCGCGCGGACGTTCGCCGGTGACATGGGTGTGCAGCTCGATCGCCTTGCGGATGTGGTCCTCCTCGACCTCGCGCGGGATGTCCTTGTAATCGATCCATTTCAGCCCGTGGGTGGCGATTTCCCAGCCCGCGCGCTGCATGGCGGCGACCTGTTCGGGGGCGCGTTCCAGCGCGGTGGCGACGCCGTAGACGGTGACCGGCACGTCCTTCAGCATCCGGTGCAGCCGCCAGAAGCCCGCGCGCGCGCCGTAATCGTAGATCGATTCCATGTTCCAGTGGCGCTTGCCCGGCCAGGGCTGGCAGCCGATGATCTCGGACAGGAAGGCCTCGGACGCCGCATCGCCGTGTTCGATGCTGTTCTCGCCGCCTTCCTCGTAGTTCATCACGATCTGGACGGCGATCTTCGCGCCTCCGGGCCATTGGGGATCGGGGGTGTTTTCTCCGTATCCGATCATGTCGCGGCTGTAGCGCATGGCGGTTCCTTTTCTCTGGTCCAGGGGCGTCTTGATTCATGGACCACGTTGGCCGCAAGCGGGCAAGATATGAAAGCGAAATTCTGTCTATAGAAAAAATTGATAATTTCGATTGCGGGGCTTTGCGCGCGGGCAGGGCTGGAAGCGCCGCCGCCGCCGGGTTATCAAGACGCCAAAATGCCGGGCCAGGGTCCCGGCCACCGGAAACGAGGCAGGCGGCATGACGGGCAAGCTGAGGAAATCGCGGCGGGGCGAGGTCGATCCCTTCATCGTCATGGACGTCATGGAGGCCGCGCGCAAGGCCGAGGCCGCGGGCCGCCGCGTCATCCATATGGAGGTCGGCCAACCCTCGACCCCCGCGCCCGCCGGTGCGCGCGCCGCGCTGGCCGATGCCCTGGCCGAGCCGCTTGGCTATACTGTCGCGCTTGGCCTGCCCGAGTTGCGGCAGGGCATCGCCGGTCTTTACCGCCGCTGGTATGGGGTCGATTTGGACCCGGCGCGGGTGGTGGTGACATCGGGGTCCAGCGGCGCCTTCCTGCTGGCCTTCGCGGCGCTGTTCGACGCGGGCGACCGGGTTGCGCTGCCCGAGCCGGGCTATCCCAGCTACCGCCAGATCCTGCGCGCCATGTCGCTGACGCCGGTGGGCATTCCCACGCTGGCGCAGGACCGCTATCAACCGCGCCCCGACCAGGTGCCGGGGGATGTGGCGGGGCTGATCCTCGCCTCGCCCGGCAACCCTTCGGGGACGGTGCTGCAACGGGGCGAACTGGCCGCACTGACCGCGCGGGCGGCGGAACTGGGGATCGGCGTGATCTCGGATGAGATCTATCACGGGCTGAGCTATGAAGGGCGCTGCACCAGCGCGCTTGAAGTGACCGATGATGTTGTCGTCATCAACTCGTTCTCCAAGTATTTCAGCATGACGGGCTGGCGGATCGGCTGGATGGTGGTGCCCGAGAGCCATATCCGCACCATCGAGCGGCTGGCCCAGAACATGTTCATCTGCCCGCCCCATGCCAGCCAGATCGCCGCCCTTGCCGCGCTGGATTGCGAGGCCGAGGCGGATCGCAACCTTGCCGTCTATGCCGAGAACCGCCGCATGATGCTGGAACGGCTGCCGCGCATGGGCTTTGGCCGGATCGCGCCGCCGGAAGGGGCCTTCTACATCTATGCCGATGTGTCGGACCTGACCGCAGACAGCCTGAAGTTCTGCGCAGAAATCCTTGAAAAGGCAGGGGTTGCCGTCACGCCCGGGCTGGATTTCGACCCCCTGCGCGGGGCGCGGACGCTGCGTTTCAGCTATGCGCGCGGGGCGGCAGACATTGCCGAGGGGCTTGACCGGCTGGAGGCCTTCATGGCCGCGCGCGGGGCCGTGCCGCGGTGAGGGCGCTTGTGCTTGCGCTGATGCTGGCCCTGCTGCTGCCTCTGGACGGGGCCGCGCAGCAGGGGGGTGCGCGTTTCGATATCGAAGCCTCGTCCGTCAAGGCCGAGGGGCGCGAGCGCAGGAACCGGCCCCGCCCGCTGGAGCTGGTGCTGGCCGCCGATTCCGCCGTGCCCTACCGCGTCTATTTCGTCCGCGATCCGCTGCGGCTGGTGGTCGATTTCCGGGGCCTGGACTTTGCGCAGGACCAGCCCGAGGCGCTGGCGGGCGCGCAGCATTTCCAGGGGATCCGCTGGGGTGTCTTTCGACCCGGCTGGTCGCGGATGGTCGCCGAATTGCCCGCCCCCTACTTGCTGACCGAGGCGATACAGGACACCGCCGCCGACGGCTCGGCCCGCATCCGGCTGCGCATGAAGCCGGTCGCGGAAAAGGACTTCGTGGTGCGGCAGGATACGCTGACCGCGCTGTGGGACCTGCCCGAAAGCAGCGTTCCGCGCTATGAATCGCGCCCACCGCCCGGACAAGACCGCCCGCTGCGCGTGGTGATCGACCCCGGCCACGGCGGGATCGATCCCGGCGCACAGGTCGGCGCGATCACCGAGGCTGCGCTGATGCTGATCTTTTCGCGCGAACTGCGCGCCGCGCTGGAGGCGCGGGGGATCGAGGTCGTGGCCACCCGCGACAGCGACACCTTCGTGCCGCTGGAACGGCGCATCACCATCGCGCGGGCGGCGGATGCGGATATGTTCATCTCGCTTCACGCCGACGCGCTGCCGGTGGGGCAGGCCGCGGGGGCCGCGGTCTTCATCTGGGACCGCGCCGCCAACGACCGCGCCGCGGCCGAGCTTGCGACGCGCCATGACCGCGACGACCTGATCTCGCGCACGGACCTGACGGGAACCGAGGATGAGATCGTCCAGACCCTGATCGCCCTTGCGCTGGTCGATACGCAGCCGCGTTCGCGCAACCTGGCGGGGATGCTGTCGTCGGAAATGACGCGGGGCGGCATCGTCATGCATCGCCAGCCCATCCGGGGGGCGGCGTTTTCGGTGCTGAAATCGCCCGACATCCCCTCGGTCCTGATCGAGCTTGGCTTTCTGACCGACGAAGGCGACCGCGCCAACCTGCTGGACCCGGCGTGGCGGGCGCGCATGGCCGGCGCGATCACCCGCGCCGTCGAGGCATGGGCCACCGACGAGGCGCAGCGCGCCCCCTTGCTGCGCAAATAGCGCAAGGTTGTTTTGACAGCCGCCGCGCGCGGCCCTTATACAGGCCCAGAAAAACCGGAAGGCCCCCAGTTGCTGCGTTTCGTCCTGTCCTTTATCGGCGCTTTTTTTTCATGGTTCGCGCTGGCGGCGCTTTTCGGCATGGCGACCGTGGGCGGCGTGCTGTGGATCTATTCGCAAGACCTGCCCAGCCATGACCAGCTTGCCCAATACGCGCCCAAGACGATCAGCCGCATCTATTCGGGCGAGGGCAACCTGATCGACGAATTCGCCGAAGAGCGGCGCATCTTCGTGCCCATCGACGAAATTCCCGACCTGGTGAAACACGCCTTCATCAGCGCCGAGGACAAGCATTTCTACAGCCACCCCGGTTTCGATGTCCGCGCCATCGGGGCCGCGGTGCGCGATGCGGTGATCGGCGGGGCGCCGCTGCGCGGGGCCTCGACCATCTCGCAGCAGGTGATGAAGAACTTCCTGCTGTCGGCGGATCGCAGCGCCGAACGCAAGATCAAGGAACTGATCCTGTCCACCCGCGTCGAGGCGGCGCTGTCCAAGGACCAGATCCTGGAACTTTACCTGAACGAGATCTTCCTGGGTCAGAACAGCTTCGGCGTGGCCGCCGCCGCGCAGGTCTATTTCAACAAGGGCCTGACCGAACTTGCCCCGCACGAGGCCGCGACGCTGGCAGCGATGCCGCAGGCGCCGGGCCGCTACCATCCCGTTCGCGAAAAGGAGCGGGTCACGCAACGCCGCAACTGGATCCTGGGAGAGATGTTCCAGAACGGCCATATCGACCGCGAGACGATGGAGGCCGAACAGGCAAGGCCCCTGCGCTCGGTCCAGAACGGCGACTTTCCGTCCTTTGCCCAAAGCCTGCCCCCGCGCGACTATTTCACCGACGAAATCCGCCGTCAGCTTTCGCGCGAATTCGGGAACGAGGAATTCTTCGGTGGCGGCCTGTCCATCCGCGCCACGGTCGATGCCGATTTGCAGGTGATCGCGGCCAAAGCCTTGCAGACGGCGCTGGAACGCTACGACCGCAGCCAGGGCGTCTGGCGCGGCACCCGCCAGACCATCGCGCCCGATGAACTGGCCAGCGAAGGTCAATGGCGCGCCGCCCTGCGCGAGGCCACCGTGCCGCGCGACATTCCTGGCTGGCATGCCGCCGTCGTGCTGTCGCTTGGCGAAAACGACGCCCGCATCGGGATCGAGGGCGTGGATGAGGACGAGGACGGCCACTGGATCCCCGCCCGGGACGTGCAATGGGCGCGCAAGCGGCAGGCGAACGGGCGGCTTGGGCCGCAAGCGCGCGTCGCCTCGGACCTGCTCGAGGCCGGCGACGTGGTGCTGGTGCGCCGGATGACCAGCGACAGCGACGGCAGCTTTATCCGCTGGACCCTGCGGCAGGTGCCCGAGGTGCAGGGCGGCTTTACCGCGATGGATGTCAACACGGGCCGCGTCCTGGCGATGCAGGGGGGCTTTTCCTACCAGTCCTCGGTCTTCAACCGGGCGACGCAGGCGATGCGGCAGCCGGGATCCAGCTTCAAGCCCTTCGTCTATGCCGCCGCGCTGGACAACGGCTATTCCCCCGCCACCATCGTCGTGGACGAACCGATCATCGTGAACACGCCGCAAGGGCTGTGGACGCCCAAGAACGCCAGCGGCCGCTTCTACGGCCCGACGCCGCTGCGCACCGGGATCGAGCAGTCGCGCAACCTGATGACCATCCGCATCGCGCAGGATATCGGGATGGAGCGTGTGGGTGAATATGCCGAGAAATTCGGGGTTTACGATGACCTGGGCAACTTCCTTGCCAACAGCCTGGGCGCGCAGGAAACCACGTTGCTGAAGATGGTCGCCGCCTATGCGATGTTCGCCAATGGCGGCGAACGGGTCGAGCCGACGCTGGTCGATCGCGTCCAGGACCGCCGGGGCCGCACCGTCTACCGCCACGACCAGCGCGCTTGCGCGACCTGCGGCCAGGCCAACTGGCCCGCGGGCGCCGGTCCCGTCATCAACTCGGACCGCGAAAGGGTGATGGATGCGATCACCGCCTATCAGATCACCTCGATGATGGAGGGGGTGGTCCGGCGCGGCTCGGGCCGGGGAGTCGATCTGCCGGTGCCGGTGGCAGGCAAGACCGGCACGACGAACGATGCCAAGGACGTGTGGTTCATCGGCTATACCAGCAATATCGTCGCCGGCTGCTACCTGGGCCACGACCAGCCGCGCAGCCTTGGACCCGGCGCCTTCGGCGGCACCCTTTGCGTGCCGGTGTTCCAGGAGTTCATGCAGCAGGCCGTCCGCGAATACGGCGGCACGCCCTTCAAGGTCCCGCCGGGCGGCCATTTCGCCAATATCGACCGCTTCACCGGCCAGCGCCTTGGTCCCGACGCCAAGGGGCCGAACGTGATCGCCGAATTCTTCCGCGACGGCTGGGACCCGACGCGCGACTATATCGACGGCGGCTGGGACCGGCTGGACCCCGATACGCTGCCGCTTTATTCGCGCGGCGACGGGGGCGGGCAGGCGGTGACGACCTCGACCGGGCAGCAGCGGGTCATTCCGCGCCAGGCCGATTTCGGCACGCTGTCCTCGGGCGGGCTTTACTAGGGGCGCGGCAGGGTTCTTGCCCCCGCGCCGCGCAGCCGTTATCTCTGCACCCCTGATTACGAAGGACGACGATCATGCGCGCGGAAACCCAGGCGACCATCGAAAACATCCGCAAATCGCTGCGGCTGCTGGCGCAGCGCATGGATTGGGACACCGCGCCGCACCGCCTGGAAGAAATGAACGCCATGATCGAGGACGGCGACCTGTGGTCCGATCCGGCCCGCGCGCAAAAGCTGATGCGCGACCGCCAGATGCTGTCCGACGCGGTCGAGACCTATCGCCGGATCGAGACGGAACTGGGCGACAATATCGACCTGATCGAGATGGCCGAGGCCGAGGGCGACATCGAAGTGGTGGCCGAGGCCGAGACCACGCTGAAAACCCTTGCCGCCCTTGCCGCGCAAAAGGAACTGGAGGCCCTGCTGAACGGCGAGGCCGACGGCAACGACACCTTCCTTGAAATCCACGCGGGCGCGGGCGGCACGGAAAGCGCCGACTGGGCCAGCATGCTCGCGCGGATGTATACCCGCTGGGCCGAGAAGAAGGGCTATACGGTCGAGCTGCAATCCGAAACGCCGGGCGAAGAGGCGGGCATCCGTTCCGCCGCCTACAAGATCAGCGGTCCCAACGCCTATGGCTGGCTGAAATCGGAATCGGGCGTGCATCGTCTGGTGCGCATCAGCCCCTATGACAGCGCCGCGCGGCGCCACACGTCCTTCAGTTCGGTGTGGGTCTATCCGGTGGTGGACGACAGTATCGAGATCAGCATTCCCGACAATGAAATCCGCATCGACACCTATCGGTCGTCCGGGGCGGGGGGCCAGCACGTCAACACCACCGATTCGGCGGTCAGGATCACCCACCTGCCGACCGGGATCGTCGTCACCAGTTCGGAAAAGTCGCAGCACCAGAACCGCGCCAATGCGATGGCCGCGCTGAAATCGCGTCTGTATCAGATGGAGCTGGAGCGCCGCCACGCCGAAATCAACGCCCAGCATGAGGCCAAGGGCGAAGCCGGTTGGGGCAACCAGATCCGTTCCTACGTCCTGCAACCCTATCAGATGGTCAAGGACCTGCGCACGGCGCATGAGACCTCGGACACGCAGGGGGTTCTGGACGGCGACCTGGACGCCTTCATGGCCGCGACGCTTGCGATGGACGTATCCGGCAAGTCGCGGGCCGAGGCCAACGCCGAGGACTGATCCCGCCCGCCGCGGTTTCGCCCCTTGCGCGTCCGGTCCGAATCGCGCCTGATCGGGGGGCGGAATCCGGAACGGGACATGGTCAAGCGAATCAATCTGGCATTGCAGGGCGGGGGCGCGCATGGCGCCTTTTCATGGGGCGTGATCGACCGCTTGCTGCAAGAGGACGAAATCGAGATCGCCGCCATCAGCGGCACCTCGGCCGGGGCGCTGAACGGGGCGGCGCTGAAGGCGGGGCTGGCCTCGGCGCCGGGACCCGAGGGCAGGGCGGCGGCCAGGCGGAACCTCGACCATGTCTGGTCGCGGATCGGAAAGGTCAGCAACAGCCTGATGTCGCGCTGGCTGAGCAGCATGATCCCCGCGCCCCATTTCATGCAGCGCCTGACCCATGCCATGTCGCCACTGACCTGGTTCGAGACGATGGGCCGTTTCGTCAGCCCCTACGACTTCGGGGTGCTTTACAGGAACCCGCTGGCCTCGATCATCGCGGGGATGCCCCATGCGGCACTGAACGGCGCCGGGGGACCGCAGCTTTTCGTCTCGGCCACCAATGTGCGCACCGGGCGCATCCGCATCTTCGCCAATGGCGAGGTGACGCCCGAGACGATCATGGCCTCGGCCTGCCTGCCCACGGTCTTCAAGGCGGTCGAGATCACCGACCCGCGCACCGGCCGGACCGAAGCCTATTGGGATGGCGGCTACAGCGGCAACCCGGCGCTGTTTCCGCTTTACGACCCCGCCCTGCCGCGCGACATCGTGATCGTGAACATCAACCCGATGATCAAGGACGGCGTTCCGCGCCTGCCCGTCGAGATCGAGGACCGCATCAACGAAATCAGCTTCAACGCCGCCCTTTTGGGCGAGTTGCGCGCGATCCGTTTTGTCAAGCGCCTGTTCGACGAGGATCGCCTGTCGGGCCGCGCGATGAAGAACGTGCTGGTCCACATGATCCGCAACGACGACCTGATGGCCGGGCTGGCGGGATCCAGCAAGATTGTGCCGGGACCTGGGCTGGTCGCGGAACTGCATGCCGCCGGCCGCGAGGCCGCGCAGGAATTCATCGACCGCGACCTGGAAAACGTCGGCCACCGCGACAGTTGCGACGTGGCGGGAATGCTGGCCTGGGACGCGGAATGATCGGGGCAGGCGGCCCCTTCCCCCCGCAGGTCCGAACGGTTAAACCCTTGGCGACAGGAGTCCGCCATGCTGAAAACCCGTATCATCCCCTGCCTTGACGTCGCCGATGGCCGCGTGGTCAAGGGCGTCAACTTCGTCGATCTGATCGACGCGGGCGACCCGGTCGAGGCCGCGCGCGCCTATGACGCCGCGGGCGCGGACGAGCTGTGCTTCCTGGACATCCACGCCACCCATGAAAACCGCGGCACCATGTATGATCTGGTCACGCGCACGGCGGAACAATGCTTCATCCCCCTGACCGTGGGCGGGGGCGTGCGAACCTCGGCGGATGTGCGCGACCTGCTGCTGGCGGGGGCGGACAAGGTCAGCTTCAACTCGGCCGCCGTCGCCAACCCCGATGTGATCACTGAGGCCGCCGACCGCTTTGGCAGCCAATGCATCGTCTGCGCCATCGACGCCAAGACCGTCGCCCCCGGCAAGTGGGAGATCTTCACCCACGGCGGGCGCAGGCCGACCGGCATCGACGCGGTGGAATTCGCCCGCACCGTCGCCGCGAAAGGCGCGGGCGAGATCCTGCTCACCAGCATGGACCGCGACGGCACCAAGGCGGGCTTCAACATCCCCCTGACCCGCGCCGTTGCCGATGCGGTGGCGGTGCCGGTCATCGCCTCGGGCGGGGTCGGCACGCTGGACCATCTGGTCGAGGGCGTGACCCAGGGCCATGCCAGCGCGGTGCTGGCGGCCAGCATCTTCCATTTCGGCACCCATACCATCGCCGAGGCCAAGGCCCATATGGCCGCCGCCGGCATCCCCGTGAGGCTGACATGAACGCGCTGACCCGTCTGGACGCCACCATCGCCGCCCGCAAGGGCGCGGACCCCTCTGATAGCTGGACCGCCCAGCTTCTGGCGAAAGGCCCCGAGAAATGCGCCGAGAAATTCGGCGAGGAAGCCGTCGAGGCGATCATCGAGGCCGTGAAGGGCGACCGCGCCCGTCTGGCCGACGAAGCGGCTGACGTGCTGTATCACCTGCTGGTCATGCTGGCCGCGCGCGATCTGTCGCTGGCCGATGTGCTGGCGGAACTGGAACGGCGCGAAGGGCAGTCCGGCATCGCCGAAAAGGCGTCGCGCGGCTGACGGCCTTGCTCAGAATCGCCGCGCGTAGCGATGCCCCGGCCCGCTGCGCACGGATGTGGCCAGCATCAGCCATTCGTCTTCCAGCACGAATCCGATCTTCTTCAGCAGGCCGCCGACAGGCTCTGCATCGGCAAAGATCTCGGCATGGACCGCATCGACGGCGTATCGGTCGCACAGCTCTTGCAGAAAGGCGCCAAGCGCCTCGGAGGCGATACCCAGACCCTGCACGGTCGAATCGAGGAAACCGCCCAGCAACAGCGCCTTGCCGCCACCCGGCGCCGCGCCCGTCAAGGGGCGCAGGTCCAGCCCGACCGCCCCGACGATCCGGTCCTGCAAACGGATCTTGCACCAGAAGGGCGGCACGCCGGTGAACTGGGGCAGCGATCCGTGAAATTCCTCGACGCTCATCCCCGGACGGAAGTTAGGCAGATCGGGTGCGACCCCGCGCCGTGCCGCGATATCGTAGACGAAATTCCAGTCGGCCCGGCGAATCGGGCTGATCCGCAACCGCTCGGTCTGCACCTGGAAGGGCTGAGCCTTGGCGAAATCCGCGCGGGTCAGCCGCAGCAGGCCCATGTCCGGGCGGGTCAGCGAACTGGAAACGTCGCTGATCGTATCGGGCCGGAAGCCAAGCCGGTCCAGGATCGCCTTCATCGCATAGTTTTCGGGCAGGTAGCGCGCATGGGCCTGTTGCGCACCGGCGGCGAACAACCGCGACAGGGCCAGGATCGCGGCGCGCGTGGCGATCCCGCTGCCCTGGAATCGCGGATGCACCCAACAACCCAGTTCCGGCGTGGCCAGCACCATGCCCGCGAATTGCCCATCGACGCGCACGGCCCAGTTGTTGGTGACGGCATTGATGGCCCCGTCCTGCCCCTTCGCCGCCCCGTCATAGGGATAGGGAAAGCGATGCAGCCAGCCTGAAACCTGCGGGTCCATCATCGCGACCGAGATCGCCAGCGTATCTTCGGCGGTCGGGGGGCCAAGGGTCACATGCATGATCAGCCAACTTCCACGATCTTGACGTTGCCGCTATCCGCCGACAGCGCGATCTCGCCCCTTGCCAGGCGCAGCGCGTCCTTGCCGAAGACCTCGGCCCGCCAGCCCGACAGCGCGGGCAGATCGCGTGCGCCCGAGGCAATGGCATCCAGATCGGACGAGGACGCGATCAGCTTGGCCGCGACATTGGCCTGATCGGACTTCGCCTTCAGCAGCACCCGCAGCAGCTCCGACAGCGCGGGGTTGCCGACCCGGCCCGGCTCGTCCTGCGCGGGCTTGGGCAGGTCCGACGTCTCCATCCCCTGCTTCACGGCGGCAAGGATGCCGGTGGCGATATCGCCCTTGCGCGCTTCGCGCAGCAGCAGGCGCGACTTGCCCAGATCCGCCTCGCTCTGCGGACGGGTCGAGGCCAGTTCGATCAGCGCATCGTCCTTGAAGACGCGCGAACGCGGCACGTCGCGGGTCTGGGCATAGTTTTCGCGAAACCGCGCCAGTTCCCGCACCACCGCCAGGAAGCGGGGCGAGCCGGAGCGCGTCCGCACCCGCTGCCATGCGTCTTCGGGCCGCGTCACATAGGTCGAAGGCGTCAGCAGCACGTCCACCTCTTCCTCGACCCAAGGCGCCCGGCCGGTCTTTTCAAGCCGGCCCGACAGGTGTTCGTAGATCTGGCGCAACCAGGTCACATCCGCCAGCGCATATTGCGCCTGATCCGAAGACAGCGGCCTGCGCGACCAGTCGGTAAAGCGCGAGGACTTGTCCAGCGGCGCCCGCGCGATCCGCTTGACCAGCGTCTCGTAGCTGACCTGCTCGCCGAAACCGCAGACCATCGCGGCGATCTGCGTGTCGAACAGCGGCTGGGGCAGGACCCCGGCATCGTGATAAAAAATCTCCAGGTCCTGCCGCGCGGCGTGAAAGACCTTCACCGTCGGGCGGTGACGAAACAGGTCGTAAAGCGGTTCAAGCGACAGATCGCCCGCGATCGGGTCGATCAGCACCGCCTCGCCCGGCTGGTCCCGTCCGGGGGCGGGCAGCGCGGCCTGGATCAGGCACAGGCGCGAATAATAACTGCGCTCCCGCAGGAACTCCGTGTCCAGCGTAACATAGGGGCGCGTCTTGGCGATGTCGCAGAACTCTGCCAGTTCCGGCGTCGTCTTGATCGTTTTCACTTCTTTCGCGGGCATCCGCAACTGACCTTAACCTGGCGTCTCATCTTCGCTAGTGCCTACCCAGCCGAGCGCGCCTTTGCAAACCTGCTGTTCCAAAAGATTCGTTACAATTCGAACCATCTCCGCCAAAGCCTGCCGGGCGGCAGCAACCGAATTCTTGCCATATTTCGCGCCGGGCACAAACGGACAAATACCCCGCGACGTTACGGAAATCGGAAAATCCCCGTCGATCCCCGGCCCGCACCCGGTCACATGGGTGCAATATCGCCCTCATCGCGCAGGGCGTGGAATTCGGCCACGAACCGCTCCAGCCGCCCCGCTGCGATGGCGTCGCGCAGCCCGGCCATCAACTCCTGGAAATAATGCAGGTTGTGCCAGGTCAGCAGCATCCCGGAAATCATCTCGCCCGCGCGAAAGACGTGATGCAGATAGGCCCGGCTGTAGCCCCGGCAGGCGGGACAGGTGCAATCCTCGTCCAGGGGGCGCGGATCGTCGGCATGGCGCGCGTTCTTGATGTTGACCTGCCCGCGCCGGGTCCAGGCCTGCCCCGTCCGCCCCGAACGCGAGGGCAGGACGCAATCCATCATGTCCACCCCGCGCTGCACGGCGCCCACGATATCGTCGGGCTTGCCCACGCCCATCAGGTAACGCGGCCTGTCCGCAGGCAGGAAACCGGGCGCATAGTCCAGGACGCCGAACATCGCCTCCTGCCCCTCGCCGACGGCAAGGCCGCCGATGGCATAGCCCTCGAAACCGATGGCCTTCAGCGCCCCGGCGCTTTCCTCGCGCAATTCGCGGGTGACGCCGCCCTGCATGATGCCGAACAGCGCATGACCGGGCCGGTCGCCGAAGGCGTCCCGCGACCGCTGTGCCCAACGCATCGACATGCGCATCGAACGCGCGACCTCTTCCTCGCCCGCGGGCAGGGCGGGGCATTCGTCAAAGGCCATGACGATATCCGAACCCAGCAGCCGCTGGATCTCCATGCTGCGCTCGGGCGTCAGCACATGGCGCGAGCCGTCGATATGGCTGGAAAACGTCACCCCCTCTTCGGTCAGCTTGCGCAGGCCGGCCAGGCTCATCACCTGGAACCCGCCCGAATCGGTCAGGATGGGCCGTTCCCAGTTCATGAAACGGTGCAACCCCCCAAGCCGCGCGATCCGCTCGGCCCCCGGCCGCAGCATCAGGTGATAGGTATTGCCCAGCAAGATATCCGCCCCCGTGGCGCGCACGGATTCGGGCAGCATGGCCTTGACCGTGGCGGCGGTGCCCACGGGCATGAAGGCGGGGGTGCGGATCTCGCCGCGCGGGGTGGCGATGGTGCCGGTGCGGGCCGGGCCGTCGGTGGCCGCGACCGAAAAGGAAAACGCTTTGCTCATGACCGGGGCTGATACCCCCGGGCGCGAAAGGATGCAAAGCCCAAGGCGCAGGGCACGGGGCGCGGCCCCGGCATCTTCTTCATCATCCAAATACCCAAAACGCCCACCTCTCCACCTGGCCCGGCATCGACTGCCTCTCGCAGCGGCAAACCATCTTTTTCTTGTCCAGTTTTTGCTCTATCAGCGCAGCAGATTGCACATTTGTGATGCAAGGCCAACCTGATTGGAGACACATCTTGACCATTCTCGATGACAAACTCGAACCCATCTTCGACGAGGTCGTCCGCCGCAACGCCGGCGAGTCCGAGTTCCACCAGGCGGTCCGCGAAGTTCTCGAAAGCCTTGGCAGGGTGGTCGCAAAACGTCCCGACTATATCGAGGATGCGCTGATCGAACGCATCTGCGAACCCGAGCGCCAGATCATCTTCCGCGTCCCCTGGACCGACGACACGGGCCGCGTCCAGATCAACCGCGGCTTCCGCGTCCAGTTCAATTCGGCCATGGGCCCCTACAAGGGGGGCTTGCGCTTCCACCCTTCGGTGAATGTCGGCATCATCAAGTTCCTGGGTTTCGAGCAGACCTTCAAGAACGCGCTGACCGGCCTGCCCATCGGCGGCGGCAAGGGCGGATCGGACTTCGACCCCAAGGGCCGCTCGGACGGCGAGGTGATGCGTTTCTGCCAAAGCTTCATGACCGAGCTTTACCGCCACCTTGGCGAATATACCGACGTGCCCGCCGGTGACATGGGCGTCGGCGCGCGCGAGATCGGCTATCTCTTCGGACAGTACAAACGCCTGACCAACCGTTACGAGGCGGGCGTGCTGACCGGCAAGGGGCTGTTTTACGGCGGCTCGCTGGCGCGCAAGGAGGCGACCGGCTACGGCAACACCTATTTCACCCGCTCGATGCTGCAAACCACGGGCGACGATTTCGACGGCAAGACCGTGGTGGTTTCCGGTTCGGGCAATGTCGCGATCTACACTATTGAAAAGGTGCAGGAATTCGGCGGAAAAGTCATCGCCTGCTCGGACAGTTCGGGCTATATCGTGGACGAAAACGGCCTCGACCTTGCGCTGATCCAGGAAATCAAGGAGGTGCGCCGCGGCCGGGTCTCGCAATATGTGCGCATCAAGGGCGAAGGCAACGGCGTCTATTTCGTCAAGTCCGGCGACGGCTCGATCTGGGATGTGCCCTGCCAGGTCGCGATGCCGTCGGCCACGCAGAACGAACTGACCGGCAAGGATGCCAAGAAGCTGATCCAGAACGGCGTGCTGGCCGTCGGCGAAGGCGCCAACATGCCCTGCACCCCCGAGGCGATCCGCACCTTCCGCGAAGCCGGGATAAAGTTCGGCCCCGGCAAGGCGGCGAATGCGGGCGGCGTCGCGACCTCGGCGCTGGAGATGCAGCAAAACGCCTCGCGCGATCGCTGGAGCTTCGAGAAGACCGAAAGCAAGCTGGCCGACATCATGCGCGACATCCACGACAGTTGCTTCGAGACCGCCGATGAATTCGGCGCGCCGGGCGATTACATCATCGGCGCCAATATCTCGGGCTTCATCCGCGTGGCCGAACCGATGCGCGCCTTCGGCGTGATCTGACCGGCGGCCTGATCCGACAGGCAGGGGGCCGCGTCTGCGGCCCCTTTGCGTTACGGTGCGAAGCTTTCGACCCATTCGATCAGCCGGGGCAGCGACCGGGTTCGGAAGTCGTAATCCGCGACGATCCGCTGCCGCGCGTTTTCGCGAATCGCGGCGGCATCGGGGTCCTGTTGCGCCAGCCCGCGAATCAACGCGCGCTCTAGCCCCGGCTGATCGAAGAAATCGACCAGACGCCCGGTTTCGCCATCCGTGACGAGTTCGCGCACCGGTGCGGTGTCCGAGGCGACGATATAGCAGCCCGCCGCCATCGCCTCGGTCAGCGACCACGACAGCACAAAGGGATAGGTCAGGTAGCAATGGACCCGTGCCACCCGTAGCAGCGACAGGTAATCGGCATAGCTGACCCGGCCCAGGAAATGGATGCGCCCAAGGTCCAGTTTCCCGTCCAGTTCGGCCAGCATCCGGGCCTTCCAGCTTTCGGCGCCCTTCGGACGCTGCCCATAGCTGACCCCGTCGCCCCCGACCAGCACGACCTGCGCATCGGGGCGGGCGCGCATGACCTCGGGCAGGGCACGCATGAAGCGATGAAACCCCCGGTAAGGCTCCAGCGAGCGCGAGACGAAGCTCAGCACCTCATCGCCCGCGCGCAGCACGCGCCCGCCCGGCAGCGTCAGGCGGGCGTCGGGGTCGGGCCGCACCTTTTCGGTGTCGATCCCGTCGTGGATCACCGTGATCTTGCCACGCAATTCGGGCGGGAAGGTTCCGGCCTGGTAATGGGTCGGCGACAGCGCCGCGTCGGCCTGCACCAGCCCTTGCAGCAGATGGGCCGAGCGCGCGACGGTCGAGACGCGGGCCTCCAGCGAATCGCTGCCCGTCTCGGGGTCGAATCCGACGTCCTGACCTTGGGTATTATACATCAGTTCTGCATAGATCAGCAGCCGGGCATCGGGCCAGACCTCGCGCAGAAACAGCGTCTCGCCCCAGCCGGAATGGCCGAAGATCACGTCGGGGACATAGCCGTGCCGGTCGCGCAGCGCCCGGCAGCCACGCGCCGCCATCCAGCCGCGTTCGGCATATTCGCTATAGGTCTTGCCAAGGTTCCGGGCCAGATGTTCCTTGCCGGGCGCCTTGTAGCGCACGACCTCGACCCCCGCCGGGCGCTGGTTTTCCTCGTCCGTCAGGGCCAGGACCCGATGCCCGCGCGCCGCCAGCGCCGGGGCGAGGTGCAGGAACTGGCCCGGAAAGTTCTGGTGGACGAACAGGATCTTCATGGGCCGCTTTCGCCATGCTTCCCAAGCGCCGCCTGCAAGAGCTGGCGGGTATATTCGTGCTGCGGATCGGTAAAGACCGCCTCGCTGCTGCCCTGTTCGACGATATCGCCCGCGCGCATGACGATGATCTGGTGCGACATGGCCCGGACCACGCGCAGGTCGTGGCTGATGAACAGGAAGGCCAGCCCGTGCCTTTTCTGCAAGCCGCGCAGCAATTCGACGATCTGGACCTGAACCGTCATGTCCAGCGCGCTGGTGGGTTCGTCCAGCACGACCACCCTGGGCCGCAGGATCATGGCGCGGGCGATGGCGATGCGCTGGCGCTGGCCGCCGGAAAATTCATGCGGATAGCGGTGCATGGCGGCGGGGTCCAATCCGACCTCGGCCATGATTTCGCCCACCATCTCGCGCCGGTCGCGGCCCGGTTCAAGACCGTGGACGCCCAGGCCCTCGGCGATGATCTGCTCGACCGTCATGCGCGGCGACAGGCTGCCATAGGGGTCCTGAAAGACGATCTGCATGTCCCGCCGCAACCGCCGCAACCGGCCCGAGGACCATTTGGAAATATCCTGTCCCAGATAGAGGATCGGCCCCTCACTTTCGATCAGCCGCATGATCGCCAGCGCCAGCGTCGTCTTGCCCGACCCCGATTCGCCCACGATGCCAAGCGTTTCGCCCGTCCTGACCGACAGCGAGGCCGCGTTCACCGCCTTGACGTGGCCGACGGTGCGGCGCAGGAAGCCGCGCTTGATCGGGAACCAGACGCGCAGATCGCGGGTCTGGACGATGGTTTCGGCGCCCTGCGCGATGGGATCGGCAAAGCCGGTCGGTTCGGCCGCCAGCAGCTTGCGGGTGTATTCGTGCTGCGGATCGGCGAAAAGCCGGGCCGCCGGGCCTTGCTCGACGATCTCGCCGTCCTTCATCACGCAAACGCGGTCGGCGATGCGGCGCACAAGGCCAAGGTCGTGGCTGATGAACAGCATCGACAGCCCCTCGGCCCGCTTCAACTCGGCCAGCAGTTCCATGATCTGGGCCTGGATGGTGACGTCCAGCGCGGTGGTGGGTTCGTCGGCGATCAGCAGTTCGGGACCGTTGGCCAGCGCCATCGCGATCATGATGCGCTGGCGCTGGCCGCCGGAAAACTGATGCGGGAAATCGTCCAGCCGGGTTTCGGGATCGCGGATGCCGACGCGGGTCAGCAGTTCGATGATCCGCGCCCTTGCCGCGCGTCCGCGCAGGCCCTGATGCAGCCCAAGGCTTTCGGCCAGTTGCCGCTCCAGCGTGTGCAGCGGGTTGAGCGAGGTCATCGGTTCCTGGAAGATAAAGCTGATGTCATTGCCGCGAACGGCCCGCAACTGCGCCTCGGGCGCGTCGATCAGCTCGCGCCCCTCGTATCTGACGGACCCTTCCAGATGGGCCGAGGCGGGCAGCAGCCGCACGGTGCTGAGCGCGGTGACCGACTTGCCCGACCCCGATTCGCCGACCAGCGCCACGGTCTCGCCCCGCCCGACGGTGAAGCTGACGCCCTTGACCGCCAGCACCTGCCGGCCATCCTGCGTAAAGCCGACGCGCAGGTTTTCGACGCTCAGGACCGGGCTCATGCGAAGGTCTTTCTGGGGTCAAAAGCATCGCGCACGCCTTCGAAGATGAAGACCAGCAGCGACAGCATGATCGCGAAGGTGAAAAAGGCGGTGAAGCCCAGCCAGGGCGCTTGCAGGTTCTGCTTGGCCTGCAAGGCCAGCTCACCCAGCGAGGGCGCCGAATTGGGCAGCCCGTAGCCAAGATAGTCCAGCGCCGCCAGCCCCGAGATCGCACCCGTCACCACGAAGGGCAGCATCGTCAGGGTCGCCACCATCGCATTGGGCAGGATATGGCGGAACATGATGACCCGGTCGCTGACCCCAAGCGCGCGGGCGGCGCGGACATATTCGAAATTGCGCGCGCGCAGGAACTCGGCCCGGACGACGCCGACCAGCGCAGGCCAGCCGAACAGGATGGTAATGAAGACCAAGAGCCAGAAACTTCGCCCCAGTATCGCAAACAGGATGATGATGACGTAAAGCGACGGGGTCGAGGACCAGATTTCCAGCAAACGCTGGAAGAACAGGTCCGTGCGCCCGCCGAAATAGCCCTGCACCGCCCCCGCCGCGATCCCCAGGACAGAGGCGCAGGTGGTCACGATCAGCGTGAACAGGATCGACAGGCGGAAGCCGTAGATCACGCGGGCCAGCACGTCGCGCGCGGTATCGTCGGTGCCCAGCCAATGCCGCGCATCGGGCGCGCTTGGGGCGGTGCCGACGTTGTTGATGGTGCGGTAGTGATAGGGGATCGGCGGCCAGACCATCCAGCCCTGCTCGACCGCCTCGCCCGCGACGGTGCCGCTGGCGGCGGCCTCGGCCTCGACGCCCTCGGGGTCGTCCCAGCATTCTTCCCGCCCGCCGGTGCGGATCAGGCATTGAACGCCGGGGTCGGTATAGATCGCCTCGGTCCCGAAATCGCCGCCGAAGGTGCGTTCAGAATAGAAGTTGTAGACGGGGAAATACAGCTCTCCGCGATAGCTGACGACGATGGGCTTGTCGTTGGCGATCAGTTCGGCGAACAGCGACAGCACGAACAGCACCGAAAAGATCACCAGCGACCAGAAGGCCCGGCCATTGCGGCGGAAGTTGCGCAACCGGCGACGGTTGAGTTCGGATAGCGCCATCAGCCCGCCCTCTTTTCAAAGTCGATGCGCGGGTCGATCAGCACATACATCACATCCGACAGGATGCCCACCAGCAGCCCCATCAGCCCGAAGGCGTAAAGCGTGCCGAAGATCACCGGATAGTCGCGCTGCACCGCCGCCTCGAAGGCCAGCCGCCCAAGGCCGTCCAGCGAGAATATCAGCTCGATCAGGATGGACGAGCCGAAGAACACGCCCAGAAACAGCGCCGGAAAGCCCGCGATCACGATCAGCATGGCGTTGCGAAAGACATGGCCGTAAAGCACGCGCCTTTCCGTCAGGCCCTTGGCGCGGGCGGTCATGACATATTGCTTGTTGATCTCATCGAGGAAACTGTTCTTGGTCAAGAGCGTCAGCGTGGCAAAGCTGGAGATCGTCGTGGCCACCACAGGCAGCGTGATGTGCCACAGATAGTCCTTGACCTTGCCCCACAGGCTGAGGTCCGCGAAATTGTCGCTGGTCAGGCCCCGCAGCGGGAATATCTGCCAGTAGGATCCGCCCGCGAACAACACCATCAGCAGCACCGCGAACAGGAAGGACGGGATCGCATAGCCCACGATGATGATGCCGCTGGTCCATGTGTCGAAGGCCGTTCCCGCCCTGACCGCCTTGCGGATGCCAAGCGGGATCGAGATGACATAGGCCAGCAGCGTGGACCACAGGCCAAGCGTGATCGACACCGGCATCTTTTCCACCACCAGATCGACCACGGAGATCGAGCGGAAGAAGCTGACCCCGAAATCGAACCGCAGGTAGTTGCCCATCATGATGAGGAAGCGGCGCGGCGCGCTGATCTGTTGCTTTTCGCATTCCGGCGCGCGCAGGTCGGGGGTGCCCTGATAGCCCGGCTGGCAGGTGATCTCGGCAAAGCCCATCTGGACCTCGAGCCGGTCCAGCATCTCGGGCGGCAGGCCGCGCGCGCCGGCATAGGCTTCGTTCACCGCCCCCGCATCGCCGCCGCCGGAAATGTTGCGGAACACGTCGCCCTCGCCCTGCACGCGGGCGATGATCTGCTCGATCGGGCCGCCCGGCACGAATTGCGTCAGGGTGAAGTTGACCAGCATGATGCCGATCAGCGTCGGTATGATCAGCAGCAATCGCCGCGACAGATAGGCCAGCATGTTCTTGCGTTATCCTGCTATTTTCGCTGCCTGTCCGGGTCTAGCGGATCGCGCCCGCCGCCCTCAGCCGTTCCGCCTTATCCGCATCGTGCCACCAGAAATCAAGCACGCCCAGGTCATAGGGCGGGATCGTCTCGGGGTGGCCATACATGTCGTAATAGGCCAGCGTGTAATCGGCCTTGAACCATTGCGGGACCCAGAAATGCAGCGCGCGCAGGGCGCGGTCGGTGGCGCTGATGATCGTGCGCATCTCGTCCTCCGAAGTGGCGTTGATGCCCATACGGATCAGCGCGTCGATGGCCGGATTGGCCAGCCCCATCGGGTTGAACACGTCGTCCACCGCGTCCGAGCCGAAGACCTGCTCGGCCCCGCCGCCGATCATGAAGCTTTGCCCCAGATGCGCCGTCACGATGTCGAAATCCTTGGACCGGGTGCGGTTCGTCATCTCGGCGTCGTCCACCCGCGCATTGACGGCGTCGATGCCAAGCGCGCGCAGGTTCTGCACGAAGGGGTTGATGATGCGGTCGAAGCTCTGGTTGTCGTTGAGAAATTCGACCCGCAGCACCTCGCCCTGCGCATTGCGGCGCATCCCGTCATTGCCGGTTTCCCATCCGGCTTCATCCAAGAGCGCGGCGGCCCGGCGCAGGTTGCGGCGGTCAAGCTGGCTGGCCGAGGACACGGGCTGGACCACGGCATCCTCGGTCAGCACGCCATCCGGCAGGTCGGCGGCCAGCGGTTCCAGCAGCGCCAGTTCCTGGGGCGATGGGGGGCCTTCGGCGGCCAGTTCGCTGTTGTCCCAGAAGGAATTGACCCGCGTGTTCAGCCCGTAGAACAACGTCTCGTTCGACCATTCGAAGTTGAACATGACCGAGATCGCCTCGCGCACGCGGATATCCTGGAATTTCTCGCGCCGCAGGTTGAAGACCCATGCCTGGCCGTTGGCGATCCGCCCGTCGGGCAGGGTTTCCTGCACCACCGCCCCGCTGTTCAGCGCCGGAAAATCATAGCGCGTCGCCCAGTGGATCGAGGAAACCTCGTTGCGGAAGGTATAGACGCCCGCCTTGAACGCCTCGAATGCGCTGTCGTAATCGGCGAAGAATTCATAGCGGATGCGGTCGAAATTGTGCCGCCCGGCATTGATCGGCAGGTCCTTGCCCCAATAGTCGGGATTGCGGCGCATCACGATCCGGCGGCCCATGTCGGCGCTGTCGAAGACGTAAGGCCCCGATCCCAGGAAGGGGGTCGCGCTGGATTGTTCGATGTCGCGGTCGTTTTCCTGAAAATCGGCGCGGGAAAAGACGATATGCCCGCCGACCTGGTGGATGACGTCGCGGCGCGGATAGTCGGGGGTAAAGGTGAACTTGATGCGGTGGTCGTCCAGAACCTCGGCCCCCTCGACCATCTGGGCGATGCCGGTGCGATAGGATGACAGCCCGTGGTTGCGCAGAAGGTCGAAGGAAAACAGCACGTCATGCGCGGTCAGGGGCGAGCCGTCCGAGAATCTCGCCTCGGGGCGCAGGTTGAAGATCACCCAGTCGCGGCTTTCGGGATATTCGATCGTCTCGCACAGCAGGCAATAGGCCGCGCCCTGTTCGTCGGCCACGCTTTCCATCAGCGGCTCAAGCATCATCACCGACGCGGCGGTAGCGCGGCCGCGGTGGGTATAGGGGTTGTAGCTGTCGAATCCCCCCTGCGCGGACATCGAGATCTCGCCCCCCTTGGGCGCGTCGGGGTCAACGTAGCCTAGATGCGGAAAATCGGCGGGCAGTTCCGGTTCGCCGAACACGGAAATCCCGTGCGAGACAGTGATCGCCTCTTCCTGCGCAGCACCCGGCGCGACGTTGAATAACAGGGCGGCTGAGGCAAGAAGCAAGGCTTGGCGCATATGATCGGTCCCGTCGGTTCTTGTTTCGCGCTAGGCTATCAGCCATGCGCAGGGGTTCAACATGCAAATGCGTGAACGAAAGCGGGCGCGGAAGCCGATGCCCCCGCGCCCGTCGGCGAAAGGAAGGGCGCGCCGCTGCGGGCGCGCCAGCCGATCAGGGGTTCGCTTCCAGATAGGCGATCAGGTCCGCGCGTTCCTGAATGTTGCGGATACCGGCAAAGGCCATCTTGTTGCCGGGAACGAAGCCGCGCGGATCGGTCAGGAACTGTTGCAGGTGGTCGGGGTCCCAGGCACCTTCATGACCGGCCATCGCGTCCGAATAGTTGAACCCGTCCACCGCAGCCACGTCGCGGCCCACGACGCCGTTCAGGTGGGGACCGACGCCGTCGCTGCCGTCCACCTTGTGGCAGGCGCGGCACTTGGCAAAGGCGCGCTCACCCGCGGCGGGGTCGGCGCTGGCGAAGATCTCGGCGAAGTCGGGACCTTCCTCGACCTCTTCCGCTGCGCCTTCGGCTTCCTGGACCGGGATGGTGTAGGCCTGCGCAATTTCTTCGTCGCCGTGGTGATCAGGTCCGACCCGATACAGGGCGGACGCGCCCCATGATACCAGCATCAGAAAAAGCATCGACGAAATCAAAGCGCCCGCGGCCTTGGTGACGGTCATGGTATTGAACATTTTCTGCGGGTCCCCTGTGCGGTCTTTCCGTGGAATTGGGCGTATCTATCCGCTTTCGCTTGGATGGATCAAGGTATAGTTCTGCGCCTTGCGACACAAATCCAGCGGCAATACGCCGCCCCCAGGGAAAAAAGCCGGGACAAGAGGCCAGCGATGACCAGAAACGTGATTGCCTTCCAGGGTGAGCCGGGGGCCTACAGCCACCAGGCATGCCGCATTTCGCGCCCCTCGATGGAGGTGAAACCCTGCCGCACCTTCGAGGACGTCATCGAGACGGTGCGGTGCGGCGAGGCGGAACTGGCCATGCTGCCGGTCGAGAACTCGACCTATGGCCGGGTGGCCGACATCCACCACCTGCTGCCCGAAAGCGGGCTGCACATCATCGACGAAACCTTTGTCCGCGTCCATATCAGCCTGCTGGCGCTGCCCGGCGTCGCGCTGGATCAGGTCACACAGGCCATGAGCCATCCGGTCCTGCTGGGCCAGTGCCGCAACTTCCTGCGCAAGCACGGCATCGGCGGCGTGACCGGCGCGGATACCGCCGGTTCCGCGAAAGAGGTCGCCCACAGGGGCCAGCCGCACCTGGCGGCGCTGGCCTCGCCCATCGCGGGCGAGATCTACGGCCTTCGCGAACTGGCCGGCGGGATCGAGGATTACAGCAACAACACCACCCGATTCCTGGTCATGTCACGCACCCCGGACGCGAGCCGCCGCACGAATGCGGCGGGCGACGGGCTGATGATGACCAGCTTCGTCTTTCGCGTGCGCAACATCCCGGCGGCGCTTTACAAGGCGATGGGCGGATTCGCAACGAACGGCGTCAACATGACCAAGCTGGAAAGCTACATGGTCGGCGGCCAGTTCACCGCGACGCAGTTCTATGCCGATATCGAGGGCCACCCCGAGGACGCCAACGTCGCCCGCGCGCTTGAGGAGCTGCGCTATTTCACCTCGAGCCTGGATATCCTGGGTGTCTATCCCGCCGATTCGCTGCGTGTCCGGCAGGGCCGCCCCGCCAACGGCGATTCCGGTTAGGGCAGGCGCCCGCTTTCGCAAGGCGTCAGGCCACGGCGGCGCGGGTGATGTCGTCCACGAATTCCGCGATGCGCAGCGCGAACTTGCGATCAAGCTGCACCTTGCCCAGCTTGGCCGTCTGCAACAGCAGCCGCGCGCGCATGTTGCGCGGGCGCAGCTTGACCTCGAATTGCAGCCGCGCCTTGCACAGGGTCAGGGCGATGACGGTCAGTTGCAGTTCGACGTCGAACAGTTCCGAGCGCCCCTCGACCTCGATCACCTCGGGGCGGTCGAAGCGGGTCACGTCCAGCCGGACCTCGCGCCGCCTGGCCCGCCAGTCGAAGCCGATTTCCCACGCCATGCCCGCACCCGGTTCGCGCGCCGGATCGACCCGCCGCACCAGCGCGCCGCGCCGCGTCAGCAGCCGCTCGATCCGGTCGAAGTCGGCCAGCGCGTCGAAAAGCTGTTCGGATGAAAGCTCGGTATCCTGTCTGGTGGAGAATTTCATTACTGACCCTTATGCGCCGGGCGGCGTAAAAAACGAACTCGATAAACTGTCATGCGCGGGGTGGCGATGCATCCCGAAATACGTCCATCCCTACTACGTTCCGTCACGTCTTGCACAGACGACACCGACAGGCCGGAAAACAACCCTGAATTGTCAGATGCCTTGAAATCCGGCCCAGAGGCAAGGGCCGTCCGCGGGCCGGGCCGCGCATTTTCGCGGCGGCGGACCGGCGCATGGACCTGATCGGACATGACCCGGACCGATGGCTTCCGGCCCTTGCCACGCTGGCCGGAAGGCCGGGCGATCGCCGGGGAAACCGCCTGGTTTTCGATGCCGGGGACCGGCTGCAAGCCCTGCCTGCGGCCGTATCGCCAAGGCGCGACCGATCGACGCAGACCGCCCGCAGCCGGGGGGCGCGGCAATGGGCCGGGCCGGCCACGGCGCCTCGCCGCCCCGGCGGTCGAGGTTTCCGCGCCGACAGCGAATTCTTGCTCATGCCGCCTGCGTTGGGGGCGTTGTCTTGGCCCCGTGGATGCGGCGGGCGGGGCCGATTCTGCGCCATGCCGCCCTGCGCGGCGGACGGGGCCGCCGCATATCGGCGAACAGGGCAGGATGCGCCCATTCCCGCCTTGCATTCGCGTGCGACAGGCCCTATCTGTGCCGGTGAGAGGTTGGCGCGGGCAAGCGCCTCGCCAACCCGGTCAGGTCCGGAAGGAAGCAGCCGTAACGAGCCCCGCTTGGGTCGTTGTCCAGCCTCTCACCTAATGCCCCCCTCAGCCGATTCGATGGATAATCCCTTGAAATATAGGGAATTGTTGTCGCGTCACCCGGCTGGCCGCGCTTATCCCGCGCGCCGGACACGGGCCAGCGCGTTGCGGATGATCAGCACATGGAAGGGCATGACTGCCGCCAGATAGGCCCGCCCGCCCGGATTATGCGGGCACACCCATGTCGCGCAATGGATGCGGCCCCCGCGTTGCAGGACCGAGACGCGGAAATCCAGATGCCTGTCGTCGAAGCCGACCAGAACCTCGTCCGGGGTTTCACGGTCCAGCGGGAAGGGGCCGAAGGTCGGGACGCCGGCAGGGGCTTCGGTGCGCAGCCCGAAGGGGCGCATCAGCCCGTTGCGCAGGCGCAGAAGCGCCGCCGCCCAAGGCGGGAAAGCCGCGATGATCCGCGCGGCCTCATGTGCGGGCAGGGGACTTTCGCAGGCGTAGCAGTCGAGGAAATCGTCCGGGCGGCGGATGTCCGCCAGCAGGCTGCCCTCGGGCAGCGTTGCCCGGACGATGGCCGACATCAGGCGAGTTCCCGCAGCGCCTCGGCCAGGTCGATCGCGCCATCATAGAGCGCGCGGCCCGAGATCGCCCCCGAGATCGCGCCGGTCGCCCGCAGCGCGCGCAGATCGGCCAGCGAGGACACGCCGCCCGAGGCGATCACCGGGATGTTGACCGCGCGGGCCAGCGCCTCGGTCGCGGGGATGTTCGGCCCCTCCATTGCGCCGTCGCGGTCGATGTCGGTGTAGATGATCGCGGCCACGCCCGCATCCTCGAAGCGGCGGGCGAGGTCGGTGGCCATCACGTCGGTTTCCTCGGCCCAGCCACGGGTGGCGACGCGGCCCGCGCGGGCGTCGATGCCGACCGCGATCTTGCCGGGGAAGGCCAGCGCGGCCTCGGTCACCAGCGCGGGGTTTTCCACGGCGACGGTGCCAAGGATGACGCGAGCGAGGCCGCGCTCGATCCAGCCCTCGATGGTCGCCATGTCGCGGATGCCGCCGCCAAGCTGGGCCGGGACGGTGATCGCGTCGAGGATCGCCTCGACCGCCCCGCCGTTGACCGGACGGCCCGCGAAGGCGCCGTTCAGATCGACCAGATGCAGCCATTGCGCGCCCGCGTCCTGGAAGGCGCGGGCCTGCGCGGCGGGGTCGGTGCCGAAGACGGTCGCGGCCTCCATCTCTCCGCGCAAGAGCCGCACGCAATTGCCGTCCTTGAGGTCGATGGCGGGATAGAGGATCATCGGGGCGCTCCGTATTTCTGTCGGGCTTCCTTTGCCACATCGGGCTCGGATCAGAAAGCCCATCCGATGCCGCAGGGGCGGAACCTGCCGACCTGACGTCATGCTTGATCGGCGCGGCGCGCGTGGCATCCTTTTGCCATCGGCAAGGGAGGACCGGCGGATGAGAAGAATGGCAATCGGCGCCTTGATGGCGCTGGCCGCAAGCATGGTGCAGGCGCAGGAGATCGGGGGGATATTCCAGACGCAGGCCAATGACGACGGCAATATCGGCATGGTCGAGTTCTACGACTGCGGCGGCGCCTGGTGCGGGCGGCTGATCCGCTCGTTCGACGCACAGGGGAACGAGGTTCCCTCGCCCCATATCGGGCGCAACATCGTCGCTGGCATGGTGGCCGAGGGCGGGGGCAAGTTTTCCGGCGGCACGATCTGGGACCCCGGCGCGGACAAGACCTATCGCTCGAAGATGGAATTGCGGGGCGACCGGCTGAACGTCTCGGGCTGCGTGGCGGTGTTCTGCCGGACGCAAAGCTGGATCAGGCGGCGCTAGGGCCGCCAGCGCAGGAAGTTGGCGATCAGGCGAAGGCCCATGGCCTGCGATTTTTCCGGGTGGAACTGCGTGCCGAGGATATTGTCGCGCCCGACGATGGCCGCGGCCGGCCCGCCGTAATCGGCTGATGCGATCAGATGCGCGGGGTCGGCGGTGACGAATCGCCAGCCGTGGACGAAATAGGCGTGATCGCCGGTCGCGATGCCGTCCAGCACCGGGTGGGGCTGGTGGATGTGCAGGTCGTTCCAGCCCATATGCGGCACCTTCAGGCCGGGCGCGTCGATGGCGCGGATCTGGCCCGGTATCCAGCCAAGACCGGGGGTTTCGCGATATTCGAACCCGGTATCGGCCAGCATCTGCATCCCCACGCAGATGCCCATGAAGGGGCGGGCGCGGGTCAGGACGGCCTCGCGCAGGGCCTCGACCATGCCGGGCACCGCGTCCAGCGCGGCACGGCAGGCCGGGAAAGCGCCGTCGCCGGGCAGCACGATCCGGTCGGCGCGCAGGACGGTTTCGGGGTCCGAGGTGACCTGAACCTCCGCCCCGGCCTCGCGCCCCGCCAGCGCCAGCGCCTTTTCGGCGGAATGCAGGTTGCCGCTGTCGTAATCGACCAGCGCGACCCGCATCACAGCGCGCCCTTGGTCGAGGGCAGGATACCCGCCATGCGCGGATCGGGTTCCACCGCTTCGCGCAGGGCACGGGCGACCGCCTTGAAGGCGGCCTCGGCGATGTGGTGGCTGTTGAGGCCGTGCAGACGGTCCACATGCAGCGTGATGCCGCCGTGGGTGGACAGCGCCTGAAAGAACTCGCGCACCAGTTCGGTGTCGAATGTGCCGATCTTCTCGGTCGGGAAATCGACGCCCCAGACAAGGAAGGGACGGCCCGAAAGGTCCAGCGCGGCGCGCACCAGCGTGTCGTCCATCGCCAGGTGGAAGCTGCCATAGCGGCGGATGCCGCGCTTGTCGCCAAGCGCGCGGGTCAGGGCCTGGCCGATGGCGATGCCGGTGTCCTCGACCGTGTGGTGGTCGTCGATATGCAGGTCGCCCGTCGCGCGCAGGGTCAGGTCGATCAGTGAATGGCGCGCAAGCTGGTCCAGCATGTGATCGAAGAAGCCGACCCCGCTGCGGTTGTCGTATTGGCCGGTTCCGTCGAGGTCCAGCGTGACCTCGATTTCGGTCTCGGCCGTCTTGCGGCTGATCGTGGCGCGGCGCATGGCGGTCCCTTCCAGATGTGACGTCACCTTATAGGTCGCGCTTTGCCCGCTGAAAAGCCGCGCTTTCACGGCAAGGCTTCGCATGGATTCGCCGCAACCCGCGCTGTGTTCTTGTCTTGTGGCGCAGGGAATGACAAACACGGGCATACAGGGAAAAAAGGAAAGCAGGGCCGATGATGGGCGATCTGACAGTCAGCGAAAAGCGTTTGATCGCGGCACTGGACCGTATCGACCGCTCTATCGAGCGCGCGGTCTCGGGGTTGCGGGCCGCGCAGGAAGATGGGGGCGGGTCGCAGCAGCAAGGCGATGAACTGGCCGGTTTGCAGGTCCGGCTGGACGAGATGCACGAAAAGCTGGGCCGGATGGGCGCGCAGGCCGCGCGCCTTGCCGCCGCGAACGAGGGGCTGAGCCAGGCCAACCGCCTGCTGCTGTCCAAGGCCGACAGCGGCGGGATCGGCGCCGACGAGGAACGCGCCGCGCTGGAGGCCGAGATCGAGGCCCTGCGCGCCGCCCGCGACGCCGAGATCGGGCAGGTGGGCGACATCCTTCAGGCGCTGGACGGCTTGCTGGGCGCCTCGCCCGATGCCGCCGGGACGGATTCGGACGAAAACGATGGCGAGGAAAGGGGCTGATCATGGCCGAGGTTGATTTCACGATCGGGCACAAGAAATACACCCTGACCAGCCAGGAGGGGGAAGAGCGCCTGCTGCGCCGCGCCGCCGGCCTGCTGGACGCCGAGGCCCAGCATATCCTGTCGCAGGCCGGGCGCATGCCCGAGCCGCGCCTGCTGCTGCTGGCCGGGCTGATGCTGGCCGACAAGTATTCGGCGCTGGAGGATCGCGCCGCCTCGGCCGAGCGCGAACTGGCGCGGCTCAAGGCCAATCCGCCGCGGGTCGAGGTGCCGGTCGTGCCCAACACCGTCGCCGAGAGCATGGCCGAACTTGCCGCCCGCGCCGAGGCGCTGGCCCGCAAGGCCGACGAAAGCCTGCCCGCAGAATAGGGTCTTTTCACCGAATCGCACAACCCGACGCCGCGCCCATGCGCGGCGTTTGCGATTCGCGGGCAGTTGCGCGCGGAATTTTCCTTTTGCCCCGTCCTGGACAACAGGAAGGATTTTCCCCTTGGCATTGGAAAAGCAAAACAATCTAAACACGACCGTCTTTCTGGTATTTTTATTCTTGATATAAACGATCATCTGTGTCGTCATTTAATCATCAACCACGGTCAGGCCTCGGGCCTGCCAGAAAGGAAGATGGACATGACCGCCACCATTCGCCCTAGGGGCAGCGCAGCATCGGCGACCCAAACGACCGGCCCGGACCGGACAGGGCAGGGGCGCCGCCTTCTGGCTGCCGCCGCAGCACTTGGCCTTGCCGTCACGCCGCATGTTGCCGCCGCCCAATCGCTGCTGAACGTCAGCTACGACCCCACGCGAGAGCTGTATCGCGAGGTCAACGAGGCCTTCATCAACCACCGTGTGGCCGAGGGCCACGACCGCCCGCAGATCGAGACCTCGCATGGCGGTTCGGGTTCGCAGGCACGTTCGGTGATCGACGGGCTGCGCGCGCAGGTCGTCACGCTGGCGCTTGGCGCGGATATCGACGAAATCGCCTCGCGCGGGTTGTTGCCCGAGGACTGGCAGGCGCGCCTGCCGCATAATTCCTCGCCCTATACCTCGACCATCGTGTTCCTGGTGCGCGAGGGCAATCCCAAGAACCTGGGCGACTGGGGCGACCTGGTGCAGGACGGGGTCGAGGTCATCACGCCCAACCCCAAGACCTCGGGCGGGGCGCGCTGGAATTACCTGGCCGCATGGGCATGGGCCGAACGCAACGACCAGGATCCCAGGGAATTCCTGACGCAGCTTTTCGCGAATGTCCCGGTGCTGGACACCGGCGCGCGCGGCTCGACCACGACCTTCACGCAGCGGGGTCTGGGCGACGTGCTGCTGGCCTGGGAAAACGAGGCCTATCTGGCGCTCGAGGAACTGGGCGAGGACAGTTTCGACATCGTCATCCCCTCGGTCTCGATGCTGACCGAGCCGCCCGTGGCCGTCGTGGACCGCAATATCGAGGACGAGGCGCAGGGCGAACTGGCGCAGGCCTATCTGGAGTTCCTCTATAGCCCCGAGGGGCAGGCGCTGGCCTTCAAGCACTTCTATCGTGCATGGGACGACAGCGCCGCCGACCCCGAGGACGTTGCCCGCTTCCCCGAACTGGAACTGGTCAGCATCGAGGAATTCGGCGGATGGGGGCAGGCGCAGGACGAGCATTTCGGTGACGGCGGCACCTTCGACCAGATCTATCAGGTGAAATGATGCGGGCGCTTGTCGCGAAATCCCCCATGCCGGGCTTCGGGCTTGGCATGGGCATCACGATCACGATGCTTTCGCTGGTCGTGCTGCTGCCGATCGGGGCGCTGGTCCTGCACGGGCTGAATTTCGGGCTGGCCAATAACTGGCAGGTCGTGGGCACCGAGCGGGTGATGGCCTCGCTGTTTCTGTCCTTTCGCCTTGCCCTGCTGGCCGCCCTGTTCAACCTGGTCTTTGGCGTGATCCTTGCCTGGGTGCTGGCGCGCTACGAATTTCCGGGCCGCCGGGTGGTCGATGCCATCGTCGATCTGCCCTTTGCGCTGCCCACCGCCGTCGCCGGGATCGCGCTGACCGCGCTTTACGCGCCCAATGGGCTGTTCGGCGCCTTTGTTCGCGACTGGCTGGCGCCCCTGGGCAACTTTCTGCTTTCACCCCTTGGCGTCGAGTTTTCGGGCCGCATCGCCTATACGCAATGGGGCATCCTGATCGCGCTGGTCTTTGTCGGTCTGCCCTTCGTCGTGCGCACCGTCCAGCCCGTCATCGCCGAGATCGAGCGCGAGGTCGAGGAAGCCTCGGCCACGCTTGGCGCGAGCCGCGCCCATACCCTGCGCCGCGTCATCCTGCCCATGCTGATGCCTGCCGCGCTGACCGGCTTTGCGTTGTCGCTGGCGCGGGCGGTAGGGGAATACGGCTCGGTCATCTTCATCGCGGGCAATATCCCGATGCGGACCGAGATCGCGCCCCTGCTGATCGTCATCCGGCTGGAGGAGTTCAACTATGACGCGGCATCCGCCATCGGCATCGCCATGCTGCTGGTGTCCTTCGCCCTGCTTCTGGTCATCAACCTGATCCAGATCTGGAGCCGCCGGAGGGTCGGAGATGTCTGATATCGCCCTTGCCACCCCCCTGGAAAAGGAAGCACCCGTGACCCGCCGGCAGCCCGTCACCCAGGAAAGCCGCGCCACGCGCGTGACCCTGATCACCCTTTGCCTTGCCGTTCTGGTCCTGCTGGTGCTGGCGCCCCTTGGCATCATCTTTGTCGAGGCCACCCGCCGCGGCGCCGCGAGCGCGCTGCAATCGCTGACCCGGCCCGAGGCGGTCTCGGCCATCCGCCTGACGCTGACGGTCGCGGCGATCACCGTGCCGCTGAACGCGGGTTTCGGGATCGCCGCCGCATGGGCGATCACCAAGTTCGACTTTCGCGGCAAGGCCGTGCTGATCACGCTGATCGACCTGCCTTTCTCGATCTCTCCGGTCGTGGTGGGGCTGTCGCTGGTCCTGCTGTTCGGTGCGAATACCGCCCTTGGCGGCTGGCTGGTGTCGATGGGCTATCCCATCGTCTTCGCATTGCCCGCCATCGTGCTTGCCAGCGTCTTCGTGACCTTTCCCTTCGTCGCGCGCGAGTTGATCCCCGTGATGGTCGAGCAGGGCCGCGCCGAAGAAGAAGCTGCGCTGACCCTTGGCGCCTCGGGCTGGCGGTGCTTTCTGACCGTGACCCTGCCCAATATCAAATGGGCGCTGCTTTACGGGGTGTTGCTGTGCAACGCCCGCGCGATGGGCGAATTCGGCGCGGTCGCCGTCGTCTCGGGCAAGATCCGGGGCCAGACCGCGACCATGCCGATCGCGATCGAGATGCTTTACAACGAATACCTCTCGGTCGCGGCCTTTTCGCTGGCGGGGGTGCTGGCGCTGCTGGCGCTGGTGACGCTTGCCCTGAAATCCGCGCTGGAATGGCGCCATGCCGACCAGCTTGCCGCGACGCGGCGGCATTAGGTCCGGCGGGAAGGAGTAACCAAATGCTTATCGAAATCGACCGCATCGCCAAAAGCTTCGGCACGACCACGGCGCTGGACCCGGTCAGCGTGACGATCCCCTCGGGGGCGCTGGTGGCGTTGCTGGGGCCTTCGGGTTCGGGCAAGACGACCCTGCTGCGCATCCTGGGCGGGCTGGAATATCCGACGGGCGGCAGGGTTCTGTTCGACGGCCAGGACGCGGGCAAGCTGAGCGTCCAGGAACGGCGGGCGGGATTCGTCTTTCAGTCCTATGCCCTGTTTCGCCACATGACGGTGCATGAAAACATCGCCTACGGGCTGCGCGCACGCCCGCGACGCACCCGCCCCACGCGGGCCGAGATCGACCGCCGCGTGACCGGGCTGCTGGACCTGATCCAACTGCCGGAAATCGGCGCGCGCTATCCGGGGCAACTGTCGGGCGGCCAGCGCCAGCGCGTCGCGCTGGCCCGCGCGCTGGCGATCGAGCCGCGCATGCTGCTGCTGGACGAGCCGTTCGGGGCGCTGGATGCCCGCGTGCGCAAGGAATTGCGTCAGGGCCTGCGCGAGATCCACGACCGCACCGGCCTGACCACGGTTTTCGTCACCCACGACCAGGAAGAGGCGATGGAACTGGCCGATCTGGTCGTCGTCATGTCGATGGGCCGGATCGAGCAAGTCGGCAGGCCCCAGGACATCCGCCAGCGTCCCGCCAGCGAATTCGTGCGCGAATTCACCGCGGCCTGACCTGCGCCCGGTGGCACGGCCGCATGGGTATTTGGATGATGAAGAAAACCCCGGTTGCGCGAGCGGGCCGGGGTTTTCGCCGGTTTCAGGCGACGAGCGAGGCCGTGAGATAGCCGACCACGGCAAAGATCACGCCGATGATGACGGCGTTTTGCGCGAAGGGCTTATGCGGCCCGATGAGGGACTTGTCGGGGTCGGAACCGTTGCCTACGCGGAATTTCTCGCGCTTGGCCTCATGCTCTCTTCTGGCTTTCTCGGTATTGGTGACCATCCAGCCGATGGCGGGGCCTGCGATGCAGCCCACGATCAGCATCATGATGAACAATTCCATGCGGGTTTTCCTTATTCGGTCAAAGGGGCAGGTTTCAGGCAACATGCAGACCAAACAGGCTTGAAGGGTCAACCCCACGGGGGCGCATTTTGTCGCCGGGCGGCGCATTTTTGCGTCAGCCGGGCCGGGGCGGCGGTGTTTTCGGCAATTAACCGGGCCGTCGCCCTTGCGCGCGCATCAGCCACGGCTATAACCCCGAACGATTTATCTGCCGCATAGCCGAGCCGGGGACGCCATCATGCCGAAAAGAACCGATCTAACATCCATCATGATCATCGGCGCGGGGCCAATCGTGATCGGGCAAGCCTGCGAATTCGACTATTCCGGTGCGCAGGCCTGCAAGGCGCTGCGGGAGGAGGGGTATCGGGTGATCCTGGTCAACTCGAACCCCGCCACGATCATGACCGACCCGGAAATGGCCGACGCGACCTATATCGAGCCGATCACCCCCGAGGTGGTCGAGAAGATCATCGCCAAGGAACGCCCCGATGCGATCCTGCCCACGATGGGCGGGCAGACCGGGCTGAACACCGCGCTGGCGCTGGCCGATGCGGGCGTGCTGGAGCGTTACGGGGTCGAGCTGATCGGGGCGCAGCGCGCCGCCATCGAGATGGCCGAGGACCGCAAGCTGTTCCGCGAGGCGATGGAGCGGATCGGGCTGGAAAACCCGCGCGCCACCATCGTGGCCGCGCCCAAGCTGGCCAGCGGCAAATACGACATCAACGCGGGCGTCGCCACCGCGATGGAGGCGCTGGAGGAGATCGGCCTGCCCGCCATCATCCGCCCCGCCTTCACCCTCGGCGGGACCGGCGGCGGCGTCGCCTATAACCGCGACGATTACGAGGCGATCTGCCGTTCGGGGCTGGATGCCTCGCCGGTGGCGCAGATCCTGGTGGACGAGAGCCTGCTGGGCTGGAAGGAATACGAGATGGAGGTCGTGCGGGACCGCAACGACAATGCCATCATCGTCTGCTCCATCGAGAACATCGACCCGATGGGCGTCCATACCGGCGATTCGATCACCGTCGCCCCCGCGCTGACCCTGACGGATCGCGAATATCAGCAGATGCGCAGCGCATCCATCGCCGTGCTGCGCGAAATCGGGGTCGAAACCGGCGGGTCCAACGTGCAATGGGCGGTCAATCCCGCCGATGGCCGCATGGTCGTGATCGAGATGAACCCGCGCGTGTCGCGGTCGTCCGCGCTGGCGTCCAAGGCCACGGGCTTCCCCATCGCGAAGATCGCGGCGAAGCTGGCCGTGGGCTATACGCTGGACGAATTGGACAACGACATCACCCGCGTCACGCCGGCGTCGTTCGAACCCTCGATCGACTATGTGGTCACCAAGATACCGCGCTTTGCCTTCGAGAAGTTTCCCGGTTCCAAGCCCGAACTGACCACGGCGATGAAATCGGTGGGCGAGGTCATGGCGATTGGCCGGACCTTCCACGAATCGCTGCAAAAGGCGCTGGCCTCGATGGAGAACGGGCTGACCGGGCTGGACGATATCGAGATCCCCGGCGCGCCGGACAAGGCGGCCGTCGTCAAGGCGATCAGCGCCCAGACCCCCGACCGGCTGCGCCTGATCGCGCAGGCCATGCGCCACGGGCTGACGGATGCGGAAATCCAGCAGGCGACCGCCTTCGATCCGTGGTTCCTCGCCCGGATGCGCGAGATCGTCGAGGCCGAGAACGGCATCCGCGAGGCCGGGCTGCCCAAGGATGCCGAAGGTTTCCGCCATCTCAAGATGATGGGCTTTTCCGATGCGCGCCTGGCCGCGCTGGCGGGCCTGCCCGAGAATGAGGTTCGCACCGCCCGCCGCGCGCTGGACCTGCGCCCGGTCTTCAAGCGCATCGACACCTGCGCCGCCGAGTTCGAGGCCCAGACCCCCTATATGTATTCGACCTACGAGGCCCCCGCGATGGGCGATGTCGAAAACGAGGCCCGTCCCAGCGACCGCAAGAAAGTCGTGATCCTGGGCGGTGGGCCGAACCGGATCGGGCAGGGGATCGAGTTCGACTATTGCTGTTGCCACGCCTGCTTTTCGCTGTCGAAGGTCGGCTATGAGACGATCATGGTCAACTGCAACCCGGAAACGGTCAGCACCGATTACGACACCTCGGACCGCTTGTATTTCGAGCCGCTGACGCTGGAGCATGTGCTGGAGATCCTGCACACCGAACAGGAAAACGGCACGCTGCACGGCGTCATCGTGCAATTCGGCGGCCAGACGCCACTGAAGCTGGCCAACGCGCTTGAGGCCGAGGGCATCCCGATCCTGGGCACCACCCCCGACGCCATCGATCTGGCCGAGGACCGCGAACGCTTCCAGAAGCTGCTCAACGATCTGGAGCTGAAGCAGCCGATCAATGGCATCGCCCGCTCGGATGCGGAAGCCGTTGAAATCGCGGGCCGTATCGGCTTCCCGCTGGTGATCCGCCCCTCTTATGTGCTGGGTGGCCGCGCGATGGAGATCGTGCGCGACATGGACCACCTCAACCGCTATATCCGCGAGGCGGTGCAGGTTTCGGGCGACAGCCCGGTGCTGCTGGACAGCTACCTGTCGGGCGCCATCGAGGTCGATGTGGACGCGCTTTGCGACGGCCAGAACGTCCATGTCGCGGGCATCATGGAACATATCGAGGAAGCTGGCGTCCATTCGGGGGATTCGGCCTGCTCGTTGCCGCCGCATACGCTGGACGGTGCGACCATCGAGGAACTCAAGCGCCAGACCGCCGCGATGGCGCGGGCGCTGAACGTGGTCGGGCTGATGAACGTGCAATTCGCGATCAAGGGCGAGGATATCTTCGTGCTTGAGGTCAATCCGCGCGCGTCGCGCACCGTGCCCTTTGTCGCCAAGGCCACCGACAGCGCGATTGCCTCGATCGCCGCGCGGCTGATGGCAGGGGAACCCATGTCGAACTTCCCCGCCCGCGCTCCCTATCCCGAAGGCGTCGGCCCCGAGGACGATCTGCCCTTCGCCGATCCGATGACGCTGGCCGATCCCAACACGCCGTGGTTTTCCGTCAAGGAGGCCGTGCTGCCCTTCGCCCGCTTCCCCGGCGTCGACACCCTGCTTGGCCCCGAGATGCGTTCGACCGGCGAGGTCATGGGCTGGGACCGCAACTTCCCGCGCGCCTTCCTCAAGGCGCAGATGGGGGCGGGGTCGCATCTGCCCGAAAGCGGGCGCGTCTTCGTCTCGGTCAAGGATGCCGACAAGACGCCTGAGCTGGCCGATGCCGCCCGCGCGCTGACCGAGATGGGCTTCACCCTGATTTCGACCCGCGGCACGGCGGCCTTCCTTGCCGAGGCGGGCGTTCAGACCGAGCCGGTCAACAAGGTCTATGAGGGCCGCCCGAACATCGTGGACCGTCTGAAGGATGGCGAGATCACGATGGTCCTGAACACGACCGAGGGCGCGCAGGCCATCGCCGATTCGCGCGAAATCCGCGCGGTCGCGCTTTACGACAAGATCCCCTACTTCACGACCGCCGCGGGCAGCATCGCCGCCGTCGCCGCCATCCGGTCGCGCGACGAAGGCGAGGTCGGCGTCCGCTCGCTGCAAAGCTGAGGGCTGGCCCGGTCCCGTTTCGGGACCGGGTGTTCATGCAGGGAGGAATCCGATGATCATTTCGCACAAGCACAAGTTCGTTTTCGTGAAAACGACGAAAACCGCCGGAACGAGCGTCGAGATCGCGCTTTCCACGATCTGCGGCGATCAGGATATCCTGTCGCGCCTGCATCCCGTCGATGAACAGATCAGGCAGGACGAGGCCGGGCGGGGCGGGCAGAATTTCGATATCGTCATGCCCTCGGGGCGGGAAACCCGCGTGACCAGCCATGCCCGTTACCAACTGGCGCGCAGGTATCTGGGCGACCAGTCCTATAGGGGCTATTTCTCTTTCGCCTTCGAGCGCAACCCGTTCGACAGGGTGGTTTCGGCCTATCATTACATCAGGCAGGAACGTCAGAAACGGGGTGAGGACGTTTCCCGCTTTACCTTTGAAGGCATGGTGAAGGAAGAGCGCCATCTCAGGCAGTTGCATGATCGCGGTTGGGGTCTTTACACGCAGGACGGCAAGTTCATGGTCAACCAGGTCTACAGATACGAGGACCTGGAAGGCGCCATGCAGGACATTGCGAAAAGAATCGGTCTCGATTCCCGGCTGAGCCTGAAGGAAACCAAGAAGACCAGACGCGACCGCGATTATCGCAGCCATTATACGCCTGAGTTACGCGCAATCGTCGAACGCAACTTCGCCCTGGAGATCGGGGCGTTCGGCTACAGCTTCTGATCTTGCCCGGCATGGCATCGCGCCCGGCCCTGTTCATCGGGAAGGCGGATGGCCTAAGATCGGTGGGTTAACGGTTTTCAGGTCAAAGAGGCGGGACGGGACGTGGCAGCGGATGAAGGCAAGCCCGGCAAGGGCGCGAGTGATGCGGCGCGAATGGCCCGGCAGGCCGAAAACAAGGCCCGGCGCGAGGCGCGGCGTGCAGAGCGCCAGCAGGAACGCGCGGCGGAGAAATCCGCGCGGCAGATAAGGCGCCGCGAGGAAAAGGGCAGGGCGGCGCAACCCGAAACGCGGGCGGTCTCGCCCGCCACGACGCAGCCCGCCGCCTTCAATATCCTGATCCTCGGCCAACGCGGGCGGTTGGAGCGCGAGGCCGCCATCTTTGCCGCCAGCCTTCGCCGCAACGCGCCCGATTGGCAGGGACAGCTTATCGTCGCCGAACCGCAACCCGAAGGCGCCTGGCAAGGCGTCGCGACCCGCATCCAGCCCCCGGCGCGCGAGGTGCTGGAATCGCTCGGGGCGCAGATCCTGCCCTTCACCGCCCGCCATTTCGGCCGCGCCTATCCCTATGGCAACAAGATCGAGGCGCTGGCGCTGTTGCCTCCGGGCCAGCCCTTCATCTTTTTCGACAGCGACACGCTGGTGACCGGCGCGCTGGACCTGGCGGTCGATTTCGACCGGCCCACGGCCTCGATGCAGCGCGAGGGAAGCTGGCCCGAGCCGCCGCCCTACGGGCCGGGTTATGCACAGATCTGGCGCTCGCTCTACGACCGTTTCGGGCTGGATTTCGAAAGCTCGCTGGACCTGTCGCAACCGGATGAGCATTGGGAGAGGTATCTCTACTTCAACGCCGGCTGGTTCCTGGGACCCGATCCGGCGGTTTTCGGGCAGCGTTTCCTGGAATATGCGCTGGCGGTGCGGGACGATCCGGGCGATGCGCTGGCTTGCCAAAGCCTTGATCCCTGGCTGGATCAGGTGGTGCTGCCGCTGGTCGTCCATTCGCTTGGCGGGGGCAGGCCGGGGCCGGAACTGGCGGGGCTGGACGGCGATCTGACCTGCCATTACCGTAACCTGTCGCTGCTTTACGCACGCGGCAGCGACCAGGCCATCGAAATATTCGAGGAAATCGCGGCAATTCCCGAAATTTCAAGGATAATGCAAGGGGACAACGCCTATGATGCACTGTTTCGCCAGCGCGCCGGACGCGACAGGTTGCGCCCGATGTTTCAGGGCAAGCGGCTGCCGTCGCGCGAACAGGTGATCCGCCAGATGTTGCGCAGGGAAAACCTCTGGTTCCGCCGCTAGGCGAGGCTGCGGCGCCCCGTGGGGCGCCGCCTTGTTTCAGCCAAGCGCCGCGCTGCAACGCGCGCAGGTGCCGGGATGCGGGTGGCTGCCGACATCGGGCAGGATCTTCCAGCAGCGCTGGCATTTTTCGCCCATCGCGGGTTCGAACACCACGCCGATGCCTGCGGTTTCGGGCAGGCGGAATGCCTCGCCCGGCGCGGGATCCCCCGTCAGCGCAAGATCCGAGGTGATGCAGACATCCGCGAAATTCACGGATTTCAGCGCCGCCAGCGTCTCGGCATCCTCGACATGGACGACCGGGGCGGCCTCCAGACTGGAGCCGATGGTCTTGTCCGTGCGCCTGATTTCCAGCGCCGCCGTCACCACCCGGCGGGCACGGCGCACCATCTCCCACTTGGCCGCCAGAGGCTCGTTCAGCCAATCGGCAGGAGTCAGCGGAAAGTCCTGCAAATGGACCGAACCGTCATCGCCGGGGAAGCGCGACAGCCAGACGTCTTCCATCGTGAAGGGCAGGATCGGGGCCAGCCATGTCGTCAGCCGGTGGAACAGGATGTCCAGCACCGTCCGCGCGGCGCGGCGGCGCAGGCTGTCGGGTGCATCGCAATAAAGAACATCCTTGCGGATGTCGAAATAGAAGGACGACAGGTCCACCGTCGCGAACTGGAACAGCGTCTGGAACACCCCCTGGAAGTCGTAGAGGTCGTAGCCATTGCGCAACTGCCGGTCGATCTGCGCAAGGCGGTGCAGGACCCATTGCTCCAGTTCGGGCATTTCGGCGGGGGCCACCTTTTCGGCGTCCGAAAATCCGTCGAGGTTGCCCAGCATGAAGCGCATGGTGTTGCGCAACCGGCGATAGCTGTCGGCGGCACCTTTCAGGATTTCCTTCCCGATGCGCAGGTCGGCGGTGTAATCCGACTGCGCCACCCACAGCCGCAGGATATCGGCGCCGTATTCCTTGATCACATTGGCGGGCGCGACCGTGTTGCCAAGCGATTTGGACATCTTCATGCCCTTTTCGTCCAGCGTGAACCCATGCGTCAGCACGCCCTTGTAAGGCGCGCGGCCCTTGGTCGCGCAGGCTTGCAAGAGCGAGGACTGGAACCAGCCGCGATGCTGGTCGGTGCCTTCCAGATAGAGGTCGGCGATCCCGTCCGGGCTGCCGTCCTCGCGGTCGCGCAGCACGAAGGCGTGGGTCGAGCCGGAATCGAACCACACGTCCAGCACGTCCATGACCTGCTCGTAAGCGTCGGGATCGGCGATTCCTTCCAGGACCTGCGCCTTGAAACCTTCGCGATACCAGATGTCTGCGCCGTCTTTCTCGAAAGCTTCGATGATACGGTCGTTCACGCGCTGGTCGCGCAGCAGGAAGTCGGGCGCGTCGGGTTTCGCGCCCTTTTTCACGAAACAGGTCAGCGGCACGCCCCATGCGCGCTGGCGCGACAGCACCCAGTCGGGGCGGCCTTCGACCATCGAATGAATGCGGTTGCGGCCCGTCTGCGGCGTCCAGCGCACCAGCTTGTCGATGCTGTTCAGCGCGCGCTGGCGGATCGTCGCGCCATGTTCGTCCATGCCGTCGTTCAGGTCGGCGTCGATGGCGGCGAACCATTGCGGCGTATTGCGATAGATCAGCGGCGCCTTGGAACGCCAGCTATGGGGGTAGGAGTGTTTGATCCTGCCGCGGGCCAGCAGTTTGCCCGCGCCGACCAGCGCCTCGATCACCGCCTTGTTGGCATCGCCCTCCTTGCCGTTCGGCCTGAGGATGCGCTTGCCCCCGAACAGAGGCAGGTCCGACCGGAAACTGCCATCGTCCAGGACGTTGTAGGTGATGACCTGCGCAAGCATTCCGGCGTCGCGGTAAAGCTCGTATTCCTCCATCCCGTGGCTGGGCGCGCAGTGGACAAAGCCGGTGCCTTCCTCGTCGGTCACGAAAGGCGCGGCGCGGAAATCGCGCGGATCGTCCCATTCCCCCTGGCCGCCCTCGACACCGGCAAGGGGATGCGCAAGTTTCAGCCCGGCCAGCGTCTCGGCGTCGACATCGCGCAGGCGCGTGAACATGTCCGGGGTCAGTCGCGCCTTGGCCATGACGCCCTCGGCCAGCTTGTCGGCCAGCAGGAAGCGGTCGCCCGGCTGCGCCCAGCATTCATCGGGCGTGGCCGTGACCTCGTAAAGACCATAGCTGTAATCGGCCCCGTAAACGACGCCCCGGTTCGAGGGGATCGTCCAGGGCGTGGTCGTCCAGATGACCACATCCGCCTTACCCAGTCCGGCCTCGGCGCCGTTGAGGACGGGGAAGCGGACCCAGATCGTATCGCTTTCCTTGTCGTGATATTCGACCTCGGCCTCGGCCAGCGCGGTCTGTTCGACCGGCGACCACATCACGGGCTTGGACCCCTGATAGAGGCTGCCGTTCATCAGCAGTTTCATGAACTCGGCCGCGATGACGGCCTCGGCGTGGTAGTTCATCGTCAGATAGGGGTCGTCCCAGTTGCCGATGATGCCGAGGCGCTTGAATTCCTCGCGCTGCACGTCGATCCAGTGATCGGCGAAGCGGCGGCATTCCTGCCGGAACTCGACCGTATCGACGGCGTCCTTGTCCAGGCCCTTCTGGCGATACTGTTCCTCGATCTTCCATTCGATCGGCAGCCCGTGGCAGTCCCACCCCGGCACATAGCGCGCGTCGCGGCCCATCATCTGCTGGCTGCGGGTGATGAAGTCCTTCAGCACCTTGTTCAGCGCGTGACCGATGTGCAGGTTGCCGTTGGCATAGGGCGGGCCGTCGTGCAGGATGAAGGGCGTGCGACCCGGCTTGGCGCGCAGGCGGCCGTAGATGTCCAGTCTTTCCCACCGCGCCAGCCATTCGGGTTCGCGTGCGGGCAGGCTGGCGCGCATCGGGAAATCGGTCCGGGGCAGGAATACGGTATCGCGGTAATCGGGCGCGTTTGCGGTTGTTTCGCTCATAAGCGGAGAATCCTTTGGCTGACGGCTGAACGGAAGGCATCCCGACGGCAAGGAAACCCCTACGCCGCCGGGCGGCTAATTCGCAATCTGCGGCCCGTCACAAACATGGTTGCGCTTATAGGAAGCGGTCAGGGCGCCTGCAAGCGCGTATGCGCTTGACGCGAGCCGAAACTCGGGTTAGGCGGGCGCTGTCGCGGGTGTAGCTCAATGGTAGAGCAGAAGCTTCCCAAGCTTACGACGAGGGTTCGATTCCCTTCACCCGCTCCAATCACGCCCTTGCCTGGAAACCGCCCTCAGCGCAGTCCCATGTCCGACAGGGCGCGGGCGATTTCGGGGGGCAGCGAGGGTTCCTCGGCCCGGTCCGCGGGCAGATCGGGCGGGCTTTCGCTGCCGGGCAGGTAGCGCCAGCCCTGGAATGGGCGGCGAGGGGTGGCGGCGGTGCGCCAAAGCTGCGGGTCCAGCACAAGGGCGCAGCGGCGGATGCCGTCCTCGGATATGCGCTCATTCAGCGCCAGGATGCGCTGGCGCGCCAGGATCGTGCCCTTGAACACCCAGTAGATCGAGCCGCCGTCCAGCAACTCGGCCTCGCGCCGGGGCCACATGCGGGTGACGTGCTGCGGGTTCGCATCGCCCCAGCGTTGCCTTTGCCAAAGCTGCAACTGGGTCGGGTCGTCGCATCCGACGCATAGCTTGACGATGTTCAGATTGCCGCTCATGTCCTCATGATATAGCGCGCGGATCGGCGCCCGCAATGGGCCACCTTGCATGCGGATGGCCGCGGGGATAGGCCGGACGCCGGATCAGGGGAATCGCCGGATGGCGGATGTGGCTGCCGCGCCCTTCGCCGGGCACAGATCCGGGGCGTTTCCTGTTCCCGCGCCGATCCATTGGATGCAAGAGAAATGAGCCTTTCCGTCGCCCTCGAATCGCCCATGTCCGACGATCTCGACCTGCTGTTTCTGCGGCATGCCGCGGATATGCATGCCGATACGCCGCCCGAATCCATCCACATGCTGCCGCGCGAGGACCTGGCCGGGCCCGGCATCGCCTTCTTCACCATCCGCGACGGCGGCCAGCCGGTCGCGATGGGGGCCTTGAAACGCCTGTCCGGCCAGCCCCCCGTGGCCGAGATCAAGTCGATGCAAGTCCTGGCCGAGCATCGGGGCAGGGGCCTCTCGCGCCTGATGCTTGGGGTGCTGATCGGCCACGCGCGGGCTCAGGGCTGGTCCCGCCTTTACCTTGAAACCGGCGTGCAACCGAGCTTCGCCGCAGCCCGCGCGCTTTACGAAAGCGCAGGCTTTGCCCGCTGCGGACCCTTTCAGGGCTATGCCGAGGACCCCAACAGCCTGTTCCTGGCCCTGAACCTGGACACCCCGGCGGAAAGCACGGCTTGATTCACCCGCCAAGCTGGTCCAAGAAAGCGCCAATGCGGCCCCGTAGCTCAACTGGATAGAGCAGGCGACTTCTAATCGCCAGGTTGAGGGTTCAAGTCCTTCCGGGGTCGCCAATATCATTATTTCAATATAAAAATCAATCTCTTGCGCCGACGTTTACAGTATTATTCGGCACGTTTGCAGCGTTCTGGTCCTGTTCCGTTCGCGGGGTAGCGGATAGGCCCCGAAAACCTGCCCAACACCATCATCGCTAACAGAACGAAATGCAGCTTCCCAAAATAAACCGGATTTTCGCCCAAGCTGCCCAATCAAACGAAGCCGCAACAACCGCTCGACAAGGAGAAGGTGAAAGGATGCAAACACCACCCGACAGCTCCGTGACATACGCGATGTTCGATGCCGTCCTGCGCAGGGTCGAGGCCGGGGCCGTGCCGACGGTATCCGCTTTGCCGAACTCGACCGCTGGCACCATGAGCGTGCCACCGTGGGCCATCACCGGCATGCCCTCTTGCTGGACGCCCGTGCCGAGTGGCTGACCGGGGTTCACCTTCGCGCTGTGGCGCAATTCGCCGACAACATAGCGAAGCACCGCATCCGGTCGCGGGCGCTGGCCGAGGCGGGAAGAAAGGGGATCGATGGTATTGCCGCCGAGGCGCAAGCGCTGCACCGAGAGGCGGCAGATCTGCGCCAGTTCATCGCCCTGTCACCTGTCGCCCAGCTTCGGGCGATGGAACAGG
>NZ_CAMEFG010000029.1 GCF_945915435.1 uncultured Paracoccus sp. | reverse complement strand
GTCGCGATGCTGTGAAAAAAGGGGCCGAAAGGCCCCTTTTCTTACGCCCGGCCAGGCAGGGTCAGCGAACCACCAGCGGCAAATTGCCGCCGCCTGCACGGCTTCGGGTTCCCGATGCCCATGCTATATTGCGCGCAACGGCTATCGCAGAAACGAGGTTCGGCATGCAACGCAACCCGAGGATCAACCGGCGCATGGTTCTGGCCGGCGCCATCGGTCTGCCCCTGCTGATTCCGGCCATCACCGGAACACATGCAGCCCCCCTGCCCCTGGTCAGGGTCGCCAAGGACCCCTCCTGCGGCTGCTGCGACGACTGGGTCAGCCATATCGAGGCCGCCGGTTTCCCCGTGCGCGTGGCGGAATCCGGCGATATGGGCGGCCTCAAGCGCCGGCTTGGGGTGCCGGTCGAGCTGGCCTCGTGCCATACCGCCCAAGTGGACGGCTACGTCATCGAGGGCCATGTCCCCGCCGCCGCCCTGCACCGCCTTCTGGCCGAGCGGCCCGAGGCGCGCGGGTTGGCCGTTCCGGGAATGCCCGCCGGTTCGCCCGGCATGGAGTTTCCCGATCTGCTGCCCGAAACCTATGACGTGTTCCTGTTCGGTCCCACCATCGGCAGGTTCATGCGCTTTCGCGGCAGCCGCGAGATCTGACCCCGGCGCATGAAGGGCAGACCCTGCCCTATCCCTTGATGCGGCTGGTCCGCAGCAGCCCCGCCGCCGAGACCACCGGATAGCCAGAGGATGCGACATGCGAATTGATCCGATGCAGGTCGTGGACAATGTCGATGAACAGCGTGACCGAGATCGCCGCCGGATTCGCGCCCGAACGTGAAAGGGACAGCCAGGTCTTGACGATTTCATCCTCGGCGGCGCGGAAACGGTCCTTCTGGCGGGCAAGCTCGGCAGCGGTCTCGATATCGGCGGCTGTCAGCGCGGGGGCGAGCAGGCGCAGCGAATCCTGAATGATGCCGGTCAGGCGGGCGATCTCGCCGTCCTGCCGGGCGTCGAAAGCGGCGCCGATGCGGGCCTTGGTCGTGATCCGCCGCGACAGGTTGCGCTTGATGACATCGCCCGCATGGGCCAGGTTGCTGACGCAGTTCATGATGACGAACGCCTGCCGCGCCTCCGCCGGCGAGGCGTCGGGCAAGGCGCCCAGATAATTGTTGACCGACCCCGCATAGGTCAGCAGCAGGTCGTGGGACTCGTTCACCTGCCGCAGGTTCTCCAGCCGCCCGCTGCGCAGCGCGGCCAGCGAAAGCGTCAGCATCCGCTCGACGATCTCGGCCATGCGCAGGGTTTCGACCGAGGCGTTCGACAGCGCCTGCTGCGGGCTGATGACCGCCTCGATGTTGAGATAGCGCGGCGGACCGATGGCGTCGGCGGGCTGTTCGGCATCGGGCACCAGCCGTTCGGCGATGCGCAGCACCAGCGGCGCCAGCGGCACGAAGATCAGCGCGACCGTCAGGTTGAAGCCAAGGTGGACCCCGGCCATCAGGGCCATGCCGTGCAGTCCCGTAGCGCCGGTCAGAGCCCGCAGTTCCGGCAGCAGGACCAGCCCGGCGACGGCGACGATCCCGCGCGCGGCAAGGTTGGCAAGCGGCACACGCCGCGCGGCGGGCGGCTGGTCCAGCGAGGCTGTCACCGCAGGCAGCCCCGCGCCGAAGTTCAGACCCAGGACAAAGGGCACGGCCTGCGCGGCCTCAAGGCTGCCGGTCAGCACGAATGAGGAAAACATCAGCAGGATCGCCAGGGAGGAGTGGGCCAGCCATGTCAGGCAGGCCGCGATCAGGAAGGCGAGGAAGGGCTCGGACGCCAGCGCCTGGATGACGGCGTGGAACATGCCCGCCTCGCGCAGCGGATCGGCGGCGCCGACCACCAGCCGCAACGCGAACAGCATCATGCCGAGGCCCATCAGCACCCGCCCAAGCGCGCGCAGCCGGAACCCGGTCGAAAAGGTGAAGACGGCATAGCCCGCGAACAGCGCAAGCGGCGCCAGCAGCGCGGTATGGCCCGCGCCCGAAGCGAGAGCCGCCGCGATCAGGGCCGAGCCGACATCGGCGCCCAGCACCACGATCAGCCCGGTCAGCGGCGTCACCGTCGCCCCGGCGACCAGCCCGGTGACGATCAGCACCGTCGCCGTGGAGCTGCCAAGCACCGCCGTCAGGGCCACGCCGCTGCCGAAGGCGCGCAACCGGGTGCGCAACTGCCGTTCCAGAAAGATCCGCAACTGGTCGCCCCAGCCCCGGACGACTCCTGTGCGCACCATCCGCACGCCCCAGAGCAGAAGCGAGATGCCGCCCAGCAATTCGACGATGACGACCGTGCTTACCGACATCGCATTCCTCCTTGTTCGCCACGCCGCCCCTGCGCCCGGCAGGACCGGGCGCTACGGGTTCAGGTTTCGATGGGTGATTCAGTCCGAGACGGCTTCCGCGCTTTGCGGCGCGAAAAGACCGAAATTGTAGCCTTCCAGCTTCACCTCGGTGCTGAAGGGCGTATCGAACTGCAACATGGTCGCCGTGCCGGGCGTGACCGGCACGATCCGGCCCTGAGGGATGCCGAGGAAGGCCGAGAGTGCCGCCCGGATCACGCCGCTGTGGACGACGGCCAGCAGATCGCCGTCGGTTCGGGCCAGCCAGTCGCGCAGACCGTCCTCGACGCGCGCGCGAAAATCCTGCCAGCTTTCGCCGCCCGGCGGGTAATGCTCCCCTGCCCGCCAGGCCCAGTATTCGCGCGGATGTTCGGCGATCAGGTCGGGCTTGCGCCGCCCGGTCCACTCGCCCATGCCCAACTCGCGCAGCCGGGCGTCGGCGAGGGCGTCGGGATGGCCGATCAGCCCCACCGTCTCGCGGCAGCGGCCGAGGTCCGAGGACACCACCGCCTTCGGGCGCAACTCGGCCAGCAGGTGCCGGAAGGCCAGCGCCTGTTCCCTGCCCCGCGCGGAAAGCGGGGCGTTGTCATGGCCTTGCAGGCGCTGCTCGGCGTTCCAGATGGTTTCGCCGTGGCGCATCAGGATCAGTCTCATTGCGAAATCCTCTTGCCCTCGGCGTCGAAGACGGCATCGGGTTCGTGCAGGAAGCTGAGTTCGACCTCGGCCCCCGGTTCGGCGCGGAAGAAGCCGTCCACCATGGCGGTCACGCGCAACTCGCCGATCAGGCAGGTGACCATGCTCTGCCCGGCGATGGGGGCCGATTCCGCATAGCGCGCGGTGACGCGGGGACGCCCCTCGCGCGCGCCCACGGTGATGTCCTGCGCGCGATAGAGAAGCTGCGCGCCCTCCTGCCCCGCCGCCAGTGCGGCATCGGCCAGCGCGACCCCCTGAAAGGTCAGCGCCGCCCCCTGCCGGGTAACGGGGATCAGGTTGCCCGCGGGCGTGCCCAGGAAGGTCGCGACGAAGGTGGTCTGCGGGCGCAGCAGCAATTCGTCGGGCGGGCCGAACTGTTCGACGCGCCCGTCCTTCAGCACGGCGACATGGGTGGCCATGGTCATCGCCTCGACCTGATCGTGGGTGACATAGACCGAGGTCGCCCTGGTCGCACGGTGAATCCGCATCAATTCGCTGCGCATGTCCACGCGCAGCTTGGCGTCCAGATTCGACAGCGGCTCGTCCAGCAGCAGGATACCGGGGCGCGGGCCGATGGTGCGGGCGATGGCGACGCGCTGCTGCTGCCCGCCCGAAATCTCGGCCGGGTAACGCTGGCGCAGCCGCTCGATATCGAGGAATTTCAGCACCTCGTCGATCCGCTTGGCACGCTTCTCCTTGGGCCAGCCGGCGACCTTCAGGGGCCAGTCGATATTGCCCTCGACCGTCTTGTGCGGCCAGAGCGCATAGCTCTGAAACACCAGCCCCGTGTCGCGGGCGGCCGCGTTGGTCACGATGCCCCCCTTGCCGCTGGAGACGACCTTGCCACCGAAGGCGATCTCGCCCTCGGTCGGGGGTTCCAGCCCGGCCAGCATCCGCAGCAGTGTGGACTTGCCGCAGCCCGACGGACCGACGAGGACCAGGAACGATCCCGGCGGGACGCTGATATCGACGTCGTCGACCGCCGCATGTCCCCCGAAACGCTTGGTCAGATGGCGAAGATCGATGGCGGGGGTCATGGTCTTGTGCATGTTCATGCCGTTTTCCATCCCTGTATCCTGTTTTGCAGAATGTGAACCAAGGCCGAGGCGATCAGGCAGATCACCAGAATCACCAGCGTGATGGCATTGGCGAATTGCATGAAGCCGAGCCCGGCATAGTTGAAGGCCATCATGCTCAGCACCGGCGTGGTGGAACTGAACAGCAGGACGACCAGCGACAGGTCGCGCACGATCTTGATGAAGACCAGTATCCCGCCGGCAAAGACCCCGCGAATGGCAAGGGGCAGCACGATCTCGACCATGCGGCGGATGGGTCCGGCGCCGGTCAGCCGCGCGCTTTCCTCGATATCGTTCGAGATCTGGGACAGGACCGCGCGCCCCGACTGGACCGCATAGGGCAGAAGGTTCGCGGTCGCGGCCAGCACCAGCAGCGTGAAGGTGCCGTAAAGCGCCGGGATCGGCCCCAGAGAGGTGCCATACATCGCGATATAGGCCGCCGCCAGCGCGATGCTGGGAATGAACAGCGGCAGGAAAGCCAATTGGCTCAGCAGGTTGCCCAGGAAGGTGCCCTTGTGGCGCACGATGGTATGGGCGATGACCAGCCCCAAGAGCATCGCCGCCGCCGCCACCGTCAGTCCAAGGCGCAGCGTCGTCCAGACCGCATCCATCAGCATCGGGTTGCGAAACAGCCCCGCCTGACCCTGCGCGATCTGCGGGTCGGCCGCGCCGATCCAGAAATGCAGCGTCCAGTTGCTGAACAGCCCCGAGGACGACACCGCCATGCTGGACGCAAACAGCACGATCACCGGGATGATCGTCGTCATCACCCCAAGCCCGGTCGCGATGAAGAACAGCGGCCAGCGCCACCGCCCAAGCGCGAAACGCTTGGTGCGCGACCCCTTGCCGGTGACGGTGACGAAGGCCTTGCGCCCCGACACCAGCCTGTCGCTGAAGTAAAGCAGCGCGGCGGCGGCCACGATCAGCAGCAGGGCAAGGACATAGCCGCGCTCGATATTGCCGGTCTGGACCATGCCGTAGATGCGGGTGGACAGCGTCTGCATCCTGACCGGCGCACCCAAGAGCGCGGGCGCGGCGAAGTTCGACACCGCCCCCGCGAAGGTCAGCATCCCTCCGGAAACCAGCGCCGGGGTGACGATGGGCAGGATGATCCCGAACAGGATACGCCCGCGCTTCGCCCCCGCCATCTCGGCGGATTCGACCAGATCGGCGCTGACGGAACTCAACGCGGCGGCGATCATCGTATAGGCCAGCGAATAGTAATGCGCGATCAGCACGATCAGCACCGGCAGGATGCCCCATGCCAGCCAGTCGGGAATGTCGATCCCGATGGCGGTGAAATAGCCCGGCTGCCCGCCGAGGCGCTCGTTGCGAAACAGCGTCCCCCATGCCAGCGCGGCGGCGAAGCTGGGGATCATGAAGGGCAACGTGGACAGGATGCCCAGAAAGCGCGGCGCCGGCACATCGGTCAGCACGACCAGCCAGGCAAGGAAACCGCCCAGCAGCAGGCAACCCGCCGCCACGCCCGCCCCCAGCAACATCGTGTTGCCGATGGGCCGCCAGAGCAGGTTGGTCGAAAGCGGGCTGGCGGCGACAGCCTGCCATGCCTCGATCCCGTCGGGGGTCAGCGAAAGCAGGACGATCCGCAGCAGGGGCACGATGATCAGGATCGCGGCGATAGAGACCATGACCAGCGGCACGAATCGTTGCGACTGGAGAACCCGGTGCAGCGCACCCGGTTGGATGACATTCGCAGTCATTGCTCAAGTCCTTGAATTGAAGGCGGTGTCCGGGCGTCAGGCCCGGACATGAGACCCGCTATTGCAGCATGATGATCAGGTCGAGAATCCGCGCCCGCGCCGCGCCGGTGGCGGCGGGATCCATCCGCCACAGGTTCAGTTCCTCCAGCGGGACGGCATCGGGGTGATCGGCGATGGTGCGCCGCGCCGCGTAATCGCCCTGCACATAGAAAGGTTCGAACCCCGGCCCGCCCGAGGGCGTGTCGTCGCCCATCATGAAGTCGATCAGCAGCCGCGCCGCCGCCGGGTTGGGGGCGTTCTTGGCCACCGCCAGCACCGCCGGGAACAGGATGCCCGCCGAGGGCACGGTCTCGTTCGAGATCTGCAAGGCCCAGCCTTCCCTTTCATTGTCACGCGCCGCCGAATAGGTCATGAAGCCGACGGATGGATTGGTGGCATTGATATCTCCGACCGCCGCGCGCAGGGTCGCGGTATCGTTGACCATCACCAGATCATTCTGGAACAGATCGGCGATGAACTGCTCGCCCGCGCCATCGAAGGCGCTGTCGACCTCGATCGGCTTGCCGAACTGAGCTTCGTAGGCGGCGCCCATCTCGTCGGGGCGCAGGGCGATCTCGGTCAGCAGGTCCAGGACCTCGCCCCGCGCGGCGGGGTCCTCCAGCAACACCTTGCCGCGCCATTCGGGCGTCGTCAGTTGCCAAAGGTTGGTAATGGGCGAACCGTCGGGATAGGCCGCCTCGTTATACATCAGCGCACGGGTGGACAGCCGGTGCGTCACCAGGCCCTGCCGGAATTCCTCGGGCACCTGATCCACCACGCGCGGCGGGACATAACCCTCGACCATGCCCGAGGGCACAAGGTCGCGCAGCACCAGCGGCGCCTCGGACAGATAAAGCACGTCCACCGCATAGACGCCCGCCTTTTGCTCGGCATCGATCCGGGCGATCTGGCGGGTCGAATTGATATCGACCGAGATCATGTCGATGCCCGGATAGGCCGCCTCGAAGGCGGCTTCGACCTGGACCATGCGGCGGGACAAGGAAAATACCGTGACGCTGCCTTCGGTCTTCGCGATCTCGTAAAGTTCCTGGGGCGTCATCGTATCGAGGTCCTGCGCCATCACCGGCGCAGCAGCTATCAACGTCGCGCCCATCACGGCGCGAGTCAGGAAACGTCTCATTCTCTTTCCTCCTCAGGGGTTGTCGAAGTCCTTGAACAGCCTCGACAGTTTTTCCAGCGCCCCTATCGACTCCTCCTCGTGTCGTGCCGCCATCGTCAGCAGGATCGCGCTGACGATGGCATATGGCACGATCGGGGTCTGGAATTTACTGCTCGAACGCCCACGCGGCGCCGCAAGCGCAAGATCGGGTTCCGGCACCATCACCAGGCCGAAAAGATCGGAAATCAGAATCGACCCCGCACCCGTGGCGCGCACATGCCGCATCATCGGCTCATAGGCCAGGGGTTGCGTGTTGAAGGCCAGCGCGACCACGACATCCCCGGACGACATCGAAACCAGCCGTTCGGCCACGTCCCGCCCGCGTCCCGTCAGCAGGGTGGTGGCCTTGCCGAACCGTTCCAGCTTGCGCGACAGGAATTGCGCGATGGACTGGGCATGGCCCTGCGCGAAGATATAAACCTTGCCCGCCGAAAAGATCGCATCCGCCGCCTGATCTATCGCCGGCTGCACGATCAGCGCATCCAGGTTTTGCAGCGCCGCGACCTCGGACGCGATCAGCCTGGACAGGTGGTTTCCCTCTTCCACCGACCGCACGGAACGCTGCATCCGCCGCGCGGTATCCTGCGCGTTCATCATCTCTTTCTGAAGGGCGCCGCGCAATTCGGGGAAACCCTTGTAGCCCAGCTTCTGGGCCAGCCGCGTCGGCGCGGCGCCATGAACCTCGATGCGTTCAGCCAGTTGGGGACCGGACAGAAAGACCAGTTCTTCACGACGATCCAGCAGGGCGCTGACCATCTTCTGATCCGTCTCGGTCAGCTTTTCGGCGGATTGCGAGAGACGAGAGAGGAAGTCTGACGGCATTGAAAATTCCTTTCTATAAATAAAGTGAAAGAAATTTTTCATTCTGTCAAGTATTCATCCACCGGCTTCGGCCCGCCCTTGCCCACATCCCGGCAAACACCTGCATCCGCACGTTCTCATCCACGGGCAGAGCCGGAATTTTTCCGCTTATCCACAGGATCGTTACCCGAATCGTCTTGAGTAAAAGAAATGAACCGTTCAGTTCTGTTCTCGAAATTTTTCAGAAAAAAGGATGCGGTCGAAGATGTCTCCTGTCTTGCTGGACTGTACATTTCGTGACGGTGGTTATTACAACGCCTGGGACTTTCCCGATTTCATCGTCGGCCGCTATTTGCAGGCCATGAAGGCCGCGCAGGTCGATGTCGTCGAACTGGGCTTTCGCTTTCCGTCGGCGGCGGGTTTTGCCGGGCCGAACGCCTACACGACCGACGACTACCTGCGGGGGCTGGACATTCCGCAAGAGCTGACCGTGGCGGTCATGGTCAATGGCGCGGATGTGCTGATCGACCCCGATTTCGACGCCGGGCTGGAGCGTCTGTTCCCCGAAACCGCCGCGCAGTCGCCGGTGGATATGGTCCGCTTCGCCTGCCATTACCACGAATGCGAAAGGGTGCTGCCCGCCGCGCGCTGGCTTGCCGATCGTGGCTATCGCGTCGGCTTCAACCTGATGCAGATCACCAAGCGCACCGAGGCGGAAGTCACCTCGCTGGCCCGCACCGTGCGCGACTGGCCGGTCGAGGTCCTGTATTTCGCCGACAGCGTGGGCGGCATGCAGCCCGACGACGCCACCCGCGTGATCGGGTGGATGCGCCAGGAATGGGAAGGTCCCATCGGCGTGCATACCCATGACAACATGGGCCTTGCGCTGGCCAACACCCTGCGCGCCGCGGGCGACGGGGCCGAATGGCTGGACGCCACCGTCACCGGCATGGGACGCGGGCCGGGCAATGCGCGCACCGAAGAGCTGGCCATCGAGGTCGCCGACATGCGCAACAGCAAGGCCAACCTGGTGCCCCTGCTGGGGCTGATCCGGGACTATTTCGGGCCGATCAAGGCGAAATGCGGCTGGGGCAGCAACCCGTTCTACTACCTCTCGGGGAAATACGGCATCCACCCGACCTATGTGCAGCAGATGCTGGCCGATCCGCGCTATGACGAAGAGGACATCATCAACGTCATCGACCACCTGCGCGAGGCCGATGGCCAGAAGTTCAGCACCACGGCGATGGAAAGCGCCCGCAACTTCTATTGCGGAGAGCCGCGCGGAAGCTGGTCGCCCGCCGAACTGATGCAGGACCGCGAGGTCCTGATCCTGGGCACCGGGCCGGGCGTGGCGCGTCACCGCAAGGCGATCGAGGCCTATATCCGTCGCGCCCGCCCCCTGGTCATGGCGCTGAACACCCAGACCGATGTCGCGGCCGATCTGATCGACCTGCGGGTCGCCTGCAATCCCGTCCGCCTGCTGGCCGACGCCGAGGAACATCGCGACCTGCCCCAGCCGCTGATCACGCCCGCCTCGATGCTGCCCGGCCATCTGCGCGAGGAACTGGACGGCAAGCAGTTGCTGGACTTCGGCCTCAGCGTGAAAAAGGACAGTTTCGAGTTCGACCGGACCCATTGCATCACGCCAAACCCGATGGTCATGTCCTATGCGCTGGCGATCGCGAACAGCGGCAAGGCGCAGCGCATCCTGATGGCAGGCTTCGACGGTTATCCCGCGGGCGATGCGCGCAACCAGGAAATCGAATCGACCCTGCATCTGCTGGCCCAAAACGACGGACCCGAGCGGATCTCGGTCACGCCCACCCGCTATTCCGGGCTGAAGGCCCGCTCGATCTACGGAATCTGAACCATGCGCGCATGTGTCATTATCCCCGCCCGCTACGCCTCGACCCGCTTTCCGGGCAAACCGCTGGTGCCGCTTCTTGGCAAGCCGATGGTGCTTTGGGTCGCCGAGCTTTCCGCCCGCGCCGTCGGGCGCGAGCATGTCCATGTCGCGACCGAGGACGAACGCATCGCCTCGGTCGTGCGCGAGGCCGGTTTCAACGCGCTGATGACCGACCCCAAGGCGCTGACCGGCACCGACCGGCTGGCGGATGCGGCAAGGCAGATCGATTACGACATCTATGTCAACGTGCAGGGCGACGAGCCGATCATCGAACCCGATGACATCACCGCCTGCATCCGCAAGAAGGCCGAAAACCCCGGCCAGATCGTCAACGGCTTTTGCTGGATCGGCGAGGGCGAAGACCCCGCCAGCCGCAACATCCCCAAGGTGATCGCCGCCGAAAACGGACGCATGATCTATATGTCGCGCCTTCCCCTGCCCGGCTGGAAGGACGAAAAACAGGCGCCCGCGCGCTATATGAAACAGGTCTGCATCTATGGCTTCACCCGCGAGGACCTGGCCCGTTTCGCCGGTTTCGGCCGCAAGAGCCAACTGGAGGCCTGCGAGGACATCGAGATCCTGCGCTTCCTTGAATGGGGACAGGAAATCGTGATGTATGAATGCCATCCCGGCAGCCTGGCGGTCGATGTTCCCGAAGACGTCGCGCGCGTCGAGGCGGCGCTGCGCGCACGCGACGCGGCCTGAGGCGTCCGCATCATGGCGATCACCGATTATTCCGCGCTGGTCTTCGATTGCGACGGCGTGTTGCTGGATTCGAACCGGGTCAAGACGGATGCCTTTCGTCAGACAGCCTTGCCCTTCGGCGAGGCCGCCGCGCAGGCGCTGGTCGATTATCACGTCAGCCGGGGCGGCGTGTCGCGCTATGCCAAGTTCCGGCATTTCCTGGACGAGATCGCGCCGCAACATGCCCCCGGCCTGGGTGGGCCGGACCTGCGCAAGATCGGGCTGGAGGACCTGCTGGCCGCCTATGCCGATGCCGTGCAGACCGGGCTGATGGCCTGCGCCGTCACCCCCGGACTGGCCGAGTTGCGCCGCGCCACGCCCGGCATTCCCTGGCTGATCGTTTCGGGCGGCGATCAGGCCGAGCTGCGCCGTGTCTTTGCCCGGCGCGATCTGGACAGCTATTTCGACGGCGGCATCTTCGGCAGCCCCGACACCAAGGACGCGATCCTGGGGCGCGAATTCGGTTCGGGGCGGCTCTCGCATCCTGCGCTGTTTCTGGGCGACAGCCGCTATGACCATATCGCCGCCGGTCGCGCCGGGCTGGATTTCGTCTTCATCTCGGGGTGGAGCGAGATGCCCGCATGGCAGGACTACCTTGCCGCCCACGGGCTGGATTCGGTCGAACGGGTCGCCGATCTGCTGAACGCCGCCTGAGCGGCAGTGGCGCCCACCTTGGCGCAGGGACAACCGGCGGGCAGCATCGCGGCCCGCCGGTTTTTCACATCATTCGGCCATCGCCGCGCGGCGGTGACGGGCCAGCGGGTCGTTGCGGTAGAAATCGCTGATTTCCTTGAAATAGCAGGCAAATTCCTGCTGCATGGAACTGCGCCCCTGCGCGCGCAATGCATCCCCGTCGACATCGCCCGAAAAGCTGGTCGAACCGGCATGGCCGACCAGCACATTCGTCGCCCCGCCGCAGAAATAACCCGCCATGCGGGCGCGCAGGCTGAATTCGTTGTCCTCGCCATAGCCGCGGTCATATTTCATCTCGCTGAAAAGCCCGATCCGGTCGATCAGCGAGCGGCGGATATAGACGCAGAACCCATGCGCGACGGGCATCTCGACGGTGAAGGGCTGCGCCTTGCGGGCACGGCGGTCCAGCGCCTCGGTCCAGGCGACGGGATCGTCCTGCGGCATCTCGGCCCCTTCGGGAAAGGGCAGGTTGCAGATCGACGCATTGTTGGAAAAAGGCGTCACCGCGCCGATCTTGGGATGGGCATATGCGGCATCCTGCAAGCGCAAGGCCCAGTCGCCGCACGGAACCGTATCGCTGTTGAGCAAGATGACATCGTCCCGCCCGGCTTCCAGCATCCCGGCATTGACCGTGCCGCTGAAACCGACGTTTTCGGCGTTTTCAAGACAGGTGAAACCCGCCTTCTGCGCATATTCGCGGCAGACATCGGCCAGTCTCGGGTCCGGCCCGCGATCCCAGACCATGATGACGCGATAGCCGTTTTCGGCCTGATGGCGCTGCAACTGTTCAAAGCAGATGCGCGTGCCCTCGTAATCGCCATAGATCGGCAGGACGACGCTGATACCGGGGCGCTGGCGGCCAGAAAAGGCCATCGGATCGACCCGGAACTCGGCCCGGCCACGCGACTGCACATCGTCGAACATGGCCTGGCTGATCTGATCCTCGCGCCCGGCGTAATCCAGCAGGAAGCCCGACTTCCGGCGGCGGATACGTTCGGCCATCAGGCGGGCCAGGTCGTCCATGCGGTGGCGTGTCGGAACGGTTTCGTCCATCCCGATCAGATGCCGCTCGAACAGATCGACGATATGGCGCCTGTTGGCCCCGTCGGGAAAGGGATCGCCGTCGAAGCCCTGCCAGACATGGCGGCGCAGGGCGGCCAGCAGGTGGGTTTCGTCGGTGATGCATTCGGCGGCATCGGTGCCGTTCAATTCGCTCAGCCCCAGCGACAACACCGGCTTGCCCTTGAGCAGGCAAAGCGCGCTGGCCGAGGTCACGATGGTGATGCAGATATCGGCCTCTTCGATCAGGTCGTCCAGCGCGGTTTCGCGCGCGACCACGACGAATTCGGAATCCTCCTGCTTTTGCGAGGGATGCGGGCGCAGCACCAAGAGCGCGTCGGGGAACTTCCTGGCCACCATCCGGCGGATACGCGCGAATGCCTGGTCCGAGCTTTCGAACCAGTTCAGCCGCAGCGATCCGGCCTCGGGTCCGGCCACGCCCGAACCCTGGTCGTTGGCCCCGATCACCAGGATGACCGGCCGCCCATAGCGGCGCGCCCGGCGCATGGCATGGATGTCGCGCGTCTCGCGCTGGTGGAAATCGGGATAGGCGACGTTTTCCTTTTCCCGTTCATGCCAGGCAAGGATTTCATCGAAGCGCCGGTCCAACTGGCCGTCGTCCAGCAAGGACAGTGCCCGGCCATGTTCGGTCAGCATCGGACGCGCGCCGAAACCGAACTGGCCCGTGGGATCGCAACTGATCGTGCCGCTGAAATGGCCGCGCTCGATGATCTGGTATTCGATGCCCAGTTCCTGGCAGAGATGGATGAACAACCGGCTTTTCGGCGCGGTATTGCCCCAGATCAGGAAGGTCTTGACCCGGTGACGGATCAGCGCCTCGCGCCACACCGCATGGACATTGCGGATACGGGCCAGCGCAACCTCGCGCTCGGTCCCCTCGGGCAGCGCGGCATGGCGGAACATGCATTCGGACCGCAACAGGTATTCCGCCACGTCGGCGGGCAGTTCATGCTTTGCTTCCGCCTCGGCGCTGCCAAGCAAATGAAGCCCCGCAGGCTCCAGCAGGCAGGGGGCGGCGCAATGGGTCTGCATCGCCACGATCGGCGCACGCCCGCCAAGGACGAAGGCGCTGGTCAGGCCCTGATCGGCCAGCGCCTTGTGCAGATGCGCCATGCCCTGATGCATCGGTTCGGCGCCGCCCATCCAGCAACTTATCAGCACGTCTATTTCCCGATGCAAGGCATCGTCCACGCCCTTGAACAGGCCACCCTGCAAGTCTGCGCCGGACTTTTGCCCTGCGGATCCGATATTGCGCGGCTGCACCAGCCCGCCGATATGAGGGGGCAGGAAATCCCCCAGGGGCTGGCCCTCGGGCCGGCGCACGGTTGGGGGCAAAAGCATCTCGGGACCCGTCGGATCGGCATGCCAGTCGCGCCCGTCCACGGTTGCGACACGGCCACCCAGGGCGGTGGGCAGAAGGCCGAACAGCCGCTCGCCGATATGGGCGGTCTGGCCGTGACGCGAAACCTCGGTCTCGACGAATTCGGTCGCGGGCAGGATATCGGCGACAAGCTGCGCCAGTTCGGCGTCGATCCAGAAGCAGGTGCCCGCAAAGAAGCCGTAGTCCAGCCGCTCGGCCACCGCACCGAAACCCGCGCCCGACAGAAAGGCGTCCATCCGCGCGGTGCTGCCCTGGTCGAAATCCCGGCCATCCAGCCAGAAGGGCGCCGGGCCAAGCAGCAAGAGCCGCCCATCGCCGCGCAGCAGGTCGATGATGCCTGCGACCCGCTGGGGCGTCGCGCCGATTGCGTCGAACATCTGCCGCCGCCAGACCTCTGGCAGGGTGGCGCCCTTCTTGGAATGCGCCTTGCAGAAAAAGCGATACCCGCGGGGCTTCAACGCGCGCACGGCAGCAAGAAACGCGCCCACATCCTGACCGAGATTGGGCACCGGCATGATTTCCGCGCCGGGAAACATCTCGGCGATCCGGGCCGGGTCGTGATCGGGCGAATCGTCGGGAACCGTCACGAAAACATCGGTTTCCGGCGGGAAGTTCGCAACGAGCCGTTGCAGGTCGGGCACCGTGTCCAGGTGATAGAGGTGGATCAGCAACGCATGGTCGCGCTGTCCGTCCTGCGGCTGGCCGGTCGCGCGGAAACGTCCCTTGCCGGGCCACCAGTCCCGATGGCCGTGGATTTCGTAATGGACCAGTGCATCCAGCCCCGATTCCCGCGCCGAGGGCACCGCATCCAGATAGGCCTGCGGGTCGAACCAGGGGCCGGGCTGGCGGCCAAGCTCGCTTCCCAGCCGCAGGTAATGCTGCGCGGGATCATGGCCGGTCAGTTCGACCTCTCCGTAATTCTCGCGATACCAGCCGGGGGCAAAGAGATGGCTGGTCGAAAGGATGATTTCCTGCTCGGTCCTGCTCAGGCGGCGGTCGGGGGCGGTCGTCGCCTCATGGCGCAAATGCCGGGCGGCGGCGCGGCGCAGGGCGGGAACGATGGCGGCGGGGTCAAGGCTGGCGGTTTGCGCGCGCGATCCCAGCGGCAGGGTCAGATCCGTCTGCCCGATGCGAATGGCCACGTCCCGGTGCAGGACGATCGGCGAGGCGTCGGCTTCCAGCTTGCGCAGCAGCGCAAGGGCGCCCTCGGGCAGGAAATCCCGAAGGTCGAATTCGTAGCCAAGCCGCGCGGGACGCGAAAGCCCGATGGCATTGTCCAGATCGCCGCGCGGACGGCCCGTCGAGACGGTGGCGACGTGGATGCCGTGGACAAGCAGTTCCAGCGACAGGTGCTGAAAGGGATCGCTGGCCATGAGCGCCCAGCCGATCAGCCCGCCTTCGGGGGTCAGCCCATCGACGAAACCCCGCCACTTCGGGCCGCTTGCAAGGTTCCTGGGGGATGAACCAACAGTATTGGTAAGCATTTCAGATGCTTCTCCGGTATTAGGATTTGTTGTTTTTTCCTTTTGACTGAAACATGACCGGCTCTTTTCCGGTCTGGACTGGTTAACCGCGCAATCTGGTCCTGAGCCACCGCATCGGCGCGGTGATGCGCCACGAGGTCGAGGCGAGAAGCGCCTTGTTGTCCGCCTGCGCCAGGCGCAGCGCGGCGCGGGCGGCGGCAAGTTCCCTTTCCTGCCGTGCCGCTGCCTGCCGGGCGGCCTTTTCGCGGGCAAGGATCTGCTGGTCGCGCGCCGCGACCTGTTCGCGGGCGCGGGCAAGCTGCCCTTGCGCGGCGGCCAGCTTCTTCCCGGCCCCGGCGCGCTCGGTCTCCAGCACCTTGCGCAGGCGGGACAGCTCGGCCTCGCGGCCCGCTGCGGCATCCTCCAGCCGCGCGGTGGCCGCGCCCTGGCGACGCAGCCGGTGTTCAAGGTCGGTAATGCGATCCTGCGCCTGCGACAGATCCTTGCGCCGCGCCTGGCTTTCGTCCTGATAGTCGAAGATCAGCCCCTGAAGCCGCGCCATGTCCTGATCCTGGCGCTGCTTGCGCGCGGCCAGCGCGGCGATGCGGGCCTCGGCGTCAGCCAGTTCGCCCGCCAGCCCGTCGCGCTGCGCAAGCGCGTCGGCCAGGGCGGCGCGCAGGCCCTCGGTCTCGTGGTGCAGGTCGTCCAGTTCGGCCTTGCGCTGCGCGAGGGCGCTGGCGGCCTCGGCCAGTTCATGGCGGCGCGTGTCGTTTTCGGCCTCGGTCCGGGCAAGCGCCGCCGTGCGTTCGGCAAGGGCCTCGTCTGTCTGTTGCAACTCGGCCCGCGCCTCGTCGCGTTCGCGGACCAGATCACCCTGCCCCGGCCCGCCCGATCCTTCGGGCGCGACCAGCGGGCCAAAGACCTGCGTGCCTTCGTCGAAGGCCCGGCGGATGCGGTCCAGCCGCTTGCGGTCACCCTGCGCGGCATCGCCCGCCGCCCATCTTTCAAGTATCCCATAGCTGTCGCGGACCCAGCCCGCGATCAAATCATCCTCCAGCACCTCTTGCGGCGGACGGTGGTGGTGGCGCAGACCGCTGTCGACGAAACCGCGCAATTCGGCGGCGTTCGAGGCGGAATAGCGCGGCCAGGTGATTCCCAGGGCGCGGCCCAGATCGCGCGCACTGGCAGACCAGTCCTGGGTCAGGCGGTCGAAACTGGTGAAGGCGCGGGCCAGGCCGCGGCTGGCCGCCTCGGCGTCCAGCACGTGGCGCAGCCATAAAAGCAGCCCGTAATCCTGCGGAAAGCCGTTGCGTGTGGTCAGCGACTGCGCCACCTCGACCGGATTGCGGTGGGTCAGGATCGCGACCGGCTGGATCTTCATCGACAGCAGCACATCCGTCCACAGCGGCACGAAGCGGCAGATGCGCGGGTCCTTGACCACGAAAAAGCCGGAATCGCCGTATTCGGATGCGATCGCCTCGCGCAGCTTGCCGCGATATTCCTGCGCCTTGGGCGAATGCATCCAGCTTTCGGGAAAGGGCCGGTAGTCGCGCCAGTCCGATCCGGCCGAGGCAAGCAACCGGTCATGCAATTCCATCAGCGGAACGGATTCGAAATAGCCCTTGGGGTTGCCGGCATTGCCCTGCATCGGCGTGGCCGGACCGTCGCAGCCCAGCGCGGACAGCAGCCCCGTCAGCGCCGAGGTGCCCGAGCGGTGCATACCCAGCACCAACAGCGCCCGCCGCTCAAGCCCCTGGCCCGCAACCTTCGCAACCTGTTCCGCGCCCTCGCCCGGACCCTCTCCGCCAGCCGCGGAAAAAGCCCCGGACATCGGTGTCGTTCTGTTCCGCTTCATGCAGCCGCCGTCGCCAATCGCTTCGAAATCAAAATGAAAAACAGCAAGAAATCATCAACGCTCACCCGCTAGCACATCGGCGGCAGGCATTGAAGTCACCCGAACAGCACAAGATGACAAGCCGGTAAAAATCCGCGAAAAAACGCCGCCCTTTTGCGCGGACACACGCAGAAATGAACCGGGGCTGACCGATATCGGGCAGAATCGGCCAGCCGCCGCATGACTGACGCCTAGCGCCCGTCCTCGATCCGCGGCAGGAACCACGCCAGCAGCCCGACCAGCGGCAGGAAGGAACAGATGCGATAGACCGTTTCGACGTCGTAGCTGTCGGCCAACCCGCCCAGAATCGCCGCCGCGATCCCGCCAAGACCGAAGTTCAGCCCGTAGAACAGCCCTCCGATCAGCCCGATGCGGCCCGGCAGCAACTCCATCGCGTAGATCAGGATCGAGGCGAAGGCGCTGGCCATGATGAGGTTGATCGCGACCGTCAGAACGCCGGTCCAGAACAGGTCCGCATAGGGCAGGATCAGCGTCAGCGGCAGCGGTCCCAGCACCGAGATCCAGATGACGCGATACCGCCCGATCCGGTCGCCCACGATCCCGCCGATCAGCGCCCCCGCAGCCGAGGCCAGCAGAAAGACGAACAGCATCATCTGCGCCGAGGGGATCGACAGCCCGAAGCGGTCCATCAGGTAGAAGGTGTAAAAGGACCGGAAGCTTTCGGTATAGGCGTTCTTGGAAAACATCAGCAGCGTCAGCACGACCAGCCCCACCGCGATGGTTGTCGGCGCGTGGCGGACGATCGCCGCACCGCCCTTGGCGCCCTTGGCCCGCAAGGCCGCGAATTCGGCGCTGATCCGGCGCTGCTGGCTGCCGATCCAGGTCAGCGACATCATCGCCAGCAAGGCCAGGACGGCGAACAGCGCAAGGCTGGGCTGGCCCCAGGGCACGATGATCAGCGCGGCAAAGACCGGGCCGAGCGCGCCGCCTGCCTGCCCGCCGACCTGAAAGATGCCTTGCGCCAACCCTTGCCGCCCGCCCGCGGCATAGCGGGCCATGCGCGTCGCCTCGGGGTGGAAGATGGACGAGCCGATGCCGATCAGCGCGACCGAGACCAGGATGCCGCCATAGCTTTGCGTCATCGACAGGCTGACCAGCCCCGAAAGGGTGAACATCATTCCCACCACCGGCGAATAGGGCGCGGGATAGCGGTCCGTCACCATGCCGATCACCGGCTGAAGCAGCGATCCGGCGATCTGGAAGGTCATGGTGATCATCCCGATCTGCACGAAATCCAGCGCATAGGCGTCGCGCAGGATCGGGTAGGCCGCAGGGATCAGCGATTGCATCAGGTCGTTGAGCAGATGCGTCAGCCCCAGCATCACCAGCACGGCAAGGTGGGTTCTGGGACGGGTGGGGGCAAGGGTGGCGGTCGTCATGGCGGCAACTTTCGGGACAAAAGGGGATGCATCCGGCTTCGGCCCGTATCTGTGCCCAGAAACGCGCGAGGGGCAAGGGGTCGGGGGCAAGATGCCTTGCCCCGCCAATCGCAGGAGCGGAACCGATCCGCATTGCCGCCGCGCCCCCGCCCGCCAGACGCATCGGCGAATGGTGCGGCGCGGTCCCCCGGAAACGCGCGTCATCCCCCTCGCGTGACGGCCAGCCCCGGCGGAAACCGAAGGGGGCGTCAGCGGCGCCGGACCTCATCGGCTTGCCGGCGCGCCGGAAGGGATTTGCCCCACAGGCTCGTCCGCTCTCGGTAAAGGGCGGGGATGGCCAGCGAGGCGATCGCCAGAAGCGCGATGGCGGTCTTGGTCCATTCGTCGAAGGGACCATGATGATATTCAAAGCCCTTCAGCAGGTAGATCACGATCACATGCCAGACATAGACATGCAGCGAATGCCGCCCGAGCAGCCGCAGGAAGGGCAGGTCGAAGATCCAGCGCATTCCCTTGCCAATCGCCCGCACGATGCCGTTTTGCGCGCGCGACCCCGCCATCACCATCCAGGCGACCAGGTATCCCGTCGCCATGAAGTTCGCCAGATAGACGAAGCTGAACTCGACCCTGCTGTCGAGGCTTCTGAACTTCTGGCCCATTTCCTCGGGCATGAGACCGAAGGTAAAGCCCAGGCGGATGGCCATGAAGAACAGGACCAGCGTAAATGCCGCCCAGGCCAGGGCGGTGCTGCGAGGGTCGAAGACCTTGCCCCAGTCGATCCGTTCAGCCGCCGTCAGCGCGCCAAGCACCAGCCCGGACATGAAGACAACCTGCCAGGCAAGCACGTTGAAGGCCGTGCGCAGCAACCTGCCGTCATGGACCAGGTCCAGCACATGCCGCGCGCCGTCGGCCAGCGGGTAATGCAGGCCAAGCTGGACGCCGACCCACAGCACGGCGGAAAAAGCCGCGACCCACATCCAGCGCCCGGTGACGCACAGCCAGACCAGCGGCGGCGACACCAGCATGTAGATGATATATTGCGGCAGGATATCCATGTAGGTCGGCTGGAACAGCAGCAACAGCGACGCGATGGCATAGGCGGGGTCGTGGCTGGAAAGGTTCCACAGCCACGGCTCCCAATAGGTGGCCGAGCCTTTCAGGATCAGGCCAAGGGCCATGATTGCCAGCAGGGAACCGGCGGCGTAGCGATAGATCTCCCACGCCCGCGCACGGATCTTGCGCGCACCCGCCCCGTAGCCGTCCCGCAGCATCCGCCGGGCATAGACCATGCCGACCAGCAGCCCCGACAGGAACACGAAGCCTTGCGCGTCCTGCACGAATCCCAGCTCTCCGTGGTTGATCTTCACCAGCAGATAGCCGCCCGCGAATGTCAGGTGGTTCAGCATCATGAAGACGAGGAAATATCCCCGCATGCCGTCCAGTATCTCCAGCCGCTGCATGGTTCCCTTTCGATGCCGTTGCGGGATCGCAGGAATAACCCAAGGCCGGCCCGCCGGGCGCATCACGATCCGTTCAGCGCACGAAAGCGGCCATTTCCCGCCTGTATCGGCGCGGGCCGTCCCGTCCCCTGCACCGTCCGGGGCAGGACCATTCTGCAACAGGCAATGCGGTGAAAGGCCCGGATTCGCTTGACCTTTGCCATAGGCATCCGCCATCACGGATTCCATTACAGTTGAAACTTTTTGCCGCGCCGGAAGCCAGCCATGAACATCGAGTCCTTCTTTCCCTATCGCATCGCCATCACCGCCGAGGCATTCTCGCGCCAGTTGGTGGCCGTCTACGGGCGGACCTACGGGCTTTCGCGCGAGGAATGGCGGCTGCTGTTCCTGCTTGAGGATGCGGGCGAACTCAATTCGCTGCAAATTCCGCAGCGGACCTCGCTGGACAAGGTGCAGGTCAGCCGCGCCGCCTCGCGGCTGGAAGCAAAGGGGCTGATCCTGCGCTCGATCCCCGGTTCGGACCGCCGGTTGCGCGTCTACCGCATCACGCAAAAGGGCCGCGAGCTGTTCAGCCGCGCCTTCCGCGAGGTCGAGGCGCGCGCAACCGAAATCCTTGCCGCCATGCCCGAGGCCGACCGCGAGGCGCTGTTTCGCGGCATCGCCGCGCTGGACCAGGCCATCGCCAGCACCCCCCGCGAGGATCCGGGCGCGCAAAGCCATCCCCGTCCCGGCGACGGCGCGGATCGGGCGGAATAGCGCCGCGCGCCCTGCCCCACGGCATCGGTCCTTGACATCGTTGCCGTTGCAATGAATATTCATTTCAACGGAAACAAGTTGTGGATCGGAGTAATCGTCATGACCACGCACGACCTGCCGCGCGGGATGATCCGCGCCTCGGGCGCCACCGGCACGCATGAGGGCTACATGCCCGGCTTCGGCAACGACTTCGAGACCGAGGCGCTGCCGGGCGCGCTGCCGCAAGGCCAGAACAGCCCCCAGAAATGCGCATACGGCCTTTATGCCGAGCAGTTGTCAGGCACCGCCTTCACCGCGCCGCGCGGGCAGAACGAACGGACCTGGTGCTATCGCATCCGCCCCTCGGTCCATCACACGGGCCGTTTCAAGCCCATCGACGTGCCCTATTGGAAGACCGCGCCGAACATCCTGCCCCATGATCCGAACCGGCAGAACATCATGTCGCTGGGCCAGTATCGCTGGGACCCGATCCCGGTCCCGGATCAGGATCTGACCTGGATCACCGGGATGCGCAGCATCACCACGGCGGGCGACGTGAACATCCAGGTCGGCATGGCCAGCCATGTCTACCTGGTCACGCAGTCGATGCAGGACGAATATTTCTTTTCCGCCGACAGCGAATTGCTGGTCGTCCCGCAAGAGGGCAAGCTGCGCTTTTGCACCGAGCTTGGCATCATCGACCTTGAGCCGAAGGAAATCGCCATCATCCCGCGCGGTCTGGTCTACCGCGTCGAGGTGCTGGAAGGCCCCTGCCGGGGTTTCGTCTGCGAGAATTACGGGCAGAAGTTCGACCTGCCCGGCCGTGGTCCCATCGGCGCGAACTGCCTTGCCAACCCGCGCGACTTCAAATGCCCGGTTGCGGCCTTCGAGGATCGCGAGACCCGTTCGCGCGTCGTCATCAAGTGGTGCGGCCAGTTCCACGAAACCTGGATCGACCACTCGCCCCTGGACGTGGTGGCCTGGCACGGCAATTATTGCGCCTACAAATACGACCTGCGGACCTATTCGCCGGTGGGCGCGATCCTGTTCGATCACCCCGACCCGTCGATCTTCACCGTGCTGACCGCCCCTTCGGGGCAGGAGGGCACGGCCAATATCGACTTCGTGCTGTTCCGCGAACGCTGGATGGTGGCCGAGCATTCCTTCCGCCCGCCGTGGTATCACAAGAACATCATGTCCGAGCTGATGGGCAATATCTACGGCCAGTATGACGCCAAGCCCGAAGGCTTCATGCCCGGCGGCATCAGCCTGCACAACTGCATGCTGCCCCACGGTCCCGACCGCGCCGCCTTCGAAGGCGCCAGCAACGCCGATCTGAAGCCCGAGAAGCTGGACAACACCATGTCCTTCATGTTCGAGACCCGTTTCCCCCAGCACCTGACCGAATTCGCCGCGCGCGAGGCCCCGATGCAAGAGGAATATATCGAGGTCTGGAACCAGCTTGAAAAGAAGTTCGACGGAACGCCCGGCGTGAAGTGATCCTCCCAAGGCCGGGGGTTTCACCCCCGGACCCCCGAGGGTATTTGCATGATGAAGAAGGAAAGCCAGACATGGCCCTGATCCGTTCCTGGGTGGAAAGCGCCAATCGGCCCGATTGCCCCTTTCCCCTGAACAACCTGCCCTATGGGGTGTTTTCGACCGGCGATGCGCCGCGCTGCGGCGTGGCCATCGGCGACATGATCCTGGACCTGGCAGAGTGCGAGGCGCGCGGATTGCTGGACGCGGGGGGGAGTTTCGCGCAGCCCCGGCTCAATGATTTCATGGCGCTTGGCCGGGCGAAATGGGACGGGATCCGCGCCCGGCTGACCGCGCTTCTGGCCGAGGACGGCGACAGGACCCTGCCGCTGGTTGCGATGGCCGGGGCGGACATGCGCCTGCCGATCCGGGTCACCGAATTCACCGATTTCTATGCCTCGAAGAACCATGCCTTCAACGTGGGCGTGCTGTTTCGCGGCCCGGAAAATGCGCTGCCGCCGCAATGGACGCATATGCCGATCGGCTATAATGGCCGGGCGTCCTCGGTCGTCGTGTCGGGCACGGCGATCCGCCGCCCGATGGGGCAGGTCAAGGGCGAGAGCGGTCCCGAATGGGCCGCCTGCCGCCGCCTGGACCTTGAACTGGAACTGGGCGCCATCGTCGGCGCCGACAGTGCGATGGGCGCGCGGATCGGCGTCGAGGATGCCGAGGGGATGATCTTCGGCTATGTGCTGCTCAACGACTGGTCGGCGCGCGACATCCAGGCCTGGGAATACCAGCCGCTGGGGCCGTTCCAGTCCAAGGCGCTTGGCACCACCATCGGCGCCTGGGTGGTGACGCAGGCCGCGCTGGAGCCGTTTCGCTGCGAAGGGGCCGAGCGGGTGAACCCCCTGCTGCCCTATCTGCGCGAGGACCGGCCCGGCTTCTACGATCTGGAAATCGGCTGGACCATGAACGGCCAGGTGATGGGGCGGACGAATTACAACGTCATGTACTATTCCAGCGCCCAGCAACTGGCGCATCATACGCAATCGGGCTGTCCGATGCGGGTCGGCGACCTGCTGGGATCGGGCACGATCTCGGGGCCGTCGCCGGACCAGACCGGCGCGCTTCTGGAGATGACGCAGGGCGGCAAGGTGCCGGTCACGGTGAACGGCCAGCCCCGCACCTTCATCGAGGATGGCGACGAGATCGGGCTGTTCGCCCATGCGCAGGGCGCAGGCTATCGCATCGGCTTCGGTCCCTGCGCCGGGCGCATCCTGCCGGCGGTGGAATGAACATGGCCGAAACAGCGAACCCTGCGGGCGCCGCGCCGCAGGGGGGGCAGGTGATCCTGCACGATTACTGGCGATCCACCGCATCCTACCGGGTGCGCATCGCGTTGGCGCTGAAGGGCATCGCTTACCGGCGGGTGCCGGTCAACCTCGTGGCCGGCGAGCAGCGCGGCAGCGCGCATCTTGGCCTGAACCCGCAAGGCCTGGTCCCGGTGCTGGAGATCGACGGGCTTGTGCTGACCCAATCGCTGGCGATCGTCGAATATCTGGACGAGACCCGGCCCGCACCGTCGCTCATCCCCGCCGATCCCGCCGCGCGCGCCCATGTCCGGACGCTGGCGCTGGCCGTCGCCTGCGAGATCCATCCGGTGTCGAACCTTGCCGTCCTGTCGCGGGTCGAGGCGCTGGCCGGACCCCAGGCCCGCGCCGACTGGAACCGCGACAATATCGCCCACGGGCTGGCCGCGTTCGAGAAATTGCTGGATCATCCGGGGTTTGCGGGCAAGTTCTGTCATGGCGACCGCCCCGGTCTGGCCGATTGCGCGCTGGTCCCGCAGCTTTACAACGCCGACCGTTGGGGGGTGGGCTTTGCGCATCTGCCCCGGATCAGCGCCGTGGCACGGTCCTGCGAGGCTCATCCCGCCTTTCAGGCGGCCCATCCCGACCGCTTCGCGCCCAAGGCGCGGGCGGCGGTCGCGGGCTGATCGCATTGCGCCGGACGGGAAACCGCCCGGCGCCGAATGTCAGCCCGCCGCCGTCTGGCCGATGACATAGCCGAAGGTCAGCGCCGGACCCAGCGTGATGCCCGGTCCCGGATAGGCGCCCGACATGATCGAGTTGATGTCGTTGCCGCAGGCGAAAAGGCCGGGAATGACCTGTCCCTGACGATCCCTGACCTGCCCCGCCGCATTCACGTCCAGCCCCATCGAGGTGCCGATATCGCCGGGGAAGATCTCGACGGCGTAAAGCGGCCCCTCCAACGGGCGCAGGCAGGGGTTGGGGCGGTTTTCGGCGTCGCCCAGGTAACGCTGGTAGCTGGTCGAGCCTTTGCCGAAGGCCGGATCCTCGCCGCGCGCCGCCGTATCGTTGAAACCGGCCAGCGTGTGCGCCAGCGCATCGGGCGCGATTCCACATTGCCGGGCCAGGTCATCAGGCGTCGCGCCGCGCTTGAGATAGCCACTGGCCAGATGCCTGCCTATCGGCGCCGGCAAGGCATGGACCGCGCCCAGCCCATAGCGGCGGATCGCGCGATGATCGGCGATCAGCCAGGCGGAACGCTGCCCCTCGGCCAGCAGCTTGGCGATCAGGCCCTGCACGAAGTCGTGATAGCTCGACGCCTCGTTGACGAAGCGCCGCCCGTCATGGCCGACCGCGATCACCCCCGGCTTGGCGCGGTCCAGAAACAGGTGCGGGAACGGCCGGACCGAGCCGTCGGGGTTGGGCAAAAGCGAAACCGGCGTCCAGAATCCACCATTGGCGTTGGTATCGACGAAACCCGCGCCGATTGCTTCGGCGGCGGCGATCGCCCCCCCGGTTCCGCTGGTGGGGGACATCGAATAATGCGGCAGGCCGCGCCGGACATGGTCGAAGCTGGCCGCGCGGCGGGCGCTGTCATGGGGATAGCCCCCGGCGGCCAGCACCACGCCGCGGCGGGCGGTGACGCGGCGCAGGCCCTTCGGTCCCTTGACCTCGGCGCCGGTCACGCGGCCCGCCTCGTCCCGGATCAGGCCGGTCAGCTCATGGCCGGTGCAAAGGGGGATGTTCAGCGCAAACACCGTCTCGGCCAGGCGCCCCGACACGGCGGCGCCCATCACCAGCCGGGTATTGCGGCCCCAGGCCACGCGGTCGCGCAGGTATTTCGCGACCACCTTCACCGCGTATAGCGCCGATCTGGCCGAGCGGGTCATGCGCAGGAAGTGAAAGATATCGGGCCGCCCCAGCGGCATCCCGCCCAGGATGGTGAAATCCGGGATCGGCGGCCGCATCCGGTAAAGTTGCGCGCCCAGCTTGCGGCCATCGTAATCCAGCGCATCCAGCGCCCGCCCGCCCTCGGTCGCGCCATCGGCGTCCGAGTGATAGTCGGGCGAAACCACCCGGCAGGACATTTTCAGCGCGGTCCGTTCATGGAAGAAACCGATCGCTTCCGGCCCCTTGTCCAGAAAGGCATCCACCATTTCGGCGTTGAACAGATTGCCGGTTTCGCCCTGTATGTAACGGCGCGCGGCATCGCGGCTGTCCTCGATCCCCGCAGCGGCGGCGATCGGGTTGCAGGGCACCCAGATCGCGCCGCCCGATACGGCGGTCGAGCCGCCGAAGAGGTCGGATTTCTCGATGATGACCGGGTTCAACCCGTGGTGGCGGGCCGAGATGGCCGCCGCCATCCCCGCCGCGCCTGATCCCACGATCAGAAGATCGCAGCTTTCCGGCAGGTCCGGGTTGTCAGGCTTGCGCATGGATCGCCTCTTGCCGCGGATAGCGGCCCATCGCCCAGCCGCCGTCCACCGCCAGCACCTGCCCGGTGATGAAGGACGCCTCGTCGGACGCAAGGAAGCGGACCGCCCGCGCCACATCCTGGGGCAGGCCGGCGCGGCGCAGGGGGGCGCCGTCGATCATCTGGTGGCGGCGCCACTCTTCGGTGCGGATACGCTCGGCCGTCAGCGGCGTCTCGATCAGGCCGGGCGCGACCGCGTTCACCCGGATGCCGTTGGGGCCGAAATCCGTGGCCATCTGCCGCGTCAGCCCGATCACCGCCGCTTTCGATGCCGAATAGCCGCAGGAATTCTGCGCGCCGATCAGTCCGAAGATCGACGCCGTGTTGACGATGGCCCCGCCGCCGCTGCGCATCATCCGCCCCACCGCCCAGCGCGACAGGCGGAACAGGCCCAGCACGTTGATATCGAAATAGCGCGCCACGTCCTCGTCGCTGGTGTCGAGCGCATGGGCGCCGCGCGCCACCCCGGCGTTGTTGACCAGGATATCCAGCCGCAGCCCGGCCCCGTCCAGCGCCGCGCCGATCCGGTCGGGCAGGCCCGTATCGGTCACGTCGCCCTGAACGGCGGTCACGCCCTGCCGTTCGGCCAGCGCCGCGATCCCGGCGGCCTCGCGGTCCACCGCGACGACATTGGCCCCGGCGGCCAGCAGCGCCTCGGCGATGGCGGCGCCGATGCCCTGCCCCGCCCCGGTCACGACCGCGCTGCGCCCCTCAAGATTGCTGGGTTCGAGTGTCATGTTCATCTCCATCAAAAAGCGGCCGTGCCGCCGACCGACCGACCGCCATCGACGATCAGCACCTGTCCGGTGACGAATGCGGCGCGGGGGTCGGCAAAGAATGCGACGGCATGGGCGATATCTTCGGGGCAGCCCAGCTTGCCGGTGGGCTGCTGGGCGCGCAGCCCATCCAGCCCCTCGGCGCGCTCCAGCAGCATGTCGGTGGCGATGACGCCGGGGGCTACGGCGTTGACGGTGATCTGCCGTTCGGCCAGTTCCAGCGCCAGCGCCTTGGTAAAGCCCGCCACCCCGGCCTTGGACGCGACGTAATGGGCATAGTTCCGCGCCCCGAAGGCCGCGCGCGAGGCCAGGTTGACGATCCGCCCCCCTTCGGGCAGCACGCGGGCCGCCTGCTGGCACAGGGTGAACATCGCCACCAGGTTGACCTCATACATCCTGCGGAAGTCGCCGGCGGTCAGCGCATCGAAATCGCAGGTGTCGAAGATGCCCGCGTTATTGACCAGAACCCGCAGGTTCGGGGTGCGGTCGATCAGCGCCTGGGTGGCGGCCGGGTCGGTGATATCCAGGACCTCGGTGCGGGCCGTGTGGCCGGCTTCGGTCAGCAGGCGCAGGGTTTCGCCAGCCCCTTCGGCCGAGCGGTCGGCGACGACGACGGCGTGGCCTTCTTCGGCAAGGCGGCGCGCGATGGCGCGTCCGATGCCGGACCCGGCGCCGGTGACGATGGCGGATTGCATGGTGGACATTCTGTCTTGCCTTCACTGTCGATTGCAAAGCCATCCCGCCGGGGATGGCCGGATCGGCCTGTCCGGGGCGTTTTCCGCGCCCCGGACAGGTCCCGGATCAAAGCCCGTAGGCGTTTTCATCCACCTTGGCGTAGATTTCCGCATGGATCAGCTCGGCCAGCGCGTCGGGATCGTTGCGGTCGATATCGGCCAGCAGGCCACCCCATTTTTCTTGAAGAGCCAGGAACTCCTGCGCAATTTCCGTCGGGTCGGAGACCCTGCGTTCGGCCTCGGTGCGCTTGGGGAAGGTCTCGACGACGGTGGCGCGGAACGCCTCAAGCGCATCGACCAGCGACTGGTCCGGCTCATTGATGGCGGTGCCGCGCGCACGGGTCTTGTCCAGCGCATCGCTGGCGGCCTCTTCATAGCTGATCTGCTTCAGCGCCACCGCCCTGGCCGTGACGTCCAGGATCTGCCGCCGTGCCTCGGGACCGATATCGGTCCAGAAATCCTGGTTGAAAACATAGGTCACACCCAGGGAGGTGCCCTGATCCAGCATCGTCAACGAGCGCGTGACCTCGCCGAATTTGGGGCCGTTTTCAAGGTTGGTCGCATCGCCCAGCGTGCAGTCGATCGAGCCGCGTTCCAGCCCCGAATAGATATCCGGGCTGGGCACCGAGACAGGCACCGCACCAAGCGAGATGATCCATTCGTTCTGGGCCGTCCCCGCCGTGCGGATCTTCTTGCCGCGGATATCGTCGGTGCTGACGATATCCATCATGCAGGCGAACAGATAAACGGGGGTCGAATAGGCGCCCAGAACCACGGTGTTATGCTGGGTGTATTCTTCCTGGAAACGCGGGTTGGTCATCGCGATCTCGGTGAAGGCCAGCGCGGTCGCCATCGGATCGGTCGCGGTAAAGGCCAGGTCGTTGATCATGCCCGACAGCGGCAGTTCCGAGGGCGTATAGGACGCCGCGACCAGCCCAAGCTGGGCAACGCCATCACCCACGCCGCTGAGCGTCGTCGTGGGCGGCAGCAACGAGCTTGAGGTGTAAAGCTCGAAACTCACCTCTCCGCCGGTCGCCTCGGCGATGTCTTCGAGGTAGGGCACATAGGCGTCCTTGGTCAGGATATGGCCAGGCTCCAGCCATGTCGATGCCAGGTAATCCGCGGCCTGCGGCGCCGTTGCGAAAGCAAGCAGCGAAACGGCGGACAGAAGGTATTTCCTCATGGTCGTTCTCCCTTTTTGACCAGATGAATCGGGGGGCGGCCGCGATGCGCGGCCGGTCTAGTTCTGCATCAGTCCCGGCAGCCACAGCGTGATGATCGGGAAGAACAGCAGCAGGGCCAGCGTGACCAGGTCGATCACGATGAACCATGTCGCGCCGCGGAAGATCTCGCCCAGGCGGACCCGGCTGCCCAGCGCGGATTTGATGACGAAGACGTTCATGCCCATCGGCGGCGTGACCAGCCCGATTTCAAGCAGCTTCACGACGATGATGCCGAACCAGATCAGGTTCACGTCATGGGCGGCCAGCAGCGGACCCAGGACCGGCAACGTCAGCAGCATGATCGAGATCGATTCCAGGAACGCCCCCATTACGATGAACAGGATGCAGATGAACAGCAGGATCTGCCATGTCTCGAAACCGTCGAAGGCGCCGATGATCCAGGTCGGGATCGTGGCCAGCCCCACGAAGCGCGAGAAGAGCGCCGCGCCAAGGATCACCACGAAGATCTCGGCGGTCGCGGCGGCAGTCGCGAAAAGCGAGTTCCTGAAGATTGCGAAGCTCATCCGTCCGCGCAGCAGGGCCAGACACAGCGCGAGGAACGCCCCTGCGGCCCCGGCCTCGGTCGCGGTCACGACCCCGGCGAAGATGCCGCCCATGACGCCCGCGATCAGCACCGGCAGGGGCCAGGCATCGGCGATCAGGGCGCGCTTTTCCTCGGGTGTGACCTCGACCTTCACGCGCGGCGCAAGACCGGGATTGAGCATGCAGCGCACCGTGATCAGCCCGATGAACATCACCGCCGTCAGGATGCCCGGCAGGATTCCGGCGATGAAAAGCGTGTTGATGGGGGTGTTTAGGATGATGCCAAAGACGATCATCAGCACCGAAGGCGGGATCAGCGCGCCCAGCGTTCCCGCGGCGGCGACGCTTCCGGTCGCAAGCCCCTTGTCATATCCGGCGCGCAGCATCTCGGGCGATGCGATGCGGGCGAAGGCCGCCGCCGTCGCCACCGACGACCCCGAGGCCGAGGCGAACAGCCCCGAGGCCACCACCGTGGACGAGGCAAGCCCGCCCGGCAGCCACGTCAGCAGCACGCGCGCGGCGCCGAACAGGCCCTTGGTCAGCCCCGCCTCGACGGCGAAGAAACCCATCAGCAGGAACATGGGGATGGCCGACAGGTTCCAGTCCCCGATCAGGTTGAAGGGGATGGCCCTTGCGATGCCGACGGCCGGGTTCCAGCCCATCATCGCCCAGATACCCACGAAGGCGGTGCCGCCCATCGCCGCGCCGATGGGCACGCGAATGCCGATCAACCCCAGCATGACGGCGATGCCGATGAATCCGATCTCGATACGTTCCATGTCCATCCCTCAGAGGCCGTGCGGCTGGTCGTGTTCGGCGCCTTGTTCGGCGTCGCCGGTATCGCCGCCGAAGATCTTGACCAGCAGGATCAGGCAGGCGATCGCCATGCCCAGCGGCAGAAGAAACTTCGCGGGCCAGACCGTGACGCGCCACAGCCCGTCCATGGTTTCGTTGATCCGCCAGGCCCGCACGGCCACGCCCCAGGAAATCCAGCCCAGACCCGTGTAAAAGAGCAGGCTGACGACCTGTCCGGCCTTGCGCATCCACCATTGCGCGGCGGGGCCGACCTTTTCATAGACCAGATCGACCGAGATCGCCGTTCCCCGCGCCTCGACATAGGCCAGCGAAAGAAAGACGCAAGCGATCATGTAATAATTCGCCACGACCTCGGCGGTGCTGGGCACGGGCCTGTGCAGCAGATACTTGCCCGCCACGTCGGCCACGACATGCAGCATCATCAGGCAGACCGCCAACCCGGCCACCATGCCAAGCGCGTGGATCAGGTATCTCGTTGCGCGCATCTCCTCCCCCCTTCTTCAGTTGTCGAATGGCGCCGGGCGCTATTGCATCCGATAGCCGCCGTTGACGTCGATCACCGCGCCGGTGACATAGCCCGCGTCCCGCCCCATCAGGAACGCGACGGCGCCGGCGACATCCTCGGGCGTGCCGATGCGGTTCAGCGGAATGTTCTCCGCGATCCGCGCGTCGTTTTCAGGCGCCAGCGACTGGCGCAGCATCGGCGCGTCGATCAGCCCCGGCGCGACCGCGTTGACGGTGACGCCCAGTGGCGCCGCCTCGCGCGCGCCCGCCTTGATCAGCGCCATGACCGCCCCCTTCGAGGCGATATAGGCCGAGCTTGACCGATAGCCGCCCAGTTGCGCCGCGACCGAGGAAAAGCCCACGAAGCGCCCCCCGCCCGTTTTCCGGCGCGTGGCCAGCCGCAGGTATTCGCGCAGCAGCAGAAAGGTGCCGGTCGAGTTCACGTCCTGCGTAAGCTGCCAGTCCTTCAGCGCGATCTCGGTGATCGGCGGGCGCTCGCCATTGGCGGCGAAAAGCAGGATGCCCGCCGCGGCCACCACGTGATCGACAGGTGCGCCCAGCGATTGGGCCTCGGAAAAGGCAGCCGCGACGCCTTCCTCGCTGGCCACGTCCAGCGCGATCGCCCGATGTCCCTGCCCCGGCAGGGCATCCACCACCCGCTGCGCCGAATCAGCCGACAGATCGGCGGCCAGAACGCTGAAACCGTCCTGCGCCAGACGTTGGCATACGGCTTTCCCGATCCCTCCGGCGGCGCCTGTAACCAGCACGACTTCACCCATATCGAGCATCCCTTCCATTTCGTTACCAATGTAATGAACACATTTCTTAGACACATGCAAAATGTTTTTGCAGAAACTTGCATATATGGATACATTCTTGGAAATATTGCGAGGGAGCCGCTTTTTGACCGAAACACATACCAGCATGGAACTGGCCGTCGAAAAGCTGCGCGAGGCGATTCTGAGCGGAACGCTTCTGCCCGGCGACAAGCTGCATCAGGACCGGCTGGCCGAGATGCTGGGCATCTCGCGCACGCCCCTGCGGGCCGCTCTGACCTCGCTGACGCAGGCGGGGCTTGTGACCTATGAAAGCAACCGCGGCTTTGCGGTGCGCGAGTTTTCCCTGGACGAGGTCGCGGGGGCCTTTGCCGTGCGCGCGGAACTGGAGGCGATGGCCTGCCGCCTTGCCGCCGCCAACATGACCGAAGAGGACGCCCGCCATCTGGCCGGTCTGGTCAACGACGGCGACCGGCTGCTGGAAACCGGCGAGCTGAAGCCCGAAAACCTGGGGGACTACCGGCGGATGAACGTCGAGTTCCACACGGCGGTGATGCGCCTGTCCGGCAACCCCTGGATCCGCACCTTCATCCAGAGCCTGCACAACGTGCCCGCCGCATCCGACCGGGTGATCATGTGGCGCGACTTCAAGGTGATCGAGCGGTCCCATGACGACCACCGGCGCATCGCCCGCGCCCTGTCGCAGGGCCAGGGCGAACGGGCGGCGGCCCTGATGCGCGAACATATCACCTTTGCGCTGGAACACCTGCACCAGCAGCTTCAGCTTTATCCGCAGGATTTCCTGCGCGTTCCCAACCTGAACAAACCCGTCAAGCGCCGCATGGGCGGCCGTAGCAAAAGGACAAATCCATGACGATCCGCATCTTCTTCTCTCCTGCCTCGCCCTTCGTGCGCAAGGCGATGGTGGCCGCGCATGAACGCGGGGTCGGGATCGAAAAGCTGCCCTCGGCCGCATGGCCGGTCAAGCGCGACCCCGATATCGTGCGGCACAACTCGACCGGCAAGGTGCCGTGCCTGCTGCTGGACGACGACACGCCGGTTTTCGACAGCCGCGTGATCTCGGCCTGGATCGACGCGCAGGGGGTGACGGGCGCACCGCTTTACCCGCAGGACGCGCGCCGCTTTACCGTGCTGACCATCGAGGCCCTGGGCGACGCGATCCTGGAGGCCGCCCTGCTGCATCGCTACGAAAACGTGCTGCGCCCCGAGGACAAGCGGTGGGACGACTGGTCGCGCGGCCAGATGGAAAAGGTCGATTCCGGCCTCGACGATCTTGAAGGGCGCTGGTTCGACGATATCTCGGCCAGCTTCCATGCCGGGTCCATCGCGGCGGCCTGCACGCTTGGCTATCTCGATTTCCGCTTCCCCGACAAGGACTGGCGCAGCGCCCATCCCCGCCTTGCCGAATGGTTCGCCGAGGTGTCCGGGCGCGCCTCGATGCAGGCGACCGTTCCGGCGGCCTGACCGGCCCCGGCCCGAAAAGGAAGCGCGGCGGGGCAGACATATGGACCTTGGCGCGCAACTTGCCTAACCTGCCGCGGCATCCTGACGGAGACCGGCCCCATGCTTGAAGAACTTGCCAATACAGGCGTTGCGACGCTCAACCCCGCCCCGGCAACCGGGAAAGCGACGATCATCATCCTGGGAACGCCGCGATCGGGCACCTCGATGCCCGCGAAGGTCCTTGACGGTCTTGGCGTGTTCCTGGGCGACAGGTTCGGGCGCGGCGTGTTCGAGGACCAGCGCATCGCCATGTCCATCGAAAAGGATGCCGAACCCCTGGAGACGGTGATCCGGGACTATGACAGCCACGACATCTGGGCCTTCAAGCGCCCGCGCGTGTTCCGCCAGCTTGACCGCTGCCTGCACCTGTTCAGGAACCCCCGCCTGGTCGTCATGTCCCGCGATCCGGTGGCGGTGGCGATCAGGAACAATGTCTCGATGGGGCACGAGTTTCCCGCCTGTCTGAAGAATGCGTTGAAAGAGATGAACGACCTGTTCGATTTCGTCGGCAGACAGACGGTCCCCGTCCTGTGCGTCAGCTATGAAAAGGCGATGGCGGACCGGGTCGCCTTCGTGGACCGGATGACCGAATTCTGCGGCATAAGCGCCAGCGGCGAGCAACGAAAGCTGGCCACGGGCAACATGGAGAACGGACCGGAAAGCTATCTGATGTCCTCTCAGGTCAGGTTCCCCAGGAAATGAACGGATGGGCAGGCGTTTTCGCGGTTCTGATGGCGGGCGCGGCCTGTGCCGGCGATATTTCCGTGCCGTCGCAAGCCGATTGGGACGGCGCGCGCCGGACCGTCGCGCTGCCTTCGGGCCAGACCATCGGCTATGTAGAAATGGGAAACACCGGGGGCGAGCCGCTGATCCTGATCCACGGCTATACCGACAACAGCCGAAGCTGGTCGCTTCTGGCGCCGGAACTGGCGGATCGTCACATCTACGCCGTGGACCTGCGCGGGCATGGCAGTTCCTCGGCGCCCGAATGCTGCTATACGCTGATGGATTTCAGCCATGATCTGGCCGGGTTCATGGCGGAAAAAGGGATCGCAAGGGCGGATATCGCCGGTCATTCGCTTGGCTCGATGACCGCGGCGGTCTTTGCCGCGCGCCACCCCGAAAAGGTCGGCAAGCTTGTCCTGATCAGCACGGCCACCAGCATGCCGCCGGAATCGGGCGGCTGGCTATGGGAAAATGTTCCGCAACTGCCCCAGGACCTGGACCCCGACGGTGCCTTCATGCGGGACTGGTATTGGAACCCGACCCCCGTTTCGCCCGATTTCATCGACCGGGAACGCATGGAAAGCGCGGCAACCCCCAAACGGGTCTGGACCGGCGTGCTCGAGGGGCTGACCATGACCGACTGGACGCCCTATGCCGCACGGATCAAGGCCCCCGTGCTGATCCTGTGGGGCGATCAGGACGGGTTGTTCGACGCGGCCACCCAGGACCACCTGAAAACGATCCTGCCCGGCGCGCGGCATGAAACCTTTGCCGGACACGGCCATAACATGTTCTGGGAAGTGCCCGAGACCGTCGGCCCCACGCTGGAATCCTTCCTGTCCGAGTAGCCATGCGGCGGGCATGGACGAAAGCGGCGGAGGCCCTTCGCATCCGCCCGATACGGGCCGCGCGGATCGGGGACCGCAGCCTGTTCAAGACCGTTGACGCGAGGTGGGCGGGCCGGGTAACGGTTCCGGTCATGGGACGGACATCCACAAGACTTCTGCGCGCCTTCGCGCTATGGGCGATGTTGTCGCCCTTTGTCCTGTTGTCCCTGATCGCCCCCGGCGTGATGCCCGCCCGCGCGCAAGGCGGCGTGCTGATGCTGGTGATCTGCGACGGCGCGGGCATGACCGAGATCGCCGTCGATCCCCGGACCCTCCAGCCGGTCGAGACATCGCCCGACCACGATTCCGGTCCATGCTTCTGGGGCCTGGGCCACAGCCCGGTCGATCTTGTCGCCCCCGTCGAACCGCTGCCGGTCGCGATGCGAAGGCTGGCGCTGGACTTCCCGCCTGCCGCCACCGCCCTGATCGTGGCCCGCGCCACGGGCCTGCCACCCGCAACGGGACCACCCCTCGTCTGACGTTTCCTTCCTAGAAACCATCAGACACGGGAAAATATCCAATGACCGATACGACCAACGGGGTGGCGCGGCCCGCCCCGGCATCCGACCTCTATCGGGCGGTGTGGCGCTGGCATTTCTATGCCGGGCTGCTGGTGCTGCCTTTCCTGATCGCGCTATCGCTGACCGGCGCGGCCTATCTGTTTCACGATGAAATCGACAACTGGATCCATGCCGACCTGAAGCGGGTCGAGACCGTGGGGGACGGCGCGCTGGCCCCCTCGGCCATCCTTGCCGCCGCGCTTGGGGCACAGCCGGGCGAGGCGGTGAAATACACCGATCCGCCCAGGGACGACCTGTCCGCCGAGGTGACCGTGCGGACCGGGGACGGCAGCAATATCGCCGTCCATGTCGATCAATACAGCGGCAGGGTCCTGGGCAGCCTGCCCGACCAGGGAACCGTGGCCTGGACGATCCGGCGGCTGCATTCGCTGAAAATCCTGGGCCAGTCCCCGCGCATGATCATCGAGATGGCCGCCGGCTGGTCGGTCCTGCTGGTCGCCACCGGGATCTGGCTGTGGTGGCCGCGCGGGCAGAGAGGCGGCGTGGTCTCGGTCCGCGCCACTCCGGCGCGGCGGGTGTTCTGGCGCGACCTTCACGCGGTGACCGGCATCTTCGTCGGCGGCTTCATCGTATTCCTGGCGGTGACGGGGCTGCCCTGGTCCTCGGTCCTGGGCGGCAAGGTCAACCAATGGGCCAATGGCAGCAATTTCGGCTATCCGTCAGGCGTGCGGATCGACGTGCCGATGTCGGGCGCATATCTGGACCATGTCGCCAAGACAAGCTGGACGCTGGAACAGGCGCAAATTCCCCGCTCGCCGATGCCGGGACACGAGGGGCATGGCCCGGCGCAAGGCCATGAAGCGCATGGCCAACAGATACCGATCCCCGACGCCCGGCCCATCGGCATCGACGAGGTGGTCGCGATCCTGGACGGGCTGGGGCTGCATCGCGGCTATGCGGTCAACCTTCCGGCGGGACCCGAGGGGGTATTTTCCGGCTCGGTCTATCCCGCCGACCTCGCGCGGCAGCGAGTCGTCCATCTGGACCAGTATACGGGCCAGCCGCTGATCGACGTCTCCTATGCCGATTACGGGCCGATGGGGCGGGCGCTGGAATGGGGGATCAACACCCATATGGGCCAGACCTTCGGGACCGCCAACCAGATCGTGCTGCTGGCGGCCTGCCTTGCCACGGTCCTGCTGTCGGTCTCGGCCGCGGTGATGTGGTGGAAGCGCCGCCCCGCGGGTCGGCTGGGGGTGCCGCCGATGCCCTTGGACCGGCGGGTGTTCGTCGGGCTTTTCGTGCTGCTGGGGATCGGCGGGGTGGTCTTTCCACTGACGGGGATCTCGCTTGCGGCAATGATCGCGCTGGACCTGGCCTGGCAGGCGGTTGCGCGCAGGCGCGCCCTGCCGGGGTAATCAGGCCGCCAGCCGGTGCGCACCCCTTCGTCTGGGTCCCCATAGCGCGGCAAGGCCCAGCACCACCCCGGAAACCGTCGCGATCATCCCCGCGGCGGAAACCGAGTTGCGCCCGCCCAGCCACAGCGGCCCGTAACCCGCCAGCACATAGCCCAGCACGGCGGCAAGGGTGGCGAAGCCAAGGCTCCAGCCGATTTGCGGGCCGATGCGGTCAGTCATCATCCGCGCGCTGGCGGGCGGGCAGATGAACATGGCGATCACGATGATGGACCCCACCGCGTCGAAGGCCGCCACCGCCGCCACCGCGACCATGACCACCAGCCCGAAGCCGGTCGGGCCGGGCCGCGCGCCGATACTGGCTGCGAAACCGGCATCGAAGGTGCCGATCACCAGTTCTTTCCAGAACACCACCGTGAACGCCACCATCGCCAGCAGCACCAGCGCCAGCCGCCCAAGCTGCGGCGGCAGCGCGGCCAGCGCCACCGGGTCCGTCAGCGCCGCCCAGGATGTCCCACGCAGCCAGATCAGGCTTTCCAGATTGCCGTAAAGCGCATGTTCCACGTCCAGGTGGACCTTGCTGGTATCGCTCTGTTCCAGCAACAGCACGCCGGCGGCGAACAGCGTGGTAAAGACGACGCCCATCGCCGCGCCGGGCTCGATATTGCCAAGGCGGCGGATCAGCTCGATCAGTCCCACGGCGACGATGGCCGCGCCCGCAGCGCCGATCAGCATCGGCCCGGCGGCCAGAGTGCCGGTCAACAGGAAAGCCACCACGATGCCGGGCAGCGCGACGTGGCTGATGGCGTCGCCGATCAGGCTCTGACGGCGCAGGACCAGGAAATTGCCCGGCAGCGCGCAGGCGCAGCAGGCCAGCACCCCGATCAGGATCGGCGTCAGCGAAAGCTGCACGAAGGTGTTCGTCATATCCGCACCTCATGGAAATCCGACCCCGCGCCCAGCCTGCGGTCCAGATCGGCGATGAGATCGGGCGGCAGCACCTCGGCCAGCGGGCGGATGCCTTGCGAGGGCGAACCGGCGGCCGCTTCGGGGTGCAGGTTGCGATAGAGGCTCCAGCGCGCTTCGTCGCGTTGCGCGGCGGCGGCGGCGGCGCGGCCCTTCAGCGTGGCAACGCCGTCGGGGCGGATCCAGCCGCGCGCCTTCAGGCGGCGCAGGGTCTGGCTGTCATAGATCGGCTCGGCCCGCGCCAGTGCTATCAGGCCCTGTCTTTCATGCACCAGCCCCTGGAAACGCAGCCGGTGGGCGATCCCGGCCAGCAGCCCGCGCCGGGGCGAAAGCAGCATCGAGACCACGAAAAGCGCGAATGAAAACAGCACGATCAGCGAACCCGTCGGCAAGCCCCGGTCCAGCGAGGACACCACGGCCCCCAGCCAGGCCGCCACCGCGCCGATCATGGCCGCGATGACCACCATGCGGCCCGGCCGGTCGGTCCAGAACCGCGCGGCCACCGGCGGGATGATGGTCAGCGCCACGATCAGCACCAGCCCCGCGACCTTCAGCCCGATCACGGTCACCGCCATCAGCAGGCCCATCATCGCAAGGTCGGTCGCCCGGACATTGATCCCGCGCACGGCGGCATATTCGGCATCGAAGCAGACCAGCGTGAAGGGGCGGCGCAGCAGGAAGATCGCCAGCCCCGTGACGGCGGCGGCGATGGCGATGATCTGCGCCTCGGATCGCAGCATCCCCGCGGTCGATCCCAGCAGATAGCCCGAAAGCCCCGCCTGCCGCCCGGTCTGCAAGGTCTGGATCACCGTCATCAGCACCACGCCCGCGCCGAAAAAGACCGACAGCACCGCGCCGATGGCGGCATCCTCGGCCAGCCGGGTGCGCGCGGTCAGCCAGTCCACCACCAACAGCCCCAGCCCCGCCGAGATGCCCGCCCCGATCATCAGCCCCGGCAGCCAGCGCCCGTCGCCGCTCAGCCCCGCCATGATGATGAAGGCCAGCGCCAGCCCCGGCAGGGTGGCATGGCTGATCGCGTCCGATACCAGCGCGCGCTTGCGCAGCAGCACGAAACTGCCGATGGCCCCGGCGCTGGCGCCAAGGATCGCCGCGCCCACCGTCACCAGCGCGGTGTTGTAGCCCGCTTGCAGCAGCAGCGCCTGAAGAAACCCGTTCATCGCCCTACCCCACCGCGATGCGGTCGATCTGCGCCACAGCCAGCCGCCCGCCATAGGCCGATTGCAGGTTTTCGGGCGTGAAGGTGGCCGACACCGGCCCGTCGGCGATCTTGCGCAGGTTCAGGATCAGCACATGGCTGAAATAATCCTGCACCGTCGCCAGGTCGTGATGGACGCAGATGATCGTCTTGCCCTGCGCGTTCAGGTCCTTCAGCACCGCGATGATGGCGCGCTCGGTCGCGGCATCGACGCCGGCGAAAGGCTCGTCCATGACATAGAGGTCGGCCTGCTGCGCCAGCGCGCGGGCCAGAAAGACACGCTGCTGCTGGCCGCCGGAAAGCTGGCCGATCTGGCGATGGGCGAAACCCTGCATGCCCACGCGCTCAAGGCATTCCATCGCACGGCTGCGGTGCCGTGCCCCGGCGAAGCGCAGGAAACCGATCTCACGATATTGCCCCATCAGCACGACATCCAGCACGGTCGCCGGAAAGTCCCAGTCCACGCTGGCACGTTGCGGCACATAGGCGATGCGGTGGCGGGCGTCCCGCCACGGCGCGCCGAACACCGTCACCTTGCCCGAGACGCGCGGCACGATCCCCAGCGCCGCCTTGATCAGCGTCGATTTTCCCGCCCCGTTCGGCCCGATCACCGCCAGCATCGCGCCCGGCGGCGTCACGAAATCGACCGAGAACAGCACCGGCTTGTCGCCATAGCTGACGGTCATTCCGGCGATGGCCAGCGGGCTTTCGGGGTGATCGGCGGCCAGCGTGCGGCCATCTTGCGCGACCAGTTCGGGCATGGGTTTCATGGGGATACCTCTTCGGCCCCGGACGGGGACTTGCCGGTGTTGAGGCTGAAGGCAAGCAGCAGGGCCAGCCCCACCGCCGCCAGAAGGAAGGGGGCCGCCGGGGCAAGCCCGTAAAGCCCGGTCGCGATCAGCGGGCCGGTGACCATCGCCAACCCCTGCGCGGCGGCAACGGTGCCCGCGGCCGAGCCTTGCTCATCCGGGCCGACCGAATTGGCGGCCAGCGCCTGAAAGGACGGCACGACCGCGCCCAGCCCGACGGCCAGCAGGCAGAAGGCGCCGATCAGCAGCGGCGCCGTGCCCGCCAGCGCGACGCCAAGCGCGGCCGCCACGGCGATGGCGACACCGCCGCGGATCCATGTCAGCGGCGCGACCTGTTTGGCCGCCGCGACCCCCATCTGGACGGCGATCAGGCAGATGCCGATGCCGCCAAGCGCATAGCCCGCCATGCGTGCGCCGTCCTGGGGCGACAGGTCCAGCCGGTCGATCATCAGGAAGCCGACGCAGATCTGCGCCGCGTTGATCGTGAACATCGAGACATAGGCGGCCACGACCGGCAGCCTCAGCCGGGGATCGGCCAGCCGGACGGCGCGCCTCGGCCCGCCCGCCTGCACCGGCGGACCCGCGGGCAGGAAGCGCCACAGCAAGAACAGCGCGACCAGCGGCAGGGCAGCGAATGCGTAAAGCGGCATCGCCAGCCCGCGGCCCGCCAGCAGGCTGGCGATAAACGGCCCCGCGACCATGCCGATACCCGCCGCAGCCCCCAGCCGCGCCATGTAGGACGCCCGCGCTTGGGGCGGGATATTGTCGGCCACCAGCGCGCCCGAGACCGGCGGCACCGCCGCATAGAACAGCCCCAGCAGCCCGCGCGCCACGATCAGCAGGCACAGCGACAGCAGCACCGGCGGCGGCGAGGGCAGCGCCATCAGCACGAACAGCGCCAGCAGCATGTATCCGCCCGCGAAACCGCCCACGCCGACCAGCAGCACGGGCTTGCGCCCCAGCCGGTCGCTTGCCCCGCCCCAGGCACGGGCCGAGAGCATCCACAGCAGCCCCGCCACGCTGACCACCGCGCCGGCATGCCAGTCCGCCAGCCCAAGGGCGCGGATCAGCGGGCCTGCGACGGCGTTGAATCCCATCATCGCGCTCATGCACAGCGCGACGGAAACGGCAAGCGGCGTGACGGAAAACATCTGCGGCACCTTCAGGTCATGGGCGAAAGCCCGAACGGGTTGCAGGTGGCCGGGCGCAAACGCGGCCACCTGCGAATGTCGTAAGGGCAAACGCGCCCCGATGGCAGGCCTATTCCCCCAGCCGGTCGTTCATGCCCTTTTCGGGCGCCTCGCCGCCAAGGGCGCGGGTGATCGTGGTCACGTTGTGGTCGATCATGCCGATATAGGTGCCCTCGTAGGTGCCCGGATCGCCCATCGCGTCGGAAAACAGCTCGCCCCCGATGGTCACGGTATGGCCCTGCGCCCCGGCACCCTCGACCAGCGCCATGACGTTGCGGTCGGAAACCGAGGATTCGACGAAGATCGCCCCGATCCCGCGATCCACCAGCACGCCGACCAGATTCTCGATCTGGGCAAGACCGGCCTCGGATTCGGTGGAAATGCCCTGGATGCCCATCACCTCGTAATCATAGGCCGCGCCGAAATAGTTGAAGGCGTCATGGGCGGTGACCAGCACGCGGGCGTCCTGCGGCACGGTGGCCAGCACTTCGCCGGAATATTCGCCCAGGGCCGCGATCTCGGCCAGATGCGCCTCGGCATTGGCGGCGAAGGTGTCGGCCCCCTCGGGGTCGATCTCGGTCAGCGCATCACGGGCGGCCTCGACCACGCCGGACCACAGCGAGGGGTCCATCCAGACGTGGGGATCGTTGCGGCCCTCATATTCCTCATCCGCCAGCAGCCTGTTCCCGGGCAGCCCCTCGGCCAGCGCGATCACGGTCTTTTCGCCGGCAAGGTCGCGGAAGAAATCCTCGAGCTGGGCTTCGAGGTAAAGCCCGTGCCAGAAGACCGCATCCGCCCCGGTCATGGCCGCGATGTCGGAACGGGTCTGGCGGTAGGTATGCGGATCGACCCCCGGCCCCATCAGCGCCTGAACCTCGACCCGGTCGCCGCCGACCTGCGCCACGGCGTCGGCGATCATGCCGGTGGTGGCGACGACCGACAGCTTGCCGTCCTGCGCCAGGGCCGGGGCCAGTCCCAGACCGGAAACCAGCGCGGCGGCACCGGCACCGGCCAGCAGCGAACGCCTGAACATCGCGAACATGTGCATCTCCTTCTTGCAAACGATTCGCATTATGAATAGCAGCCATGCCAGCCGATGCAACTGCAATTCATTCGCATTATCACTTGACCGCAAAAGGCGGGATGGCGCATATTTATTGCGAATCAATCTCAATAGATAACGGCCGCCACGACCCGGCCCTGCCCCCAGCCACCCGGAGAAAGCCATGAATGCCCGCACCTCGCCCGAAGACCTCGCCATCGACGCCGCGACCCCGGTCCGGCGTGACTATCTGTGGCTGGAACTGACCAGCGCGGGAAACCGGGCCTTCGGCGAGGGCGCATCCGATGCTGCGCGCAAGCTGTATACCCGTGCGCTGCAAGAGGCCGACCGGCTGTTCGATACCGGAAACGCGGATGACATCTCGGTCCCGCTGCCCGCGATCCTGAACATCTCGTGCCACAACCTTGCCGAACTGGCCGCGCGGAACGGCGAGCAGGCGGAATGCACCCGCCTGCTGGTCCATGCCTTCGACCGGCTGGCGGCCACCGCACGCCGCCCCACGGCGGGGCTGGAACTGCGCACGGCCTGCGTGCAGCATCTGAAATATGCGCTGCTGGAACTGGCCGCGCATCTGACGCGGCTGGGCGACCCCGCCCTGCCCCCGCAGCATTTCATCGACCGCGCCCGCAAGGCCGCCTCGGCGGTCCGTCACGCATCCGAACATGCGCGGCGCGCGGACGGTGACGCCTGCGGCCATTGCCGCCTGCCCCATTGATTTCGCCAACCGCCCGGCGACAGGAACGGGGCGGACCAACCAGCAAGAAAGCGAGAAAGACCGAACATGAAGACCCTGACCGATGCGATGAAGGACATGCTGGCCACGCAGCTACCGATCCAGGCGACCGTGACCAAGGGCGGCATCCCCAATATCGGCCCCAAGCGCAGCCTGCGCGTCTATGACGACAACACGCTGATCTTCAACGAAAACACCGGCGGCCAGACGCTGCGGAACATGCAGGACGGGTCAAAAATCGCCGTTGCCGTGATCGACCGCCAGAAGCTGGACGGCTATCGCTTTCTGGGCGCGCCCGAGGTGGTGGGCGACGGCGCGCCATTCGACAATGCGCTGGCCTTTGCCGAGGCGAATGGCATGAAGACGCCGAAATTCGCCGTCCTTGTCCATATCGAGGAAATCTTTTCCCTGCGCTCGGGCGCCGATGCGGGCAAGAGGATGGATGAACTGACCGCATGACCAAGGCAGGCACGGCCGGATTTGCCCCTGCCTGGACAGGCGGGGGCAATCCAGCGGCACTGGCCCGGCGTCAATTCGTCCTGGAGCAACTCAACCGCCCCAGAACGCAGGCCGAACTGCGCGACCGGCTTGGCATGAGCCGCTAGGGCGCCCTGCATCTTCTGCGCCGCAGGGCGCGGGACGGGCTGATCCGCCCTGCCGAAAAGGCGGGCGTGACGCAAATCCGGGAACGCCAAGGCCCCAAGGGCTGAAGGCGTCCCATTCCCCTCGAACCGGGCAAGGCCGGGGCATTCGCGCCCCGGGGCCACGGCCAGCCTTGCCCGCCAACAGCAAGAGAGCGAAATGGCACTCATCAACACGCAGATCCGCCCCTTCAGGGCACAGGCCTTCAAACAGGGCAGTTTCATCACGGTGACCGAAGCCGACGTGCTGGGGAAATGGGCGGTGTTCTTTTTCTACCCCGCCGATTTCACCTTCGTCTGCCCGACCGAACTGGGCGATCTGGCCGACCATCACGGCGATTTTCAAAACCTGGGGGTCGAGGTGTTCTCGGTCTCGACCGATACCCACTTCACGCACAAGGCATGGCATGACGCCTCGGACACCATCGGCAGGATCCGATATGCCATGATCGGCGATCCGGTGGGCCTTTTGACGCGAAACTTCGACGCCATGCGCGAGGACGAAGGGCTGGCCCATCGCGCGACCTTCATCGTCGATCCCGACGGCATCATTCAGGCGGTCGAGATCACCGCCGAAGGCATCGGACGCAACGCCGCCGACCTTCTGCGCAAGGTCGAGGCCGCGCAATATGTCCGCGACCATCCCGGCGAGGTCTGCCCGGCCAAATGGCGCGAAGGCGAACGGACGCTGACCCCTTCGCTGGACCTGGTCGGCAGGATCTGAGCGCGGCGGGCGGGCCGGTCCGTCACCGGCCCGCCTTTCACCGCCAGGGTGATGACCCTTGCGCCGCGACCTGCTATCGTGCCGGTTCACCTGCTGACAAAGGGCAAGATCGCGCGCATGACGGTAAATCTGGAAGAAAAGCTGGCCGAACTCTGCAAGCGGAAGGGGATGCGCCTGACCGGCCAGCGCCGGGTGATCCTGAAGGTCCTGTCCGAATCGCCCGACCACCCCGATGCCGAAGAGTTGCATCGCCGGGTCAGCCGGGTCGCGCCGGGCATATCCATCGCCACGGTCTACCGCACGGTCAACACGCTGGAAAACCACGGCCTGATCGAGCGTCACAGCTTTGCCGATGGCCGCGCCCGCTACGAGGCCAGCGATTCCGAACATCACGACCATTTCATCAATGTCGAAACCGACGAGGTGATCGAATTCCGCTGCGACGAGATCGAGCGCTTGCAGGAAAAGATCGCCAGCGACCACGGATTCGAAATCGTCGGCCACCGGCTGGAGATCTACGTCAGGCCGAAGGCGGACAGGGGGCAACGCGGCTAGCCAGCCAATCCGGGCCGGGGTCAAGCAGATCCGCGATC
>NZ_CAMEFG010000028.1 GCF_945915435.1 uncultured Paracoccus sp. | reverse complement strand
CCGATGCCCCGCGTGCCCCCCGTCACAAGTGCGATTTTCGACATGGTTCCCCCCTGTAGTTGATCTGGTTATGAAATATGGTTACAAATATATTGCCATCTGCGCAACATGATTGCGCAGATGGCGGGATAACTCAGGGGCGTTCAAGGCACATGGCCACGCCCATGCCGCCGCCGATGCACAGCGTCGCAAGGCCCTTTTTCGCGTCGCGCCGCTTCATTTCGAACAGCAGCGTGTTCAGGATGCGGCAGCCCGATGCCCCGATCGGGTGACCGATGGCGATGGCGCCGCCGTTGACGTTCACGATGGACGGATCCCAGCCCATGTCCTTGTTGACGGCGCAGGCCTGGGCGGCGAAAGCCTCGTTCGCTTCGACCAGATCCAGGTCGCCGACCGACCAGCCGGCCTTTTCCAGCGCCCTGCGGCTGGCGGGAATCGGGCCGGTGCCCATGATCGCGGGGTCCAGCCCGGCGGTCGCGTAAGAGGCGATGCGGGCCAGCGGCGTCAGGCCGCGCCGGTTCGCTTCGTCCTCGGTCATGACCAGCACGGCGGCGGCGCCGTCGTTCAGGCCCGAGGCGTTGCCCGCCGTCACGCTGCCTTCCTTGGCGAAGGCGGGGCGCAGCTTGGTCATCCCGTCCAGCGATGCGCCGTGACGGATGTATTCGTCCGAATCGACGGTCACGTCGCCCTTGCGGGTCTTGACGGTGAAGGGGACGATCTCATCCGCGAATTTTCCTGCGGTCTGCGCCGCCTCGGCCTTGTTCTGCGAGGCGACTGCGAATTCGTCCTGCTGTTCGCGGGTGATTCCCCATTTCTCGGCCACGTTTTCGGCGGTCTGGCCCATGTGGTAGTTGTTGAAGGCGTCCCACAATCCGTCCCGGATCATGGTGTCGATCATCTTCATGTCGCCCATCTTCTGGCCCGAGCGCAGATAGGCGGCATGCATCGCCAGCGACATCGATTCCTGCCCGCCCGCCGCGACGACGCGCGCATCGCCCAGGATGACCTGCTGCGCGGCCAATGCGACGGTGCGCAGGCCCGAGCCGCAGACCTGATTGATCAGCCAAGCCGCTGATTCCTGCGGCAAACCTGCCTTGATATGCGCCTGGCGGGCGGGGTTCTGGCCCTGTCCGGCGGTCAGGACCTGACCCAGGATGGTCTCATCCACCTCGGCCGCGTCGATGCCCGCGCGTTCGACCACGGCGCGAAGGACCGCGGCGCCCAGATCGCTGCCCGGAACCTGGGCGAAGGACCCCATGAAGCTGCCTACCGGCGTGCGTGCGCCCGCGACGATTACGGCTTTGGTCATTCGAAATCTCCTTGACTGGTGTGGCCGATATTGGGCGGCCACTGTCGGAACATGATTTGATCCGCGTCAGGGATCGTCAAGCGGTCACGGGCAAATGACCGAAAAAACCGCCCCTTGCGCAATAAAGGGCTTTGCCCGGCGCCTGCCCGCCCTTATCGTTGCGCCGCCGCGTGGGGGGTCTTTCGCGGCGGGGTGATGGACGGGGCGCCGAAATAGAACCCCTGCATGCAGTCGATTCCCGTTTCGATCAGCCAAGCCGCTTCCTCGGCGGTTTCGACGGCTTCGGCGACGGTGAACATGTCGAAATGCCGCGCGATGGATTGCAGGGCGCGCGTCAGGATCTGGTTGTCCGGGTGGTCGGCGATTTCGCGGATGAACTGCCCGTCGATCTTGATCATGTCGAAGCAGAAATCGCGCAGGTAACGGAACGAGGTATAGCCCGCCCCGAAATCGTCCAGCGCAAAGCTGACCCCGCGATCCTGCAATTCATACATGAAGCGCCCCACCACCTGCGGCATGGTCATGGCCGAGCTTTCGGTGATTTCCAGGATCAGCCTTTCGCCCAGCCTGTCGTCCTGCCGGATGGTGCCCAGCAGCACCCGCATCCAGTCCTGATAGCCGATTGAGCGGGCCGACATGTTGACGGACAGCCTCAGCGAGGGGTCCTCGATCAACGCTTGCAGGCCAAGGGACAGCGACAGGCAGTCGATCCGCCTGCCGAGTTCGGTCGTTTCGACATGGGGCATGAAGTCGCGCAGGGGGATGAAGCGCCCGGTTTCGTCGACGATGCGGATCAGCCCTTCGTAAAAGGCGGCGCGGTCGGTGCAGTCGGATTGCACGACCGGCTGGAAGGCCAGCACCGCGTCCCGCCGTTCGACCGCGCGACGGACCGAGGCCAGCGTCGTCCGCGCCTGCCGGTCGATGGCGAAATCGAGCGGCGAGGCCCGGCCGGCGGGCGGGGGGGATTCGTTCTTCATCGGGCGGACTCCGTTACCTTGTGGATGCAGGCTGGTCTATTTTTCCTAAGATCGCGTAAACTTCGCCCATATTTCCGAAACGAGGTTAACAGGCATGGTCAACCGTTGCGGCTGGTGCGGGACGGCACCGAATTACGTCGAATATCACGACACCGAATGGGGTGTGCCCGAATACGATTCGCGTGCGCTGTGGGAAAAACTGATCCTCGACGGGTTTCAGGCGGGGCTGGCCTGGATCACCATCCTTAACAAGCGCGACGGTTTCCGCGAGGTTTTCGAGGGTTTCGACCCCGCCGCCATCGCCCGGTGGACGCCTGCGCGAATCGACGATGCGGTTCAGGACGCCCGCATCATCCGCCATCGCGGCAAGATCGAGGCGACCGTCACCAACGCCCGCGCCTGGCAGCAGATCGAGGCGGCCGAGGGCTTTTCGCCCTTCATCTGGTCCTTCGTCGGCGGCGCCCCGATCCAGAACGGCTTTACCGAACTGGCGCAGGTCCCCGCCAAGACACCCGAGGCCGAAGCCATGTCCAAGGCGTTGAAAAAGCGTGGTTTCAAATTCTGCGGGCCGGTGATCTGCTATGCCTTCATGCAGGCCTGCGGGCTGGTCAACGACCACCTGACAAGCTGCCACCGGCATGCGCCGGTCAGGGCGCTGTCAGGTCGCTGATCACCTGCCGGGCGGCGTCGCCGAACCAGTCGGCATCGCCGATCAGGCGCGCGGCCTCATTGCCCTCGCGGTCGATCAGCACGGTCACCGGCAGGCCCATGACGCCCATCGAGCGGGCGAATTGCTGGCGCGCGTCCAGCAGGACGGGCAGGTTCTCGATTTCCTGCTCGGCAAGGAACTTGTCGATGGATGGCAAGGGGTTGCGGCCCGTGGCGATGGTCAGGACCTGGAAATCCTCGCCCCCCATCTCGGCTTGCAGCCGGTCGAGCGAGGGCATTTCCTCGCGGCAGGGCGCGCACCAGGTGGCCCAGAAATTCACCAGCAGGACCTGGCCGCGATAATCGGCAAGGCGCTGTTCGTTGCCGTCGCGATCCAGAAAGGGCAAATCGGATGCGGGTTCGCCGTTGCCTTCGGTCAGTTGGGGCAACCCGCCGGCGTGGGCGGCGTCGAAGTCGATCTGACCGGCGGCGGCGGTGTTTGCACCGATAACCAGCGCCGTATAAAGCAGAAGCGAACGCAGCATTTGACCTCCGAAGGGCAAGACATGACCGACAAGTCCGACAGCGCCGCAAACAGCATGTGGGGCGGACGCTTCGCCGCCGGGCCGGATGCGATCATGGAGGCGATCAATGCCTCGATCGGATTCGACCAGCGGCTTTACGCGCAAGATATCCGCGGCAGCCGGGCCCATGCGGCGATGCTGGCCGCGACAGGCATCATCAGCACTAGCGATGAGAAGGCGATCGGGGAAGGCTTGCTCACGGTCTTGTCAGAAATCGAGGGCGGGGATTTCCCCTTCAGCACGGCGCTGGAGGACATCCACATGAACGTCGAATCGCGCCTGAAAGAGCTGATCGGCGAACCCGCGGGTCGGCTGCACACGGCCCGCAGCCGCAACGATCAGGTGGCAACCGATTTCCGCCTGTGGGTGCGCGACCAGTGCGATGCGGCCATCGAGGGGCTGGGGGCACTGATCCGCGCTGCCTTGTCGCAGGCCGAACGGGGCGCCGATTGGGTGATGCCGGGCTTCACCCATCTGCAAACCGCGCAGCCGGTGACCTGGGGGCATCACATGATGGCCTATGTCGAGATGTTCGGGCGCGACCTGTCGCGCTTTCAGGACGCGCGGCGGCGGATGAACGAATCGCCCCTGGGTGCTGCGGCGCTGGCCGGGACCAGCTTTCCCATCGACCGCCACGCGACGGCTGCCGCGCTTGGCTTCGATGCGCCGATGGCCAACAGCCTCGACGCCGTCAGCGACCGCGATTTCGCGCTGGAGTTCCTGTCGGCCTCGGTGATCTGTGCGGTCCACCTGTCGCGGCTGGCCGAGGAACTGGTGATCTGGTCATCCGCGCAGTTCCGGTTCGTCACGCTGTCGGATCGGTTCTCGACCGGGTCCTCGATCATGCCGCAAAAGAAGAACCCCGACGCGGCGGAACTGATCCGCGCCAAGATCGGGCGGATCCTGGGCGCGGCGGTGGCGCTGTTCGTGGTGATGAAGGGGCTGCCCTTGGCCTATTCCAAGGACATGCAGGAAGACAAGGAGCAGGTCTTCGATGCCGCCGACAACCTCATGCTGGCGCTGGCCGCGATGACCGGGATGCTGTCGGACCTGACGGCGAACCGCGAGCGGCTGGAGGCGGCGGCGGGCGCGGGGTTTTCCACCGCGACCGACCTTGCCGACTGGCTGGTGCGCGCGGCGGGGCTGCCCTTCCGCGACGCCCATCACGTCACCGGTGCGCTGGTCGCGATGGCCGAAGCGCAGGGCGTGGACCTGCCCGAGCTGACCTTGGATCAAATGCAATCCGTTCACGCTTCGATAACCCCTGACGTGTATGAAGTGCTTGGGGTGCATGATTCCGTGGCCTCGCGGCAAAGCTATGGCGGGACCGCGCCCGATCAGGTGCGCGCGCAGATTGCGCGGTGGAAGGAGAAGTTGAAGGAGAAACCGGCATGAGGTTCCTGGCATTCGCGGTGGTTGCCGCACTGGCCGCCTGCGGCGTCGATGGGCCGCCCCTGTCGCCCGCCGGCGACTCGCCGCCCGGCGTCCGTATCGAGGGTGAGGCGCGGATCGGTGTCGTCACCTCTGTCTGATCTGACGCCGCTGCGCGGGGTCTGGCTGGCCGCCGCGCTGGCCGGGGCGGCGGTGGCGTTGTTCTGGCCAGCGGCAAGCGGGCCGTCAGAGTGGCTGGCCCTGGGCGTTCTGGCCTTGTGGTGCCTGATCGAAACCACCATACGACGCAACTGGATCGCCATGCTGACCCTTCCCGCGACGGCTCTGGGCATCGGCTGCGCGTTGCCGCTGTATCTTTTCTTCCGCTCTCGCAGGATTGGCTGATGGACCACTTCAACTATGCAGACGGCGTGCTTTGCGCCGAGGATGTGCCGCTGACGCAGATCGCGCAGGCCGTGGGCACGCCGGTCTATGTCTATTCCACCGCCACGCTGACGCGCCATTTCGGCCTGTTCCGGCAGGCGCTGGAATGGACCGATCATCTGGTCTGCTTTGCGGTCAAGGCCAATTCCAACATTGCCGTGCTGAAGCTGCTGGGCGATCTCGGCGCGGGCATGGATGTCGTTTCGGGCGGCGAATATGCGCGGGCGAAGGCGGCGGGCGTGCCGGGAGACAGGATCGTCTTTTCCGGCGTCGGCAAGACCGCCGGGGAAATGCGGCAGGCGCTGAAAGGCGGCATCCGCCAGTTCAATGTCGAATCCGAACCCGAGCTTGAGCTGCTTTCGCAAATCGCCGCCTCGATGGGCCTGCGCGCGCCGATTGCCGTGCGCGTGAACCCCGACGTGGACGCGCGCACCCATGCCAAGATCGCCACCGGCAAGTCGGAAAACAAGTTCGGCATTCCCATCGCGCGCGCGCGCGACGTCTATGCCCGCGCCGCCGGCCTGCCGGGGATCGAGGTGGTCGGCATCGACATGCATATCGGCAGCCAATTGACCGATCTGGCGCCCTTCCGGCAAGCCTATGAAAAGATGGCCGACCTGACCCGCGCCCTGCGCGCCGACGGCCATGCCATCCGGCGGCTGGACATGGGCGGCGGGCTTGGCATCCCCTACACCCGCGACAACGCGGCGCCGCCCCTGCCCATCGAATACGGCCAGGTCATCCGCGACACGGTCGGCGGCCTGGGTTGCGAGATCGAGATCGAGCCGGGCCGCAACATCGCGGGCAACGCCGGCATCCTGCTGTCTCGGGTGATCTACCTGAAACAGGGCGAGGGGCGCGATTTCCTGATCCTCGACGCCGCGATGAACGACCTGATGCGCCCGGCGATGTATGACGCGCACCACGATATCGTGCCGGTGATCCAGCCGGGCGTCGGCGCTTCGGTCCGCCCTTATGACGTGGTTGGGCCGGTGTGCGAAACCGGCGACACCTTCGTGCGCGGGGCGCAGATGACGGCGCTTGCGGCGGGCGATCTGGTCGCCTTCCGCTCGGCCGGGGCATATGGCGCGGTGATGGCCTCGGAATACAACACCCGCCCCCTGGTGCCCGAGGTGCTGGTCTCGGGCGATCAATTCGCCGTCATCCGTGAACGCCCCCCGGTCGAGGAAATCATTGCCCGCGACCGGATTCCCGGTTGGATGGGTTAGGGGCAGGGCCAGCCTGCGCTTGTTCCGCGGGGTCGTCCGTGGGATAGTCGGCAGGCCGCAAACAGGACCGCGCTGCGCATGGTAAGCCAATCTCGCAACCACCCAGGGGCGACCCGCGACGACCCGCAAGTCGGGCGGGCGCTGGTGCTGACGCGCGCGGGGATGTGGTGGGAACAGCTTGCCCGCGCCTTCTGGCCGCTGGTGGTGGTGGCGACGCTGGTTTTCGCTGCGCTCGGCTTCGGGCTGGTGCAGGACCTGCCGCGCCTCTGGCTGATCGGTTTCATGGCCTTTGCCGCTGTCGCGGGGCTTGGCGCGCTGGTGATGGGCCTGCGCCGCTTTGCCCGGCCCACCGCGGCGGCTGTGCGGGCGCGGGTCGATGCGACCCTGCCGGGCAAGCCGCTGTCGGCATTGCGCGACCGGATGGTGCTGGGGGACGCCGATCCCGGTGCCGTCGCGCTGTGGGACGCGCATCAGCAGCGGATGCGCCAGCTCGCGCAGCAGGCCCGCCCCGTGCGCCCCGATGCCGACCTGCCGCGCCGCGACCCTTATGCGCTGCGCCTGGTAGGGATCACGGCGCTGGTGACGGCGCTGCTTTTCGCGCCCTCGGGGCAGTTGGGGCAGAGCATTGCGGCGCTTGGCGCGGGGCTGCGCCCGCTGCCGCAGGGGACGCCGACCATCGCCTCGGGGCTTGGCTGGGAAGGCTGGGCCGAGCCGCCGCAATACACCCGCCGCCCCACGATCTATCTGAATGCCTTGCCGGAAGGCGATCCGCTGGTCCTGCCGCAGGGCAGCAAGGTCAGTTTCCGCCTTTACGGCGACGGCACGGTGCTGCGACAGGACATCGGTCCCGAGGGTGATTTCGACGACCCCCAGGCCCCCGAATTCACCGCCACGCAGGACGGCACGGTCGAGGTCTCGGGCCGCAGCTTTGCGGTCACGGTGCTGCCCGACGACCCGCCGCAGGTGCAGCCGGGCGATGCGCCGACGCGGCGCGCCGATGGGCGGCTGGTCCAGCAATTCACCGCCAGCGACGACAACGGCATCGCCGGGGGCGAGGCGGTGGTGACGCTGGACCTTGCCTCGGTCGATCGGCGTTTCGGACTGGCCACCGACCCTGAGACGCGCGAGGACCTGGTCCTGCAACTGCCCTTGCCGGGCCTTGGCCAGCGCAGGCAGGTCAACGGCCAACTGGTCGCCGATCTGGCCCGCCACCCCTGGGCGAACCTGCCCGTGTCCATGCGCCTTTCCGTCGTCGACGGGATCGAGCAGCGCGGCGAATCGCAGCCCATGCGGATGGTCCTGCCGGGCCGCCGCTTTTTCGATCCCGTGGGCGCTGCGCTGATCGAGTTGCGCCGCGATCTGCTGTGGTCGCGCGAAAACGCCCGCCGCAGCGCCGAGGTTCTTCGCGCAATCACCTGGCAACCCGAGGGATTCTTGGACGAGGACCTGACCGACCGCTTGCGCGGGGCGATTGCCACGCTGGAATCCGGCCCGCTGGGCGAACAGGATCGCGACGCGCTTGCCGAGCTGCTTTGGGAGGCTGCCGAGCAGCTTGAGGATGGCGGCCTGTCCGACGCGCTGGAACGGATGCGGCAGGCGCAGGAACGTCTTTCCGAGGCGATTCGCAACGGCGCCAGCGAGGATGAGATCCAGCGCCTCATGGATGAACTGCGCGAGGCGACCGACGCCTATACCAACATGCTGGCCGAACGGGGCGAGGATCCGGCGGAACGCTTCGACCGCTCGCCCCAGGACCAGCGGCAGCGCATCACCGGCAGCCAGATCCAGGAAATGATGGATGAAATCCAGCGCCTGATGAACGAGGGCCGCATGGCCGAGGCGCAGGAACTGCTGGAGCAGTTCAACCGCATGATGGAAAACCTGCGCGTCGATCAGGCCGAGGAACAGGACGGCGTCGGACGCCAGCGCCCGATGAACCGGCTTGCCGATACGCTGCGCGACCAGCAGCAGCTTTCCGACGATGCGATGCGGCAGATGCAGGACCAGTTCATGCCCGACTTCGGCCAGCAAGGGCAGGGGCAGGGTCAGGACCAGCAGGGACCGGACGGCGAAAGCCAGCCCAGCGCGGAAGGCCAGCCCGGCCAGCCGGGCGAGGACGGTCCCGGCCAGCCCAGCCTGGCCGAACGCCAGCGCGACCTGCGCGAGGAACTGGGCCGCCAGCGCGGTCTGCTGCCCGGCCAGGGCACCTCGCAGGGCGACGAGGCCGCGCGCCAGTTGGATGAGGCGGGCCGCGCGATGGAAGAGGCCGAGCAGGCGCTGGAAGATGACGATATCGCGGGCGCGATGGAACGCCAGGCGCAGGCGATCCAGTCGATGCGCGAGGGGATGCGGGCGCTGGGCGATCTGCTGGCGCAGGATGGACAGCCCGGCCAGTCTGGGCAGGATGGGCAGCAGCCGGGGCAGGGAACCGAAGGTCCCGCAGGCGATCCCGGCCAGCGTGGGCTGGCGGCGCCTTATTCGCGCCAGCCCTCGACCGACCCGCTTGGGCGCTCGATGACCGGGCAGGGCAGCAACCTTTCGACCGGCGATCCTCTGCAAGAGGGACCCGACCCGACCCGGCAGGCCCGCAACCTGGTCGATGAGATTCGCCGCCGCCTGGGTGAGCGTGAACGCCCGACCGAAGAACGCGACTACCTGGGGCGCCTGCTGGAACGGTTCTAAGGCGCGGCATGTCCGGCAGGGGCGAAGGCCGTGCAAAGCGCAGAGCTTGCCGTTTCAGCGAGAACGCCTTCCCTTTGGTGCTGGTCTTGGCGGGTTTGACCGGAACGCCCTTGCAATATTTCGCCTGTGGGCGAAGGACATTCCGGTACAAGGCCGCCTGGCCGCTTCAGTCGCGGCCCGCCAGCGATCCGGCCTGTTGGTGCAGCCACAGCCTGCCCTGATCCGCCTCGGCATGGAGACGGGTCAGGGTCGCGCCAAGCCAGCCCTGATCGGAAAGGCGCGGCGCGGCCAGGTAAAGCGCGGCGATGAGGGCCGCGATCGCCAGTCCAAGCGCAAAGCCCATGCCGTAGCGCCTGCGCCGGGGCGGCGGGGTGAAGCGGACGGGCAGTTGGGCCGCGCCGGTGCGCGGGTTCGTGCCCTCGGCCCCGCGATGGGCCTGCCGCAACAACCGCGATGACGGCGTTTCGGATATGGGGGCCGTTTCGGCCTCATCCTCGTAAGAAGGCCGCCGCGCCGGCGGCTGGCTGGCCGGTGCGGAAGCTGTGGGGGTGGCCCGCGCCGGTCCATCGCCTTGTCCATTTTCCGCCGTCGTGCGGGCCGCGGGCCGCTGCGCCTTTGTCAGGGACAATGCGGGGCTGGTGGGCTGCGCCGTGGCCGATGGCTCGGCGGGTGTCGCGGTCACATCTTCGTCAGGGGCCCGCCGCGCGGCGGGCCGGTCCGCCGCCTGCGCGGGGCTTGTCGCCGCGTCCGCAGCCGGAATCGCTTGCAAAGGGGTCACGCCCGCCGGGGCATCCTGCGATTCGGACCCGGCGGATGGGCTGGTCCGAAGGGTGGGCGCTTCGTCGGCATCGGTGATGGTGATGGCGGGCCAATCCGCCGTAGGGGGCATGGCCGGAGGTTGCGCCGGCGGGGCGGCCTCTGCGGAGGTCCGGCGTCGCGGCGGCAACTCCTTGGCCTTGCGCCTTTTCAAACGCTCGTTTTCGCGGGCGCGCAGCTCTCGGGCGGCCTCTTCGCGCAGGACGGCCAGAACCGATTCGTCCAGTTTGCGGCTTGGCGGGGGCGTCGCGGACCCGGCTGCGGGTTCGGGCGCGGCGCCGGGCTGGAACCAGACGCCCCCGCAGGCCGAACATTCGACATCGCGCCCCTCTGCGGGCAGCAACGCGCTTTCGATTTCGTATTGCGCCCCGCAATTCGGGCATGTCAGCCGCATGGCGTCGTCTTTCCTTTCGGCCCATCTTTCGGTCGGGGGCCGGTTTGCTTGCGCTGGCGTCTCGCATTCGCCGCCGGACTGTTCTATCAAGCCGAAAACCCCGCGCCAAGCTGCATGGGGAAAAGGAGGTGGACGTGATCGAAATGCAGGGCGTGTCCTTCGGCTATCACGAGGGCGAGCAGCTTTTGTCGGACATGACGCTCAGCCTCCAGCCGGGGTCGTTTCACTTTCTGACCGGGCCTTCGGGGTCGGGGAAAACCACCTTCCTGCGGCTGTGCTATGCGGATCTGCTGCCAAGCGCGGGGGGCTTGCAGGTGTTCGGGCAGGATGTGCGCGGCCTGTCGCGCGATGCGATCGCGCTGTTGCGGCGGCGGGTGGGGGTGGTCCACCAGGATACGCAGTTCCTGGACCACCTGCCGGTGGCGGAGAACATCGCGCTGCCGCTGACGGTTTCGGGCCAGCCCATCGACATGCAGGCGCTGAAGCAATTGCTTGGCTGGGTCCAGATGGGACCGCATGCGCGGACGCTGCCGCCCTCGCTGTCGGGGGGCGAAAGGCAACGGGCGGCGCTGGCGCGGGCGGTGATCCTGTCGCCCGAGGTGGTGCTGGCGGACGAGCCGACGGGCAACCTGGATTGGGACATGTCGATGCGGCTGATCCAGTTGCTGGTGGAACTGAACCGCTCGGGCAAGACGGTGCTGATCGCGACCCATGACCTGAACCTGATTCGCGCGACCAAGACGATGGTTTCGGCGCGCGTCCTGCGCATCGCGGGCAAGAAGCTGCAACTGGCGGGGGCGGACCTGTGAGGAAATCCGATCTGAAATCGCTGGACATCGCAAGCCTGTGGCGCGGGCTGACGCGATCCGATGCGGGGATCGCCGACCGGGTGGTGCCGCCCACGGGATTTACCGCGCAACTGACCCTGTTCGCTGCCGGAGCGATGGCCTTCTTGGCGGTCTTTGCGCTGGCGCTGACGCTGGCCACGGGGCGGCTGGCGGAACGCTGGTCCGAGGCGCTGGCGCAGACGATCACCGTGCGCATTTCCGCGGCCCCCGACCAGGTCGAGGCGCAGACCAGCGCGGTGCTGGAGGCGCTGCGCACCACTCCCGGCGCGGGCAATGCCCATGTCGTTTCCGACGACGAGGTCGAGGAACTGCTGGAACCCTGGTTCGGCCCCGGCGTGCCGGTCGATGCGCTGCCGGTGCCGCGCCTGATCGAGGTCACAGGCAGCACCCGCGACTTCGACGCCGCCGCGCTGCGCCTGCGACTTGAGGCCGAGGCGCCGGATGCGGTGATCGACGACCACACGTCATGGCGCCAACCGCTGGTCACGGCGGCGAACCGGCTGCGGGTCTTGGGGATCATGTCGCTGGCGCTGATCGCGGCGGCCTCGGGCGCGATGATCACGCTGGCGGCCAAGGCGGCGCTGGCGGCGAACGGGCAGGTGATCCGCGTCATGCGCCTGATCGGCGCGCGCGACATCACCATCGCCACCGCCTTCGTGCGCCGCTTTACCCGCCGCGCGGCCCTGGGGGCGGCGGGCGGCACCGCGCTTGGCACCCTGGCGATCTTCGTGCTGCCGGACATGAGCGACGCGGGCGGCTTCCTGACCGGGCTTGGCTTTCAGGGTTGGGGCTGGCTGCTGCCGCTGGCGATCCCGGTCCTGTCGGCGGGGATCGGCTTTCTGGCGACGCGATGGGCGGCGCTTGGCATGTTGCGGAAAATCCCGTGACGGCGGGCGCAGGGCGATACCGTCCCGGCCCGGCGGGTCTGTCGGTCGCCATCCGCACGGCGCTGTTCTATGTCTGGATCGCGCTGGTGACGCTGGTGATGGGCGTGGCCTGGCTGCCGGTCGTGCTGCTGCGGGCGGATGCCGCCCACCGGCTTGGCGTCGCCTGGACGGGGCAGATCCTGCTGGCCGCGCGGCTGCTGCTGGGCCTGCGGTTCGAGGTCCGGGGCACGCCCCCCACCGACGATTGCATCATCGCCAGCAAGCACCAAAGCTTTCTGGACATCCTGATCATCGCCAATTCGGTCCCGCAATGCGCCTTCATCATGAAGCGGCAGTTGCTGCTGGTGCCGATCATGGGCTATTTCGCGCGCAAGGCGGGCTGCATCCCCATCGACCGTTCGCGCGGGGCCGAGGCGTTTCGCAAGATCGCCGAGGAAATCGCCATCGCCCGGACCCGCCCCGAGGGGCTGGGCCAGTTGATCATCTACCCCGAGGGCACCCGCACCAGGCCGGGTGAAAAGCGCAAATACAAGCACGGGGTCGCCTCGATCCAGCAGGCGACGGGGTTGCGGATCGTGCCGGTGGGCGTCAATTGCGGGATGTTCTGGCCCAAGCGCGGCTATCCCATCCGCTCGGGCGTCACGGTGGTCGAGTTCCTGCCCGAAATTCCCCCCGGCCTGCCGCATCAGCAGGTGATGGCGGAACTGGCCCAGCGGATCGAAGGGTCCAGCGATGCGCTGCTGGCCCTTGCGCAGGGGCCGGGCGAAATGGGGGGCGGCAAGGTGGACAAGGGCCGCGCGGATAACTAGGTATGCGCGGTTGCAGACGGGAAAGCGCGCAGACATGCCCTCGATCATCGAAATCGACCACCTGACCAAGCGATACGACAGCGGCACCCATGCGCTGGACGACGTGACGCTGGACATTCGCGAAGGCGAGATCCTGGCCTTGCTGGGACCGAACGGGGCGGGCAAGACGACGCTGATCTCGATCATCTGCGGGCAAGTGCGGTCCACGGGCGGCACGGTCCGGGTCGGCGGCCATGACATTGCCAGCGACTGGCGCGCCGCGCGCAAGCTGATCGGGCTGGTGCCGCAGGAAATCGCGCTGGAACCGTTCGAGAAGGTGATCGACTGCGTTCGCTTCACCCGCGGCCTTTACGGCTGCCCCCCCGATGAGGCTTATGTCGAGGAACTGCTGCGCAGCCTTGCGCTGTGGGACAAGCGCGACGCCCGCACGCGCGAGTTGTCGGGCGGCATGAAGCGCCGCGTCCTGATCGCCAAGGCGCTGTCGCATCGCCCCAAGGTGCTGTTCCTGGACGAACCTACCGCCGGCGTCGATGTCGCCCTGCGCCGCGAGATGTGGGAGGTCGTCGGCAGGCTGCGCGAAAGCGGCGTTACCATCATCCTGACGACCCATTACCTGGAAGAGGCCGAGCAGATGGCCGACCGCGTCGGCGTCATCAACCGCGGCAAGCTGCTGCTGGTCAAGCCCAAGGCCGAACTGATGGGCGAATTCAGCCGCAAGCATCTGCGGATCGAGCTGAGCGAACCGCTTGCCGCCCTGCCCGGACCGTTGGCGGGGCAGGGGATCACGCTGTCCGGCGACGGGCGGCACCTGGGCTTTGACTACGACATCAGCGCCGAGCGCACCGGCATTGCCCGGCTGCTGTCGCAACTGGCCGAGCAGGGCATCGCCGTGCGCGACCTGGAAACGAAACAATCCTCGCTGGAAGAGGTCTTCATGTCGCTGGTCGAGGACGAAAGATGAATTTCAGGGCTATTCGCACCATCTATCTGCATGAAATGTCGCGGTTCTTCCGCACGATCTGGCAGTCGCTGGCCTCGCCCGTCCTGTCCACGGTGCTGTATTTCGTGGTCTTCGGCGCGGCCATCGGCGGGCGTATCCAATCGGTCGAGGGCGTGGCCTACGGCGCCTTCATCGTGCCCGGCCTGATGATGCTGACGATCCTGCAACAATCGGTGTCCAACGCCAGTTTCGGGATATTCTTCCCCAAGTTCTCGGGCACGGTCTATGAATTCCTGGTCGCGCCCACCGGCTGGATCGAGGTCACCGCGGGCTTCGTCGGCGCCGCCGCATCGAAGGCGATCCTGATCGCGGCGGTGATCCTGCTGACCAGCTTCTTCTTCGTCGGCGTCCATATCGCCCATCCCTTGTGGATGCTGGGCTTTCTGGTGCTGACCTCGGTGTCGTTTTCGCTGCTGGGCTTCATCCTGGGACTTTGGGCGAAGAATTTCGAGCAGTTGCAGATCGTGCCGATGATGGTCATCACGCCGCTGGTTTTCCTGGGGGGTGCGTTCTACTCGGCCTCGATGTTGCCGCCTTTCTGGGAAGGGGTGGCGCGGCTCAACCCGGTGCTTTACCTGATCTCGGGCTTCCGCTGGTCGTTCTTCGACATCGCCGACGTGCCGGTCAAGGTCTCGCTGGTGGCGGTGGGGATCATGCTGCTGATCTGCCTGGGGCTGATCCGCTGGATCTTCGCGACTGGCTGGCGGTTGCGGGAGTGAGGGCGTTACGGACGATTGCGATACTGATCACCCCTCGGGTAGCAACAGCGTCTTCGGGGATGTTGTGAGGTTCTTGTCGCTGATCATGCTTGCCCTGCTGTCCGGCTGTGCAAACGAGGACATCGGTTATCGGTTTGTAGCCGAAGGAAGCACTGAGCCGCTGTCACTCATGGCGAGCGAAGCACGGTCTTTTGTGTGCGTGGTTGCCGTCTATCGCGCCTCGTCCAGCTCGAAACCACCTGCATTGGCTATCGGCTTTGAACCGTGGAGTGTGGCCCCGTTGACTGAACGGACGAATGAGATGGCCATTGAAATGCGCGCGCTGAAAAATGCCGCCGGATGCTGGAGCGAGGAAATCCGCGAGGCGAGTGGCTCGTCCGATCCTTGGCACTACCTTATCGGTGCCAAGCCTTTGACCTCTTTTGACCACGGCGGAAATATTGCGATGTTCGATCCGCAGCGCAATATCTTCATCGCTGTTTCAGGGTGATCGTTTACCCCCCTCACACCGCACACAGCCGCGTCTGCGGGTCCAGGCGGACGTATTCGGCGGCGGTGATGCGCTGGATGTCCAGCGAGTGCTTCCATTCCGCGTCCCAACGCGCCTTGATGCCGCCCCGGTAATAGGCGCCCATGATGTCGTCGACCCCCGTCGGGATGATCGTCGTGCCGGGCAGGCGCGGGGCGTGAAAGCCGACCGTCGCATTCGGGCCAAGGCAGGCGTTGGGCAGGGTGATGAACAGCGTGCAGGCCGAGCCGCAATAGCCCCGCACCTCGACCGGGCCGCCCCAACGCTGCAATTGGTTGCGGCGCTGGATGGCGGCCATGACGTTGCCGCCGCGGTTGTTGGCGATGACGACCGGCTGCTGGTTGCGGGCGGGTGCGGGCGTGGCGCCGCCGGGGCTGGCGGGCGGGACGGGAGCGGGCACGCAGCCGGCAAGGGTCAGGGCGGAAAACAGGGCGGCGAACAGGAAAGGGCGCTTTTTCATGCGCCGCAGGATGGCCCGCGCCGCTGCCATTGAAAACCCACGAAGCCGCGAGGGCGCGCGGTTTTTTCTTGCCTTGGCCGCGCGGCGATATATATGCGCGCCATGATAGCCAATCCGCCAGACCTCCGCCCCGATCTTGCCCGCGCCAGCGTCCCCGACGACCGCCGCGAAGGCCAGCCGACCATCGGCATGGTCTCTCTGGGTTGTCCCAAGGCGCTGGTGGACAGCGAACGCATCCTGACCCGCCTGCGGGCCGAGGGCTATGCGATCAGCCCCGACTATCGCGGCGCAGGGGCGGTGATCGTGAATACCTGCGGCTTTCTGGACAGCGCCAAGGCCGAAAGCCTCGAAGCCATCGGCGAGGCGCTGGCGGAAAACGGGCGCGTCATCGTCACCGGCTGCCTGGGGGCCGAGCCGGACTATATCACCGGCGTCCATCCGTCCGTTCTGGCCGTTACCGGGCCGCAGCAATATGAACAGGTGCTGGACGCGGTGCATAACGCCGTGCCGCCCTCGCCCGATCCGTTCATCGACCTGCTGCCCGCAAGCGGCGTCAAGCTGACGCCGCGTCATTACAGCTATCTCAAGATCTCGGAAGGCTGCAACCACGCCTGCAAGTTCTGCATCATCCCCGACATGCGCGGGAAGCTGGTCAGCCGCCCCGCTTACGCGGTGATGCGAGAGGCCGAAAAGCTGGTCGATGCGGGCGTGCGCGAATTGCTGGTCATCAGCCAGGACACCAGCGCCTATGGGTTGGACCGCAAGTTCGCGACCGAGCGCGGGCATCGCGCCCATATCACCGACCTTGCCCGCGACCTGGGGGCGCTGGGCGCATGGGTGCGGCTGCATTACGTCTACCCCTATCCCCATGTGCGCGAGCTGATTCCGCTGATGGCTGAGGGGCTGGTGCTGCCCTATCTGGACATCCCCTTCCAGCACGCGCATCCCGATACGCTGAAACGCATGGCGCGGCCCGCCGCGGCGGCAAAGACGCTGGACGAGATCGCCGCATGGCGCGCGGCCTGCCCCGAGATCACGCTGCGATCCACCTTCATTGTCGGCTATCCCGGCGAGACCGAGGCCGAATTCCAGACCCTGCTCGACTGGCTGGACGAGGCGCAACTGGATCGCGTCGGCTGTTTCCAATACGAAAACGTGCGCGGCGCGCGGGCCAACGACCTGCCCGATCACGTCCCCGCGGACGTCAAGCAAGACCGCTGGGACCGCTTCATGCAAAAGGCGCAGGCGATATCCGAGGCGAAGCTGGCCGCCAAGGTCGGCAGCCGGGTCGAGGTGATCGTGGACAGCGTGGATCAGGATGGCGCGACCTGCCGCACCAAGGCGGATGCGCCCGAGATCGACGGCAACCTGTTCATCGACGAGGGTTTCGAGCGCCTGACGCCCGGCGATATCGTCAGCGTCACGGTGGACGAGGCGGGCGAATACGACCTCTGGGGCCGGATGGCGGGCTGACGGAACCGGGGCCGGGTTTCCTTCGTTGGATCAGGGCCAGCGGAAGGAGAACGGCATGGCCCGCCAGCCCGAAAAACCCGATCCCCCCGAGAAACCCGATCCCGATGAGCAGCGCGTCCCCGAGGCCGGGCCGCCCGCAGAACATGACGACATATATCCCGCCGAGATCGAGCAGGAGCGCGACGAACCCGATGGCGAGGGTTACGACAAGCCGCGCCCCAGCGATCGGGGCTAGCCCTATTCGCCCGACATGCAGGTTTCCAGCAGCCCGAGCGCCTCGTTCAGATCCTTGCGCAGGCGCTGCATCGCCAGCCGGTTGTTGTGCAGATACACCTGCCGGGTCGAGGCGATCTCGTATTCGGTCTGCAAACGCTGCTCGAACGTCTCGTTCAGCGCGTTCTGGTAATTGTAGGCCGATTGCACCAGCGCGGCGGCGCGCCCGATCCGCGCGGGCCTGTCCGAAGCCGAGGTCGAGGCCATGTTCGCCATGTCCTTGACCGTATCGGCCATCACGTTGACGTTGCCCTGGATCCCGCGCGAGATGGCCTCGTCGTAGGTGCGGGCGTTGCGCATGTCGTCGACGGTCTGCGCGGTGCCAAGCGCCTGCCGCGCGCTCATCGCGGCGAACTGGCCGCCCGCGCCATTCGGCTGGACATTCGCGGCCACGCTGTTGCCGACGCGCAGCGACAGCGTGGTGCCGTCGATTTGCCCATGCGCATATTCCGACAGCGCGCCCGCCGTCTCGACCGCCGATTTCCCGGCGCCGGCGACCACCCCGGCCTTGCCGCTGACCAGCGCGCCGGCAAGGTCCAGAAAGGCGATGCTGCTGTCCTTGACCAGCCGCCCGAAGGTATAGACCTTGTTGGCGAAATCCAGCCGGTCTTGGATGGTCAGCAATTCGCGGTGGGTGTCCTCCATCGCGCGCATGTGGCGGCGAATATTGTCCACCTTTTCGGAATGAACCGAACATGTTTGCGGCTGGCGGATCTGGTGGCGGCGGTAGACATCCCCGCCCGCGGCGCTGTGGCCAATTCCGTTAGGCATGCGCATCATCCCCTTGCAACCTGCGAATTGCGGGTAAATTAGACCTATGGACGGGACCTGTCCACAGGCCTTGCACGGGCGGGTGCGCCGGACCGAAAGGCGCAGAATTCCGCGCAACGGTCTTTTACCCGACCCCGCGCTGGCCTAGACAGGGCAGGGTAAGGTGATGGCGGTTAACGATGAATCTGGTGGATATGGACAGTTGGGATGCCCAGGGCAGGCCGCGCAAGCCCGCCATCGTCGGCATCGGTGCGCAGAAGGCGGGCACGACCTGGCTGAGCCAGATCCTGTCTCAGCATCCCCGCATCTGGGTGCCCCCTTTCAAGGAGGCGCAGTTCTTCAACGCCCGCTATATCCCCCAGCACATGCAATGGCTGCCCTGGCATTTCCGCCGCGCCAAGCTGAACATCCGCAAGCGTTATGACGCCCGCGGCCAAGAGACCCCGCACGAACTCGGGAAATACCTCGACCGCATCACGCGCGAGCCGATGTTCACCAATCATTGGTATAAACAGCTTTTCGCCCCCGCGCCCGAAAGCGCCCTGCCGATGGACGTGACGCCCGAATATTCGACCCTGCCCGAAGAGGGCGTCGAATTCGTCGCGAAATTCCTGCATCGCAGCAAGTTCATCTATATCCTGCGCCACCCGGTCGATCGCGCGATCTCGCAATTGAAGATGAACCTGACGCGGGGACGGCGCAAGCCGCGCTCGATCGCGGAATGGATGGAGGAAATCGGCGATCCCGTGCTGCTGGACCGGGGCGACTATGAGACCTATATCCCCCGCTGGCGGCGCCATTTCGACGAAAAGCGGCTGCTGATCCTGCCCTTCGGCATGATTCGCCGCGACCCCTTGGGTTTCATGCGCCGGATCGAGGCTTTCACGGGGCTGGAACCGCACGATTACACGGGCCTCGGCACGCAGGTCTTTGCCGGTCCCAAGGGCATGGCGGTGCCCGATGAGGTTCGCGCCGCGCTGCGCGCCCGGCTGGAATCGCAATTCGCCTTTCTGGAGCGCAGCTTCCCGCCCGGTTTCGTGGACCAGATGCGCTGACGTGCAGGAATTCGGGCGGGGCGGCTTTCAACTGCGGCCAAGCTGTCCTAAAAGGCTCGGCGAGTTTAGCAAAAGGGCGAAGACATGGCCTCCTACCAGTTCGTTTACCACATGGACGGGGTGTCCAAGACCTATCCCGGTGGCAAGAAAACCTTTGAAAACATCCGCCTGAACTTCCTTCCGGGGGTCAAGATCGGCGTCGTCGGCGTCAACGGGGCGGGTAAATCGACCCTGTTGCGCATCATGGCGGGCGTCGACAAGGATTTCACCGGCGAGGCATGGGCCGCCAAGGGCGCGACCGTGGGCTATCTGCCGCAGGAACCCGAACTGGACCCCGCGCTGAACGTGCGCGGCAATGTCATGGAAGGCGTCAAGGCCAAGCAGGCCAAGCTGGATCGCTACAACGAACTGGCGATGAACTACTCGGACGAGACGGCCGAGGAAATGGCCGCGCTTCAGGATGAGATCGACGCTGAAAACCTCTGGGATCTGGACAGCCAGGTGGATGTCGCGATGGAGGCGCTGCGCTGCCCGCCGGACGACGCCAATGTCGACAGCCTGTCAGGCGGCGAACGCCGCCGCGTCGCGCTGTGCAAACTGCTGCTGGAAGCGCCCGACATGCTTCTGCTGGACGAACCGACCAACCACCTGGACGCCGAAACCATCGCCTGGCTGCAAAAGCACCTGATCGAATACAAGGGCACGATCCTGACCGTGACCCACGACCGTTATTTCCTGGACGATATCACAAGCTGGATCCTGGAACTGGATCGCGGCCGCGGCATTCCCTACGAAGGGAATTACTCGGCTTGGCTGGAACAAAAGGCCAAGCGGCTGGAGCAGGAAGGTCGCGAGGACAAGGCCAAGCAAAAGACGCTGGAACGCGAGCTTGAATGGATCCGCGCCGGCGCCAAGGCCCGTCAGGCCAAGCAAAAGGCCCGGATCAACGCCTATAACGAAATGGCCAGCCAGTCCGAGCGCGAAAAGCTGTCGCGCGCCCAGATCATCATTCCCAACGGCCCGCGCCTTGGCGACAAGGTGATCGAGGTTCAGGGCCTGAAAAAGGCGATGGGCGACAAGCTGTTGATCGAAGGGCTGGATTTCGCCCTGCCGCCCGGCGGGATCGTGGGCGTGATCGGCCCGAACGGCGCCGGTAAATCGACGCTGTTTCGCATGCTGACCGGGAACGAGGCCCCGGACGAAGGCGAGATCACCTATGGCGACACCGTCAAGCTTTCCTATGTCGATCAGTCGCGCGATGCGCTGGACCCGAACAAGACGGTCTGGGAAGAGGTTTCGGGCGGCGCCGAACTGATCGAACTGGGCGATGCGCAGGTCAACAGCCGTGCCTATTGTTCGTCCTTCAACTTCAAGGGCGGGGATCAGCAGAAGAAGGTGGGCCTTCTGTCTGGCGGGGAACGCAACCGCGTTCACATGGCCAAGCTGCTGAAAGAAGGCGGAAACGTCCTGCTGCTGGACGAACCGACCAACGACCTGGATGTCGAAACGCTTCAGGCGCTGGAGGCCGCGCTCGAGGACTTCGCGGGCTGCGCGGTCATCATCTCGCACGACCGTTTCTTCCTCGACCGGCTTTGCACGCATATCCTGGCGTTCGAGGGCGACGCGCATGTGGAATGGTTCGAGGGCAACTTCGAGGCCTATGAAGCCGACAAGATCCGCCGCCTTGGTCCCGACGCGGCAGAGCCGAAACGGGTGAAATACAAGAAATTCACGCGCTGATCGAAAAGGGGGCATCTGCCCCCTTTTCCTATTTCCGGCGGCGCGCGGGAGGTTCGTTCAGCCCTGCCGCCTCTATCCCCTTTTCGGTCAGAAAATCGAAATGCCGCGTCAGCAGGCGCGCCAATTCATCGCGCGAAGATTTCTTCATGCCCCGCTTTGCCAGGATTTCCTTGGCATGGCGCGGGGTGTCGTTCATCCCGTAATGGGTCACGATGCTGGGAACAGACGGATCGGTCAAGGCGACCATCACCGTCGGAATGCGGTAATGGGCAAAGCCGAATACCGTTCGCTGCGGATGGCGCACGGCGACGCCCACGCCAAGGAAAGGGTTGAACCAGCGATAAAGCCCCTGCGTCGGGCCATCCATGACGGAATAGATCACGGTCGGATAGCTGACGGCAAAGGCGCCATGCGCTTTCCACAGCGTGTCACCGTGTTTGCGCAACTTCCTGATATAATCCTTGGACAGGCAATCATCGTCGTCAAGGCGGAATTGAAGGCAATCCTTCAACTCCAATCCCATTTCATCCAGTATCCGGGTCTGTGCATCGGCGACATGCATGGGGGCGACGAAACGCAGGATGACATAGGGGCGCGAGCTGCACAGTTTTTTCAGCCTCTCGCGATAGGTCTGCGGCATGCGATCCGAGGAAATGACCAGCAGCTTGAAATCCTGATCGGCCTGGGCATCCAGCGAGGCAAGCGTCAACTGTTCAAAGGTCAGGAAACGCGCCTCCATTCGCGCGTCGTCGAAAAGTTCCTGTTCTTTCTGCTGGTAAATCCTTTCCAGATCTCCTTCCTCGATATTGCGATAGGCTTTCCAATCGCCCCGGCCGATCATGGAAAAGCGGCATATTCCGATTATCGTCATATTGTCTTTCATTGTCCGAACCGCCTGGTGACGGGTGTGTGAACCAAATTCCTTCCGGCGTGGCGTTCGGCCTCGGCAAGATCCGAACGGATGACCTCATCCGAGGGAATATCCCAATCCGCACCGGGCTCCAGATAGCCCTGCGCCAGCAATGCGGCGTGAATTTCGGTGAAATTCACTTGCCCCCAACTGTTGTGATTCGGTTTCTTGCCGGGTTCGAGATATTCCGCATCAAGGCTGTTGATCACCAGCGGGTCCTTTCCGGTCATGCCCTGAAGTTGCAGGCGCATGCTGTGATGTTCGGCATTGTTCCTGCGCAGGATGACGGCGATATCCTTGTCGGAATCCGCAGCCATTCCAGCCATATGCAACGCCGAGGTATCGGCGCTGATGATCTTGCGCGCAGCCCGATATCGCGCCAGTTGCTCGGCCCAGGACAATTTCTCGGGATAGACGGGCACATAGCCCGAGCGTTTCAGGTTTTCTTCCAGAACCGTTTCGCCAAGAAGGCCGCCGTTCGCGACATATTGCGTTCGCGATATATAGATCCTTTCGGGACCATCCGCTGCAATTTTCCCCACGGTGTTGCGTAGGAATTCCCTGTATTCGTCGGTGCCGCGCGCAATATCCCCCAATCCGAAACCCTGGCCTGGAACGGTGATGCTTTCCACCAGCGTCGGCTGGCCGAGGATGAGCATTGGGCAAGTGATGCCGAAGATCTTGAAGATTTCCCTGTGGTTTTTCTTGAAATGGGTCAGCTTGGCATGTTTGGGCGTGAAGATTATGCCGTCATATGAATCCTCGGCAGCCCATAACCGGCAAATCGTTTCGGTTATGAAATGCCCGAAATGACCATAATACATGCCGCCGAAAAGGAAATTTCCCTCAAGCCTCTCGACCGGCGTGGGCGCCTGTTCAAGCGGCAAGGTCAGGCGCGTGCCCAAACGCCAGATTGCCGCCTGCGCGATATCGCCATCCTTCCAGATGCCGCTGGGGGTGCGGGGGCGGGATTCCTGCGGTGGCGCTACAATCGCATTTTGCAAGGAGATCGTTTTTTTCGACCAACCTTGGTCGGGCAGCGGGACAGAGGACTCGTTCAAGGGGAACTCACACATGCAACGGGGCGAATCATGAAGAACACGGCTTTCGCCCATTCAGGACATATGTGACAAAACCTCTTTGGGATTGCAAGGCGAAGGCGGGCGCAACCACAGGGTGCGTCCGCGGTCAGTGAACCGTCAGTTCCACCGCCACGGACGGGTAAAGCTGTTCAGGCGTTCGGTCACGGCCTCGTCGGAGGTCTGCGGCCCGCGCGACAGGCAGGCGATCAGGCCCAGCTTCCTGTCGTCGATCACTTCCACCACGTGGGCGCCGGTGCCGTCCAGCGCCTGGTCGTAGATGCGCTGGATGGCGCGTTTGCGCAGGTCGGGCTTGAAGATCTTGCCGACCGCGGTCTTGGGCAATTCGTCGATTATTTCCAGATATTTGGGGATTGCGGCGCGTTCCTGGATATGGGCACGCGCATGTTCGGTCAGTTCCTCGACCGAGACCTGCGCACCCTGCACCAGCTCGACATAGACGCAGGGCAGTTCCCCGGCGAAGGAATCGGGCTGACCGATGGCACCCGCCCCGGCGACGGCGGGATGGGTCATCAGCGCCTCTTCGATCACGGCGGGGTCGATATTGTGGCCGCTGCGGATGATCAGGTCCTTGGCGCGCCCGGTGATCCACAGATAGCCGTCCGCGTCCAGCCGTCCCAGGTCGCCCGTGCGCAGGAAACGGCCCTCGGCGAAGAGGTCGCGGTTCTTGTCCACCTCGGTATAGGTCGAGCCTTCGAAGACGCCGGGATTGGCCACGCAGATTTCGCCCACCTCATCGGTGGGGCACTCGTCGAAGCCACCGTTTCCGTCGGGGCGCAGGATGCGGATATGGGTGTAGGGCAGGGGAATCCCCACCGAGCCGACCTTCTTCACCCCATCGACCGGGTTGCAACTGACCAGGCAGGTCGCTTCGGTCAGGCCGTAGCCCTCGGCGACCTCGACCCCGGTGGCCTGGCGGAAGCGGTTGTAAAGCTCGATCGGCAGCGGGGCCGAACCCGAGATCGCCGTGCGCAGCGAGGATACGTCGCCGTTCACCGGCCTTTGCATCAGCGCGGCAAGGGCGGTGGGCACGGTGATCAGGAAACTCGCCTGCCACCGCTCGATCAGTTTCCAGAAGTTGTCGAAAACGCCGTCGCCGCGGTAGCCCGCCGGCGTCGGCATTACGAGCTGCGCGCCCGAGGCGATGCAGGACATCAGGATCGGATAGGCCGCAAAGACATGGAACATCGGCAGCGGGCACATCAGCACGTCGGTTTCGTCGAAAAGCAGCGTCGCGCCAAGCCAGCCGTTATAGATCATGCCCGAATACTTGTGCTGCGCCACCTTGGGCGTGCCGGTGGTGCCGCCGGTGTGGAAATAGGCGGCGACGCGATCCTGGGGCAGATCCTCGAAGGCAAGCTGGTCATGGGGCTGGCTGCTGGATTCGGCCTCGTAATCCAGAACGCGGGCGTGGTGTTTCGTGGGCACCTTGGGGCGCATCAGCGGCACGACCAGCCGCTTGATCCCGGTCAGGTAGCGGCGCAGGTCGATTTCCAGCACGGTTTCGACATTGGGCGCCATCGCGACGGCCTGCGCGGCCTTTTGTGCGACATCGGCCTTGGGAAAGGACTTCAGCGTCACCAGCACCTTGGCATTGGTTTCGCGCAGGATGCCCGCGATCTGTTCGGCTTCCAGCAAGGGGTTGATCGGGTTGACGATTCCCGCCGTGGCCCCCGCCAGCAGCACCACCGGCGTTTCGATGCAGTTGGGCAGAAGGTAGGCCACCGTATCCGTCGGCCCGATCCCGAGCGAGCGGAAGAGATTGGCCGCCTCGGTCACGCGCTCATGCACCTCGCGCCAGGTCAGGGTGCGGGCGGGCGCCTTGGGGTCGGAAAAAAGCTGGAAGCTGAAGGCGGGGCGGTCGCCATGGCGCTGGCGGACCTCGCCAAGAAAGCCGTAGATCGTCTTGGGCAGAGTGCGATCCTCATAGGGCATTTCGCTTTCGACCGCATTGCGCGCCGCAAGATCGGTGAACCTGGCCATGACTTTCTTCCCCTCCCAACTTTTCCGGTGCCGGCTTTTGCAAGCATGCCCGGCCTTAGAATGTCCTGAAATCCATGTATTGGGCAAGCCTGCGGTCGGGCCGAAACGCAGCGTAAAACCCGCCCTCGGCGCAGGGATCCGTATCGGGCAAGCGAAATCGGGTTGCATGGCGGGGGCCGGGTGCATCCTCCGGCAAAGCAGGGCGCCTTTCCGCCGGACGCGGGCAGGCTTTGCGCAACCCCTTGCCAAGGTCTGAACGGTGCGGTTTCCCGGCAAGACGTCTTCGTCTAAGGAAAACTAGTAAGCATTTTAATCAGTTCCAGGGTTTGAACGAAGGGAATCCGACCGGACGTTAACAAATGATTCAACCCGATGCGGCTAGATGGGCGGCATCGCTGCCTCTCGTTTGATCGTGACGGAACAAGGAACATTTCATGCCGAAGATCGGATCCATTTTCGCTTTCGCCGCCGCCTGCATGGCGCTTTCCGCGGGCTTTCACGCGCCCGCGGTCCAGGCGCAGTCCCTTGGCGGCGCGGCGACCAATATCAACAGGCCGTCGGTGACCGGCGCGGTGCGTTGCTTTCAGACGACACGCGCGGAAAACGCGCAAGGCGCCGCGCATACCAGCCAGATCCGGGCGCGGCAGGGGCTGGCGGGCGTCGCCCCCAACCCCCGCCTGGCCGAGGCGGCGGCGATGCAGGCCTGCGACATGGCGCGCCAGAACCAGATGACCCATGCGGGCCTGAAACACGCCCGCCCCTCGCAGCGGCTGCGGGCGGTGGGCTACCGGCAGTCGATCGTGGCCGAAAACATCGGCATGGGCTTCAAATCGGCCGAGCAGGTTCAGGCCGCCTGGATCGCCTCATCCTCGCACCTGTCCAACATCATGCTGCCGCAGGTGCAGGAATTCGGCATTGGCAAGGCCATCGGCGCGGATGGGCGCACCGTCTTCTGGGCGGCGGTCTATGCCGCGCGGCGCTAGGACGGGCTGCCGGTTTCGCTGAATTGCAACCGTGCCAGCCGGGCGTAAAGCCCACCCTGCGCGACCAGGTCGGCATGGCTGCCCTGCTCGACGATGCGGCCCTGGTCGAAGACCACGATGCGGTCGGCCTTCAGCACGGTGGAAAGGCGGTGGGCGATGATGATCGTCGTGCGGCTTTGCGCAAGCTGATCGACCGCATCCTGCACCAGCCGCTCGGATTCGGTGTCCAGCGCGCTGGTGGCCTCGTCCAGCAGCAGCACGGGCGCATTGCGCAGGATGGCGCGGGCGATGGCGATGCGCTGGCGCTGCCCGCCCGACAGCATGACGCCGCGTTCGCCGACGAAACTGTCGTAGCCTTGCGGCAGGGCGGTCAGGAAGTCATGCGCATGGGCGGCGCGGGCGGCGGCCTCGATCTCGGCGTCGGTGGCGTCGGGACGGCCGAAGCGGATGTTCTCGCGCGCGGTGTCGGCGAAGATCACCGGCTCTTGCGGGACCAGCGCGATGGCCTGGCGGAAGTCGGCGCGCGCCATCTGCCGCAGGTCGATCCCGTCCAGCCGCACCTGGCCGCTGCACGGGTCCCAGAAGCGCAGGATAAGCTGCACGATGGTCGTCTTGCCCGCCCCCGAAGGCCCGACCAGCGCCACGGTTTCGCCGGGAGCGATGGCCAGCGACACCCCTTGCAGGGTCGAGACGTCGGGGCGCGAAGGGTAACGGAAGCCGACGTCCTCGAACTCGATCCGGCCCTGAACCGGGCGGGGCAGGGCGACGGGGGTGGCGGGGTCGGTCAGCGGGTCGTCCGCCGACAGAAGCTCGGTCAGCCGTTCGGTCGCACCGGCGGCGCGCTGCAATTCGCCCCAGATCTCGGACAGGGCGCCGACGGAACCGGCGACCATGACGGCGTAGATGACGAATTGCACCAGTTGGCCGATGGTCATCTGGCCCTGGTAGACGTCGCGCACGCCGATCCACAAGACGCCCAGGACCCCGGAAAAGATCAGGAAGATCACGATCACCGTCATGACCGAGCGGGTGCCGATGCGGCGCAGGGCGGCGTCATAGGACCGCTCGGTCACCGTGGCGAAGCTGGCGCGGGTCAGCCCTTCGTGGGTGAAGGCCTGCACGGTCTGCGCCGCCAGCAGGCTTTCCGACGCCGCGCCCGAGGATGCCGCGATCCAGTCCTGGTTTTCGCGCGAAAGGTTGCGCAGCCTGCGCCCCATTACCGCCAGCGGCACGGCGACGACGGGGATCAGCAGCAGGATCAACCCGCTCAGCCGGGCCGAGGTCAGCACAAGCATCGCGATGCCCCCCAGCATGATCATGAAGTTGCGCAGCGCGATCGAGATCGAGGCTCCGATCACCGACTGGATCAGCGTCGTGTCGGTGGTGATGCGGCTGATGATCTCGCCCGTCATCACCCGCTCGTAGAAGGCGGGGCTGAGGCTGATGACCCGGTCGAACACCGCCTTGCGGATATCGGCCACGACGCGCTCACCCAGCCGGGTGATCAGGTAGTAGCGCAGCGCCGTGCCGACCGCCAGCGCCGCCACGATGGCAAGCGCCGCGCCGAAATAGCGGTCCAGCATCAAGGTGCCCTCGCTGAACCCGTCCACGACCCGCCGCACGGCCACCGGCAGCACCAGGCTGATCGAGGCGGTCAGCACCAGCGCCGCGACGGCCCCCGCCAGCAGGCCGCGATAGGGGCGCAGGAAGGGGCGAAGCGCGGAAAGCGCGCCGATGCGCCGGGTGGTGGGACGGTCGGCAATGATCTTGTTGCGGCGGGCCATTTCGGCTTCCTGTCAATATTCCGGGCAGGGGTGGGTTCCGGGCCGGGGGTGGTTCCGGGGGCCGGCCCCCTGAGGGCGGGACCGGCTGGCGGCGTGGCTCAGGTCGTCAGCCCGCCTGCCAGTTCCAGGACGATGTCCCATTCGGCCTTGCTGACCGGCTGGACCGACAGACGCGAGTTGTTGACCAGCACCATATCGGCCAGCCGGGGCTCGGCCTTGGCCTCGTCCAGCGTGACGGGGCGGTTCACCGGGGCGATCGCCTTGATGTCCACGCATTCCCAACGCGGATCGTCGGTCGTGCTGTCGGGATGGGCCAGTGCTGCGACCTCGACCACGCCGACGATCTGCTTGCCGATGTTCGAGTGGTAGAAGAATCCGCGATCCCCGATCTGCATCGCGCGCATGTTGTTGCGCGCCTGGTAGTTGCGCACGCCGTCCCATTCCTCGCCCTGCGCGCCCTTGGCGGCCAGGTCGTCGAAGCTGAAGACGTCGGGTTCGGATTTGAACAGCCAGTATTGCATCAGCCGATCACCTTCTTCCACTGGATCACCTGAACCGAGGCGAACAGCCCTGCCGCCTTGTAGGGATCGCCCGCGGCCCAGTCCTGCGCGGCCGCCAGGTCGTCCATTTCCACGACCAGCAGCGAGCCGCGCATCTCGCCCTCTTCGATCAGCGGGCCGGCCATGCGCAGGTGCGGCGCGGATTTCAGAAAGGCCAGATGGGCGTCGCGCGTGTCCAGGCGGGTTTGCAGCTGGCCGGGGTTGTCGCGGCAGATGATAGCGAAAAGCGGCATCATTCTTCCTTCAGCGGTCGGTTGAGCAGGGTTCCAAGGGCTTCTTCCATGACGATGCGTCCCTCGGCAAGCCCCGAGACGGTGGTGGCGACCGGCATCTCCAGCCCCATCCGGGGGGCAAGGCTGGCGACGGCGCGGGCGGTGGCGGCGCCCTCGACCGTGGTGGCGGCGTCAAAGGCGGCGCCGCGCCCGAGCGCCTGCCCATAGCGGAAGTTGCGCGACTGTTCGGAGGTGCAGGTCAGCACCAGGTCGCCCAGCCCCGACAGCCCCGCCAGCGTTTCCGCCTGCGCGCCCATCGCAGTGGCCAGCCGGGTCATCTCGGCAAAGCCGCGGGTGACGACGGCGGCGCGGGCGCTGTCGCCCAGGCCCGCGCCGATGGCCGCGCCCGCCGCGATGGCGATGACGTTCTTGAGCGCGCCACCAAGCTCGGCCCCCGCGACGTCGGTGCTGCGGTAAAGCCGCAGGTTCGGCGTGGACAGCGCATGTTGCAGGGCCAGCGCGTCGTCGGGACTGGCCGAGGCCAGCGTCAGCGCGGTGGGCAGCCCGCGCGCGATATCGGCGGCGAAGGACGGCCCGGTCAGCACGGCGACGGGCGCATCCGGCAGGGCGCGGGCGATCAGCGCGGTCGGGCCTTGCAGGGTTTCAAGGTCGATGCCCTTGGCGCAACTGACGAAGCTGCGGCCGGGCCGGGCCAGCGCGGCGCCATTGGCGGCCAGGAAGGTGCCCAGCTTCTGCGCGGGCAGGGCCAGCAGCAGGGTCCGGGCGGAAATGGCGGCAAGGTCGTCGGTGGTCGAGACCTGCGCGGGCAGGGTGACGCCGGGCAGGCGCGGGTTCTCGCGCCCCCAGGATATGTCGCGCCCCCACAGCGTCACCGGCCCCTTGGCGGCCAGCGAAACGGCCAGGGCGGTGCCGAAGGCGCCCGCGCCGATGATTGCCACGCTCATGCCTTTGCCCCCCTCTTGCCCGCGCCCAGCATCGGGGCGGCCTTGCGGTCCAGCGGCCAGCGGGGCCGGGCGGCAAGGTCCAGCCCATCGCGGCGGCCCTGCGCGAACGCCTCGATCCCGGCCCAGGCTATCATCGCGCCATTGTCGGTGCAAAGCGCCAAGGGCGGCGCGACAAAGCGCGCGCCCGCCTGCCCGGCGACCTGTTCCAGCGCATGGCGCAGCGCGGTGTTGGCCGCGACCCCGCCCGCGACGGCAAGGGTCGGGACGGGTGCCAGCGCCAGCGCGCGGCGGGTCTTTTCGGCCAGCACCTCGGCCACGGCGCGCTGAAATGCCGCACAGATGTCGGCGCGGTCCCCTTGGTGCAGCCCGCCCTGGGCGGCAACCAGGTCGTCGCGCAGCCGCAGAACCGCCGTCTTCAGCCCTGAAAAGGACAGGTCGCATCCCGGACGGTCCAGCAGCGGGCGGGGCAGGGCAAAGCGCGCGGGATCGCCCTGCCGCGCGGCGCGCTCGACCGCCGGTCCACCGGGCTGCGGCAGCCCCAGCAGCTTGGCCACCTTGTCGAAGGCCTCGCCCGGCGCGTCGTCGATGGTGCCGCCCAGGCGGGTGAAATCATCCGGCCCATCGACACGCAGGAACTGGCAATGCCCGCCGGAAACCAGCAGCATCAGATAGGGAAACCCGACGCCATCCGTCAGGCGCGGCGTCAGCGCATGGCCCGCCAGGTGGTTGACCCCGACCAGCGGCAGGCCGGTGCCGGCGGCCAGCCCCTTGGCCAGCATGACGCCGGACAGGACGCCCCCGATCAGCCCCGGCCCCGCCGTCACCGCGATGCCGTCCAGATCGGCCAGTCGCAGCCCGGCCTGCGCCAGCGCCTGCTCGACGCAGATATCCAGCTTTTCGGCATGGGCACGGGCGGCGATCTCGGGGACGACGCCGCCGAAATCGGCGTGCAGCGCGGTCTGCCCGAAGACGACCGAGGACAGGATGCGCCGGTCCCCCGTCACCACGGCGGCGGCGGTGTCGTCGCAACTGCTTTCGATACCCAGGAATGTCAGGCTCATGCCGGTGGCCATGCGGTTGTTGCGGGTCTTGTTTGCCGGACGCCAAGCGCCTAGGCAGGGTGCAAGTAACACCGTGATGCGATAAAGGCCATGCCGCTGCTTCTGTTGACCCGCCCCGAACCTGCCTCGCTCCGCTTTGCCCGGCAGGCCGAGGCGCTTGGGGCCGAGGTCGTGATCTCGCCCATCCTGCGGATCGAGGCGCTGCCCCATGACGGCGCGGCGCTGGCGGATGCGCCGGGGCTGGTCTTTACCTCGGAAAATGCGGTGCCCTTTGCCGGGCCGGGGCGGGGCCGTCCGGCGATCTGCGTCGGCCCGCACAGCGCCGCGGTCGCGCGGGCGGCGGGCTTCGACGCCATTACCGGTCCCGGCGACGCGATCCGGCTGGAACCGATGCTGAAGGACCTGCCTCCCGGCTGGCTGCATCCGCATGGCCGCCATATCGCGCGCGCGCTGCCGGTCGAGGGCGTGGCCGTCTACGACCAGCAACCCGTGGCGCTGAACGACCGCGCGCGGGCCGCGCTGGCGGGCGGGGGGCCGGTGATGGTCCCGTTGTTCTCGCCCCGCTCGGCGCGGCTTTTGTCGGCGCAGGTGCAGGGTGCGCGCGCGGCCCTATGGGTGGTGCCGATCAGCGCGGCGGCGGCGGGCGCGTGGGACGGCCCGGCGGCGCGCATGGCCGTCGCGCCCACACCCGATGCCGAAGGGATGCTGGCGGGGCTGGCCCAAGTCATGGCCGCGCAACATTCCTGACCGCTGCGGGTTGAGACGGTGCGGGCTGCCGACTACAGTAACCCTTGGCACGGGTGGATTCCGGTCCTGTGCGCAGCTGCCAGACAACGGGGAAATGATCGTGACAAAGCCAAAAGATCCGACCAGCGCAAGCAAACCGCGGGTGAAATCGACCCCCCGCAAGGACGCCGCCGCGGTCGGTGAGGTCCTGCCGAACCAGCCGTATCAGCCGGAGGCGCAGGGCAAGCCAGCCGATCCCAGGCCTGCCATCGAATCGTCGCTGGTGGGCAAGGACGGGGATTCGGCCCGCCCCGCCGCCAGCCGCAAGGCGGATGAGGGGGAAAAGCCGTCCTCGATCCCGGTGACAGGCCCGGCCACGGTCGCGAAACCCGATGCGGCGCCCGACGCCCGCCCCGCGACGCCCCCGCCCGCATCCGCCGCAACCCCGCCCGAGCTCCCCGAGCCGCGCGTGGTCGTGCGCAAGGCCGGGTTCATGCCCACCTTCCTGGGCGGCGTCGTGGCTGCCGGTCTTGGCGCTGCCGCGACCTATTGGGCGGTCCCGCATCTGCCGCCCGCATGGCAGCCCGTTCCCGCAGCCGTCCCCGAAAATGGCGAAGCCGACGTGCAAGCCGCCCGCGAAGCCGCCACGCAAGCCGCGCGGGCCGAGGTGCAATCCGCGCGCGACGACATCCTGCAAAGCGCGACCGAGGCCGCGACCGCCGCGGGATTCGAGGCCGCCCGCGCCGTGCTGGCCGAAGCGCCCGCCCCCGATACGCCGGCCCCCGAAACACCCGCGGATCAGGATGCCCCCGACCTTGCCGCGCTGGAACAGGCGCTGGCCCAGCAGGCCGATCGCCTTGCCGCGCTGGATGAACGTGTCGCGGGCCTTTCCACGCAGCCGCAGCCTGCGCCGTCGCCTTCGACCGCCGGGCTGGACCAGCCTTCCCAAGCCGGCCCTGCCGCCGATCCGGCGGCGCTTGGGTCGCTGCAAGCCGCGCTGGCCGATCTGCGCGGTCAGGTCGAGGCGCATGAAAACCGCTTTGCCGAACTGGGCGCGCAGCCCGCCATCGACCCCGATGCGCTGGCCGAGGTCCAGTCCCTGTCCGGCCGCCTCGCCCAGGTGCAGCAAGAGGTCGAGGCCGCTGCCCAATCCGCCGAGCAGCGCCTTGCCGAGGCGCAGGCCGAGGCCGACCGCGTTCGCGAGCAAACCGAACAGATCGCCCGCCGCGCCAGCGTCGCGACCATCGCCGCCGGGTTGCAGGCCGCCCTCGAATCGGGTGGCAGCCTGCAAGGGGGCATTGCCGAGTTGCAGGCCGCGGGGGTCGAACTGCCTGCGGCGATCTCGGCCGACCTGCCCTCGCTGCCCTATCTGCAACGCGACTTCGACGACGCGGCGCGCGCCGGGCTGCATGCCGCGCTGCGCGAGGATGCGGCGGGCGAGGATACGCTGGGCGCCATCGGGAACTTCCTGCGCGTCCAGACCGGCGCCCGCTCGGTCGAACCGCGAGAGGGGGGCGATCCCGACGCCGTCCTGTCGCGTGCCGCGGCCCAGGTGCGGGGCGGCGACATCCAGGCCGCGCTGGCCGAGATCGAGACCCTGCCCCCCGCCGGTCAGGATGCCATGTCCGCCTGGACCGAAAGCGCCCGGCGTTGGGTGGATGCCCGCGCCGCGATCGCCGACCTGTCCCGCAGCGTCAAGTAAGGGTTGCCAGATGTTGCTGTCTTTGCTGAAGATCCTGCTGTTCTTCGCGGTTGTCCTTGCGATCACGCTGGGTGCCATGCAGTTGTCCGAAACCGGGCAGCCGCTTCGTCTGGTCTATGACGGCGTCGAATACACGCTGGGTCCGGTCCAACTGTTCATCGTCCTTGTGCTGGCGCTGGTGCTGGTCTGGATCGTCATCCGGCTGCTGGGCCTGCTGTTTGCCACGCTGCGCTTCGTTGCGGGGGACGAAACCGCGATCAACCGCTATTTCGCCCGCTCGCGCGAGCGCAAGGGCTACAAGGCGCTGGCCGAGGGGATGCTGGCCATCGCCTCGGGCGAGGGGCGGCTGGCGCAGGACAAGGCGCACAAGGCCGCGAAATACCTGCGCGAGCCGCATCTGACCGACGTGCTGGCCGCGCAGGCCGCCGAACTGACCGGCGACGGCGCAAGGGCGACCGAGGTCTATCGCCGCCTGCTGTCCGACGACCGCACCCGCTTTCTGGCGGTGCGCGGACTGATGCGCCAGAAGCTGGCCGAGGGCGACACCGCCACCGCGCTGAAGCTGGCGCAAAAGGCCTATGCGCTCAAGCCCCGCCACCAGGAAGTGCAGGACATGCTGTTGCAGTTGCAAACCCGCCAGGGCGACTGGAAGGGCGCGCGCTCGGTTCTCAAGGACAAGCGCAAGCAGGGGCAACTGCCGCAGGACGTGGTGATCCGCCGCGACGCCGTGCTGGCCCTGCAAGAGGCAAGCGAGGTGCTGGCCAAGGAAAACTCGATCAGCGCGCGCGAGGCTGCGATCTCGGCCAATCGCGCAAGCCCCGACCTGATCCCGGCGGCGGTTCTGGCCGCGCGCAGCTACATGGCCAAGGGCGACACCCGCCACGCCAGCCGCGTGCTGCAAAAGACGTGGTCCGTCAGGCCCCATCCCGACGTCGCCGCCGCCTATGCGGAAATCGTCCCGGACGAGACCCCCGCCGCGCGCCTGCGCCGCTTCGACAACCTGATGCGGCAGAACCCCGATCACGAGGAAACCCGCCTTCTGCGCGCCGAACTGCTGCTGGCCGCCGAGGATTTCCCCGGCGCCCGCCGCGCGCTTGGCGACCTGGCGCAAAAGCATCCGACCACGCGCACCCTGTCGATCATGGCTGCGATCGAGCGGGGCGAGGGCGCCGACGATGCCGTCGTGCGCGGCTGGCTGACCCGCGCCATGACCGCAAGCCGCGGCCCGCAATGGGTCTGCGACAAGTGCCACAACGTCATGGCCCAATGGGCGCCCGTCTGCGACAGTTGCGGCGGCTTCGACACGCTGACCTGGCGCGAACCCGAGGGGGTCCACAGCACCGCCTATACCTCGCCCAACGGGGCCGAGATGCTGCCGCTGCTGGTGGGGGGCAAGACGGGGCCGGGTCATGTCTCGGAAGCGCCCATCGTCCCGGTGCCGCCCCGCAGCCCGGACGCCGCGCCCCGGGACGCGGCCCCCGCGCCGGTCGAGGATACCCCCAACGTCGCCCCCGGCATGGTGCCGCGCGAATCCGATTACGCGCCCACCCGGCCCGAACCGCCCGAGCCGGTGATGACCGTCACCGACCCCGAACCGGTGAAAGAGCCTGAACCCGAAACCCCGAAACCCGCACCCCAGCCGGTTGCGAAGCCGCAGCCCGCCGCGCCGCCGGCGGGCGAACCGAAGGCCGAAGCCCGGTCCGACAAGGCGAAGCCGTCCGAATCCCGGCCCGCCGCGCCCGTCGGTGGGGCGCAGGGTGCGCAGATCGTGTCGGACAAGGACATCGTGCCCGTCCGCCCCGATGTCGAGCCGATCGGGGACGATTGACCGGGCGGTCGAGGGGGCTGGCGAAAAAAACGCCCGGCCCCCTTTTCACCCGCGCCGGAACCTGCTATCCGGCGCGGCGCGCACCCGAAACAGGGGCCGCTTGCCGCAGTAGCTCAGCTGGTAGAGCACGTCATTCGTAATGATGGGGTCGGGGGTTCGAGTCCCTTCTGCGGCACCAGTTTCCCGAAATACGGGCTTTCCCGAAATGCAGGCATCTGGCCGGGATGGCTGACGGGTATGCCCACCTGGCAGGCCGCGCTGCCCGGCCTGTCGCTCGAAGCCGCCGGGCCGTGACCGATGCCGGATCTCGACGAGTAAGCAATGATGACCTTGACGCCCGACCTGATGATGCTCTGCCCGCCGCGACCCGTGGCGATGGCGCGGTTGAGGGCAAGCTACAGGGTGCATCGCTGGGACCTCGCCCCTGACAAGGAAGGGTTCATGGCGGAACATGGTCCGAAATGCCGGGCTGTGGCCACCAGCGGCCATATCCCCGTCACCCGGCGGATGCTCGAGGCGATGCCGGACCTGGGGATCGTCGCCTGTTCCTCGGCGGGTTTCGAGGCATTCGATATCGCCGCCCTGGCCGGGCGGAACATCGCCCTGACCAATACCTCGGCCGCGCTTTGCGGCGATGTGGCGGATGCGGCGATCATGCTCATGCTGGCGGCGCGGCGCAGCCTGGTCAGCGCCGATGCCTATGTCCGCTCGGGCGGGTGGGGGCGGAACGGCATGTTCCCGTTGCAGCGCACGATCGGCGGCCGCAGCCTGGGCATCGTCGGCATGGGGGCCATCGGGCAGGCCATCGCATCGCGCGCGGCGGGTTTCGGCATGAAGATCGGCTACTGGAACCGCCGTCCGCGGGATGTCCCCTGGTCGTATCATCCCGACCTGACCGCCCTGGCGCGCAACAGCGACAACCTGGTGATCGCCGTTGCCGGTGGTCCCGAAACACGGGGGCTGATCTCGGCCAGGGTGATCGAGGCGCTTGGTCCCGAGGGGCTGCTGGTCAATGTGGCGCGCGGGTCGGTGATCGACGAACCCGCCCTGATCGCGGCGCTTTCGGATGGCCGCCTGGGTGCGGCGGCGCTGGATGTCTATGCGCACGAACCCGATCCCGATCCGCGCCTTGCCGCCCTGTCAAACGTGACGCTGTTTCCGCATCATGCCTCGGGCACGGTCGAAACGCGCGACGCGATGGCGCAACTGATGGTGGACAACCTGGATGCCTATTTCGCGGGCAGGCCACTGGTCACGCCGGTGGATTTGTCGCGCTATCTTTGACGGGCGGCCCGGCACAGGCGCCGCGGTCAGGCCAGGAAATAATCCGGGTGCAGCTTGCGCAGTTCCGCCGCCATGCCGATGGATTGCGACAGGTGCTGCGTCATGGCCGCGCCCGCCTGTTCGGCTGAACCCGCGCGCAGCGCCCTGGCGATGCGGCGGTGATCTTCCAGGATACGGGCGGACTTGTCGCCCATCGGCAGGTGCAGGGTGCGTATCCGGTCTATGTGGATGCTTTCGCGCCTGATCGCGTCATGCACATGTTCCAGCCCCGCCGCGATGAAAAGCTCTTGGTGGAATTCGCGGTCCAGTTGGGCGAAGAGGTCCAGGTCATGGCCCGCGACTTCCTCTTGCAGGCGGATCAGGCGGTCGAGCGTGACGTGCAGTTCCGGCCCGGCGGTCCGTGCCAGGCGGATCGCGATCTCTCGCTCGATGGTGCTGCGCAGGAAATGCGCCTGCCGGGCCTGCTCGCCGTCGATCAGGGTGACGAGGGTGCGCGACTGGGGCTGGACGACGACCAGCCCCTCTTCCTGCAATTGAAGTAGGGCATCGCGAATCGGGGTCGAACTGAGGGCGTATCGTTCCTGCAACTGCTGCCGCGACAGCGCCGTGCCGGGGGGCAGTTCAAGCGCGATGATGCGGCGGCGCAGATCCGCGCGGATCTCGCCATCAGGGGTCTCGAATCGTTTCGGGTTTCTCATCCGTCGCCCACCCGCTGGTCTTTCGCGCCGGGCGCGCGCCCGCTGCTGCGGGCCAGTTCGCGGGTGGCGGGCCAGCGAAACAGGTCCGGGTGCTGCGCCGCCATCGTGTCGACACGCTGGACCGAGCCGGAGACATGGGCTTGCAGCACCTCGGTCGCGGCGTGGGCGTCCTGCGTCTCGATCGCGTCAAGGATCGCGCCGTGCTGTTCGATCGGATGGAACACCTGCCCGTGTTCGATGGCCAGCAGGTAGCGCAGCCGGTCCAGTTGCGCCTTGCGGCCCTGGATCAGCATCCAGATCCCACCCATGTCCTCCAACTCGAAAAGCGCGTGGTGGAATGCATCGTCGAGTTCGAGGAAGCCAAGGAAATCATCCCCTTCCAGCGCCAGCCGCTGACGCGCGATCAACCGGCGGGCAGGGGTGAGGTCAGGCGCCTCGCGCGTGCAAAGCCGCTGGATCAGGGGCGTTTCCAGGTTGATGCGCAGGAAATGCGCCTGCCGCACCGCCACCGGGTCGAAGGGCGTGACGAAGGTCGCGAACTGGGGCGCGACATGGACAAGGCCCTCCTTGGCAAGCTGCTGGACCGCATCGCGCACCGGGGTGCGGCTGGTGCCGTATCGTTCGGACAGCTCGCGGTCGTTCAGGATCGTTCCCGGCGGCAGCCCAAGCGAAAGAATCCGACGGCGCAGGTCGGCATAGATACTGTCCGAACGGGACCGGCGTCGGCGAAGGTGTTGCATGCTCAATATCCCCGGCAGACCCGATACACCGCCCACGCCCGCAAGGCCAGCGGTGTAGATTTATGTTGTATGTGACGCACAAATATATTAGTGCGCCAAACATGCGCATTTCAAGCCATGCGACTCGAACAGGGAGGAGAGCCTAAATGAGTGCGATCAGGACATTGCTGTTTTCGGCTGCGGCCATCACCGCCATGACGGGGGCGGGTTTTGCCCAGGTGGACTGGCCGAACCAGACGGTCAACGTCATCATCGGCGCCAGCCCCGGCGGCGACACCGATTTCAACGCCCGCACCTTTGCGCGCTATTTCGAGCAGGTGACCGGCGTTTCGATGGTCATCACCAACATGCCCGGCGGCGGCGCGACGATCGCGACCAGCGCGGTGCGCGATGCCGCCCCCGATGGCGCGACGGTTCTGTTCGGCCATACCGGCCACCTGATCGTGACCGAGGTTTCGGGCCTGGCCGATTACGGCATCGACGATTTCGAGATCTGTTGCGTCCCGGCGGTGGATCAGGGCGCGGTCTTCGTCACCAGCGCGCAATCCGGGATCGAGACGGTCGACGACCTGCTGGAACGCACGGGCGAGGACCCGGATGCGGTGATCTTCGGCACCGAATTCGGCGGCTATTCCCACCTGCAAGGCCTGTTGCTGATGAATGAGACCGGGGCCGAGATGCGGCTGGTCGATACCGGCTCGGCCGCCGAAAAGATCACCTCGCTGCTGGGTGGGCGCATCCAGGTCGCGGGCATCGCCTACGGGGCGATCCAGGACTATCACGAAGCCGGGCAGATGGCGGTGCTGGGTCAGCCCAATGCGGAACGCAACCCGCTCTTGGGGGACATACCCACCTTCACCGAGCAGGGCATCGATTTCGTGATGAACAACCCCTATATCATCGCCTTCCCGAAAGGCACCGACCAGGCGATCGTCGAGCGCATGGCGGAAATTTCAGCCGAGATTTCCCAGATCCCGGAATATGCCTCGGATCTGGAACAGGGCTTCCGCCAACCCGTGCTGTCCTACGGGCATTCGGAATCGCTCGAATTGCTGGGGGCGATCCGCGAAAATTACATGCAGTATCGCGACGCGCTGCAATCTTCGCGCTGAGTTTCAGGCCATCATGCGTCCGGCCCGTTCGGACGCATGATCCGCGAATTTTCCGACAGGCGAACAATCATGGCAAATTCCAGAACGAAGGGCCTTGTGGTCGGCGCGGCCATGCTGCTGACGGGCCTTGTCTATTTTCTTCTCGCAACCCGTGTGCCGGGTCCCGGCGGCGTGGACGCCGGCTTCTTTCCGACGCTGCTTGCGGTCGGAATGATCCTGCTGGGGGCGATCCACATGTTCCAGCACCGGCACCACCCCGCCGCCGCGGCCCCGCAGCCGGTCAGCGACGACATCGTCGAGCAGGCCCGCGCCGCCGCCGATGACGAGGATGCGCCGGTCGGCGAGGGCGCGCCGGACTACCTCAGCGTCGTCCTGTCGCTGCTGCTGATCGGGCTTTTCGTGCTGCTGATGCGGCCCATCGGTTTCGTCTTTGCCGCCGCGATCTACCTGTTCGCGCAGTTCGCGCTGCTCAGCCCTTCGGACCGGCCCGTGCCGTGGCTGGGGCTGGCGGTGCTGGCGGCGGTGGTCTCGGCCGCGATCTTCTTCCTGTTCCGCTACGGCTTCAGCCTGATGCTGCCAGCGGGTCCGCTGGCCCCGTTCCTGTAAGGAGAGCAAGCAATGGTAGATCTTTTTGCCGCCGGCCTTCTTGCCGCGATCCAGCCGCAGATGCTGCTGCTGATCCTTCTGGGCGTCGTCGTGGGCATCATCTTCGGGTCCATTCCCGGCCTGACCGCCGTGATGGCCATCGCGCTGTGCCTGCCCATGACCTACGGCATGTCGCCCGCCGCGGGCATGTCGCTGCTTGTCGCGCTTTTCGTGGGCGCGACCTCGGGCGGGCTTATCGCGGCGATCCTGCTCAAGATACCCGGAACGCCCTCATCCATCGCCACCACCTTCGACGGCGGCCCGATGATGGAAAAGGGCGAGGGGGTGAAGGCCCTGGGCGCGGGGATCGTCTTTTCCTTCATCGGGACGATCCTGTCGATCATCGCGCTTGTCTTTATCGCGCCGACGCTGGCGCGCGTGGCGCTGTCCTTCGGGCCGCATGAATATTTCGCCATCGCGATCTTTTCGCTGACGCTGATCGCGACGCTTTCGTCGGGTTCGATGACGACGGGCATCTTTTCGGGGCTGGTGGGCTTTGCCGTCTCGACCGTGGGAATCGCGCCGGTCGATGCGACCCGCCGCTTTACCTTCGGCATGGTCGAGCTGAATTCCGGTTTCTCGATCCTTGCGGTGCTGGTCGGCATGTTCGCCATCGCCGAGGTCATCAAGGTGGCCGAGGGCGGACGCGCGGGCAGCAACATCAAGATCATGGCCCCCGTCATGAAGGGCGTGAAGGGCTTCGGCTTCAGCATGAAGGAATTCTTCGAGCAGATCCCCAACGCCTTCCGTTCCTCGGTCATCGGCATCGTGATCGGCATCCTTCCGGGGATCGGCGCGGGCACCTCGAACATCCTGGCCTATATCGCCGCCCGCTCGCGGTCGAAGACGCCCGAGAAATTTGGGAAGGGCGCGCTGGAAGGTGTCGTCGCCCCCGAATCCGCCAACAACGCCGGGATCGGCGGCGCGATGATCCCGCTGCTGACGCTGGGCATTCCCGGCGATGCGGTGACGGCGATCCTGCTGGGCGGGTTGATGATGCACGGCATCCAGCCCGGCCCGATGCTGTTCGTGACGCAGGCCCCACTGGTCTACACGATCTTTGCCGCGCTGACGATTTCGGCCGTGGTGATGCTGATCGTGGAATTCTACGGGCTGCGCATCTTCGTCAGGCTGCTGGCCATTCCGCGCCATATCCTGCTGCCGATGATCCTTGTGCTGTGCGCCGTTGGGGCCTTCGGCCTTGCCAGCCGCACCTTCGACATCTGGACGGTGCTGGGCTTCGGCATCCTGGGCTATGGTTTCGTCAAGGCGGGCATCCCGACCGCGCCCTTCATCATCGGCTTCATCCTTGGCCCGATGGCGGAGACGAACTTCCGGCGCGGGCTGCAACTGTCGCAGGGCGAATTCACCGGCTTCCTGACAAACCCGATTTCCGGGGCCTTCCTTGCGCTGGCCGCGCTTTCGATCGCCTGGCAGATCTGGTCGGGCATGCGCAGGCGGCAACTTCAAACCAGCAACTGACGGCAGACCAGCCCGCCGCATCGGTGGCGGGCCGACCCAACGGAGACAAGATGACACCTGTTCGCAAAGACCCGTCCCAACTGCGTTCGGCCCGCTGGTTTGCGCCCGATGACCTGCGCAGTTTCGGCCACCGCTCGCGCATGATGCAGCTTGGCTATTCCCCCGAGGAATTCATGGGCCGCCCGCTTATCGGTATCCTCAACACCTGGTCCGAGATGAACTCGTGCCATTCGCATTTCCGCGAACGGGCCAAGGACGTCAAGCGCGGCGTCCAGATGGCAGGCGGATTCGCGGTCGAGATGCCCTCGCTTTCGGTGGATGAAAGCTTCACCAAGCCCACCTCGATGCTTTACCGCAACATGCTTGCGATGGAAGTCGAAGAGATGATCCGCTCGCACCCCTTCGACGGGGTGGTGCTGATGGGCGGCTGCGACAAGACCACGCCGGGGCTGGTCATGGGCGCGATTACGGCGGGGGTGCCGATGATCTACCTGCCCGCCGGGCCGATGCTGCGCGGCAACTATCGCGGCCAGCATCTGGGTTCGGGGTCGGATGCGTGGAAATACTGGGACGAACGCCGCGCGGGCAATATCGACGAAAAGGAATGGGAAGGCCTGCAAGGCGGCATCGCGCGCTCGGCAGGGGTGTGCATGACGATGGGCACGGCCAGCACCATGACCGCCATCGCCGACGCGATGGGGCTGACGCTGCCCGGCGCATCCTCGATCCCCGCCGTCGATTCCGGCCACCAGAGGATGAGCGCGGACTGTGGCCGCCGCGTGGTCGATATGGTCTGGGAGGACCTGACCCCCGACAAGATCGTGACCGGGGCATCCGTCCGCAACGCCGCCATCGTCGCGATGGCCACGGGCTGTTCGACCAATGCCGTCGTGCATCTGGTGGCGATGGCGCGCCGTGCGGGTGTCGATCTGTCGCTGGACACGCTGGACGAACTTGGCCGCGTGACGCCGCTGATCGCCAATGTCCGCCCCTCGGGCAAGGATTACCTGATGGAGGACTTCCATTATGCGGGCGGGCTGCGCGCCCTGATGGCGCAGTTGCGCGACCGGCTGGATTTGTCCTGCATGACCGTGACCGGCCGGACGATGGGCGAGAACCTGGAAGGGGCGAAGGTCTGGAACGACGACGTGATCCGGCCGCTGTCGAACCCGGTCTACCAGGAAGGTTCGCTTGCGGTCTTGCGCGGCAACCTCTGCCCCGACGGTGCGGTCATCAAGCCCGCGGCCTGCGATCCGAAGTTCCATGCCCACGAAGGCCCCGCGCTCGTCTTTGACAGCTACCCCGAGATGAAGGCGGCCATCGACGACGAAAACCTGGACGTGACGCCCGATCACGTGCTGGTGCTGCGCAATGCCGGGCCGCTTGGCGGGCCGGGCTTTCCCGAATGGGGGATGCTGCCGATCCCGAAGGCGCTGATCCGGCAGGGCCATCGCGACATGCTGCGCATTTCCGACGCGCGGATGTCGGGCACCTCTTACGGGGCCTGCGTGCTGCATGTCGCGCCCGAATCCTATGTCGGCGGGCCGCTGGCACTGCTGCGCACCGGCGACACCGTGCGGCTGGACCTGCCGTTGCGGCGGCTGGACATGCTGGTGGACGAGGCCGAGATCGCCCGCCGCCGCGCGGCATGGCAGCCGCCCGAGCCGCGCTTTGAACGGGGCTGGGGCTGGATGTTCTCGAACCACGTGACGCAGGCCGATACCGGCTGCGATTTCGATTTCCTTCAGCGCGATTTCGGTCGTGCTGCCGGCGAACCTGACATTTTCTGAGGGCGGGACCATGACGGACGACATTCTTGGCAAGGCATTGGGCGGTATCTCGGGCATCCTTGTGACGCCCTATGACAGCGACGGGGAAATCGCGCCCGCGCGCCTTGCCCCCATTCTGGACCGCGCGCTTGGGGCAGGGGTGCATATGCCGGTCGTGAACGGCAATACCGGCGAATTCTACGCCCTGACCACCGATGAGGCCGTGACGATGGTGCAAGAGGTGGCTGGTCTGGTCGCCGGTCGTGCGCCGCTCTTGGCGGGTGTCGGGCGGGGCATCCGCGACGCGCAACGGCTGGCCCGCGCCTCGGCGGATGCGGGGGCGGCGGCGCTGATGGTCCACCAGCCGCCCGATCCCTTCGTGGCCCCGCGCGGCATCGTCGATTACCTCAAGGCGGTGGCGGATGCCTCGGGTGGGCTGCCGATGATGGTCTATCTGCGCAACGACGCCATCGGGACGCAGGCCATCGTCGATCTGGTGTCCCTGCCCACGGTGCGCGGCGTCAAATGGGCGACGCCCAACCCCATGAGGCTGGCCGAGGCCATCGCCGCCTCCGATCCCGCGATCACCTGGGTCGGCGGGCTGGCCGAGGTCTGGGCGCCCGCGCTTTACGCCGTCGGTGCGCGCGGCTTCACCTCGGGGCTGATCAATGTCTGGCCGGAAATGTCGGTGGCGATCCATGCCGCGCTGGAGGCAAGCAATTACGCCGGGGCCAATGCCCTGATCGCGCAGATGCGCGTCTTCGAGGATATCCGCGCCGAGGAAATGAACGGCGCCAATGTCACCGGCGTCAAGGCCGCGCTCATCGGTATGGGGCTGGATTGCGGTCCGACCCGCCCCCCTTCGGCCTGGCCGCTGAACCCGTCGCAGCAGGAACGGCTGGACATTTTCCTGAAAACCAATGTTCTCAAGTGAGGCCCAGATGAACACCCCCATCCTTTCCGACGAAACCCGCGCCAGGCTGAAGAAGGTCTCGACCGCCTCGATCGCGACGGCGCTGTTCAAGCGCGGCCTGCGCAACCAGTTCATCCAGGGCGTCGTCCCGGTCGCGCCCAAGGATGAAAACATGGTCGGCCCGGCCTTTACCCTGCGCTACATCCCCGCGCGCGAGGACCGCAACCCGATCACCGCCTTCCGCAACGCCGACCACCCGCAGCGCGTCGCCGTCGAGACCTGCCCCGCGGGCCATGTGCTGGTCATGGATGGCCGCAAGGATGCCCGCGCGGCGACGGCTGGCTCGATCCTGATCACCCGGCTGGCGATCCGCGGCGCGGCGGGCGTGGTGACGGATGCGGGGATGCGCGACGCCGAAGGGATCGGCAAGCTGGACATGCCCGCCTATTTCGCGAAACCCTCGGCCCCCACCAACCTGACCCATCACGAGGCGCTGGACATCAACGTGCCGATTTCCTGCGGCGATGCGCCGGTCTTTCCGGGCGATGTGATGGTGGGCGACAAGGACGGGGTGATGGTGATCCCCGCGCATCTGGCCGATGAGATCGCCGAGGAATGCACCGGCATGGAAAGCTTCGAGGATTTCGTTCTGGAAGAGGTGCAGGCAGGCGCGCCGATCATCGGGCTCTATCCCGCCACCAGGGACGAGAACCTGGCGAAATACCAGGACTGGCGCGACCGCACCGGCCGCTGACCCCTTGCAAAGGCGGCCCCGGTGTGGCCGTCTCTTACCATTACGGAAAAAAGGATCCCTTCATGCCTTTCACCCCACATGGCAAGCATCTGATCGCAGGCGACTGGGTGGGCGGTGCTGCCC
>NZ_CAMEFG010000027.1 GCF_945915435.1 uncultured Paracoccus sp. | reverse complement strand
GGATTCATCACAGGTTCCACAATCTCCGCCAATGGCGGGCAGTTCTTCGCGTAAGGGAGATGGCAATGAATGATCTCGGATCGGATATCGACCCGATTGAATCGCGCGAATGGCAGGACGCCATCGCCGACGTGATCGAGCGCGACGGCGCGGGACGGGCGCATTACCTGCTGGACAGGGCCGTTCAGCAGGCCCGCGCGGCGGGGGCGAACCTGCCGTTTTCCGCCACGACGCCCTATCAGAACACCATTCCCGTGGACGACCAGCACGAATTCCCCGGCGATCTGGACATGGAATGGCGCATCCGCACCATCAACCGCTGGAACGCGATGGCGACCGTCGTGCGGCGCAACAAGGAATCCAGCGAATACGGCGGCCATATCGCGTCGTTTGCATCGTCCGCGGTGATGTATGACGTCGGGCTGAACCATTTCTGGCGCGCGCGCTCGGCGATCCACGGGGGCGACCTGGTGTTCTTCCAGGGCCATGTGATCCCCGGCATCTACGCGCGTTCCTTCATGGAAGGCCGGATCAGCGAGGACCAGTTGGTCAACTTCCGGTCCGAAGTGGCGGGCAAGGGGCTGTCGTCCTATCCGCACCCGTGGCTGATGCCGGATTACTGGCAGTTCCCGACCGTTTCGATGGGGCTTGGCCCGCTGATGGCGATCTACCAGGCGCGGTTCATGAAATACATGCACCACCGCGGCCATATCGACATGGCCGACCGCAAGGTCTGGTGCTTCCTTGGCGACGGCGAGATGGACGAGCCGGAAAGCCGCGGCGCCATCGACCTCGCCTCGCGCGAGAAGCTGGACAACCTGATCTTCGTCATCAACTGCAACCTGCAACGGCTGGACGGGCCGGTGCGCGGCAATGGCAAGATCGTGCAGGAACTGGAAGGCGACTTCCGCGGCGCGGGCTGGAACGTCATCAAGCTGCTTTGGGGCAAGGGCTGGGACGAGTTGCTGGAAAACGACGTCACCGGGCGGCTGCGCCAGTTGATGGACGAGACCGTGGACGGCGACTATCAGACCTTCAAGTCCAAGGACGGCGCCTATATCCGCAAGCATTTCTTCGGCAAATACCCGGAAACGGCGGCGTTGGTCGAGGACTGGACCGACGACCAGATCTGGGGCCTCAGCCGTGGCGGCCACGACCCCGAAAAGGTCTATACCGCCTTCCGCAAGGCCACCGAGACGAAGGGCACGCCCACCTGCCTTCTGATCAAGACGGTCAAGGGCTATGGCATGGGCACGGCGGGCGAAGGCCAGAACACCACCCACCAGCAGAAGAAACTGGCCGAGGACCAGCTTCGCGCCTTCCGCGACCGCTTCAAGATCCCGGTTTCGGACGAGGACCTGCCGAACGCGCCCTTCGTCGCGCTGAACAATGCGCAGAAGGCCTATCTGGCCGACCGGCGCAGCGCCTTGGGCGGCGATTTCCCGCAGCGCAACACGGTCGCGGCCAAGCTGGCGATCCCGCCGCTGGAAACCTTCAAGGCACAGCTTCAGACCACGGGCGAACGCGAGATCTCGACCACGATGGCCTTCGTGCGCATCCTGACGACGCTGCTGCGCGACAAGGAAATCGGCAAGAACGTCGTGCCCATCGTGCCCGACGAAAGCCGCACCTTCGGGATGGAGGGGCTGTTCAGATCCATCGGGATCTACAATCCCGAGGGGCAGAATTACACCCCCGAGGACCGCGAGCAGATGTCCTACTATCGCGAATCCACCGACGGGCAGGTGCTGCAGGAAGGCATCAACGAAGCCGGGGCGATGGCCGACTGGATCGCGGCGGCGACCGCCTATTCCAACCACGGCGTGCCGATGATCCCGTTCTTCATCTACTACTCGATGTTCGGGTTCCAGCGGATCGGCGATCTTGCCTGGGCGGCGGGCGACAGCCGGGCGCGCGGCTTCATGCTGGGCGGCACCGCCGGGCGCACGACGCTGAACGGCGAGGGCTTGCAGCACGAGGACGGCCACAGCCATATCCTGGCCGGAACCATCCCGAACTGCATCACCTACGACCCGACCTTCCAGCACGAGGTCGCCGTGATCGTCCATCACGGGCTGAAGCGGATGTATGAGGATCAGGAGGATGTCTATTTCTACATCACCCTGATGAATGAAAACTACGCCCACCCCGACATGCCCGCAGGCAGCGAGGAAGGCATCATCCGCGGTCTTTATCGCCTGAAAGAGGTCAGGAAGCCCGGCGGCAAGCATGTCAACCTGCTGGGATCGGGCACGATCCTGGTGCAGGCGATGAAGGCGGCCGAGATGCTCGAGGCCGATTTCGGCGTCAGTGCCGACATCTGGTCGGCGACAAGCCTCAATGAGTTGGCCCGCGACGGCCAGGACGCGGCGCGCTGGAACCGCCTGAACCCGCTGGCCGAGCAGCGCGTGCCTTACGTCACGCAGCAGCTTTCCAAGGCCAAGGGGCCGGTGATCGCCGCCACCGACTACATGAAGAACTATGCCGAGCAGATCCGCGCCTTCGTGCCGGGCCGCTTCACGGTGCTGGGGACGGACGGCTTCGGGCGTTCCGACAGCCGGGTGAACCTGCGCCGGTTCTTCGAGGTGGACGCAAACCACATCGCGGCGGCGGCGATGGTCGATCTGTTCCGCGAAGGGGCCGTCGACGAGGCCACGCTGAAATCCGCATTGAGCAAATACGAAATCGACGGCGAAAAGCCGAACCCCCGGCTGGTCTGAGTCGGAACGAGGGGAGAACCTGACATATGTCTATCGAAGTAAAAGTTCCCGATATCGGCGATTTCAGCGACGTGCCGGTGATCAGCATCCTTGTGTCCGTGGGCGACACGGTCGCGGCGGAAGACCCGCTGATCGAGCTGGAATCCGACAAGGCGACGATGGAGGTGCCCAGCCCCGCAGCGGGCAAGGTCGCCGCGATCTCGGTCAAGGAAGGCGACCGGGTGTCCGAAGGCTCGGTCATCCTGACGCTTGAGGCGGACGGTGCGGGCGACGCGCCCGCAAGCGCTGCCCCTGCCCCGGCGGCGGCCCCCGCCGCAGCGGCACCGGCACCTGCGGCGGCCCCCGCCCCGGTGACGGATGCGGGTTTCGGCAAGGCCCATGCCTCGCCCTCGGTCCGCGCATTCGCGCGCCAGTTGGGCATCGACCTGTCCAAGGTCAACGGCACCGGCCGCAAGGGCCGCATCCTGCGCGAGGACCTGGTCAACAGCTTCAAGTCCGGCGCGGCCCCGGCTGCCTCGGGCGGGGCGGTTCAGGGCGGCATGGGCATTCCGCCGATCCCGGTCATCGACTTTTCCAAGTTCGGCCCGGTCGAAGATGTCGAGATGGCGCGCATCAAGAAGCTGTCCGGCCCGGCGCTGCACCGTTCCTGGCTGAACGTGCCCCATGTGACCCATAACGAAGAAGCCGACATCACCGAAATCGACAAGTATCGCAAGGAGTTGGACGAGGCCGCCAAAAAGGACGGCTACCGGGTGACGCTCTTGTCCTTCGTCATCAAGGCCAGCGTCTCGGCTCTGAAATCGCATTGGGAGTTCAATTCCTCGATCCATCCCGACGGCGACAAGCTGATCCGCAAGGGCTATTACAATATCGGCTTTGCCGCCGACACGCCCAACGGGCTGGTGGTGCCGGTCATCAAGGATGCCGACCGCAAGGGGATCATCGAGATTTCCAGGGAACTGGGCGAACTGTCGGCCAAGGCCCGCGCGGGCGAGCTGAAATCGGCGGACATGCAGGGCGCCACCTTCACCATCTCGTCGCTTGGCGGCATCGGGGGGACTTCCTTCACCCCCATCGTCAACGCGCCCGAAGTGGCGATCCTGGGCCTGACGCGCTCGAAACTGGCGCCCGTGTGGGACGGCGAGCAATTCGTGCCGCGCAACATGCTGCCGATGTCGCTCAGCTACGACCACCGCGCCATCGACGGGGCGCTGGCCGCGCGCTTTGCCGCGACCCTGAAACATCTGCTCGGCGACGTGCGCCGGATCATGCTCTGAGAGGGAGGCAGGATCATGGAAGTCAAAGTCCCCGATATCGGTGATTTCAAGGACGTCCCCGTCATCAGCCTGCTGGTGGCGGTGGGCGACGAGGTGACCGAGGAACAGCCCCTGATCGAGCTGGAATCCGACAAGGCGACGATGGAGGTGCCTTCCCCGGCGGCGGGCAAGGTGGCGTCCATCGCGGTCGCGGTCGGCGACAAGGTGGCCGAGGGATCGCTGATCCTGGTGCTGGAAGGCGCTGGCGCAGGCGCGGCCCCGGCGGCCCCGGCGGCGGCCCCTGCCCCGGCGGCAGGCGGCGGCGATGTCCATGCCGAGGTGGTCGTGCTGGGTTCCGGTCCCGGCGGCTATACGGCGGCCTTCCGCGCCGCCGACCTGGGCAAGAAAGTCGTGCTGATCGAGAAGGACCCCTCGCTCGGCGGCGTCTGCCTGAACGTGGGCTGCATTCCGTCCAAGGCGCTGCTGCACGCCGCCAAGGTCATCACTGAGGCCGAGGAGATGGCGCATCACGGCGTCACCTTCGCCGCCCCGCAGGTCGATCTGGACGGCTTGCGCGGCTGGAAGGATTCGGTCATCAAGCAGTTGACCGGCGGGCTTGCGGGTCTTGCCAAGGGCCGCAAGGTGACGGTGGTGAACGGCTATGGCCGCTTCACCGGCCCGAACATGATCGAGGTGGACGATGACGGCGCGAAATCCACCGTCAGCTTCGATCAATGCATCATCGCGGCGGGGTCCGAGCCCGTCACCCTGCCCTTCATCCCGCATGACGACCCGCGCGTGATCGACTCGACCGGGGCGCTGGAACTGGCCGATGTGCCGGGCCGGCTGCTGGTTCTGGGCGGCGGCATCATCGGGCTGGAAATGGCCTGCGTCTATGATGCGCTGGGATCGAAGGTGACGGTGGTCGAACTGATGGACCAGATCATCCCCGGCGCCGACAAGGACATCGTGAAGCCCCTGCACAAACGCATCGAGGGCCGCTACGAAAAGATCCTGCTGAAAACCAAGGTAACGGCGGTATCCGCGGACGAAAGCGGCCTGACCGTGACCTTCGAGGACGACAAGGGCGCGACCAGCACCGACACCTTCGACCGCCTTCTGGTCGCCGTGGGCCGCAAGCCCAACGGCAAGCTGATCGGCGCCGAGGCGGCGGGTGTCGCGGTGGATGAACGCGGCTTCATCGCGGTGGACAACCAGCAGCGCACCAACGTCGCCCATATCTTCGCCATCGGCGACGTGGTGGGCCAGCCGATGCTGGCGCACAAGGCCGTCCACGAAGGCAAGGTCGCCGCCGAGGTCTGCGCGGGCCACAAGCGTTTCTTCGACGCCCGCGTGATCCCCTCGGTCGCCTATACCGACCCGGAAGTGGCATGGGTCGGCCTGACCGAGACGCAGGCCAAGGCCGAGGGGCGCAAGGTGGGCAAGGGGGTCTTCCCCTGGGCGGCCTCGGGCCGGTCGCTGTCGTTGGGGCGGTCCGAAGGCATCACCAAGCTGGTCTTCGACGAGGCCGACGACCGCGTGATCGGCGCGGCCATCGTCGGCCCCAATGCGGGCGACCTGATCGCCGAGGTGGCGCTGGCCATCGAGATGGGGGCCGATGCCGTCGACCTGGGCCACACCATCCACCCGCACCCGACCCTGAGCGAAACCGTGAACTTCGCCGCCGAGATGTTCGAGGGCACCATCACCGACCTGATCCCGCCGAAAAAGCGGAACTGACGACAAGATCCGCCCTGCCCGCTTGCGGTGGGGCGGATCATCCGGCACCCTCACAAATGCGAGAGGCCGTCCCGCCCGCCACCCAGCCGGCGCAAGGCGCCTGCGCCCGGACAAGGCGGCCCCTGCCATGCCGGCGGCTCGCCCGGACGGAAAACTGAAGCGGGCGTTCCCCGCATCCTCGGAGGAAAAAGATGGGATTCATCACTTTCATTCTGGCCTTGCTGCCCATCGCCACGGTGTTCCTGCTGCTGGTGGTGCTGGCGAAGTCGGCCAAGTTCTCGATGTTCATAGCCTATGTCGTGACGGTCGTGACCGCGCTCGTGGTCTGGGGGACCGAGTTGAACAAGATCATGGGTGCGACCGTCCACGGCGCCGTGACCGCGCTTGGCCTGCTCTACATCGTCTTCGGCGCGATCCTGATGCTTTACACGCTTGAGGAAAGCGGCGGCATCCGGTCGATCCGCAACGGTTTCACCTCGATCTCGCCCGACCGGCGGGTGCAGGCGATCATCATCGCATGGCTGTTCGGTTCGCTGATCGAGGGGGCCTCGGGTTTCGGCACACCTGCCGCCGTTGCCGCGCCGCTGCTGGTCGCGGTGGGTTTTCCCGCGATGGCCGCCGTCATGGTGACGCTGATCATCCAATCCACGCCCGTATCCTTCGGCGCGGTCGGCACGCCGATGCTGGTGGGCGTCAACACCGGCCTTTCGGGGCAGGAAATCGTCGAGGCGACCATCGCGCCGACGCCCTTCTTCCCCGATTACCTGTTCGCGATCGCGGCCAAGACCGCCACCATCCACGGGCTGGTCGGTTTCCTGATCCCGGTGATCCTGGTGGGGATGCTGACGCGCTTCTTCGGCGCGAACCGTTCCTTTGCCGAAGGGTTCCGCATCTGGAAATTCGCGCTGTTCGCGGGCCTAGCCTTCACCGTGCCCTATTGGATCATCGCGCAGATCCTGGGACCCGAGTTCCCCTCGCTGCTGGGTGGGATCATCGGTTTGCTGATCGTGGTTCCGGCGGCGCAACGCGGTTTCCTGATCCCGAAGGAAACCTTCGACTTCCCCGCCCGCGAACAATGGGAAGCCGATTGGGCCGGCAAGCTGAACGACATCGAGCATCACGACAACGGCAAGCCCATCATGCCGCTGGTCAAGGCATGGGCGCCCTATGTCGTCGTCGTGGCTCTGCTGATCCTGACGCGCACCGTGACGCCGGTGCAAGCCTGGCTGACCTCGCCCGCGATGACCCTGGCCTTTGACGACCTGTTCGGCTCGGGCATCAACTCGCGCACGCAGGTGCTTTACATGCCGGGCACGATCCTGATCCTGGCCTCGGTCTTTACCTTCTTCTACCACGGGATGAAGGTCGGCGATTACGGGCGGGCGCTGAAATCCTCGGGCACGACCATGATCGCCGCCGCGCCCGCGCTGCTGCTGGCGGTGCCGATGGTGCAGGTCTTCCTGAACTCGGCCTCGGACACGCTGGCATCCATGCCCATCGTGCTGGCCGAGGGGGTCTCAAGCGTCGTCGGCAATGCATGGCCGTTCTTCGCGCCGTGGATCGGGGCGATGGGGGCCTTCGTCGCCGGGTCGAACACGGTCAGCAACATGATGTTCTCGCTGTTCCAGTTCTCGACCGCCGAACAGATCGGTCTGGGCGCGGCCGGCGCGGGCACGGTGGTGGCGCTGCAAGCCATCGGCGGTGCGGCGGGCAACATGATCTGCGTCCACAACGTCGTCGCGGCGTCCGCCACCGTGGGCCTGACCGACCGCGAGGGCGCGGTCATCCGCAAGACGCTGGTGCCGATGGCCTATTACTGCATCCAGGGCGGGCTTGTCGGCCTTGGGCTGCTGTCGGGCAATGTCATCTGGTGGGTCGGTGCCGTGATCTGGGCTGCCGTGGTGCTGTTTGCCATGTCGCGCAATCGCGGGCAGGCGCCCACCACCGTCAAGCTCTGAGGTCGCCATGCCGGGAAAGCCAAATCCTCGGGTCGGTCTGTTCGTGACCTGCCTCGTCGATGCCATCCGCCCGCAAATCGGTTTCGCCGCCATCCAGCTTCTGGAAGAAGCCGGATGCACGGTCGAGGTGCCGCAGGCGCAGACCTGCTGCGGCCAGCCCGCCTTCAACAGCGGCGACGACCGCGACACGGTGCGGCTGGCCTGCCAGACCATCGCCACCTTCGAGGGGTTCGATTATGTCGTCCTGCCCTCGGGGTCCTGCGCGGCGACGATGGTGCATGGCTACCCGGAACTGCTGGCGGGCGACCCGGAATGGGCCGCCCGCGCGCGCGCAATGGCCGCGAAAACCCATGAGATCACCAGCTTTCTGGCCGATGTCATGGGCTACGCGCCAAGCGGCAGGCGGCTTGCCGCCTCCGCCACCTATCACGACAGTTGCTCGGGCCTGCGGGAACTGGGCATCGCCGCACAGCCCCGCGCGCTTCTGTCCCATGTCGAGGGGCTGGAGATGCGCGGCCTGCCCGGCAACGACGTCTGTTGCGGCTTCGGCGGCACCTTCTGCGTGAAATATTCCGACATCTCGAACGCCATCGTCACGGAAAAGGCCGAGGCGGTCGAGGGCACCGGGGCCGATCTGCTGCTGGCGGGCGATCTGGGCTGCCTGATGAACATGGCGGGCAAGCTGCACCGGCGCGGGGCGAAAACCCGCTGTTTCCACACCATCGAGGTGCTGGCCGGACAAGCCGACGGCCCCGCCATCGGAGAGGAGGGATAGCCATGCACACCGCCACCAAGGCGCCGTTCAAGGACCGCGCCAAGGCCGCCCTCGCCGACCGCACGCTGAAGCTGGCCATCGACCGCACCACGGGCACCGCCGAGACGAAACGCGCCGCCGCCGTCGCCAATTTCCCCGAATTTCAGGCCGCCCGCGACCGTGGCCGCGCGATCAAGGACCATGTGATCGCCAATCTGGGCCATTACCTGGAAATGTTCGAGAAAAACGCGACCGCCAGCGGCGCGCAGGTCCACTGGGCCGTGGACGATGCCGAGGCCCGCGCCATCGTCACCCGCATCTGCCTTGACGCCGGGGCGAAGATCGTCACGCGCTCCAAGTCGATGCTGGGCGAAGAGATCGGCCTGCCACACGCCCTTGCCGATGCCGGGATCGAGCGCGTGGAAACCGATCTGGCCGAACATATCATCCAGCTTGCGGGCGAGCCGCCCTCGCATATCATCTGGCCCGCCATGCACCGCACGCGCGAGCAGGTGGCCGACCTCTTCCGCGAAGGCCACAACCCGCCGCCCGAGGCCGAGGATCCCGCGACGATGGTGCAAAGCGCCCGCCGCATCCTGCGCGAGAAATTCCTGGGCGCGGATGTCGGCATTTCCGGCGCGAATTTCCTTGTGGCCGATACCGGCGCGACCTGCACCGTCACCAACGAGGGCAATGCCGAACTGACCACCACTCCGCCGCGCGTCCATATCGTGACGGCAGGGGTGGAAAAGATCGTGCCCTCGACCGCCCATGCCTTCGCGCTGCTGCGGCTGCTGGTCAGGTCCGCAACGGGCGGCGAGATGACGCAATACACCACCTTCCATTGCGGCCCGAAACGGGCGGGCGACGCGGACGGCCCCGAGGAGATGCACATCGTGCTGGTCGACAACGGCCGCACCCGGATGCTGGCCGACGAATTCCGCGAGATGCTGCGCTGCATCCGCTGCGGCGCCTGCATGAACCATTGCGTCGTCTATCGCCAGATCGGCGGCCACGCCTATGGCGGGACATATCCCGGCCCGATGGGATCCGTGCTGACGCCGGTGCTGGACGGGCTGGCGGCCTCGCGCGACCTGCCCAATGCCTGCACCATGAACGGCCGCTGCGCCGAAGTCTGCCCGGTCGAGATCCCCATCCCCACGCTGCTGCGCGCATGGCGCACCCGAAGCTGGCGCGAACGGCTGGAGCCGGGCAGCCTGCGCGGGGGCCTCGGCCTTTGGGCATGGGCGGCGCGGCGGCCCGCGATCTACCGCCTCGGCAGCCGGATCGGCGTGCGGGTGCTGCGGCTCTTCGGCAAGGGCGGCTGGATCTCGCACATGCCGCTGGCCGGGGGATGGACGGGGCATCGCGACCTGCCCCGCCCGCCCGGCCGCACCTTCATGGAGGAATATCGCGCCCGGCAGAAAGGGACCCGCAAATGAGCGCCCGCGACACCATCCTTGCCGCCATCCGCGCCGCCAGCCCCGCCAACGATTCCGGGGCCATCGCCGCAGAAGCCGCCGCCCTGCTGAGGGATCCCGTCCGCCCCGCGCTGGCCGCACCGGCCCTGCCCAAGGCGTTCGAGGTCAAGGCAAGCGCGCTTGGCACCACCTTCGACCATGTGGCGGATATGGGCGCGGTGCCACAGGCCGTGCGCCGCTATCTGGACGGCCACGGGCTGCCGCCCTCGCTGGCGCTGCAACCCGCACCCGCGCTGGCCGCGCTGGACTGGACCGGCATCGACACCCATCCCGCGCTGGCGCCCAACGAACCCGCCGCCCTTGGGCTGGCGCTGTGGGGCATCGCGGAAAGCGGTTCGCTGGTGATCCATTCGGGACCCGAGACGCCGATCCTGCTGTCCTTCCTGCCGCTGCACCATATCGTCGTGCTGCATCGGGACAACCTGCTGGCGTGGCTGGAGGATTACGCGGGCAAACTGGCCGCGCAGGCCATTCCGCGCAACGCCATCCTGATCACAGGTCCCAGCGGCACCACGGATATCGAGGGCAGCTATGTCCGCGGCGCCCACGGTCCGGGCTTCGTCCATGTCATCATGATCGACGGGGGTTAAGACCGCCGCCCCGCACCCTGCCCGGCATGCGCCGTTTCCCGCGCCAGCAGCGAGATCACCTTTTCCACCACATGCCCGCGCCCCGCGACACGCTGCGCGATCCAGACATGGCGGGCCAGCGACACCCTTGCCAGCACGTCCAGCCGCCCGGCATCGGGCAGCGGCGCGATCTGCGCATAGCCCGACAGAAACGCATCCTCATGCGTATCAGGGGGCGCTGCGTCGCGCCGCAGCGCGTATTCGCGCAGATGGGCGATGAAATTGGCGATGTCGATGGCCGGGTCGCCCAGGGAAAACAGGTCCAGATCCAGCAGCCAGACCTTGCCCGGCGCGACGATCACCTGGTCGGGATAGAAGTCGCGATGAATGCCCCGGCAGGGCGCGGGCGGCAGGGCCTCGGTCCTCGCGACCAGTTCCGCCCCAAGCGCGGCAAGCGCCGGGCGCAGGCCGGGCCGGGCGGCGGCGGCCCTGTCCAGCGCATCGCGCATGACGGCAAGTTCGTCGCGCATGGCCCATTCGGGGGCATCGCCGATCCGGCCGGGGTCCAGGCCATGCAGCCGCGCCAGCGCCCGGCCCGCGGCCCGCACCGGCGCGGTGTCGGGCGCGTCCAGCAACTCGGTCAGCAGCCGCCCCCGGACCCGTTGCTGCAACCAGACGCCCACCTCGGGCAGCAGGCCAAGCGCCTCGGGCACGCCCACCTCGCCGTCGAAGCCCGCCTTTGTCAGCCGCCGGTGCAGGCTGGGGGTGCGGCGGTCCAGCCCCTTGGCGCGCAGCTTGCCATAGACCTCGAAGGGGCCATCCGGCGTGCGCCCGCGATAGGCGATCAGCGCCCGCCGCCCCGGCCTGTCGCGCAGCGGCTCGGGCGGGTCCAGCCGCAGGGGGGCGCCAAGTGCTGCGGCGATCCCCGGCGCGATCCGCGCATGGTCCAGCGCGCGGGCAAGCGCGCCCCATCGGCCCGCGTGATCCGCCGCCTTGCGCAGCAGCGCTTGCGCCTTGCCGGGCCAGTCGGGCGCGCGGCTGCGGAACGGCTCGCACACCAGCGCGGCCAGTGCCGCCGCGCGCCACGGCGCAATCTCCGGCGCGGGACCGTAGCCTTGCAGGAAGGCCCGCCCCAGACGGGCGGCACGGGCCGGGGGCAACCCGTCCAGCTCCACATCCGCATCGAGACGGGCAAGGAAGCTGCCCGGATCGGCCAGCGCCGGTCCGGGGGCGGCGCGGTCCCAGTCGATGAAACGCACCCCCTGCCCGCTCAGGATCACCTGATCCGCGCTGAAATCGCCATGACAGGGCGCGTCGCCCCCTGCCCGGGCCAGGGCGGGTCCCAGCCAACCCGCCAATGCATGGCATTGCGGCGCCAGGGCGGGCAGAAGCCCGGCCAGGGCGGCCAGCGCCTCGGTGCAGGGATGATCCGCGCGACCCGGCGGGGCATTTGTAAAGGCATGATCCGGGGTCCCATTCCGGACAGCCACGCCCTCGCCGCCCTGCCGGTGCAGCCGGGCCAGCGCCTTGCCGATCCGGGCGAAATCCTGCGGACCGGCGCGATGGGGGTCGGCGGTCCGCCCCTCGATCCAGGCCTGCACGGTGATGCCGCGCCTTGGGTCCCCGGCCAGGACCGGCGCGCCCGTCCGCGTCTCGGCCAGCCGGGCCGAGGCCAGCAGCGCATCGTAATCGCGCGGGGGCACGGCCTTGAGCAGCGCGAAGGGCCGCCCGTCGCGGTCGATCCGCGCGACCAGCCGCCGCCCCGGCTTGTGTTTCAGGATCACCAGCCGGTCATTCCCCGCACCGATCAGCGCGGCCAGCAGGGCGGCGGCCCTGTCGGGGTCCAGCAGGTGCCTTGCCGCCTTGATTGCCCGGTCCAGCGTGCCGGGCAGGACCACGGCGCGAAACTCATCGAGGAAGCGCACCTCGGGCCGCCGCCATTCCTCGCGCGCGCGATAGGTCGCATAACGCCCGGCCGTCACCGCCCGCAGGGTCACCCCCGCGCCGCCATCGTCGAAATGCGCCGTGCAGGTCTCGCCGGGCTTGTAGCGCAGATAGCGCGGCACCAGCGGCCCCGTCCCCAGCCGGGCGCGCAAGGCGTTCCCGTCCAGCGCCAGCCGCAATCCGGGCAGCGCCGGATCGCGGGCGATCAGGTCGAGATCGGCGTCATTCAGCGGCATGGGTCAGCACCTTTTCGGGCGGGCCGTCCACTGCTACGCGGCCAGCCGACAGCACCAGCACCCGGCCGGCCCGCGCGGCGAAGCGCAGATCATGGGTGATCATCAGCACCGTCCGTCCCCGCGCCAGCCGAAGGATCGCCTGCTGCACGGCGGCCTCGGACGCGGCATCCAGCCCCACGGTCGGCTCGTCCAGCAGCAGGATCGGCGCGGGCCGCAGCGCGGCGCGGGCGATGGCCAGCCGCTGTCGCTGCCCCGCCGAGAAATTGCCGCCGCGTTCCTCGACCAGCGTGTCGTAGCCCTCGGGCCGGGCCATGATGAAGTCATGGGCGTTCGCCAGCCGCGCGGCGGCCTCGATTTCCGCCTGCGAGACATCGCCCTCCGCGCCCATGGCGATATTTTCCGCGATGGTGGTGCGGAACAGCAGCGGTTCCTGCGGGACATAGCTGATCTGGCGGCGCAATGAGGCGCGGGTGAAATCGCGCAAATCCCGCCCGTCCAGCGTCAGCGCGCCGTGATCGGGGTCGGCCAGCCGCAGGATCAGGCTGGCCAGCGTCGATTTGCCGGTGCCCGAGGGGCCGGTGATCGCCACGAACTGCCCGGCGGGAATGTCGAAATCGACCCCGTTCAGCACCGCCCGCCCCGGATGGCCGAAGCGCAGGCCCTGCGCGCTGATCGCGCCGGTCAGGTCTTGCGCGGTCACGCTGCCGTCGGGCAGGCCGGGGTCCATGTCCAGCAGCTCGATCACCCTTTCGCCCGCCGCCGAGGCCTTGGCCAGCCGGGCGGAATATTTCGCATAGTCGCGCACCGGGCGGAAGGTGTTCTTCATATAGGTGATGAAGACCAGCAGGTCGCCCGGCGTCAGCCGCCCGTCCATCACCGCCAGCGCGCCGACCCACAGCACCAGCGCGGTGGCCCCGCCCACCAGCAGATCGACGCCACGCTCCAGCCCCGCCGACAGGCGCGTGCCCTTCACGCCCTCGCGCAGGCTTTTGGCGTTGGCCGCGCCGAAACGCGCCCCGACGCGATCCTCAAGCCCAAGCGCCTGAATGGTGCGCATCCCGGCGAAGGCCTCGGCTGCGGTGGCGGCCATCGCCCCCTCGCGCTTGCGCTGGTCGCGGCTGACAAGGCGGATCCTGCGCCCCATCCGCGCCGTCAGCAGCGCCAGCAGCGGCAGGGGCAGAAGTGCTGTCAGCGCCAGCCAGGGGTCCAGCCACAGCATCACCCCGATCATCCCCGCCAGCACCAGCAGGCTGGCAAGGATCGGCATCGCCGCCGTCACCGCCGTTTCACGCAGCATGCCCACATCGCCGATCAGCCGCAGCGTCATGTCGCCGGTGCGCGCGCCGGTATGGAAGGACAGCGGCAGCCGTTGCAGATGCGCGAACAGGTCGGCGCGCACATCGGTCAGCAGCCGGTTGCCCGCCAAGGCGAAGGAAAGCGTCGCCAGATAGTCGAACAGCGCCCGCAGCGCCGTCGCGGCCACCAGCCCAAGCGCGCAGAGCGCCAGCAGTTGCATCGTGGTCAGCGTGGTGTTTGCGTCGGGAACCAGCACCCGGTCGATGACGAATTTCAGCGGCCATGGCTCGGCCAGCTTCATCAGCGTGGCGGCGATCAGCGAGATGCCGCCGCCCAGCATCAGCCCGCGATAGGGCCGCATATAGGGCGCAAGCCGGCGCAGCACGCGGCCAAGGCCAGGCAGCGCCTGCTGCAATGTCTCGGGGCGCGCCATCAGGCCGGCACCCCGGCAAGGCGCAGCACCCGTTCGGCCACGCCGGCCCATGTGTGGTCGCGCAGCACGATCTGCCGCCCCGCCTGCCCCATGCGCCGCGCAACTGCCGGATCGCGCGCCAGTTCCGCCAGCGCGGCGGCCAAAGCGGCGGGATCGTCGGGCGGGCAGATCAGCCCGGTTTCGCCATGCCGCACCACCGCGCGCAGGTCGCCCACATCGCTGGCCACGACCGGCAGGCCCGCCGCCATGTATTCGTAGATCTTCAGCGGCGAGAAATAAAACGGCTGGTCCCCGGCATAGGGCGCGACCGCAATATCCATCCGCGCCAGCCAGCCCGGCACCGCCTCGGGCCGCACCGCGCCGGGCAGTTCCGCGCCAAGGGCGGCCAGTTCAGGGGCAAGCCGTTCGCGTTCCGGCCCGTCGCCGACGATCAGCAGATGCGCCTGCGGGAAAGTTGCGCGCAGGGGCGTCATGGCGCGGGTCAGTGTTTCCACGTCATGCCAAGGCCGCAACGTGCCGAGGAAGCCCACGGTCAGCCGCCCCTCGGGGCGCTGGACGGGCGGGAAGCGGGCGGGGTTGACGGCGTTGGGGATCACCTCGACCGCGCGGGCGCCGTGGTGGCGGGCGTAATCCCCCACCGCGCCGCTGACCGTGACGGCCAGACGGGCGGCACGCATGGCACGGACGGTGCTGATGCGGGCCTGCACCGGAAGGGGAAGGCTGCGGTGGCGGGCGCTTTCCTCGATCAGCGGAGCGTTGACCTCGAGGACGCCGGGGATGGATTGGCGCGCGGCTTCCTCCATCGCGGCATGGGCGAAAAGCGCGTGGCGCTCATAGACCAGATCGAAGGCGTCAGTGCGCAGGGCATCAGTCAAGGCATCGTTCAGCGCAAGCTGCGCGCTGGCGCGGGCATCGGCTTCGCCGCGCGGCAGGGGCAAGGGGACCAGCCGCAGGCCCTCATATCCGGGGGAGGGCGTGCCGATGCGAGGCGAGATCAGCGTCACCTCGTCGCCGCGCGCCAGGAAGGCCGCCAGCATTTCCTGGGCGTGGATCGAGGCGCCCTTGGTGCCGAAGACCTCGATCCCCGGATCAGTGCAGACATAGGCGATGCGCATCAGGCGGCCCCCCTTTTCGCTTCGCCCACCGCGCAGGCATCGAAGATCGCGCCAAGCCGGGGGACGTTGCGGCGGATGTCGTAGTCGCGCTCGATCGCGGCGCGGGCGGCGGTGGAGAGGTGCGCGCGCAGCGCCGGGTCGTCCAGCAGCCGGGCGATCTGGCGGGCAAGGGCGGGGGCGTCGCCCTCGGGGGCGATCAGGCCGGTTTCGCTGTCCTTTATCAGTTCGGGAATGCCGGTCACGTCCGAGCCGATGCAGGGCAGGCCAAGCGCCATCGCCTCAAGCAGCACGGTCGGCATCCCGTCGCGGTTGCCGTCCTCGCCCACCACGCAAGGGCAGGCCAGCATCGCAGCCTTCCGCATCGCCGCCTTGATCGCCTCTTGCGGCATCGGGCCGTCCAGCGTGACGCCGTCGAGGCCGCAGGCGGCGATCTGGGCGCGCAGGTCGGCTTCCTCCTCGCCCGCGCCGACGATGCGGCAGCGGATGGGGCGGCCCTGGGCGGCAAGGATGCGCAAGGCCTCGATCAGGATATGGAAGCCCTTCTTCTCCACCAGCCGGCCCACGGCGAGGATCTCATCGGCATCAGGCGCGGGCGGCTGCCAGCGGAAACGGTCGAGGTCGATGCCGTTATAGATGCGCACCGCCCGCGTGCCCGGCCATGTCCGCGCCAGATGCGCGGCGTTGTAGTCCGAGACCGTCACCACCGCCGAGGCATCCCGCAGCTTCAGCCCAAGGTGCTGGTTTTCCTCATACTGGCAATAGATGTCCTTCGCATGCAGCGTTACCGACCAACCGACCCCTGCCAGCGCGGCGGCGATACGGGCGACGGTGGCGGCGATGGTGCCGAAATGCGCATGCAGGTGGTCGATGCCGCGTTCGCGAACGGCCAGCGCGATGACCAGCGCCTGCGCGATATCGCGGCCTTGCGCCTCGGGGAAGCGGGCGGCAAGCTCGGGCAGGCCGGGCAGCCCCTGCCCCGCCAGCATCAGTTGCCACAGCTCGTCCGGGCCGCGAAAGCGGTCGGGCACGCGGGTCACGGCGGCGCGGACGCGCGACAGGATATCCTGGAAATGGCTTTCCTCGACCGCGCGCAGGGCGAAGATGTCGATCTGCCGCCCGGCTTCCTCATGGGCGAGGATCTCGTTCACGATGAAGGTTTCGGAAAAGCGGGGGTAACGCTTGACGACATAGCCGACGCGAACGTGATGGGGGGCGGTCATGCGCAGATCCTCCGGGCATCGAGGCAAAGCAGGGCACGGGCGCGGGCGCGCACCGCATCGAGGCCGGAGATGTCCAGCAATTCGCGGGCGCGTTCCACGCGCGGCGGCGGGGCGGACAGCCAGGTGGACAGGTTTTCCGGCGTCAGCGCGTCGGGGTCGATCATACCGGCCAGGTCCAGCGCGGCCAGGCGCTCGGCCCGCAGGATCTGTTCGCGGCGCGGGCGGGTGCGCGGCAGGATCAGGGCGGGGACGCCGAAAGACAGCAGTTCCGTCACCGTGTTGTAGCCGCCCATCGCCACCACCCGCGCGGCGCCTGCGATCAGGGGCAAAGGCTCGGGGGTGAAATCCAGCATCTCCATGTCGCCGCGCGCGTCGATGCGGGCCCGCAGGGCGGCGCGGTCGGGGGCGGGCATCTGGCTGCCGGTGATCAGGATGCCGCGATGCCCGGCGGGCAGGCGCGCCTGCGCGAAGATATCGCAGATCCGCGCCCCGTCGCGCCCGCCGCCCACCGTGCAAAGCACATAGGGCGTGGCCTGAGGGGCGGGCAAGGCGGCATCCACCAGCCGTTCGCGCTGGTCCAGATAGCCCATGAAGCGGGCGCGGGCGGCGAATTCGGGGCCGAAGCCGTATTCCGCCACCAGGTCGTAGAAATCCGGGTCGCCATAGATCCAGACCTCGTCGAACCAGCGGCGCAGGGCCGGGTGGTTGCGCTGGCGCAGCCATTGGCCGCGCACGGCGGCGGCGGTGTCGATCACGTCGCGCAGGCCCAGCACGATCCGCGCGCGGCCCCGCGCCCGCAGTGCCACCAGCGCCGGGACCATCTCGCCCTGCGCGCCGCGCGGCACGTTGTCCACGATCAGCAGGTCGGGGTCGTAGCTTTCCAGCGCCGCGCAGATCGAGGCCGCGCGCAGCGCCGACAGTTCCGACAGCGCCAGCCCCAGGTCGCGGGCGCGGTAATCGCCCGCGCTGTCCTTGCCATAGGCGGGAAGGGTCAGGGTATCGACGCCCTCGGGCAGTTCGAAAGCCCCGGCCTCGTGCATCCCGGCGATCATCAGCACCTGCGGCGCAGGGTCCAGCCGCCGCAGCGCGCCTGCCAGCAACAGGTTGCGCCGCCAATGACCGAAACCCAGCGTGTCGTGGGAATAAAGCGCGATCCGGGCAGGGCCGCCTTCGGGGCGCAGGGGCAAGGGGGGAAGTGTCTCGCGGTCGTATGAAATGATCTGCCGCATCGTTCTCAATTCCTGTGAAACCATGAAATCTATCTATCCATGACAACGCGCGGCGCGGCGAAACCTTCCATCGCCGCGAAGGACCCGCCGCCGGATCGGCGAATTGCCGCCCGCCGGAACGCAAACGGCCCGCCGCAAGGGGCGGGCCGAGCAGTCGGGACCGTGGCCTTCAGCGCCAGCCTGCGCCGCGCGCCTGCGCTTCCTGCAAGGGGGTCAGCGCCAGCCCGGCGCCGCGCGCGTCCAGTTGCGCGCCGATGGGGTCGTCGTTGTCGCCACCGGCGGGAACATAGCCCGAGGCGGGCGCGGAAACCTGCGCCCCCTGCCGCGCCGCGACATGCCAGCCATCGGGCGCGCTGCACGCCAGCGCGGCCTGATCCGGCCCGGTATCGTGGCGCAGGGCGAATTCGCGGCAATAGCCGCCCTCGACCGCGAAACTGGCGACGATGCCCAGTTCGGTCTTGCGCGCGACCAGCCGCGACTGGCCCGAGGCAAGCTGATCCAGCGCCTCGGACATCGGACTGCGCGGCTCGACCGGGCCAAGCGCCAGCGCCGGGCCATCCGCACGGGGCAGCACCACCACGGCCAACGCAAGCGCGGCGGCAAGCGCCCCGGTCCCCACGGCCCAACGCGCCCATTTGCGGGTTCCGGGCGGCGAAACAGCCACCGGGGGACCAAAGATCGCCGCGCGGATGGCGGGGGGGACGGGTTCGTGCAGCGGGGCCTCGCAGGTGCGGGCCAGAAGCGCGTTCATCGCCATGATCTGCTGGACCGCCTGCTGATCGGCGGGACAATCGGCCAGGTGCATGACGATGCGGGCGGCTTCCTCGGGTTCCAGCTCACCATCGGCGAAGGCGTGAAGGGTCGCGGGGTCGAGACTTTCCATCTTGTCCTTCCTGCTCATTGCAGCCCGCCTTTCGGGGCAAGCCCGACTGCCAGGGCCTCGCGCGCGCGGACCAGCCTGCTGGTGACGGTGCCGATGGGAATGTCCAGCACCTCGGCCACTTCGCGGTAACTCAGCCCTTCGACGGCGATCAGCGTCAGGACGGCGCGCTGGCCTTCGGGCAGGCGGTCCATCTCGCCGAAGACGCGGGAAAGCTGCATCCGGTCCTCGGCCCCGCGGGCGGCAAGGCCGCCATCGTGCAGCCCCGCATCGGCGGGATCGACCACGGTGCCGCGCACGCGCAGGCGTCGGCGGCTGTCCAGCCAGAGGTTCTGGATGATGCGATACATCCAGCTATCCATCCGGCTGCCCTGGGCGAAGGTCCCGGCATTGGCCAGCGCGCGTTCGCATGCGGCCTGCACCAGGTCGTCGGCATCCGCGCCATTGCCGCAAAGGCCAAGCGCAAACCGCCTGAGCCGGGGCACGAGGCGCACCAGTTCATTGGCGAATTCCGGTCTCATCCGCGCCCTCCGCGCTGCTTCATGCCGAAACTACGCATGGGCAGGCGGATTTCATCCCATGCGCCGCGAATAATCTTTCGTGCCGGAAGAAACCCGTCTTTGCTGCGTTGTCAGTGAAACAGCCAATGACCGAGTGCCCGATGTTCCCCTTCCTGCGCCGTCTTGCCGTCCTGGCCCTGCCCCTGCTGGTGCTGACGGGGCCGCCGATTCCGGGACCCTGGCCCGTTGTTGGGGCGGCATGGGCGGATGACGACGACAATGGCGCAGGCCCAGGCAACGACAGCGACGACGATGGCGGGGGCCGGGGCGGGGGCGGCAGATCGGACGACAGCGACGACGACGGGGGCCGCCGCGGTTCGGACGACGATGACGATGACGATGACGGGGGCGGGGACCGGACGGACGATGACGACGACGATGGCACGCGCATGCCGTCGGGGCTGCGCTCGCTTGGCAGCGGGGGCGAGGGGCGGTCCCTGATCCGGCCAGATGAGATCTCGGCGGCGCGCTTGCAGGCAGCCGACATCCGGGCGCTGGAGCAGAGCGGCTTTCGCGTGATCCGCAGCCACGCCACAAGTTCGGGCATCGTCGCGCGCCTTGCGCCGCCGCGCGGGATGGCCAATCGTGCCGCGCTGGGGCTGGCCGCCGCCGCCGCGCCGGGGGCGGTGTTCGACCTGTCGCATGTCTATTCGCCGGACGGGACCCGTTACGCCCGCAGCGTGGTCGGGATGCCGGTCAGGGGCAGTTGCCTGTCGGGCGCGCGGATCGGCATCATCGACACCGCCATCGCCGACCATCCCGCGCTGCAAGGCACCCGCATCCGGCGCGAGGTCTTTTCGGCCTCGGCCCGGCCCGCCGCGCATGGAACCGCCGTGGCCAGCATCATCGCCGGACAGACGCCGGCGGGCGGGCAACTGGTCGCGCGGGCCGAGATCTATTCCGCCGCCGTCTTCGACGGGCGCGGCGGCCTGATCGCGGATGCGATCGACCTGGTGGCCGCGCTGGACTGGATGGCCGACAACCGCGTGCCGGTGGTGAACCTGTCCATCGCGGGACCGCCCAATGCGCTCTTGGCCGATTCCGTCTCGCGCAGCGCGGGGCGGGGCATGATCCTTGTCGCCGCCGCCGGAAACGGCGGGCCGCGCGGCGGACCGCGCTATCCCGCCGCCTACCCCCAGGTGATCGCGGTGACCGCGACCGACCGGCACGGGCGGATCTACCGGGGGGCCTCGACCGGAAGCTATGTCGATATCGCCGCGCCGGGGGTCGAGGTCTGGGGCGCGGACCTGTCCTCGGCCCAGGGCGCGCGCTGGACCGGCACCAGCTTCGCCGCCCCCTTCGTCACCGTCGAACTGGCCGCCGCGCTTGCGGCCGGACAGGTCCGCGACACGGATTCAGCAAGGGCCTGGCTGGCGCGCGGGGCGGTCGATCTTGGCCCGCGCGGGCGCGACCGGACCTATGGCATCGGGCTGATGCAGGCGCAGGCGTGCCGCTAGAGCCACCATTATTTCAAGGAGTTCTTCATGTTCAGGCTTTTCCCCCTTCTACTGATCCCACAGGTGGCATTCGCGCAGGAAACGGAGTTGCGCTTTCAGTCCGGCTGGGAAAGCGAATATCGGCGGAACTTCGATCTGAAGGGTGGCGAACGCGGTAACACCACCGCGCACGAGCTGAGCTTTCGCGCCACGGTCGAGGCACAGCCCGCCGACCGCATCCGCGCCTATCTTGAAGCCGAGGCCGTCTTTGACCGCGAACGCCGGCAGGGCGAGACGCGCGAAACCGCCGAAAGCCTCAGGATCAACCAGGCTTACCTGGCCTTCGACCTGGACGGATCAGAACTGACCCTTGGCCGCTTCCTGATGCGCGACGACCGCGAATGGCTGGTCGATGAGAACCTGGACGGGCTGCGCCTGCGCCATGAAGGCGAAAGGGCCAGGTTCGACCTCTCGGTCTCGCGGGTCGACATGTGGCACCGCGATCTGCTGGATTCGCATTCGACGGGGGATTCGGTCAACAATTTCATTGCGCTGGCGGATTTCCAGATTGGCGAAGCCATCTGGCTGGGCGGCTATGCGGTGCTGCGCGACGATCATTCGGGGCAGGACGGGCGGCCCGTTCATTTCGGGCTGCGCAGCCACGGCGAACTGGCCGAGGGGCTGAGCTATTGGGCCGATCTGGGCGCGGTGCGCGACAATGACGGCGAAATGCCCCTGCGCGGCCATGCCGTGACGGCGGGCGCGACCTACAGGCTGGCCAGCCTGCCCGCCGCCCCGCGCCTGACGCTGGGTTACGCCTGGGCCAGCGGCGACGACGATCCCGGCGACAACCGCAACACCGCCTTCCGCCAGACCGGGCTGCAATCGAACGAGGGCCGCCTGGGCGATGGCGGCAAGCTGCACTATTACGGCGAGGCTTTTGATCCCGAACTGAGCAATATGGCGATCCTGACCGCCGCCATCGGCGCGAACCCGACCGAGGCGCTGTCGCTCGATCTGGTCTACAACCACTTCCGCCAGGTCGAGGCGGCGGACAGCCTGCGCGACGCCGCCCTGGACGCCGATCCCGATGGAAACAGCCGCGAGCTAGGGCAGGAACTGGATCTGGTCCTGACATACGAGCCGGAAGATGACTGGGAAATCCAGGCCGCGCTTGGCTGGTTCCGCCCCGGAAACGCCTTCCGCCATGCCGATGAGCGACGGGCCGACGGCGCCCTCCACGCCCGGCTTGAACTGGAATATCGCTTTTAGATCAGCCGGTTTGCGGTCAAGCGGCCGGGTGCCGCCATCCCCCATTTGTCACGAAAATTATTCGCGGAAGTTGCCGAATATAAGTCGTTTGCAACTTGGGCTGGAAGTTTGTTCCTATCGCCCTCATGCAGAATGAGGGCATCATGGATAAGATCGGTTTCAGGACACTTCCCCGCAACACCCAACCCGTGGGGGCGGATGTCCTTGAAGCGTTCCGCCGGATCGGCGTGGCGCAGGTCAGCGACTGCATGGGGCGGCTTTACGGATCGAAAGGGCTGCGGCCCATACATGGCGCACAGCGGCTGGCCGGGGTCGCGCTGACCGTCAAGACCCGCGACGGCGACAACCTGCTGATCCACCGCGCCATCGAACTGGCCCAGCCCGGCGACGTGATCGTCGTCGACGGCAGCGGCGGCACCACCAATGCGCTGGTGGGCGAACTGATGATGCGCCAGTCGCAGAAACGCGGCGTCCTGGGTTTCGTCATCGACGGTGCGGTGCGCGACGGCGATGCCTTCGGGGCCGCCGGTTTTCCCTGTTTCGCGCGCGGGCTGTCGCATCGTGGTCCCTACAAGGACGGGCCGGGCGAAATCAACGTCCCCGTCAGCATCGGCGGGCTGGTCATGCAGCCGGGCGACCTGATCCTTGGCGACGGCGACGGGCTGCTGGCGATCCCGCCCGCCCATGTCGCGGATGTCCTGAAGATGGCGCAGGCCAAGGAAGAGGCCGAGGCCCGCGGCATGGCCCGGATCGAGGCCGGCACCTACGAAAAACCCTGGCTGGCCCCGGCGCTGGCGCGGTTGGAGAAAGACTACAAATGAGCATCGTTTCCGCCCGGATGCGGCAGGTCAAGCTGTCGCCCAGCGTCGCCGCCCGCATCATCCTGAACCAGTTGCGCGAGGAAGGCCGCCGCATCATCGACCTGACCATCGGCGAGCCGGACTTCATCACCCCCCCGCATATCCGCAAGGCCGCCTGCGAGGCGATCGAGCGGGGCGAGACGAAATATCCCCTTTCGCAGGGCACGATGGCGCTGCGCCGCGCGGCGGCCGAACGCATCCGGCTGGACACGGGCATCGACTATCCGCTGGACCGGATCATCGTCAGCACCGGCGCGAAACAGGTGCTGTATAACGCGCTGACGGCCACGCTCGAGGCAGGCGACGAAGTCATCATCCCCGCGCCCTATTGGGTGTCCTATCCCGACATGGTCGAACTTGCTGGCGGCCAGCCCGTCACGCTGCGGACCGAGGCCGCCTCACGCTACAAGATCACGCCCGACGCGCTGCGGGCCGCGATCACGCCGCGCACCAAATGGCTGATGCTGAACGCGCCCGGCAACCCTTCGGGGGTCGTCTACGACGCGGCGGAACTTTCGGCGCTGGCCGGGGTTTTGCGCGATCATCCCCATGTCTGGACCATGACCGACGACATCTATGCGCGGCTGACCTTCGAGGGCGGCCCGGCCCCTCATATCCTGCAAGCGGCCCCCGACCTGGCGGATCGGGTGCTGGCGGTGAACGGCGTGTCGAAATGCTACGCCATGACCGGCTGGCGGATCGGTTACGGCGCGGGTCCCAAGGACCTGATCAAGGCGATGGCGGTGGTGCAGTCGCAAAGCACCTCGGGCGCCTGTTCGATCAGCCAGGCGGCGGCGCTGGCGGCGCTGACCGGGCCGCAGGATTGCGTGGCCGAATTCGCGCGTTCCTTCCGCGAGCGCCGCGACCTGGCCATGTCGATCCTGACGCGGGCGCCGGGGCTGAACGCGGTTTCGCCCGACGGGGCCTTCTATATCTTCCCCGATTGCTCGGCCCTTCTGGGCAGGACCGCGCCCGACGGCACCGTGATCGCGACGGATGCCGATCTGGTCCAATACATCCTGCGCCGCACCGGGGTCGCGCTGCTGGACGGCGGATCCTACGGCGTGCCCGGAACCTTCCGCCTTTCCTTCGCCTCTGCCAGCGAAGAGGTGCGCGAGGGATGCGAGGCCATCCGCGCCATCTGCGAGGAACTGGCGGCCTGACCGCCCTGGAAACAGCTTTACCAACAGGAGATGACCAAATGAAAATCAAGAATATTTTCTGCGCGGCGATGCTTGCCCTGCCGCTTGGCGCCGGGGCGGTCCATGCCGATGCGCTGGACGATATCAAGGCACGCGGCACGCTGATCTGCGGCACGCTGGGGACCTCGGAACCCTTCAGCTTCCAGGACGCGGCGACGCGCACGCTGGTCGGCTATGACGTCGATATCTGCAAGCTGGTCGCGGACAGCCTTGGCGTGGATGTCGAATACAAGCTGCTGGCCGTGGCCGCACGCATTCCCGAACTGGACAGCGGGCGCATCGACATCCTGGCCGCCAACCTCGGCTGGACGCCCGAGCGGGCCGAACAGATCGCCTTCAGCCATCAATATTACGTCACGCCGCAAAAGCTGCTGGTGCGCGCCGACAGCGACATCCAGACCATCGACGATCTGGTCGGCAAGCGCGTCGGCGCGACCAAGGGGTCCAGCTCGGAACAGTTGATCCAGCAGCGCCTGCCGGAATCGCGCGTGATCGGCTATGCCGACAGCCCCGCCACCTTCCTGTCGCTGCAACAGCGCAAGGTGGATGCGCAATTCGCATCCGAACTGGTGCTGGTGCGGCTGGTGAACCAAAGCCCGGAAAGCGCGCCGACCCGCATCCTCGAACAGTCGGTCGTGGACGAACCCTGGGGCCTTGGCCTGCGCAAGGGCGAGGACGCCCTGCTGGCCGAGGTGAATACCGCGCTGGAAGAGGCCGAAGCCTCGGGCGAGGCTGCCGCGCTCTTTGACAAATGGTTCGGCGAAGACACCGCCTATGGCCTGACCCGTTCGTTCCAGATCCAGCCGATCGCGGCGGACTGATCCCGCATCCGACGGGCCGCGCGGGTTCCTGCGCCCGCGCGGCCCCCCTTTTCATGGGAAGGCCAGCATGGATTTTCTTCTTCCGGCGGATCAGATGGCCATGCTCCTTTGGGGTTTGCGCACGACGGTCCTGCTTTTCACCGTCGCATGGGTCGGGGCCTTTGCGCTTGCCGTGATCCTCGTCACCGTCCGGGCAACCGAATACCGGCCCTGCCGCTGGATCGTCGATGCCTTCGTGGCCTATCACCGCAACGTGCCGCTGCTGGTGCAGGTGATGTTCTGGTATTTCGGCATGCCCGAGATCCTGCCCGAGGGCATCCGCTTCTGGCTTTACGACCACAATGCCGAATTCTCGCTTGCCGCCATCGCGCTGGCGCTTGGCAGTTCCGCCTATCAGGCCGAGGATATCCGCAGCGGGCTGCGCGCCATTCCCGCGACCCAGTTCGAGGCCGCGCGTGCCCTTGGCTGCAACTACCTTCAGACGATGCGCTTCATCGTCGTGCCGCAGGCGCTGCGCATCTCGCTGCCGCCGCTGGTGGGCCGGGCGCTGCTTCTGTTCAAGAACACCTCGGTCGCGATGGCCATCGGCGTGGCCGAACTGACCTATCGCACGCGCGAGATCGAGAATATGACCTTCAAGACCTTCACCGTCTTCGGCATCGCGACCGTGCTTTACCTGCTGGGCACCTTCGCGCTGATGGGCCTTGGCGCATGGCTGGAACGCCGCACCACCCCCGGCCGGAAGGAGCGTCGCCATGCTTGAGATCATCTCCAACTACTGGCTGACCTTCCTGATCGGGCAATACCCGAACGGTCCCCTCGGCGGGCTTGCGATGACGATGATCGTCGCGGTCCTCAGCATCCTGATGTCCTTCCCCATCGCCATCGGCATCGCGATGGCGCGGCTTTCGGCCTGGGGCTGGCTGCGCATGGCCAGCGCGGCGCTGTCCAGCTTCGTGCGGGGCATTCCGCTCTTGATGCTGATCTTCTGGTGCTATTTCGTGATCCCGATCATGACCGGCTATGCAGTCAGCGGCTTCTGGACGCTGGTCGCCGCGCTGACGATCTACGAGGCCGCCTACCTGTCCGAGGTGATCCGTGCCGGCATGGCCGCCGTCCCCAAGGGCCAGACCGAGGCCGCGCGGTCCCTTGGCGGGGGCTACTTCCTGACCCTGCGCAGCGTGGTCCTGCCGCAGGCGCTGTTCAACGTGCTGCCGGGGATTACCAGCCAGTTCATTTCCACCATCAAGGAAACCTCGCTGGGTTACGTGATCGCGGTGAACGAACTGACCTTTGCCGCCAACCAGGTCAACAACCAGCTTCTGACGCAGCCGCTTCAGGTCTTTACCATCCTGGCCGCGATCTACTTCCTGCTGTGCTTCCTGCTCTCGCGCGGGCTGTCCGCGCTTGAATTCTCCATCCGCAGAAAGAGAGGTCTGATATGACCGCGCCCGTCATCGTCCGCTTCGATCAGGTCAACAAATGGTATGGCCAGAACCATGTCCTGCAAGACGTCTCGCTTGAGGTCGCAAAGGGCGAGGTGGTCGTGGTCTGCGGCCCCTCGGGGTCCGGCAAGTCGACGCTGATCCGCACCATCAACGCGCTGGAACCGATCCAGAAGGGCAGCGTCACGCTGAACGGCACGGCGGTCCACGGCAAGGGCACCGACCTGAACAAGCTGCGCCAGAGCGTGGGCTTCGTCTTTCAGCAGTTCAATCTTTTTCCGCATATGAGCGTGCTGGACAACGTGACCTTCGCGCCCATCCGCATCCAGAAGCGTCCCCGCGCTGAAGCCGAGGCGCTGGCCCGCGAATTGCTGGCCCGCGTCGGCCTGGCCGAGAAAGAGGGCAGCTTTCCCGGCTTCCTGTCGGGCGGCCAGCAGCAGCGCGTCGCCATCGCCCGCGCCCTGGCGCTGCGCCCGCCGGTGATCCTGTTCGACGAACCGACCAGCGCGCTGGACCCCGAAATGGTGGGCGAGGTGCTGCAAGTGATGAAATCGCTGGCCCGCGACGGCATGACCATGATCTGCGTCACGCATGAGATGGGCTTCGCGCGTGAAGTCGGCGACCGCGTGATCTTCATGGATCAGGGACGCATCGTCGTTGATACGACGCCCGAATTGTTCTTTGATGCCCCCGACCACCCGCGGGTCCGGCGCTTCCTGTCCGACGTCAGGGGCGAGCACTGACCCGCCCCCGCCGGAAGGGCCGCGATGTTCACGCTCAAGCAGTTACAGGCGTTTTGCGCCAGCGCGAGGCTGGGCAGCTTCACCGATGCCTCGCGCCAGTTGCTGATGACGCAATCCACGGTGGCCAAGCGCATCGCCGAGCTTGAGACCGCCATCGGCGAGCCGCTGTTCATCCGCAACGGCAAGACCCTGCGCCTGACCCGCGCGGGCGAGCGCCTGCTGCCCGAGGCGCAGGCCATGATGCGCCAGCACGAACGCATCGTGCAGACGATGACCCCGGCCTCGCATATGGAAGGCCATATCCGCATCGGCGCGACCGATCTGGTCGGGCTGACATGGCTGCCCGCCCTGATCCAGGAGGTCCGCCTGCGCTATCCCAAGATCCGCGTCATGCCCGAGATCGACGGCGGCGTCCGCCTCTATGAACGGCTCGAGCGCAATGAACTGGACATCGTCATCATCCCCGGCCCCTTCGCCAGCCCGGCGATGAATGTCGCAGCCCTTGGCCGGATCAGGAATGCGTGGATGGCCAGCCCGGACCTTGAACTGCCCGACGGCATTCTGACGCCGCAGCAGATTTCCGCCCTGCCGATCATCGGCCAGCCCGACAATTCGGCGCTGACGATCCTTTATCGGTCGTGGTTCACGGAAAACGGCTTCGATCTGAACAACGTGCTGTCGTGCAACAGCCTTGGCATGGTGGCCAAGCTGACGACCTACGGGCTTGGCGTCAGCTACCTGCCGGTGGATTACTTCGCCCCCCTGATCGACGAGGGCCAGCTACGCATCGTCGAGGCGACCCCCGACCTGCCGCCGGTCACCTATTTCGCGATCACGCGCCGCCTGCCCTCGCCCCTGATCGACAGCATCCTTGCGGTGATCCACGAGGTTCAGGATTTCGGCCCCCTGCCCTGAAGCACCCGCCTTTCCCTTCCCGCCGATATCGGCCAGAATGCGCGCTGATTTCGCCCATCCAAGCCGGAGCCTGCCCGCATGACCGAGACGACCGAACCGCGCCTGACCTCGCTGTCCCACGGAGGCGGCTGCGGCTGCAAGATCGCCCCCGGCGTGCTCGAAGGCATCCTGCGCAGCGCGCCCGCCCTGCCCGTCCCGCCCGAACTGCTGGTCGGGACCGAGACCTCGGACGATGCCGCCGTCTACCGGATCAACGACCGCCAAGCCGTGGTCGCGACCACCGATTTCTTCATGCCCATCGTCGACGATCCCACCGATTTCGGGCGCATCGCCGCGACCAATGCGATCAGCGACGTCTATGCGATGGGGGCCACGCCGATCTTCGCACTGGCGCTGGTGGGGATGCCGGTCAACCGCCTTTCCACCGCCACCATCGGCGCGATCCTTGCCGGGGGTGCGGCGGCCTGTCAGGCGGCGGGGATCGTGGTCGCGGGCGGCCATACCATCGACTCGGTCGAGCCGATCTATGGGCTGGTCGCCATCGGCCTGGTCGATCCCGCGCATCTCAAGCGCAATGCCGATGCGCGGGCGGGCGACGTGCTGATCCTGGGCAAGCCTTTGGGCGTCGGCATCTGCTCGGCGGCGCTGAAGAAAGGCGCGCTGGACGGCGCGGGCTATGCGCGCATGGTGGCGACGACGACGCGGCTGAACACGCCCGGCCCCGACCTGGCGCGGCTGGAGGGCGTCCACGCGATGACCGACGTGACCGGCTTCGGCCTTGCCGGCCATGCGCTGGAAATGGCGCGCGGCGCGGGCTGCGCGGTGCGGCTGGACCCGACCCGGCTGCCGGTGCTGGAAGGCACGCGCGATCTGATCGCGGCGGGCCATGTCACCGGCGCATCTGCGCGCAACTGGGACAGCTACGGCGCCCGCGTCAGGGCGCCCGGCCTGCCCAATGCGGATCGCGCGCTGATCACCGATCCCCAGACCAGCGGCGGGCTGCTGGTCGCCTGCGCCGCGGACAGCGTGGATCAGGTGCTGGCCTGCTTCGCCCGCCACGGCTTTGCCGAAGCCGCCGTCATCGGCGGGATCACGCAGGGCGAGGGGCTGCATATCGGCTGAATTGGCGGAAGGAAGTGGGAGTCGAACCCACCCGGGACAGGCTCGCTGCCCCAACCGGTTTTGAAGACCAGCCGCCCCACCGGGGACGATTTCCTTCCGTGATCGCCGCCTAGCCGGAAAACAGGTCGGCGCGATGCGGGTTTATGCGACGTAAATCGCCACGGCGCAAGGTCAGGCCGAGGCGGTCGAAGAAATCGAGGATCTCGATCGCGACCTTGCGCCCGTTCTGCACCCGGTCGCGAAAGGCCGGGGCGGTGAACCAGCCGTCCTCGGCCTCGCGCGCGACGTCGTGAATGATCGCCACCATTTCCACCGTGACCTCGCGCGCGAAGAAATGGTCCCGCGCGATCTGGTCGGTGCGGCCAAGACGTTGGGTCAGCTTCATCACGCGGCGCACCTCGCGTTCGTCCATTCCGAATTCGGTTGCGAAATCGCGCACGCGCGGCGGGCGGAAGCGCCCCTCGCCCAGAAGCAGGGGCAGGATGCGCTGGAAAAGCGCCTCGTCCTCGGGGGCAAGCGTGACCTCGTGGCCCGGCAGCCGCAGGAAGGCGCCGTCCAGCACGATGCGGCGCGCGCCGGCCTCTTGCCGCAGGAAGGTCAGGAATTCCTCCTTGGGCAGGCGCGGGGTCAGGGTCATCCGCAGCTTCTCGCGCCCCAGCCCGGCCAGATCGGGGTTTTCCGCGTGGAAATCGCCCAGCACCCGGATCAGGTCGGCGCGCAGGACTTGCAGGCTGTCGCGCGACAGGGCCAGCGGGCCGATGGTCTCGGCCCCGGCCTTGGCGATCAGGTCGGACAGGGTCTCGGGGGCAAGGCCCCGGTCGCGCATGAAGCCGGGCATATCCACCGGCGCCAGCGCCAGCGTGGCCGCCAGCGCGCGGGCGGGATCGGTCTCGCGCGCGGCGTCCAGCAGCGCCAGCCGCTGGGGCGTGCCGCGCTTGCGGGCGGGGGGGCGCAGGTCCAGGAAGCGCCCGCCGCCGATGGTGCGGCTGGCCGAGGTGTCGCGCAGGATGAAACGGTCGCCCGCCAGCGCGGCGATGGGACGGTCCAGCACAAGCTGGACCAGCCCGCTTTCGCCCGGCGCAATCGGCCCGGCCAGCGGCACGATCCGCGCGCCGAGTTCAACGGAATGGCTGTGCAGGTGGACCGGGAACCACGTGCCGATGGCGCGTGGCTCGCCCGCCAGCACCGACAGCCGGGCGTCGATGCGCTGCGTGGGGGCGTGCAGCGCGGGGGTCAGCACCATGTCGCCGCGATGCAGCGCGTCCTTGGAAATGCCCTCGCCCGCGAGGTTCAGCGCGCATCGCTGCCCGGCCAGCCCCTCGGCGGATTTGCGGTTCTGCGCATGGATGCCACGCACCCGCGCCACTTGGCCCGAGGGGCTGACGGTGACGATGTCATCCACCGCGACGCGCCCCGACAGCACCGTGCCCGTGACCACCGTGCCCGCGCCGGACAGGGTAAAGCTGCGGTCCACCGCCAGCCGGAAGGGACCGGCGGCGCGGCGCTGCCCCGTTTCCGCCTCGGCCACGATCAGCGCATCGCGCAGGGTGGCGATCCCCTCGCCCGTGACCGAGGACACCGCCATCACCGGCGCGCCGCGCAGGCCGGTCCCGGCCAGTGCATCACGAATCTGCGCCGTCACCGCCTGACGCCGCGCGGCGTCGGCAAGGTCGGCCTTGGTCAGCGCGACGATGCCGCGGGTGATGCCCAGAAGCCCCAGAATTGCCAGATGCTCGCGCGTCTGCGGCATGATCCCGTCATCGGCGGCAACGGCCAGCAGCGCCATGTCGATGCCGCCCGCACCGGCCAGCATGGTGTGGATCAGCCGCTCATGCCCCGGCACATCGACGAAGCCGGTGACCCTGCCGCCGCCCAGATCGGCATAGGCGAAGCCTAGGTCGATGGTGATGCCGCGCGCCTTTTCCTCGGCCAGCCGGTCGGCATCGGTGCCGGTCAGCGCATGGACCAGCGCGGTCTTGCCGTGGTCGATATGGCCCGCGGTGCCTACGATCATAGCGCCGCCAAGGCGTCCAGCAGCGCCGCGTCGTCATGCAGGCAGCGCAGGTCCAGCACCAGCGCGCCGTCGCGGATATGGCCGATCACCGGCACCGGCAGCGCCCGCAGCCGGGCCGACAGCCGGTCGGGCGCATCGCCCCCCTTGCCGGTCAGGCGCAGCCCCGCGCTAGGGATCGTGTCGGTGGGCAGCGCGCCCGAGCCGATCTGGCTGGCGCAATCGCAGGGCGCGGCGTGGAAGCCGAGCGGGGCCAAGGCCGCCGCCACCTGCGGGGCAAGCCCCGCGGCTTGTGCTGCGATCTGCGCCTGCGGGCGGGCAAGGTCGCGCAGGGTGGGCAGGCGCTCGGCCAGCCGGTCGGGGTCGCGGTAGAGGCGCAGCGTGGCCTCGAGCGCCGCGATGCGGATCTTGTCCAGCCGCAGGGCGCGTTTCAGCGGGTTGCGGTTGATCTGCGCGATCAGCTCGCGCCGCCCGACGATGAAGCCCGCCTGCGGCCCGCCCAGCAGTTTGTCGCCCGAGAAGGTGACGATATCCGCACCCTCGGCCACGGCTTCGGCCACGGTCGGCTCGCGCCGCAGCCCGTAAGCCGACAGATCGACCAGCGAGCCGGAACCCAGGTCGTTCACCAGCGCCGCCCCCGCCGCTTGCGCGATGGGGGCCAGCGCGCTGGCGGGCACCTCGGCGGTGAAGCCCTCGATGCGGTAATTCGAGGGATGGACCTTCAGGATCACCCCGGTTTCCGGCGTGATCGCGGATTGGTAGTCGCGGGGATGGGTGCGATTGGTGGTGCCGACCTCGACCAGCTTCGCGCCGGCGCGGGCCATGATGTCGGGCATGCGGAAGGCACCGCCGATCTCGATCAGTTCCCCGCGCGAGACCACGGCCTCGCGCCCCTCGGCCAGCGTGTTCAGCGCGATCAGCACGGCGGCGGCGTTGTTGTTGACGATGGTGGCGTCCTCGGCCCCGGTCAATTCGCGCAAGAGCCCGCGCAGGTGGTCGTCGCGCTGGCCGCGCCCGCCGCCGTCAAGGTCGAACTCCAGCGCCAGCGGGTTGGCCATCGCGGCGCGGGCCGCCTTGATCGCGGCTTCGGCCAGCAAAGCGCGGCCCAGATTGGTGTGCAAAACCGTCCCGGTCAGGTTCAGCACCGGACGCAGGCCGGAGGTCGCCGACCGCGCCAGATCCTCGGCCAGAGCGGCCTTGATGCCCTGCGCCAGCGCCGCCCCATCAGCCCCTTCGTGGATCGCCTGACGCGCAGCGTCCAGCCGCGCCCGCAGCCCTGCGATCACCGCCGCGCGGCCATGCCGGGCCACCAGCGCCTGGCCCGCCTGCCCTTGCAGGAACTGATCGACGGAAGGGAGCGCGCGGAAATCCTGCATCAATAGCCTATCAGATAGGGGTTGAACCCGCCCCGCCTGTAATCGGTCTTTCCCATCAGCATGTCCAGCCCGACCGAGCCGATGTCGTCGGCCACCGGGTCAAGGCTGGGGTTCTTCGCAAGGTAGAAGATCTTGACCCATGACTTGCACTCGCGGCAGATCTCGGCCTTCACCGTGGCATCAGTGGTTTCGACCGAGCGATAGCCGATCCCCTTGGTCGAGCCGCAGCAGAGGCATTTCACCCGCACCTCGTTCCATTGCGTGGCGCAGCAGGCGCAGGTGGCGTAGCGGATGTTCTCGATCCCCTGCCGGGCCATGACCGAGGATGTGACCGGCTTGCCGCCGCAGGACGGGCAAACCCCGGTGCCGACCGGGACCAGCGCATCCGCGTCCAGCGTGGCGGACAGCCGCGCCAGATGGACCTGCACGGCGGCGGCGGCAAACAGATGCGGGGCGGTGCTGTCCTCGGGGACGTGATCGGAAAGGATATTCGTCAGCAGCCAATGGCGGTCGCTTTCGCTGGCGGCGCGCACGGCGTCCAGCGCCAGCCGCGCGGGGGCGGGCATTTCCAGATCAGTCGCGCCCTCGCACAGCGCATCCAGCACCTGCGCCAAGGCCGGATCGGTGACCAGCGACAGCCGGTCGATGGGGGGCATTTCCCCTTGCGCGGCCTGCTTTTGCCGCGCGGCTGACACGGGCTGGACGGCGGGCAAGGTCACGCAAAGCCGCGCCTGCAAGCGGGCCAGATCGGCCAGGAAGCGCAGATAGGGCGCCAATTCGCTGGTTTCGGCCAGAAAGGCCAGCCGCTTGGCGCGGGTCTGGAACAGCGCCACCGGGTCGGGCAGGAAGGCGAAGGGCGGGGTCGGCACTCCGCCGATCATCGAGGGGTCGGGTTGCACATCCTGCGACATGGACGCTCCGCATATTGTAAGACCCGCTGCGCAGGCCGTTGAAAGGAAAAGGCCCCCCGCGCGGGCGAAGGGCCGGTTTTCGGACCGCTTTCAGGGCGTCATTCTGCCTTGCGGCCGTCCTCGCGTCCAGCCAGTTCCCGCAGCCATTTGCGATGGTGGCGGAAGGCCCAGCCCCCGGTCACGGTGCCGCGCGTCATGGCACGCAGGGTGCCGCGCGTCCAGAAGGCCGCGTAGACATGCAGGATCAGGATCAGGACCGAGCCGACGGCGGCCAGCGCATGGATCACCACCGCCACCCGGCGGGCAGGGATCGAGACGAGGCCGGGGAAATATTCCTCCCAGATCATGACGCCGGTGACGGCCATGGTGACGATCAGGACCGTCATGCCCCAGAAGACCAGCTTCTGCCCGGCATTGTATTTGCCAAGTTCGGGCAGGTTTTCCTCGTTGCCTTTCAGGACGTCGCCGATGTTGCGGCTCCACTCGACATCCTCGCGGCGGGGCAGGTTCAGCTTCCACATCTGCAAGAACAGCCCAAGGAAGCTGACCGCCAGCACCACGCCGACGATGGGATGCAGCCAGCGCGTTGTCTGGCCCCCGCCGAACAGTCCGGTCAGCCCGTAAAGCGCGGGGTGGAAGAAGGCGAAACCCGACAGGATCAGCACGACCATGCAACCCGCCGTCAGCCAGTGATTGGCGCGGGTGAAGCCGCGATAGCGGTTGACCACCACGGGCTTTTTCGCCTCGATCACATCGCCGCGGGCGGAATAGACAAGCTTATCCTTCGACATCACGCCTGCCCTCCATCGTTATCCCGACCGCCCTGATCGACCAGCACCTCGGCCTCTTGCTCTTCATGCTCGGACACCTCGTTGGGTCGGGCAAGCAACCCGTGCAGCACCGCGCCCGCAGCCGCCAGACCAGCGACCGCCATCCCTGCCGTCTTGGCCGGGCCTTTCCAGCCCTGAACCAGCGGCGAGATCTGCGGATCGTCCGGCAGCCCCGCGTAAAGCGAGGGCTGGTCGGCATGGTGCAGCACATACATCACATGCGTGCCGCCGACGCCTTGCGGATCGTAAAGCCCGGCATTGTCGTAGCCGCGCGATTTCAGATCCTCGATCCGGCCCTCGGCCTTGGCGATCATGTCCTCTTTCGTGCCGAAAGAGATGCATTCGGTCGGGCAGGCCTTGGCGCAGGCCGGGCCTTGCCCCACCGCCACGCGGTCGGAACAGAGCGTGCATTTCTTCGACACATGCGCGGTCTTGTGGATGCGCGGGATGTCGAAGGGGCAGCCCTGCACGCAATAGCCGCAGCCGATGCAGTTGTCGCTGATAAAATCGACGATCCCGTTCGAATATTGCACGATGGCGCCGGGGGCCGGGCAGGCCTTCAGGCAGCCCGGATCCTCGCAATGCATGCAACCGTCCTTGCGGATCAGCCATTCGAAGTCGCCCGTCTGCGGGTTCTCGTATTCGGTGAACCGCATCAGGGTGAACATCTCGGGCGTCAGGTCGTGGGGGTTGTCGTAAACCCCCACGTTTTCCTCAAGCGCCGGATGGGTGTCGTTCCATTCCACGCAGGCGGCCTGACAGGCCTTGCAGCCGATGCATTTGCTGACGTCGATCAGCTTGGCGACCTTGGTCAACTGCCGTTCGGGCTGCGGCACGTTCGACGTCGCCGAAACCCGCACCACATCCGAGGGCAGAAGGTTCGACTCCATCGGCTGAACCGGGGGGTTCGCCTGCGCCGTGGTCGGTTCGGGAGCTAGATCCTTCATGCGATCGCGCCTCCTTCCGCGGGTTCGATGTTCACAAGGAAGGCCTTGAACTCGGGCGTGCTGATATTGGCGTCGCCCACGACAGGCCCCAGCGTGTTCGGGCCGAAGCCCTTGCGCGCCGCGCCCTTGAAGCCCCAGTGGATCGGGATGCCGACGACATGGATGGTCTTACCATCGCAAACCATCGGCCTGATCCGCCTGGTGACCACGGCCTTCGCCCAGACCTGACCGCGATTGGACCACACCCGGACCCTGCCGCCCTTCTGGATGCCTTTTTCGGCGGCCAGTTCCTCGCTGATTTCGACGAAGAATTCGGGCTGCGTCACGGCATTGGTGACGTTGTGCTTGGTCCAGTAGTGGAAATGCTCGGTCAGGCGATACGAGGTCGCGACCAGCGGAAACTCGTCGCTGGTTCCCAGGTCGGCCAGGTCACGCTCGAATATCCGCGCGACGGGGTTGCCCCGCATCGAGGGGTTGAGCGGGTTGGCCACAGGGCTTTCGAACGGCTCCATATGGGTCGGGAAAGGCCCGTCCCGCATCAGCCTGCGGCTGAAGAACCGGCTGGTGCCCTCGGGGTTCATGATGAACGGGCCGACCTCGCGCGGGTTGGCCGTGACGGCGATGTCGGGGACATCGGGACCGACCCAACGCTCGCCGTTCCATTCGATCAGCACCCGTTCGGGATCCCACGGCCTGCCGTCCAGGTCGCAGGACGCCCGGTTATACAGGATGCGCCGGTTGGCGGGCCAGGCAAAGGACCAGTTCTGGTGAACGCCCATGCCGCTGGGGTCGCTGTTGTCGCGGCGGCCCATCATGTTGCCGTCCTCGGTCCAGCAGCCGGCATAGATCCAGCAGGCGCCGGCGGTGGTGCCGTCGTCGCGCAGCTCGCCAAAGCCCGAAATCTGCTGGCCCGCCGGGCGCAGCACGGTTTCGGGATCGGCCGGATCGGTCAGGTCCGCAAGGGCCTTGCCGTTCAGCTCCTTCGCCAGTTCCTCGGCGGTGGGATGCAGCGGATCGGCGTAATCCCAGGCGACGTTCAGGACCGGCTCGGGAACCTTGCCGCCCTCTTCCTCGTAAAGCTTGCGCACACGCTGGTAGATGTTGGCCATGATCTCGTTGTCGGTCTTGGCCGTGCCGGGCTGGGTCGCCCCCTTCCAGTGCCATTGCAGCCACCGGCCCGAGTTCACCGTGGCACCTTCGTCCTCGGCGAAACAGGTGGTCGGCAGTTCCAGCACCTCGGTCTGGATCGAGGCGGAGTCCACGTCGTTATAGGCGCCGTGGTTTTCCCAGAAGGCGGCCGTTTCCGTCTCCAGAGGGTCCATGACCACCAGAAGCTTCAGCCTGGAAAACGCCTCGGTCAGCTTGCCCCGGTTGGGGAAGGACAGGATCGGGTTGAAGCCCTGGCAGAAATAGACGTTGACCTCGCCCTTCGACATCATGTCGAACATGCGCATCCCGTCGTATTCCGCCACGTCCAGCTTGGGCAGCCAGTCATAGCCCCAGCCGTTTTGCGCCGTGGCATTGTCGCCCCACATGGACTTCATGAAGCTGACCATGAACTTGCGGTAATTCTGCCAGTAGCTCATCTGGTTGGGCCGCAAGGGCGCGTTGGCGCGCGTGGACATGTAGGTCTCGAAGTCGGGTTCCGAATCCTTCGGCATCGCCAGATAGCCGGGGATCAGGTTCGACATCAGCCCCACATCGGTCAGGCCCTGGATGTTGGAATGGCCGCGAAGCGCGTTCATGCCCCCACCCGGAACGCCGATATTGCCCAGCAGAAGCTGCAACATCGCCATGCCGCGGATGTTCTGCGCGCCCTTGGAATGCTGGGTCCAGCCAAGCGCATACATCGAAGTCATGGTCTTGTCCGGCGTCGAGCATTCGCCGATCATCTCGCAGATCTTCAGGAAACGCTCTTTCGGCGTCCCGCAGACCTTTTCCACGAATTCGGGCGTATAGACATCGACATGGGCCTTGAGCAGGTTCCACACGCAGCGCGGATTCTGCAAGGTCTCGTCGGTCAGGACATAGCCGTCCTCGCCGATCTGGTATTCCCAGCTTTCCTGGTCGTAATTGCGCGTTTCCTCGTCATAGCCGGTGAACATGCCGTCCTGCCAGCCGAAGTCCTCGCGCACCAGATAGGACATGTTGGTGAAGTTGCGGACATAGTCCCACTGCACCTTGTCGTTCTCGATACACCAGCGGATCACCCCCATCAGGAAGGCGATGTCCGAACCCGGACGGATCGGCGCGTAGTAATCCGCGACCGAAGCCGAGCGGTTGAATCGCGGATCGACCACGATCAGCTTGGCGCCGCGGTTGTGCTTGGCCTCGGTCACCCATTTGAAGCCGCAGGGATGCGCCTCGGCAGCATTCCCGCCCATGATGATCACGAGGTCGGTATTCTTGATGTCGGTCCAGGAGTTCGTCATCGCTCCACGGCCAAAAGTCGGGCCCAAACTGGACACCGTGGGGCCGTGTCAGACGCGCGCCTGGTTGTCGAATCCTACGATCCCCATCGAGCGGACCACTTTCCAGGTCGCCCATGCGGTTTCGTTGGTGGTCGCCGAGGCGGCGAGGAACCCGGTCGTCGTCAGGCGGTTGACCGGAACGCCCTGCTCGTTTCTCTCGATCAGGTTGGCGTCGCGGTCGTCCTTGAGCGCGCGGGCGATCTTGTCGAAGGCCTCGTCCCAGGAAACTTCCTGCCAGCGGTCCGAACCCGGTGCGCGATAGCGCGGATGGGTCAGGCGGGTTTCCGACTTGACGAAGGATTTCAGCGCCGCGCCCTTGGGGCACAGCGTGCCGCGGTTGGTCGGGTGGTCGGCGTCGCCTTCGACGTGGATCAGCTCGGCGGTTTCACCGGCAGCGATGTCGCCTTTCGAATAAAGGATGATGCCGCAGGCGACCGAGCAATAGGTGCAGATGTTGCGCGTCTCGGTGGTGGTGGCCAGCTTGAAGTCGCGGACATGGGCCTGAACGGCGGCTTCCGCTGCGCCGAAGCCCATGGCCCCAAGTGTCGTCGCCGCCGCACCTGCCCCCGCCAGCCTTAGAAAGCCGCGTCGGGAAAGGTCGATATTCATGGGACCTCCTGTTACCTGTCGAATGGATGGGTATGTCTGGACCTATTCTCGGCCCTTTGCGCGGCGGGGTCAAGCGCCCCGGCTGCCCGTGGCCCAAAATCTGGGGTTGAAGAAACCGACAGAAATACAAGGAAATCGGGCACAGGCATGCACCGCCCCGGCGTCCGGGGGCAATCCGGTGGGCACGGGCCGCCCGCGTGAATGGCGCAGGGAAATCCATGATATGCTTGCGGCTTTTCCGGCGACCTGCGACAAGATTACCCGGCGGGTCCGCATGGGTGCGCCCGCCCATCATGCCAGCACAGCCAGAGAAAGGATTCTCATGCCAGCCCACCATCCAGTTCTGACGCGGCGCGTCGTGGCGATGGTCCTTGCCCTTCCGCTTGCCTCTGCCGCCCTGGCGGGCGACGAGGACTGGGCGGATACCTGGGTCCTTGCCGGGCCTTGCGCCAATTGCCACGGGCTGACCGGGAACTCGCCCGGCGCGATCCCTTCGCTGGACGGGTTGTCCGAGGATGAGCTTGTGGCCCGCATGACCGCATTCCGCGAAGGCACCGCCGATGCGACGGTGATGACCCGGCTGATGAAGGGTTATGACGACGAACAGATCGCGGCGCTGGCCGGCTGGTTCGTCATGATGTCCGAAACGAACTGGTTCGAAGTTGGGGTGGCGCAATGACGACAGGGCAAACGGCGGGCAAGACGACACGGCGCAATGTCCTTGCGGGGATCGGGGCGGCAGGCATGGGCGCACTGGCCATGCCCGCGCTGGTCCGCGCGCGGGCGGGCATGGCGCATGTGGTCGTGATCGGCGGCGGCTTTGGCGGCGCGACTGCGGCGAATTACCTGCGCCGGCTGGACAGTTCGGTCTGGATCACCGTGATCGAACCGAACGCGAATTTCACGACCTGCCCCTTCTCGAACCTTTATCTGGGCGGGCTGCGGGACTGGGACAGCATCACCCACGGCTACCACGGGTTGCGCGGGGCGGCGATCCGGGTGCTTGAAACCACAGCACAGGATGTCGATTCCGTCGCGCGGCGGGTCACGCTGGCCGATGGAACGGTGCTGGATTACGACAAGCTGATCCTGTCGCCCGGCATCGACATCCGCTGGAACGCGCTGGAGGGCTATGACGAGGCCGCCGCCGAAATCGCGCTGCACGCATGGAAAGCCGGGCCGCAGACCCAGGCGCTGAAGGCCCGGCTTGAGGCGATGGAGGACGGCGGCACCTTCGTCATGTCGATCACCGACGGCGCCTTTCGCTGCCCGCCGGGGCCGTATGAACGTGCCTCTATGGTCGCGCATTACTTCAAGACGCACAAACCGGCATCCAAGATCCTGCTCTTGGACAGCAAGGAAAGCTTCTCGAAACAGGGGCTGTTCCAGCAGGGCTGGCAGGCGCTTTACGGCGACATGATCGAATGGGTCGGCCAGACCGACGACGGCCAGGTGCTGCGCGTCGATGCGCAGGCGGGCGAGGTCGAGACCGCCTTCGGCACCACCCACCGCGCCGATGTGCTGAACGTGGTGCCACCGCAAAAGGCGGGCTGGATCGCCGACCGCGCCGGGGTGACGGATGCGACCGGCTGGGTGCCCGTCAGGGGCAGCACCTTCGAATCGACGCTGGTTCCGGGGATCCATGTCGTCGGCGACGCCACCATCGCCGCGCCGATGCCGAAATCGGCCTTTTGCGCCAATGCGCAGGGCAAGGTGGTGGCGGCGGTCATCGCGGCGGAACTGGCGGGACGCGAGCCGCCGGCCGCCAGCTTCGCCAATACCTGCTACAGCCTTGTCGGCCCGGACTGGGGCATCTCGGTCGCCGGGGTCTATCGCGCCGAGGGCGATACCATCGTCGAGGTCCCGGATTCGGGCGGCGTCAGCCCCATCGACGCCGATGCCGCCTTCCGCCGGGCCGAGGCCGAATATGGCGCGAGTTGGTATGCCGCGATCACCGCCGACACCTGGGACGCGGCATGAATGCGGTGCTGCTTGGGCTGATCCTGGGCGGCATCTTCGGCGCCGCCGCGCGGGCCGGGCGGTTCTGCCTGCTGCGCGGCATGAAGGGCGCGATGGGGCAAGGCGATCTTGCCCCGCTGCGCGCCTTCGCCCTGGCGCTGGCCGTGGCGATCTGCGCCACGCAGGCGCTGGCGTGGCAGGGGTTGACCGACCTGTCGGCCACCCTGCCCATGCGCGGCGCGGCGTCATGGCCGGGAATGTTCGCGGGCGGCGCGATCTTTGGCCTGGGGATGGTGCTGGCCAATGCCTGCGGGGCGCGCTCGGTCGTGCTGGCGGCGGGGGGGAACATGCGCTCGGTCCTGGTGCTGATGGCCTTGGGGCTGAGCGCGCAGGCCAGCATGACGGGGGTGCTGGCACCCCTGCGCGGCTGGTTCCAGTCGCTGGGGCAGGCCCGGCCCGCCACCACCCTGCCCGACCTGCTGGCCGGAATGGGGCAAGGCCCGGCACTGGCCCTGTCGGTCGGCCTGCCCGCCCTGCTGCTGGCCGCATTCGCCCTGCCCCTGCTGCGGCAAAACCGCCTCGACGCCGCTTGCGCCGCCGTGATCGGGCTGGTGGTCGCCGCCGGCTGGTGGGCGACCTTCGCGACCGACGACCCTTTCGATCCGCGCATCCTGACCTCGATCAGCTTCGTCGGGCCGGTGGGCGACGGGCTCTTGTGGCTGATGCTTTCGACCGGGCGCGCGCTGAGCTTCGGCATCGCGGTGGTCGCGGGAACGGCGCTTGGCGCGCTGGCGGCGGCGCTTCTGATGCGCGACCTGCGGCTGGAAGGCTTCGGCTCGGGGGCGCAGATGCAGCGCGCGCTGGCGGGCGGCGTGCTGATGGGCTTTGGCGGGGTGCTTGCCTTGGGCTGTTCGATCGGGCAAGGTCTGAGCGGTGTATCAACTTTGTCGCTGGCCAGTCTGGTCGCGTTTTCGGGTATCCTTGCCGGAATTGCGGTTGCGCTGGTCCTCTTTCGCAACCGAACCTCGTAAGGAACCGATCCGATGATCCGACGCCGCAGTCTCCTGGCAGGAGCGCCGACGCTTGCCCTTGGCATGGGGCTTTTGGGCAGGTCCGCCCTTGCCGCCCCCGTCGCCCTGACGTCTGAAACCACGCTGATGCCGCGCAGCGGGTCGGGTCCGCGCATCGTCGTCTGCGGCGGTGGCTGGGGCGGGCTGACCGCCGCGCGCTACCTGCGCGAGGAAATCCCCGGCGCCGAGGTCATCGTGCTGGAGCGTAACCCGATCTTCTGGTCCTGTCCCATGTCGAACAAATGGCTGATCGACGTGGTGGATACGACCTATCTGACCCATGACATGCTGGCCCCCGCCAACCGCCACGGCTATCATCTGGTGCAATGCGAGATCACCGGGATCGAGCGCGACAGGAAGCTGGTGCGCACATCCAAGGGCAATGTCGATTACGATTTCCTGATCCTGGCAGGCGGCATCCGCAACGCCTATGATGCGTGGTTCGGCGACGACCGCGCGGCGGCGGAATATACGCGCACGCATTTCCCCTCGGCCTATATCCCCAATGCCGAGCATCTGGCGCTGAAGAACAAGATCCGCGATTTCAAGGGCGGCACCATCGTCATGACCCTGCCGCCGCCGCCCCATCGCTGCCCGCCCTCGCCCTATGAGCGCGCCTGCGTCATGGCCTGGCATTTCAAGACGAACAATATCCCGGCGAAGATCCTGATCCTGGACCCCAAGCCGGGCATCGCCCCCATCGGCGGCGGCTATCGCGCGGCGTTCGAGGAACTTTATCCCGACATCATCACCCATGTTCCCAATGCCGGGGTGCGCGAACTGGACCCCTGGAACAAGCGCATCATGACCGAGGCGGGCGATTTCGATTTCGACGAGGCGGTGCTGATGCCGCCGCACCAGGCATCCGACATGGTGTTCCATGCCGGGCTGATCGGCACCGATGCCGAGGGCAGATCGACCGGATGGGCCGACATGGACCCGCGTTATTTCCATGCCAACAGCGACGACAGCGTCTATATCGTCGGCGACAGCATGGGCGCGATCTCGCCCCATTTCGGCCATTACCCGAAAAGCGGCCATGTCGCGAATTACATCGCCAAGATCGTCGCCCGCAACATCGGCCAGCGCGTGCGCGATCAGGAAGTGGTGGCGGAACTGCCGGACAACCTGTGCTATATGCTGGTCAACGGCGACCCGCGCGAGGCGATCTCGGTCGAGTTCCTTTATGACGTCGGCGCGGACGGGCTGGTTCACCAGACCCAGATCGACATCGACGTGCGCACACCCGACCTGCTGGAGGAAGACTTCGTATGGGCACAAGGGATGTTCGATGACTTCCTTCGCTGAGATCGACCGCCGGAAACTGCTGCTGACGGGGACCGCGCTTGGCGCGGGCCTCGCCTCGGGCCTGTGGCCCGGCCTTGGCTCCGCGCAGCAGCCCGAAAGCAGCGCCGCGCCGCAGCCCGACGATGCCGAAGCCGACCGCATCGCCGCCGAATTCCTGGGCGGCGCCACCCCTGCGGCCCAGGGTCTGGTGCTGGACCTGCCCGCGCTTGGCGACAACCCCGCCGCCGTGCCGGTGCGGGTGCATCTGACGGACCCCCTGACCGACACGGTTTTCTGCGAAGAGCTGATCGTCCTGGCCCAACGCAATCCCCGGCCGCTGGCCTGCCGCTTTCGCTTTACGCCCCTGACGGGTTCCGTCGATGTCGCGATGCGGTTGCGGCTGATGGAAAGCATGGGCCTGCGCGCGCTTGCCCGGATGAGCGATGGCCGCTTCCTTGAAGCCCGCGGCGAGATCACCGTCGCCGCCGGCGGCTGCGGCATGTAAGGAGCAAGCGATGAGCAGACCCCCCCGCATCTGGATCAGCAACGAAACCCCCGCACCGGGCGAGATCGTCCGCATCCGCGCACAGGTCGTCCACCCGATGGAAACCGGCTTTCGCTTCGGTCCCGACGGCCAGCCCTTGCCGGAAAACATCGTCACCCGTTTTCAGGCGATGCTGGACGGTGAATTGCTGATGGAATGGCAACCCGAAACCGCCGTCTCGCAGAACCCTTATATCGAATTCACCTTCGCCGCCCTGCGCGGCGGCCTGCTGCGCATGGTCTGGACCGATGACAGCGGCGATATCGCCGAGGCCGAGCAAGAGATCGTGCTGGCCGGATAGGCCCCGCCGCAAGCGCGCCTTGCGGCCTAATGCGCGGCGCGTTCGGCCCAACCGGCGAAGATGCGTTCCAGCGCGACGACGGCGTAATAGAGAACGATCCCCAGAAACGCCAGCGCGATCAGCACCGCGAACATCAGCGGGTAATTGCTGTTGATCTGCCCCGACAGGAACAGCGCCCCCAGCCCCTTGCCGTGGCGAGACGATCTCGACCAGGTTGGTGCCGATGAAGGCCAGCGTGACCGAGACCTTCAGCGCACCGAAGAACTCGGGCAGGGTCTTGGGCAGCGCGATCTTGCGGAAGATGGTCAGCTTCGAGGCCCCAAGCGCGGCGAGGATGTCGTTATATTCCGGCTCCAGCGTGGACAGGCCGATGCCCACCGACACCGCGATGGGAAAGAACGAGATCATGAAAGCCATCAACACCGTGTTCAGGTCGTGCTGGCCGATGAAGATCAGCGCGATCACCGGAACCAGCGTCGCCTTGGGAATGGCGTTGAAGCCGACCAGCAGCGGGTAAAGCCCCTCTCGCGCGATGCGGGAAAAGCCCATGACCATGCCCAGAAGCGTGCCGAAGACGACCGCCAGCCCAAGCCCGACCACGGTGCGCCACAGCGTTTGCCAGCCCATTTCCACGAACATGGTGCGATATTGCCAGAAGGCGGCCGGAAGGTCCGAGGGCGCCGCCATCTTGTAGGTCGGCCAGCCGTTGGCCCAGACGACCAGTTCCCACAGCAGCAGAAAACCGATGATGGCGGCCAGCGGGATGAGTATCTTCTGCGTCCAGTCCCTCATGGCGCCACCTCGTCGCGGCGTTGTGCGATTCGGATCTGGTCGCGCAGGACATGCAGCATATCCGTGGCCTCGGGCGTATAGAGAATGTCGATGTTGCGGTCACCGGGCAGATCGACCGGCAGGACGTATTGCGTCCGTGCCGGGCGGCCCGACAGGACCACCACCTGATCGCCCAGAAAGACGCTTTCGCGCAGGTCATGGGTAATCAGGACGCCGGTGAACGGCTCGGCCGCGCGCAGGTCGCGCATGGTCTGCCAAAGGTCTTCGCGGGTGAAGTTGTCCAGCGCGCCAAAGGGTTCGTCCATGATCAGCACGCTGGGCTTGTGGACGATGGCGCGGCACAGGC
>NZ_CAMEFG010000026.1 GCF_945915435.1 uncultured Paracoccus sp. | reverse complement strand
TGGCCGGGTCCTCGCCCACCAGCACCACCGCAAGGCCGGGGGTGATGCCGTGATCCGCGCGCAGCGTCGCGACATGGCCCGCGACCTTCTGCCTTACGGTGGCGGCAAAGCCCTTGCCGTCGATGATGCTTGCGCCTGGTTGGTCCATTTTCGGTGCCCCCTGCTGATGGCGCGGAATTGAGCGGGTTTTCGGCCCAAGCGCAAGGCCCTGTCGCAGCTTTGCCGCTGGTGCGCACGGGCCGGGCTGGCTATGAGAGGACATGCTTTCCGGCGGTCTCGACAGTTTTCAGGCGGATGGGGCGCTGCCCGACCTGACCGATCCCGGCCCCTGGGTCCGGGCGCAGGCGGGGCTTGCCGCGCCGCTGGCCGATGCGGCCATCGCCCTTGGCGCGTTGGATGCCGCCGTCGAATCCGCGCCCTGGATCGTGCCCCGCCTTGCCCTGATCGAGGCCGAGGCGATGCTGTGGTCCCAGGGCATCATCCTGCGCCGGGAAGAGATCGGCCGCGACCTGATGGCCGCGCGGGCCGGATCGGACATGCAGGGGCTGGTCCAGGCGCGTTGGGCGGTGCGGCGACTGTGTCCGGGCGGTGATTTCGACCCCTCGGCCCCGCGCGTGGCGCCGCCCGGCGATCTGCGCACCTTTCTGGGGCTGCATCGCGTGGCCCGCGCGGGGCTGGACGAATCGCTGGTCCAGCGCCCTTGCGGCGACGATTTCGACCATGCCGCGCAAGGTTTCGTGCAGGCGCTTGCGGCCATGTCGGGGCTTCACCCGCTGGCGCAGGCGGGCGTGGCGCTGCCGCTCTGGCGGCTGGCGGGGCTGTCGCCGGTCGAAGACGTGATCGAGGTGGGCAGCTTCGTCACCCTGCATGCGGCGCGCGCGATGCCCTGCCTGCCCTTCACCCCGCTTGGGCGGCATGGGCGCAAGGCGTGGCGGGCGGGGGGCACGGCCGGGCAGCGGTTGGAGGCGTGGCTGGCCGCGCTGCGCGACGGTGCGCGCGATGCGCGGGCCGAATTGCGGCGGCTGGAACGCTGGTCGCAGGATTCGCTGGCGGCGGTGGCCCGGATGAAGGGCGACACCCCGGCCCGGCTGATCGGGGTGGCCCTGCGCAGCCCCCTTGTCGGCACCGAGGACTGCGAGCGGCACCTGAACATCTCGCGCGACAGCGCCGAACGCGGGCTGTCGCGCTTGCAGCAACTGGGCATCCTGCGCGAGATCACCGGGCGGGGCCGTTTCCGCCTGTGGACCGCCGCCGCCTGAGCGGCCCGCAGCGTCAGGGTGCGGTTTCGGCAGGGCCTTCCGCGTCGAATTCGGGCAGGGCCTCGACCTGTTCGCGCGTCCAGGGCAGGTAGATCATGCTTTCGGTGCCGCTGCGATAGATCTGCAACTCCTCGACCGCGATGGCGACACGGTGATTGCCCATGCCCAGAAAGCCGCCCACGTCGATGACGGCGTGGCTGAGGTCGGCGGGATCGGTTTCCGCCGGGCGGTCGGGCGATTGTCCGGGTTGCGAGGTGGCCGAGGGCGCCTCGACGGTTTCGCTGCCGGTTCCGGTCAGGCCCTCTGCGGTCCCGGCGGGGGCATCAGTAGCCTCGTCCGGTGTGGCGGCGGCAATGTCCCCGGACGCATCGTCCGACCCTTGCATCCGGGTCGAGCCGTTGACGAAAACGACGCCCTCGACCGTGCCGATCTCGGCACCGCCCGCGTCATGGACCGTCGCGCCCAGAAGATTGCCCGAGGTGGGGGCCGAATCGCTGGAGACATAGCCATCGGGCGGGGTGACGGGCGGCATGGTGGCCGTGTCCGCAGCGGCGTCCTGGTCCATCGGCGCACTGTCCGCCGGTTCGTCGGGCTGTTCGGATGCGGCGTCTGCCGGCTCGTCCGGTTGTTCGGACGAGGCAGGCGCGTCCGCCTCTGACACCGCTTCCTCCGCGCTGCCGGGCTGGGTGTCGGGGGCGTTCATGTCCTGATCGGGGGGCGGGGTGTCGGGTTGCTGGGCCTGCGCGGCGGCAAGGCCAAGGGCGGCGGCGACGGCGGTGCTGGCAAGCAGGGTCTTCATCTGATGCTCCTGTCTGGTGGGTTGCGGGAAGGCGTGAACCGGCAGGGCGCGAAAATGTTCCGGCCCCGTCGCATATCGGGCGGTGGCGCATTGTTTCGCCGGCTGCTTCCGGCAGGGCCATGCCGGTATCTTCGACATGGTGGCCGCGATCGGGCGGCGCTGCTAGTCTGGGCGAAACGACGGGGGTGAGGATGACGGAAACGACGGGCGCTTGCGCCATCACCAGCCTTTCGGCGCTGGAGCTGAGCCGGGCGATCCACGCCCGCCGCCTGTCCTGCCATGAGGTGATGGCGGCTTTCCTCGACCGGATCGAGGCGGTCAACCCGGCCTTTTGCGCCATCGTCTCGGTCCAGCCGCGCGAGGTGTTGATGAAGGCGGCGCTTCGGGCGGATGCGCGGCTGGCGCGGGGGGTGTCGGACGGGTGGCTGCACGGAATACCGCAGGCGCCCAAGGATCTGGCCGCGACCTGCGATATCCCGACGACGATGGGATTTTCCGGCCTGAAGGCCCACCGGCCGCCGCGCGACGCCTTTGTCGTCCAGCGCGCGCGGGAAGCGGGCGCGATCCTGATCGGCAAGACCAATACGCCGGAATTCGGCCTTGGCTCGCATACCTATAACGACGTTTTCGGCACGACGCTGAACGCCTACGACCGGCGGTTCAGCGCGGGGGGCAGTTCGGGCGGGGCGGCGGTGGCGCTGGCGATGCGGCTGTTGCCGGTGGCCGATGGCAGCGACATGATGGGTTCGCTTCGCAATCCGGCGGGGTGGAACAACGTCTACGGCTTTCGTCCCAGCATGGGCCGGGTGCCGGGCGGTCCCGGTCCCGAGGGTTTCCTGAGCCAGTTGGGGACCGAGGGGCCGATGGCGCGCGACATGGCCGACCTGGCGATGTTGCTGGCCACGCAGGCGGGCCGCGACCCGCGCGTTCCCCTGTCGCTGGCGGGCGACGGATCCGGGTTTGCGCCCCCGCTGGGCCGCGACCCCGCGGGCCTGCGGATCGGCTGGCTGAGCGATCTGGGGGGCCACCTGCCCATGCAGCCCGGCGTGATCGAGACCTGCGAATCCGCCCTGCGCATCTTCGAGGGGATGGGATGCCATGTCGCCCCCGCCCGGACCCGCTTCGACCTGGACGCGCTGTGGCGTGCGTGGTGCGTGCTGCGGCAGTTCCAGATCACGGGCACCCTTGCCCCGATCCGCGCCAATCCGCGCCTGCGCGACATGCTCAAGCCGGAAATGCAGTGGGAGATCGAGCATGGCCTGACCCTGCGGGCCGAGGCGGTCTTCGATGCCTCGGTCATCCGCACGGCCTGGTATCACGAGATGCTGCGCCTGTTCGACGAACACGACTTCCTTGCCCTGCCCACGGCGCAATTGTTCCCCTTCGACGCCACGCAGCATTGGCCGCGCGAGATCGCCGGGCGCGTCATGGACAGCTATCACCGCTGGATGGAGGTCGTCATCCCCGCCACCCTTGCCGGGGCGCCCGCGCTTGCCGTGCCCGCCGGTTTCGGCCCCTCGGGCCTGCCGATGGGGTTGCAGATCATCGGCCGCCCGCAGGCCGACCGTGCCGTGCTGGAACTGGGCCATGCCTATGACCTGGCACAGGAATTCACCGCGCGCCTCCCGCCGGGGGTATGAGGGCGCAACCCGCCCAGCCTGCGGATTTCGGCGACCACTTCGGCCACGCCCTCGACCGTGCGCAGCGAACAGAAGCGCACCGGACGGTCGCGCGTTGACCGCCTGCCGGAATTGGCGGAACCTGCGGGCATGTCGGCAACCAGGGGGTGCGGGATGGAGATTCGCGACGCAGTTGAGCGTGACATTGCCGGGATCACGGCGATCTACAACGATGCCGTTGCGCATACAACCGCGACCTGGAACGCTACGCAGGTCGATGCTGCCAACCGCCTGTCCTGGCTGACCGACCGCCGCCGCGCCGGTTACCCGGTCCTGGTCGCGGTGGACGCATCAAGCGGGGTGCTGGGCTATGCGTCCTTCGGCGACTGGCGGGCGTTCGAGGGGTATCGGCATACCGTCGAGCATTCCGTCTATGTCCGCGCCGATCAGCGGGGCGCGGGGATCGGATGCGCGCTCATGCTGGCGCTGATCGGACGCGCCCGCCGCCTGGGCAAGCATGTGATGGTCGGTGCGCTTGAATCGGGAAATCTCGCCTCGATCCGGTTGCACGAAAAACTGGGGTTCGAGCAGGTCGGCCACCTGAAGCAGGTCGGAACCAAGTTCGGAAAATGGCTTGACCTGACCTTGCTGCAATTGACGCTGGACCGGCCCGATCCGGGATGATGCCGCCGGTCATATTCGCGTTTGTCCTGCTCGGCCCCTTGACCTTCCAACGGCAGGCAGCCCTAATTTTGCGGCCTGAAACGCAAATCAAGAGGGTTTTCATGAGATTCCACGTCCCCGATATGGCCTGCGGCGGTTGTGCGCAGTCGATTACCAGGGCCATCGCCTTGCTGGACCCCCAGGCCAGCGTCCAGGCCGATACCGCCACGCGGACCATCACGGTCGAGACCACCGCCCCCGAATCTGAGGTCGTGAAGGCGCTGGATGCAGCGGGCTATCCCGCCACCGCAGGCTGAGAACGGGCAGGGCCATGTTGGGGCACGGCCCTGCCCCTTTTTCGGCATGTTTCTGGGAACGGCCCGGCGCCCGGACCGATTGCCTTTGCACGAGGGTCCGGCTCACCCGAACATGATCGCCTGCCTGTCGCCCGGCGGTCCTGAAAGGAGACGATCATGGCAGATACCCCGAAACGCGCCGAACTCTACCGCATGGTGACGGCGGAACACTCTTGCCCCTGGGGGCTGAAATCGCTGGATCTGCTGAAGCGCGAGGGCTACGCGGTCGAGGACCACCACCTGACCGACCGCGCTGAAATCGACGCCTTCAAGGCGCGGCACGGTGTCGAGACCACGCCCCAGACCTTCATCGACGGCCGGCGACGACCTTCTGGCCTTCTTCGGCAAGTAGGTGAAGGACAAGGACACGCCGACCTATACCCCGGTGATCGCGCTGTTCGGCATGGCCGCGCTGATGGCGCTGGCGACAAGCTGGGCCGCCCTCGGCAGCCTGACGACCGTGCAGGCCGCCGAATGGTTCGTCGCCATCGCCATGTGCCTGTTGGCGCTGCAAAAGCTGAAGGATGTCGAGGGTTTCTCGACCATGTTCCTCAACTACGACCTGCTGGCGCAGCGATGGGTGCGCTATGGTTACGTCTATCCCTTCGCCGAAGGGCTGGCGGGGGTGCTGATGATGGCCGGCGCGCTGATGTGGCTGTCGATCCCGCTCGCGCTGTTCATCGGAACGGTTGGCGCGGTCTCGGTCTTCAAGGCGGTCTATATCGACAGGCGCGAGCTGAAATGCGCCTGCGTCGGCGGCGACAGCAACGTGCCCCTGGGCTTCGTCTCGCTGACCGAGAACCTGATGATGGTCGCGATGGCGCTGTGGATGCTGCTGAAACCGATGGGCGTCGGGCTGGGTCATTAGCGGACGGCAGCGCTTTCGGGCGACATGGCCCGATCCGATATTTCATGATGAAATGGTGCCCGGAGGCGGATTCGAACCACCGACACGCGGATTTTCAATCCTGCCGTCGCGTTCGTCCTGCAAAATGAGAAATCCGTATAACTCTCTCTGTGTTCAGAATTATTTACATATAATCAATCAACTAAATGAGTTCGCCTCGGAGGGTCAAGTCCGTTTCCGAGCATGGAGTCGGCCGGATGCGCTATTTTGTGGATAAGGTCCGGCATGATCTGGTGTCCCCACGGTGTCCCCAATATGGTGTCGCTACCTAGCAGGATAGGACCCGATATGGCCAAGCTCGAACTCACCGACCACTTTGTTCGGAAGCTCTCCGTTGAGAAGCGGACAGATTTTCTCGATGCAAAGGCACCAGGCTTGTCACTGAGGGTCAGCCCTGCCGGGACGAAGTCCTGGGCGGTCCGAGAACGGTCTCGGACGGCTCCAAGCAGCGTGTCACTCTCGGGACATATCCGCAGGTGTCTCTCAAGGAGGCGCGCGCATCCGGGCATCCGCGCAGCTGAGGCCATGGTCGAGATCCGTGCCGCCGCAGGCAATCTTAATGCGGCACACTGGCGCAATCATGCGCGAGACCAGAACGGCCGGATGGCATCGCCACGATTTGCGCCGGACATCGGCCACCATCACGCGCTCGGTTGGCGTGGAGCTGTCAACAATCGACCGTATTCTGGGCCACCGGACGGACCATCGCCGAGAAGAGTCCAGCCGGGCGGTGGATGCCTACCTTGCAGACATTGATCTGACCGGCATTGCGGAAGATCCGCAGCGACAAGCCCTGGAAAAGCTGGCAGACATCTACGAACGGATTAAACGCGCCCAGCAAAGCTGAGGGCTAATTGCCCGAAGTAAAAGTCATCGGAAATCCTGGAGCTCCACTTTGATCGTGTCGAGATACAAAATCGCGGGGGCATGCCACAGGTAGGGGCTGCCCCATGCGTTTACGCTGGCTAGTCGATTTTGGCTCCGGCGGTAGGGTGGGGAGCTAAAACTTTCGATTCCGGCAAGACATTGAGGGGATAAAGGTCTGCATCCCCGGCCGAACGTCTCGCAAGAAGGCGGTGAAATACGACAAGCGGCGCTACAAACGGCGCAACCGCATTGAGATCATGTTCGGGCGCTTGAAGGATTGGAGGCGTGTCGCCACCCGATACGACCGTTGCCCACAGACCCTCTTCTCTGCCATCCTCGTCGCCGCAATCGTCCTGTTCTGGCTATGATCCACAACGAGTCCTGAGCCTAAAAATATCGCTTGTCTTGGTCGCTCATGGCCCGCGTGAGTCGTTCAACTCTCGGGCCAGCAACAGAAGCCTATCGGGATTGTCCTAACAACTTGTGCGCAGAGGTGATTCCGGTCACGTGATCTGCAAAGTGAAAAGACAAGTTTACACTTGACACGATCTTTTGCGTTTGTTTGTATGTATACAAATAAACTAGAGATGGTACAGATGATCCCTGACGATACTCTCGATATTGCCGTGATTGGTGCTGGCCTCGGCGGTGCAGCGGTTGCGGCGCTGTTGAACGAAGCGAGCTTCAAGGCTCATGTTTTCGATCAGGCGCCTGCCTTTGCGCGATTGGGAGCCGGCATCCATATCGGTCCCAATGTCATGAAGATCTTCCGCAAGATCGGCCTTGAGGAACGATTGAGCGTAATTGGCGCCCATCCCGATCATTGGTTCTCACGCGATGGGAAAACCGGCGCGTATCTGTCACGCATCAAGCTGGGAGACTATGCACGAAAAGAATATGGCGCACCCTATATTACCATCCATCGCGGCGATCTTCATGCCGAGCAAGTAAGTGCTCTGCCGCAGGATCGGTTGCATTACGATCATTGCCTGACCGATATCCATGAGGAAGACGATCACGTTGTTATGAAGTTCGCGAATGGCAAGACCATCCGAACGCGCCTGGTGATCGGTGCGGATGGCGTCAACTCGTTGATCCGGGAAAAGTTGCTCGGGCCCGAAAAACCGCGTTATAGTGGCTGGATCGGGCACCGCGCCCTGCTAAATATGGACAAGTTGCGTGCTTCGGGACTGGAGTTTGAGCGGTGCGTCAAGTGGTGGTGGGAGCAATCTCGTCACATCATGGCCTATTCGACCAAGGCGGATGGCAGCGAATACTATTATGTCACCGGCGTGCCAGCGAATAGCTGGGACCATGATGCAAGTTTCGTTGACAGTTCGCGTGATGAAATGGAAGCAATTTTCGGAAATTCGCATCCGGTGGTCAATGCGCTGATCAATGCGACCGAAACGGTGACGAAATGGCCATTCTGGAACCGGGATCCGCTCAACCTGTGGAGCCGCGGCCGGATGGTGCTTCTGGGCGATGCCTGTCACCCGATGCGCCCGCATATGGCGCAAGGCGCCTGCATGGCGATCGAGGATGCGGCGGTGCTGACGCGTTGTCTGACCGAATTGGGTCCCGGCAGCTATCGGGATGCGTTTGAACTTTACGAGGTAACCCGGCGGGAGCGCGCCACAAAGGTGCAAACCATTTCCAATGCCAATACCTGGCTGAAAGAACCGGAAGATCCTGCATGGGTTTACGCCTATGATGCGACCAATGCGGCCTTGGGCTGAGACTGCGTGACATCACCGGTTCCGCCGCATCTTTGGCGTTGCTGCAGCGGCTCATCGGATGGGCTGCTGGAAAACACTTGAAAGGGCGTCGTTGCCGCCTCCGGCGCGACGGTCCGCCCCGCCGCAGAATATCGCGGATTCGGCCCGCTATAAGGTAACCCTAGCTCCCGTCTGTCAAGGTGGTGTAATTTCCCGGATGGCCCGAGGGCATGATCAGGCGGCTTTTGTGGTTATGCTGAGGATGGGGTCGATCTCCTCCTTGTCGATCTGGGCGAAGGCCTTGACCATCATGTGTAAGCGCGACGCCGATCCCGTCCTGCCATTGCTAAGCTGAACCGGCCCTTGTTGGCGTGTGTCGGTTTAGGGGCTTGGGATTTGGCAAGAGGCAAAGAAGTGGGCGTCCATTTGGACGGCTCCTGCAATGGTTCGGTTTCCCGGCTGGAGATGATCGAGGGACCGAGTGGTCGGCGGCAGCGAACAGAAGCGGAGCGGGCGCGGATCGCGGCAGAAAGCCTGATCTCGGGGATGCGGGTGGCCGACATCGCCCGCAAACACGGAACGACACGTTGGCAGATTTATAATTGGCGCAACAAGCTGCGGATGGGGCACTTGATGGTGCCCGAGAGCGTAGCGTCCCTGCCGATGTTTGCGGAACTGGTTGCCGAGAGCGGGGCTGCGCCTGCGCCGCCGCCCCGCGCTCCCTCGGAGGTGAAGATCGTGGTCGGCGATGTCGTGATCCGCGCCAGTGCCGGTGCAGATGAAGTCCAATTTACGCGGGCGATCCGCGCGGCTCGGGCGGCCGAGGGCGATCCGGCAGTGCGGGCAACCCTGTGGTTCGCCCGTTTCCTGATGATGGCTGGCCTTGTCCTTGGAGTCGGCGGCGTCGCGTTTTCCGCATTCGCCGGACCTGTGGAACGGGCACGGCGACCGATCATGCTGGCGGCCGTCACCGGACTTGTCGCGGCACCGCTCTATCTGGGCCTGCACGGGCTGGATGCGCTCGGGCTGAGCTTTGCCGCGCTCGTCACCGCCGCCCCCTGGGCGACCGCATGGGCCACGAGCTTCGGGCCGAGCATCGTCATGGCAATGGCGGCTGCGGTTCTGGCGTTTGCTTCCCTGACTGGCATGGGTCGCGCTTATCATCCTCGGCATCTCTTATGCGGTCAGCGGCCATGCCAGTGCGGCAGAGCCGCGATGGCTGACCCGCCCGATGGTGGTCCTGCATCTGCTGGCGCTGAGCTTCTAGATCGGTGCGCTGATCCCGCTGATCCTTGGGAAGGGCCCCGAACCGCTACGCCGGTTCTCGGCAGCCATCCCCTTCGCGGTGAGCGTGCTGCTGGTTTCGGGCGTAACGCTGGCGATGGTGCAGTTGCATCGGCGCCGAACTGGTGCTGGCGCTCGCCATCCTCGGGCTGGCCGCAGGCTGGCGTTTCACCCCGCCGCCGCGCGCGCTGGCGCAGGCCGTTGCCGCCGCTCCGGCCGCCTATGCCCACCTGCATTCAGGCGAGGTCATGGCGAACGTGATCATCACTCCCGGTGCCGCCGGGCCGGTCACAATCGAGATACAGGTGACGGATGGCGACATGGCGCCGGTCCAGCCGCTGGCAGTGACGCTCGACCTAGCGCTGCCGGATCGCGGGATCGAGCGACTGACCCGCGAGGCAAGTCCCGTCGAGGGGCAGGACGGTGTCTGGACCATATCCGACCTGGTGCTGCCGCTGCCGGGGCAATGGTCGGTCGAACTTGGCGTCCGGCTGACACGATTCAAGCTGGTCAGGCTGGGCACGGAAATCGAAATCAGGTGAGAGAGAACGATATGAAACGGATGCTTCAAGCCCTTCTTCTCGGCACGGCGCTGGCGACGACGCCAGGGCTTGCCGATCATGCCTCCCATTCCGCAGCCGAGGTGCAGGCGGGGGAGCTCGCGATCTCGGGGGCGTTCCTGCGCGCCACGCTGCCGCGTGCCCCGGTGGGTGGCGGCTACCTGACCATTGCCAACCAAGGCACAGAGGATGACCGGCTGGTCTCGGTCACCGCACCCGTCGGCAAAGAGGTGCAGATCCATGAAATGGCCAATACGGACGGCGTGATGACCATGCGGCAGCTTGTCGGCGGGCTGCCCATCCCGGCGGGCAGGACAGTCGTGCTGGAACCGGGCGGGCTGCATCTGATGGTGATGGGCCTGACCGAAAGGCTGGTCGAGGGCAAAAGCATGGACATGGTCCTGCGGTTCGAGAAGGCGGGCGAGGTAACGGTGCGGTTCGACATCCTTGCCCTGAATACACGCGGCATGGCAGAGGATCACACAGGTCATGCCGCCCCCGCAGGTGATCGCGAGGGTCACGGCATGTCCCATGACGGCGCGGGTTTCGACCAGGCCCGCGTCGAGGGGGACGAGGCCCGGATCACCGGCCTGCTGAAGGACATGTTCGAGACGGAGAATGCGCCGCTGTCCGTCGCACCGATCCTAATCGAGGGCGATACGGCCGTGATCGGCTGGTCGCAGGAGGACCGCGGCGGCCGCGCCCTGCTGCGGCGTGATGCGCAAGGATTCTGGCGCGTCAGCCTTTGCGCCGGGGATGGGCTGAAGGGCGAGGCAAACATGGCCGCGCTCGGGGTCGAACCGGAGGCCGCCACCCGGCTGGCCGCCATCCAAGCGCAGGAGGAGGCCGCGCTGCCGCCCGAACAGGTGGCGCGTTTCGCATCTTTCGACGGCGTCATGCATGTCGATCAGGAGGGTGGGCACTGACATGGCTGCAAATCCCTTTCTGAGAAAACTGCGGATCGCGCTCTGGGGGGCGGTCGTCGCGATCGGTCTCGGCGCGACCTGGCTTCTCATGCCCGGATCACCGCCGGAGGCGCAAGTCACCGATACGCTCGGGCAAGGCGACTACCTGTTGGTGACAACCGACGGCCAGTCCTTCACCGAAGCCAGCCTGCGCGGCCAGTGTCGCCCCCGCGCGGCCCGTCGCCCCGAACGGCAGGCAGGTGACCTTCCGGTTCGACCGGAGGGACGGATGGCGCTTGCTCCTTTTCCAGAACCGGGCTGCGGGACTGCTGATCGCCCTGGTCCTCGCCGTCGGCCTGACGGCGATGGGCTTTGCGCATCGCGTTCCGAGCCAGTCGGAACAGATGCAACAGATGGTCGTCGCGATGGGCGGGTCCATCCACGACATCTGCGGTGATACGACCGATGGCAGGCAAGGCGATTGCCCGGCCTGCCGCCTGGTCAATCTCATTACCCCCGAGCCGGTCGGCCTGCGCCTTGCGACCCTGATCCCGGTCCTGGTCGTGGAACGTCCGCCTGCTGCGGAAAAATCCCCGCTCCGCGCCGGATACATGATCCTTCGCGCGCCGTGCGGGGGCCTCCACCGGTTTGATCCGCCGTTCCGCGCAACGCTGCGCGGGCCTGGATGATCGCCTGCGGCACGGGTTGCAACAGGCCCTTTCCCATAGGACAAGCCATGAAACATCTCCGTATCGCGGCGCTGCTTGCCGCCACTCTTCTGCCCTCGGCTGCACTGGCCGAAATCACCGTCACCGATGTCGAGGGGCGCGAGGTCACGCTGCCCGGCTTGCCCGAGCGGATCGTTCTGGGCTTCTATTTCGAGGATTACATCGCCGTCGGCGGTCCCGAGGCGACCGACAGGTTGGTCGGCCTGTCGCGCTTTCCCTGGGCAAGCTGGCGCCCCAACCAGTTCGCCGCCTATGAAAAGGTGATCCCGCGCATTGGCGAAATGCCCGATGTCGGCTATGCCGAGGAGGGCGATTTCTCGGCCGAGAAGGTGATCGCGCTGCGCCCCGATCTGCTTCTGCTGGCGGCGGGCGATTACAAGTCCATGTCCGAAGCGGTGACCCAGATCGAGAACGCTGGCATTCCGGTGGTGACGCTGGATTACAACGCGCAGACCGTGGAAAGGCACATCGCCTCGACCCTCGCGCTTGGCAAGGTGCTGGGGACCGAGGATCGCGCCGGGGAACTGGCCCGGAACTACGAAGAGGCAATGGCCGACATCCACGCCCGCATCGCGGCCTCGACCGAGGCGAAGGGCAAAAAGGTCTATGTCGAGCTTGCCAAGGCCGGCCCGTCCGAGATCGGCAACAGCTATTCCGATACCATGTGGGGCGCGCTGATCGACAGTCTGGGCGGCCAGAACATCGCGGACGGACAGATCAGCAACTGGGGGCCGCTCTCGCCCGAATATATGCTGGCGCAACAGCCCGAATTGATTTGCCTGGGCGGATCGGACTGGCAGAACGCCTCGGAAGCCGTCACCCTCGGCCTTGGCGCCGGCGAGGCTACGGCGCGCGAGCGCATGGCGGCCTACCTGTCCCGCCCGGGCTGGTCCGAGCTTCCCGCCGTCAGGGAAGGGAGGGTCTATGACATCAACCACGGAGGCGCGCGCACGCTGGCCGATTACACCTATGTCCAGTTCATCGCGAAGCAACTCTATCCCGAAACCTTCGCGGATGTGGACCCGCAGGCCAATCTCCGCGACTTCTACGCCAAATGGCTGCCGATCAACGCCGGTGGCACCTTCATGCTGAGTATAGAGGAATGACCGACGCGGTATTCCTGCCAGACCAGATGCGCGGCGACTATCGCCGCGCGTCGAGGTCACGGCAAATCTGGCTAGTCGGTGCGCCGGTGCTTCTCGCCTGTCTGATGGTGCTGGACCTGTCCTTCGGCCCGTCCGGCCTGCCGCTGCGCAATGTCATGCGCGGCATATGGGCTGGCCCGGATGGCGAGGATCGCACCATCGCCGCGATCCTGTGGCAGCTGCGCATGCCTCAGACCTTCATGGGCGTGCTGGTCGGGGCTTGCCTCGGGATGGCCGGGCTGATGATGCAGACGATCCTCAACAACCCGCTGGCCAGCCCCTTTATGCTGGGATTCTCGGCCGCAGCGGGATTTGGCGCGGCGCTGGCGATCATGTTCGGCGGCGCGATCGCCTTGCCCGCCTGGGCCATCGTGCCGACCTCGGCTTTCGCGATGACGCTGGCCGCCTGCGGGCTGATCTATCTTCTGGCGCGGCGGCGCGGTTCCGTGCCGGAAATCCTGGTGCTGGGCGGCATCGCGGTGCTGTTTTTCTTTCAGGCGATCCAGTCGCTGCTGCAATACATGGCCGCACCCGAAGTCTTGCAGCAGATCGTCTTCTGGCTGTTCGGCAGCATGCTGAAGACAAGCTGGACCAGCGTTCTGGTCTGCGGGGTCATCCTTCTGGCCTGCCTGCCCTTCGTGATCCGCGACACCTGGGCGCTGACCACGCTGCGGCTTGGCGATGGCAATGCCCGCAGCCTCGGCCTGCGCGTGGATGCGCTGCGGCGGCGCAGCTTCGTAGTGGTCGCGCTGCTGACGGCGGCGGCCGTGTCCTTCGTCGGCACCGTCGGCTTCGTCGGCCTGATCGCCCCGCGCGCAGCCTGGTGGGCGAGGATCACCGCTTCGCCCTGCCGCTGGCGGCGGTGACGGGCAGCGTGGTGCTGATCGCCGCCTCGGTGATCGGCAAGCTGATCTCGCCCGGCGCGGTCATTCCGGTGGGAATCATCACCGCGGTCGCCGGGGTGCCGATGCTGTTCGGCATCATCCTGCGCCACAACAGCCGGACAGGAGGTTGAGATGCTGGAAATCGAGGAACTCGCCGTCACGCGGGGCCGGGCAGGCATCCTGGCTTCGGTGAATGCACGGCTCGCGCCGGGGCAGATCGTGGGGCTGGTCGGGCCGAACGGCACCGGCAAATCGACCCTGCTCAATGCCATCGCGGGGTTGCAGCCCTGCCGGGGGCGCGTGCGTTGGAAGGGGGCCCCAGTCGTGCTGGAGCGGATCGGCTACATGCCGCAGAACGCCCGCGTGGCGGCAAACCTGACCGTGATCGAGACCGTGCTGCTCGGTCGCTACGAAGGACTAGGCTGGAAGGTCGATACCACCGCGCTGGACCGCGCCCTGGGCGTGCTGGAAGAGCTGGGCATTGCTCATCTGCACGTCCGCAGCATGGCGACGCTTTCTGGTGGTCAGCAGCAACTGGTGTTGCTGGCGCAGCGGCTGCTGCGCGAACCGGACCTGCTGCTTCTGGACGAGGCCACAAGTGCGCTGGATATCCGCCACCAGATGCAGGTCTTCCAGCGCCTGCGCGCCTATGTCGAGCGCAGCGGCGCGTTGGTGGTGGTCGCCGTGCATGACCTGAACCTGGCCGGGCGGCATTGCGAAAGGCTGTGCCTTCTGCATGGCGGCCGCATCCATGCCGAAGGCCCGTTCGGTTCGGTGGTGACGCCCCCCGCGCTGGCGGAGGTCTATGGGATCGAGGCCGAATTCCTGACGACGGCTTCAGGCCATCCGGTCATCCTGCCGATCGGACCTTGCGGGGCCTCGGACTACGCGGCGTTCGATGCCCCAAGGAAAGGCGCGGTCCGTCATGCATGACATTCCAGAGCCCGCGAAGGTTTCGAGCATCATCGGCTCGACCAATCAATGCAGAATTACGACCACCCAAGCAACACGATAGAAAGGAAAAACCATGCCCAGCATCTCGCAAGGACTCGCAACCGCAGTTCTGATGACCCTGATGGCCGTTCCCGCGCTTGCCGATGGCGATCCGTTGAATGGTCAAAAAGCCTTCAGGAAATTCGCTGCCTGCCATACGGTGGACAGCGGCGGTGCATCCCGCATGGGGCCGAACCTGCACGGTATCGTAGGAAGCGTGACCGCGCAGGCCGACGGGTTTCGCTATTCCGACGCGATGGCACAGCTCGGTGAGGAAGGCCATGTCTGGACACCCGAGGAACTCGACCGCTTTCTGAAAGACCCTCGCGGCACGGTGCCTGGTAACAGGATGGCTTTCGCAGGCCTGAAAAAGGATGACGAGCGCGCCGATGTCATCGCTTATCTGGAAACACTCAACGGGGAATAAAGCCCGTCCGGTTTGTGAGAGGACATAAGAAAGGAAAACAGATGCAAACGATCTTACAGGATGTAAGAGATGCGGCGGACGTCCCTTGGCCGCATTAAGGTGGCATGGTGGTGGGTGTTCAGCCACCACCATTGGCTCAGAAAACCACTATATCAGCAAGAATTGAGTCCGGCCATCGACAGAATGCTCACCACCATCCCTGTCGTTTGTCGAAGGGGTAGCGCGAACGCCAGCCCCTAAGATAAATGCTAAAACGCGGGGGGAGGCGGCAACATAATGCCGGCTCTCATCGCTTCAAAATAACCTCTCAATTGAACCGCTCCCCGCTGTTTCATACAGCCGACACGGGATGGAACGATCGTGACGGCGATCACGCTTCTTGTGGACCAGACCCCAGCCCCGATCACGCTTCCATGAAAAACCCCGCAGCACCGCCACGGGTCATACGCGCATTCCTTCTGATGAGGCCCGTAACGAGGACGGATCGCGCGGAGATGCGCGAGAATGTGGAATGCCTGCGTAGAAAAAACCGGAGCTTCGCGCGCCGAAATGGAGCCGCCTCCGCCCCGTCTTGCCAGGTTTCAACGTAAAGCCCTGGGCCGGCTATCCTTCGATGCGCGCCAGACCTGCGGCCACGAGCAAGGAGAAGCCCACTTAATCAGAATGGCGACCAGGATCGATACCGAGGCGTGAGCCCGAAGTCGCCTGCCTCGCTCGATGCACCGTCGAGCCCGAGCCTATTCCGCCGGCACCGCCGCATATTCCCGTCCGGCGCTCGCCCAAGCGACCACGGCTAGGCCCAGGGCCACGAGCGAAAGGAGTGCGCCGGCCCAGTTCGGCGAGGCCAGACCGAACCCGGCCGCGATGGTCGCGCCGCCGGCCCATGCCCCGATAGCGTTGCCGAGGTTGAACATGCCGATGTTCACCGATGCAGCCATGGTCGGCGCGCCCGCGCGGCTGGCGCGATCCATGACCAGTTTCTGGATCGGCGACACGGTGGCGAAGCCGAAGGCCGCCATCAGGAACACCGAAACCGAAGCCACAACCGGGCTGCCGACGCCGATCCAGAAGACGAACAGCACCGCAGCCTGGGCCGCAAGCGTCACGAACAACGTCCCGAACAGCGAACGGTCGGCAAAGCGGCCGCCGATCCAGTTGCCGACCACCAGCCCCAGCCCGAACAGGACCATGATCCGCGCGACACCCGCTTCCGAGAGGCCCGTCTCCTCGACCATCATCGGCGCGATATAGGTGATGGAGGTGAAGAAGGCGGCAGGGCCGAAGATCGTGATGCCCATGGCCAGCAGCACCTGCGGATCCATGAAGGCGCGCAGTTCGGTCTTCAGCGCGATGGCCTTGCCGGCCTCGATCCGGGGCACCAGCAGCGCGACGCTCAACGCGGTGACAAGCCCGATCCCTGCGATCAGCCAGAACACCAGCCGCCAGTCGTAGACCTGCGCCAGCCAGGTGCCGGCCGGAACGCCGACCAGGTTCGCCATGGTCAGCCCCGAGAACATGAAGGCGATGGCGCTCGCCTGCCGGTCCTTCGCGACCAGAGAGGCGGCGATGATCGAGCCGATGCCGAAGAACGTGCCGTGGTTGAACGCCGTCAGGACGCGGCCCGCCAGCGCGATGGGCAGCGAGGGCGCAAGGGCGGTCATCGCATTGCCTAGGGTGAAGATCAGGGCGAGGCCGATCAGCATCGTCTTGCGTGGGACTTTCGCGCCCAGGATGGTCAGGATCGGCGCACCCACGAACACGCCCAGGGCGTAGGTGGTGGCCATCAGCCCGGCGGCGGGGATGTCGACGCCGAAATCCCTGGCGATCTGCGGCAGGATGCCGGCGATGACGAATTCGGTCAGGCCGATACCGAATGCGCCGATCGCCAGCGCGAACAATGCGACTGGCATGGGGAGGTCTCCGATTGCGATGTTTCAACCCGAACGATGTTCGGCTAGACTGCCCAGATAAGACATGATGTTCGGAGATAAACCCAAGATGGCGGCTTTGGACAAAGAAACAGATATGGTTCGGCAGGTGCGCCACCATCCGGCTGAACTGGACGTGATCGACCGAAGGATATTAGGCGCGCTGGCCGAGGATGCGTCGCGCAGCTATGCCGAACTCAGCAAGATCGTGAACCTCTCCGCGCCCGCCGTGCATGACCGGGTGAAGCGCCTGAAACGCGATGGCGTCATCAAGGCCACCGTCGCCGTTCTGGACGGCTGCAAGCTGGGCCGGACGCTGCTGACCTTCCTCGTGGTCGACACCAGCAGCTACAAGGCCACGCGTGAATTGCTGACCTTCGCCGACAGGCCTGAAGTCGAGGAACTCCACACTGTGGCGGGGGACGGCTGCGTTCTGGCCAAGGTGCGTGCGGCCGATACCGAATCGCTGGAAACCTTCCTGATGGAGATCCAGAGCCTCGAAGGCGTCCGCTCCGTGCGCAGTTACATCGCCCTCTCGACCTTTCTCGAAAGAGGTCCGTCGCCGGATTAGGTGAGCGTCCCGACTCCTTTCGATCGCGCAGGATCCCAGCAGCAGGGCATTGGTGCCCGCTCCTCAATCTGGGGCCTGTCAGCCGGCGCAATCCCTTTCGGCGACCTTTTCCATCCATGTTACCGCCGATCCGTTGATGGCTTCCTGGATGGCGATATGGCTCATGGCGGTGTCGGGCGCGGCGCCGTGCCAGTGCTTTTCGCCGGCGGGGAACCAGACCACGTCGCCCTGACGCTGGACGCGGCCACGATCAAAGATGACGATTAGGGTCTGGCCAGCGGGATGCCTGTGCCATGCCGTGCGCGCGCTTGCCTCGAAGATGGCATGGGCGCCGATGGCGCGGCCGGATGCCTCGGACGCGAACAGTGATGCGGACCCTGCCGGTGAACCAGTCGGTCGGCCCGGTAATAGAGGGTGACGTCGTCGAGGCAATTCTGTTCCTGGCCTTCGAGCAGGCGGCGTGGATGCCCAGCCTGTTGACGATCATTTCAGAAGCCGCGTTCAGACGGACGACGTCGACCTTTGCGCCAGTGCGGCGGTATTTCAGCATCACCATTTTCAGCGCCTGCACGCTGGAAATGCCCCAGATATGGGCGATGGAAACGTCGTTTACCGCCCGCTCCGGCGCCTCGCGGAAGACGGACAGGCATGTCAGGCCCATGGCCCGGCACTGATCCGTGTGTCGGCATCTATGAGCTGCTGCAGGTTTCGTGGGCTAAAGGTTAAGCCAGTATAGCGCGGGCTTCGAACTCCACAGGGTTGAGCGCCCACAGCACCCATGGAATAGGGTGAGATCGCCTGCATGACCATTTGATCCGGGTCCGCCGGACTCCAGGATGTTATCGATAATGTATTTCGAATAATTCGCCTACTTATGCCGCCTCACAGAGGTTATCCACATTTTCAGGATAAATCAGCCGGGTTGCCGATAGGGATTTTCGTCGCCTCCTTATATAATCCCGGAAGATCAAGCATTCCACCGAGGTAAAACCATGAAAACCAGAAAGCTCCTTGCCGCAATTTCGGCTGTGGCCCTCTCTGCCGGTGCAGGCCAAGCATCTGCCCAGGAGATGCAGCCCGGGATTTTCATGGTGGCGCAGGGCGCAAGTCAGAAGATCGACCGCCACGGGGTATGCAGGGTGGTCAGGAATGACGGGTCAAACCCGCTCATGGTTCCAACCGGGAGCCCACAGCAATGGCATTCGGGAAACGGATCGTTCCTGAACAACTTTTCAAATATGCCTCACATCTCCGTATCCGGCTGTGACGGTCGCCAGGATGACAGATGCTTTTTCTGGGTCAGTCCGATCGGATCGGCCAATGTTACAGAACCCCCGTCCGAGTGGGTATATAACAAGCTTAAAATCGGCGACGTCTCCATGACTTACACGATAGACAGATGGAATGACTGGGAGGATGAATACGAGACGATTATCGCGGGTGGATCCATCGTAAGTTCCGGAGACTATCCGGATTCATACGGGACTATCGCCGAACCTGGCCCATTCCATCGTGCGGATAATGGCACGTTCGACAGCCTTGCAGTGGGGCCGGACACCACTGTCACGATCTATCCGCAAAAAAACCATTCCGGCACGCCGCTGGTGGTGACCGGGCCAAAGGTGCTGGTCAACCATGCTTTGACCTCGCGTGGATACTGGGGTGACCAATGGCTCACGGAGAACTGGGGAACATCCGATACGATCCTGAGATGGTTCCCTCCAGCCACTCGCGAACTGACGGCCCCTGGTGTCACGCTACGTAATTTTGGAAGGGGATCGGTCAAGGTTGAATGCTCCTGACCGACCGCCTGAGAGGTCACCATCCATCACAGCGTCAAATGCATCATGGTTTGCCGCGTGTTTGAGCCGTAGCCAAAGTTTTTCCCAATTACTTTTATGTGCAATTTGCCTGAATATCGGTTGTTATTCGGCTATGGAGAGAGGCCTTTGAGCACTATGTAGGTTATCCACATATTCCTCATAGCTGACCGGTCTTGGTCGTATGAATCTTCATATCTGCACCATATATTCAGATAAATGAGAAACCTTCCAAGAGCTCATCTGTGAAATCAATAAAACTCCGGTCGGTGAAGCAGGTCATGGGCCTCAGCAAGCGGGTGAGGGGGTTCACCCTTATCGAGGTGGTTCTGGTTATTGCCGTGGGCTTGGGTATGGTTGTCGGAGGCCTCGTTTTCTATCAAAAGGCTTATGATCGTGCCGAACTTACTTCCAGGATAACCATAGCAGCTCAGATACAGGCATATCTTCCGAAGTTTGCGAGAGAAAATCTGGATATGGCAAGACATCAGGGTCACTGGAAGACCGCGGTGTCGAGGCTGAATGCCGGAATGACGCATATCCTGCCCGGGTGGGAGGTCACCAGAAATTCCGGCAACGCTTTCGAGGCCGTCTTCAAGGGCGTGAAGGTCAGTTTTTTTTAACCCAGACCGTCCCAGGCTTCATCTTTCAGGTGGAGGAGTCGGCGGATTGTGTGAGATTCAGGGGTTCATTCCTGGCAACTGGGCTTCTCGATGAAAATCTGTGGTCCGTGGCGGACAGATGCTCCAGGGGATCAGGACGTTCGGTTACCTTTTCCTATGAAGGCGTAAGCTTGTAAAATCCGCTGATGAAAACCCTTACGTTATCCATGCGATCGGCATTGTTGCAAAAGTCAGCATGTGTTGAGCCGCGTCCTTTCCCCAGTATCCTCATGCCTCGTGTTCGATCTCGGCTTCGCCGAGAACGTCCGTGTCGCCTAACGTTGAAGGAGAAGGGGCAGTTCACCTCTCAGGACGCATTTCTGCAACAACGCCGTTCGCAGGTGCGGCGCAGTGGTCGTGATGGGCGGACAAGTCGCCAGCTGTGACGGATCACTGCAACCGCAGAAAAGACGCAAGAGCGGTCACTCATTCATCGAACCGCGATCATGAGCAAGGTCACGGGTCAAAGTCGTCGCCTTTGTCTGCGGCTTCGACGGCCATGATGGGAGACTGGTTTCAACCGAAGCCAGCGTTCGAGCGCACATTTCATAAGTCGATCACACAAACTCTATCACAAGAATCCTGTTTTCGACTGATTGCTTGCTGCCGTCCGCATCTGCAGGAGTGCCTCAATCAGATATCCACGAGTGAAGGAGGAGACGCAATGTGGAGGGTCGGGATCGACGTGGGCGGCACGTTCACAGACCTGTTTGCCTGGGAGGAAAACACCGGCAAGCAAGTTACCGCCAAGGTTCTTACGACGAAACAGGATCGGTCCATTGCCGTTCTTGAATCCATCAAGAAGGCCGGGATCGAGATTTCGGATATCTCGTATCTGATGCACGGCACGACGACGGCGACGAATGCGCTGATCGAACGCAGCTACCCGGACGCGGCCCTCATTACCGCCGAGGGTTTCCGCGACACGATCGAGATCGGGCGTCAGCACCGCCAGAATCTTTATGATCCCTACCAGACCAAGCCGAAGCCGGTCATCAAGCGCCGCTACCGCTATACCGTGCCCGAGCGCACTAATGTTCACGGCCAGACCGAACGCCCGCTGGATGTGGACGCCGCGCGCGATGTGGCGCGCAAGATCCGGGATGCCGGCATCCAGTCGGTCGCCATCGGTTTCATCAACTCTTACGCCAGCGGTGCGCACGAGGCGCAGATGCGCGACATCCTGCGCCAGGAATGCCCAGACGTGCATATCGTCCTGTCATCGGAGACGCGCCCGATCTTCCGGGAACACGGCCGCTTCGTCACCACCGCCGTGCGTGCGGCCTGCATGCCGGTCATGGTCAAATACATGGACGACCTGGAAAACCGCCTTGCGGCCAGCGGGTTCACCGGAAAGCTGCTGATCCTGAAAAGCAGCGGCGGGGTCATGTCGGCCGAGGCGGCGCGGAACCACCCCGAGGACATGCTGGAATCCGGTCCGGCCGGGGGCGTGGCCTATGGCAGCTACCTGACCCAGCAAAGCGGCTTCGATCGCATCCTGCACACCGATGTCGGCGGCACCAGCTTTGACGTGTCCATCGTGGAAGACGGCAAGGGCCTGATTACCCGCGATCACGAACTGGAATGGGAAGTCCCGATCGTCGTGCCGATGCTGGACATCCACAGCGTCGGTTCGGGCGGCGGCTCCATCGGCTGGGTCGATGCCGGCGGCAGCCTGCGCGTCGGCCCGAAGAGCGCCGGTTCCGAACCCGGTCCGGTCTGCTATGGCCGTGGCGGCACACAGCCGACGATCACCGACGCCAACCTGATCCTTGGCCGGCTTGACCCTACCTTGAACGGCAAGCTGGATCTGGACCTCGAAGGCGCCACGACCGCCATGCAGAAGCTGGCCGAGCAGATCGGCCTGCCGACGCTGGAAACAGCAGAAGGCATGATCAGCATCGGTTGCGAATACATGGCGCAGGCCGTCAAAAAGGTGCTGATTGCCCGCGGCCGCGACCCGCGCGACTTCGTCTATGCCAGCTTCGGCGGCGCCGGTGCGCTCGCAGCTTGCTTCGTGGCCCGGTCGATGAACATTCCGAAAGTCATTGTTCCGCCCCATGCCGGCGTCGCCTCGGCCTTCGGTGCCACCGTCATGGATCTGCGGCAGGATATCGAGCAGTTCTATTATTCGCCGGTGAAAAATGCCGACCTGGACCGCGTGAATGCGATCCTTGACGACCTGGAGGCCCGGGCGAAAAAGGAGTTGGAGGCGCAGGGCTTTACCAATGAGGCCGAGATCCAGATCACGCGCAGCGCTCAGATGCGCTATGTGGGGCAGTCCTACGAGGTGGATACGCCGCTGCCGAACGGTCGTTTGACCACCGGCCACCTGCCAGGCATCGAGGACGCGTTCCACGGCGTCCACTTGCAGGAATTCGGCGTCAGCTCGGACGACTTCGCGCCCGCCTTCGTATCCTTCAGCGTGACCGCGATTGGCGGGATGGATGATCCGCCCCCGGTCGAATTGCACTATTCCGAGGACGACAAGGCCGCCATCAAGGGCCAGCGCGAGGTCTATTTCGACGGCGAATGGAACCGCTGCGATGTCTATGAGGGCGAGGCGCTGACCACCCATCACCGTATCAACGGCCCGGCGATCATCGAATATGATCACGCCTGCACGGTGCTGCCGCCCCGGACCCATGCCCATGTCAACGCGATGGGTGCGCTGGTCATCGACATCGAAATCTGAAGGGAGGGGAAAGACATGAGCCAACACGACATCGACATCGACCCGATCACCTTCGAGGTGATGCGCAGCATTTTTTGAGTTCGCCTCTGACCGGATGGCAACGGTGATGCAGAGGTCGTCATTCTCGCCGATCCTCGCGGATATGCTGGATTTTTCCAACGCCATCTACGACGCGGATCTACACCTGCTGAGCCAGGCGGCGAACTGCCCGGTCCACCTTGCCGCGATGAAGTTCTCGGCCGAGGAAGCCGTCAAGGGCATCGGTGCCGAAAACATCCGCGAAGGCGACGTGCTGGTGCTGAACGACCCTTATCGGGGCGGGACACATATCAACGACATCACCTTCACCAAACCGATCTATTTCAAAAGGGAACTGATCGGTTACGCGGTCAGCCGTGGGCACTGGATGGATCTGGGTCCGCGCCTGCTTCGCCGGTTGGCGGGCTGCTGTTCACCTTGGCCACGCTTTCGACGCTGGCGCAGGGCGAGGGCACGGATGCGCGCCGGGCGATGGCCGGGTTCATTGCAAGCTGCAGATTCGAGGCGGACAGGATCGACGCCGCTTCCTGCGCCCTGATCGCGCCCGAGCGGTTCGGGACCATGCGCTTTGTTCGGCCATCGCTTGACGCCCCGCCGGCCTTCGCGCCGGGCAGTAACGACCCGGAGGATGCGCCTGCGCAGCTTGACGATGCCGCCCTGGCCTATTGGAAGGCGATGGTCGAGGCCGCCAGCCGCGAGGGCGGCCGCAGCCTGATCCTGCTGCCCGCGATGCGCGACGTCTTGGCGCTGTCGCACCTGTTCGATCCGGACGATTCGCGGCTGGTCGCCCAGCTTCCCGGCCTGCCGATGAACCTCGCCATCACCCGCTTCCTGTCTAAGCCCGATGCGATCTGGCTGTCTGCCTCGGCGTGGGAGGGAGTCAGCCTGCCCCATGCCATCGCCCATGTGATCATCCCGCGCTTTCCCATCCGCCCGCAGACATTCGAGGACAGCGTGCTGCAACGCTATCTGGCCCAGGCGACCGGCGGCGAAAGGGCGGGCCGGGCCGCCGTCTTCGGCAGGCGGCTGGCCGAGGCGCGCAGGCGCTCGCGGCAGGGCATCGGGCGCGGCATCCGCGCGCATGACGACAGCGTGACGATCTGGATCGGGGATCCGCGCTGGCCTCTGAACCAGCACGAGGCCGACACGCTTCTGCTGGATCAGCCAAGGCCCTGGTCGGGGGCCATGCTGAACGCGGTGCCGGGGCGTTTCAGGAAGATCGCCGGTTCGGCGCCCCGCTTCCAGATCGGGCCAGACCCGCAGGACACTTGAAATTCTCTGCGGCAAAAGGAATAGTGGCACGGCCCTGCCCTTGGGCAGGGTCGAAAACAGGGTGACGCCCGGCGTAATGCGCAGGACCGTCGCGCAGCCCCGCTTGCCAGCAGGGGTCGAAAACGGCGGCGTGGTGAACATCATCACCAAGCAGAACAGCCCCGCCTTTCGGCAGGGGTCGATCAGGGCAGATGACGCGGCCCTTCTTTTGCGGCCCTGCCCTCATGGCGGGGCCGTTGCCCTTTGGGATCAGGCGGGCCGGGGAATGTAACACTCGTCCGCGCCGAAGGCGTCCCAGTATGGCGGGCGCCAGGTATCCACAGCGGTTAGCAAGCCCGTGGTCGGTTTCGCAAAACCCGACAATCGCACCGGAATCGGACGCCTGACCTCGCCCATCTCGTCGATCAGGGGGGAAAGCCCCTTGGCCGGTTCGACCTCGATCCGCCGCAATGCGCCGTGCCCATCCTTGCGCCGCGCCCCGATTGCGCCTGCGGATTCGAGCAGGCTCTGGACGCGGGATGCGTCGCCCTCGGCGATCCATGAAACCGATTCCGCGCCGATGCAGCGGTAACGGGACAGATGGGCTTTCATCGGCCCTTTCACCGTGCTGACCTTGTAATAACGGCCCCGCGACGGTTGCAGGAACAGCGGTGCATCCGCAAGATCCTTTGCCAGCCGGATTCCTCCGGTCTTGACCCCGCCGTAATGGACCGGGTTGTCGAAATAAGCACGGCTTGCGCGAAACAGGCCATCGACGTGCATCAGGGGAATATCCCCGACCGGATCGGTATCGATGCCCCGCAGATCCCGAATTTCCGACAATATCCCATAAAGAACCGCATCCAGCGTCAGGTAGGTCTTTCCCAGGCAGACAGGGGTATCGAGATAGGCCGTGATTCGAAACAACGCCACTTCCTGCTCCGCTATGCGTCCCGCTGGACATTATGTTGTTTTACAGAAAGGGGAAAGACAACCTTGCAGGAACGGAAAGCCAGATTCCTGCAGCGAAGAACGGTCCCTCGGCGAGTGGCTGGCCGCAGTCATTACTACTTGTTGCTACGGCCCCTGAAAGCTGCAAGGCAGGCGAAGAGAGGTTGGAAACGAGTGCCGCCTTGCCGATGATGGGAGAGAAAACGGACCGAATATTCAGCTTGGCAAAAGCGATCCGGCGGAATTTCTCTGCCTGGAGATCTTCCATAAGATTTTACCGTGCACTCCATTAGATTGCGCGCGGTTATGCGTTTGTATTCCAATTCGGATCAAAAATATCTAAAAATTTACTCAGGCTTTATTGACCTCGAATATCCTCTGAATTAGAGAATGGCATATCAAGCGGCATTCGTGCCGCTTTCAAAGCTGTCTCCCTCTCTGGTGAGGATATTCGATGATAAAGCCCTTCGCGTTCGCGCTTATGACCATCCATGCGGTTGCCGGTGCGGCCCTGGCGGAAGAAATCGCGGTAACACATGCCCAAGGCGAAACCGTCCTGCAAGCGGTGCCGCAATCCGTCATGGTCACCGACTGGGCCGCTTTCGACATTCTGACGGCCCTTGGCGTCCCGGTTGAGGGCGTGCCCGCGTCGGTGGCACCCGGCCATCTGGCGGACAAGGTGACGGATGAGATGCAGCGCATCGGTTCGTTGCAGGAGCCCGATATCGAAGGGATCGCGGCTGCCGCGCCGGATCTGGTGATCATCGGGGGACGGTCGCGCACATCCTACGGCACCATCTCGCGACTGGCGCCGGTGATCGACATTTCCGTGACAGCGGGGCGGTGATCGACGGGGCGAAGGCCAATATCGCGATGCTGGGCAAGGCCTTCGACCGCGAAGATCAGGCCGGCGAGTTGATCGCGAACCTCGACGCGAAGGTCGAGGAAGCCAGGGCCGCAGCCGCTGGCAAGGGCACGGCGCTGGTGATCGTAACGAATGGCGGCAAGATCGGGATCTATGGTCCCGAATCGCGCGTGTCGTGGCTTTACAACACGCTGGACGTGCCCTCGGTCTTTGATGAGGTGGACGACCGCGATGCGATCACCTTCGAATATCTGCTGCAAGCCAATCCCGACTGGCTGTTCGTGGTCGATCGCGATGCCGGTGTCGGCTCGGGTGGCGAATCCGCGCATCGGCTTCTGGACAATGATCTGATCCATCAGACGAATTTCTGGCAGAACGACCGGGTCGTCTATCTGGACCCCGCCGCCTCTTACGTGACGATGAAGGGTTATGACGCGCTGATGCTGCTGCTGGATCAGGTGATCGAGGCCTATGATATGAAATGAGACCGCGCGCCCGGTCGTGTGACCGGGCAGCGCCTCCCTCCAGACAGGCAAAGCCAGTGTATTCCCTTGCCTTCGGCATCGTCGTCACAGCCATCCTCGCCCTGATCAGCCTGACCATCGGGGCCGCCGACATGTCCCTGTCGGCGCTGTTTTCCGGCGAGGATCAGGCGGCGCAGGTCTTGCAGATCAGCCGCATTCCCCGGACCCTGGCGATCATGCGGGCGGGATCGTCGCTCGGCATCGCCGGGCTGGTCATGCAGATGATCGTGCGCAACCGCTTCGTGGAACCGTCCACGACCGGGACCACCGAATCCGCCATGCTGGGCTTTCTGACGGTGACCCTGCTGGCCCCCGGCTGGCCGGTCATGGCCAAGATGGCGGTGGCGGCGGCTTTGCGTTTCTGGGCACGCTGCTGTTCCTGCGCCTGCTGAAATTCGTGCCTTTGCGCGAGGTCGTTCTGGTGCCGCTGGTCGGCATCATGCTGGCCGGGGTGATCGGGGCGGTGACCGGTTTCGTCGCCTATCGCTACAACCTGCTGCCCTCGGTCCTTGTCTGGAGCATGGGGGATTTCTCGGGCGTGCTGCGCGGGCGCTATGAACTGCTGTGGCTGGGGCTGGTCTGCACGCTGGTCGCCGGGCTTGCCGCCGACCGCTTCACGGTCGCTGGCATGGGGCGCGAGTTCACGACGAACCTTGGCCTGAACTACCAGCGGCTGATAGTCATGGGGCTGGCCATCGTTTCGGTCATCGCGGCGGTCTGTCTCGTGTCCGTCGGGGCGATCCCGTTTCTGGGGCTGGTGGTGCCGAACGTGGTCAGCCTGATGATCGGCGACAACATGCGCCGCGCGGTGCCCTGGGTCACCATCGGCGGCGCAGCTTTCGTGCTGGCGGGTGACATATTGGGGCGGCTGGTGCGCTACCCCTACGAAGTGCCGATCAGCGTGGTGGTCGGCGTGATCGGCAGCGGTGTTTTCATCGCGCTTCTACTGCGGAGGCGCCCGAATGCCGCTTGACCGCCCGCGCATGGTCCTGCTGGTGCTGGCGGCGCTGGCGCTGGTCAGCATCGCCTGTTTCATGACGTTGGGCGTTCGCGGCAACTGGGGTTTCGTGCTGCAATTCTGCGGGCAGAAGCTGGCCGGGCTGCTGCTGGTCGCCTGTTCGGTCGCGGTTTCGACGGTGCTGTTCCAGACGGTGACGAGCAACCGCATCCTGACCCCTTCGATCATGGGGTTCGACGCGCTGTTCATCCTCGTCCAGACCTCGATCGTCTTTTTCCTCGGCACCGGCACCTTCGCCCTGATGGACCCGCATCTGCGCTTTGGCCTCGAGGTCGCGCTGATGGTAGGCTTTTCCGGCCTGCTGTTTCGCTGGCTGTTTCTGGGCGAAGAGCGCAGCCTGCATCTGGTGGTGCTGATCGGGATCGTCTTCGGCATCTTCTTCCGCAGCCTGTCGAATTTCATGCAGCGCCTGCTGGACCCGAACGCCTTTCAGGTGTTGCAGGACAGCTTCTTCGCCAGTTTCTCGACCATCGTCCCGACGCTGCTGGGGCTGTCATGGGGGATCGTCGGGGTTCTGACGCTGGTGCTGTGGCGCATGGGGCATTGCTTCGACGTGCTGTCGCTTGGCAGGGCGCAGGCGATCAGCCTTGGCGTGAACTACCGGCGCGCGGTCATCGCGATCCTGATGATCGTCTCGGTGCTGGTGGCGGTCTCGACCGCTCTGGTCGGGCCGGTCACCTTCTTCGGCCTGCTGGTCGCCAGCCTCGCGCATGGGCTGGTCGGCAACAGCCGTCACCGTTACGTCCTGCCCGCGGCGGTGCTGCTGGCCGTCATCTGCCTTGTCGGCGGCCAGACGCTGATGGAGCGGGTCTTCGCCTTCGACACCGCCCTGTCGATCATCATCGAATTCGTGGGCGGCATCACCTTCATCATCCTGGTCATAAGGGGGGCCGCCAGATGATCGTCGCAAACGGGGTCAGCAAGCGGTATGGCACGGGGCCGGTCGTCGATGACGTGACTGTCACGCTGCCTGCGGGCGGGGTGACCTCGATCATCGGGCCGAACGGCGCTGGCAAGTCCAGCCTGCTGTCGATCATCAGCAGGTTGTCGCGCCCCGATGCGGGCAGCGTCACCGTGGACGGGCTGGACGTGGCCACCACGCCGGGCGACGTGCTGGCGCGGCGGCTGTCGATCCTGCGGCAGGACAACCACATGACCGCGCGGCTGACGGTGCGCGATCTGGTCACCTTCGGGCGTTATCCGCACAGCAAGGTCCGCCTGACCATCGAGGACAAGGACCATGTCGACGGGGCGCTGGACTATCTTTCGCTTGACGATCTCGGCGACCGTTTTCTGGACGAACTCTCCGGCGGGCAGCGCCAGCGGGCCTTCGTGGCGATGGTGCTGTGTCAGGACACCGATTACGTGCTGCTGGATGAGCCGCTGAACAATCTGGACATGAAGTATTCTGCCGCGATGATGAAGCTTCTGCGCCGCGCCGCGACCGAATTGGGCAAGACCGTGGTCATGGTGCTGCACGACATCAATTTCGCCTCGCGCTATTCCGACCATATCGTCGCGATGCGGGACGGCAGGGTGGTCCGCCAAGGCCCGCCGGACGCCGTCATCACCACGCAGGCACTGCGCGAGATCTACGACATGGAGATCCGCGTGCGCGAGATCGACGGCCACCGCCTGGCGCTGTTCTATGAATGAGGGCCGCGAAACCCGGATCCGGATATCCGCCAGCGGCCGGTTTGCCGGGCTACTCGAACCGCGCGGCCATCCTGCCGGACGAAATCACGCTTGAACGTCTTGGTCGCGATAAGGTTTATCAATGCTGCGCGCTTTATCGCGGATCTTTATCTGCCTCTGGGCAAGATCAGGCTGTCGCCAGCGCCCTGGCTGCAGCCGACTCGAGCGCGATCCGGGCATTGGGAATATGCTGGCCGGCTCAGAACCGACCCTCAGCGGTCACCGATCCGGTGCAACGCGGCTTTTCAATTCTGGGCCGCCGCCGAAAGCTGGCGGTCGAAAGTGGCAAGCTGGCCGACATGCGCCTTCGCCAGGGCCAGCAGACAGGTATCTAGTCTTACTGCGTCACAAACGGCTTTGCGGATCGCGGTTGGCTCGTGCGCAGCAGGGACATCGGAGAAAGCTGCGGGCGAGCGCTCCGGCGAGGCGTCGGCGGATGGTGGTGATCGAGTTCCAGACGTGGCGCTCGGGTCTGATCAGCGTCGAGAACCGCAGGGAATGGGAGGTTCCGTGCCATTTTGGGGGCCGATTGGCGCTGAGGGGGAATCGTCTCCCGTTCGGAGCTGAGGAACCCATAGGCGGCGATGCATAAGCTGGCATGATGGTGGAAGCCTCGCCAGCCGCGATCTTCGAAGTGACCCGGTCCGAGTTCCTGCTTGAGTTCGCGATAGTCGCGCTCGATCCTCCAGCGCAGCTTCGCCTTGGCGACGAGTTCATCCAGCGGCGTGTCGGCCGGAAGGCGGACAGCCAATACTTGAGCGGTTCGGCGTCATCGTCGCGCCATTCGATCATCAGCCATTCTTCGGGGCGTGGTTGCGTCAGGTTGCAATCGCGCGCGTGATGTCAAGAACTGGATTCAGGACAAGAGGCCATATAGTTCCACGACGGAGAAAGATTATCTGGCGCAAGTCGAGCGTTGCCCGAGAATCTATAATGCCAATCGTCTGGAGGATATCCCGTCCAGCGTTGATTCTTTTGCTGTGCGGTTCAAGAGAAATCACTTTCCTGCGGGTTTCAAAACACCGGATGCCTATCAGGCTTGGCGCAGGAAGATGATCGCCATCCTCAAACGGTTTAACGGCGAATTCGCGTCAAAGGCACAGCGCATAAGCCGGAAAGACGGATGGACGGAGCTGCTGGATGTTTGCGTTTCCCTGCTTGAGGTGGAGGGAGGCAGCAACATGCAGAAGTTCATACCGATCCGTCTTCTGGCCGATGAGTCCCGAAAGGCCGATCAACAACCCGACCAATTGACCGAGCCATTCCTGATGGGACTCAGCGAGGCGTTGCGCGGAACGCAACGGAGGTCGGTCCGCAACGTAATACGAAACTTGGAGATCATGCGTCAGAGCTCGCTTGCTCTCGATGCGCTATTGCCGTCCGGGCCTCTTCCTGATCTCGCCAAGGTTCGTCACTCCGGGCAGATGCCGCTTCCGGAACATCTGAAGGTTCAGCTTGATCGGCTGGTCGAGGATCTGGGCGGGGGCGTATATGACGAGGTTCTTGATGAAAAAACTTGACGGCAAAAGCGCGGCCACGCTTGGAACTTATCGGGCCGCGCTCAATAAATACTTAGTCGGCCATGAAGGTCGGCCTGCTGCCACTGACATGCGACATCGCCGATGCATTTACCAGGGATGTCTTTGTTTCCGTTCTGCGTGGCTGGATCGCCGAAACGGACACGGCCAAGAAGATATCCGATCGTTCGATGAGATCCTATGTCGGAATACTGCGTATGGCCGCGGTTCGGCTCAATTCCCAGATCATACCGCTGATGGACAAGACGCTCAATGCGAACCGGAACATGGGCAAGGGCTTTGAGGATGGCAAGCGTATGCCGGAGCATGTGTGGCTGTTTTGCAGCCGTCTGGTCCGGGAACGGCGCGCGGAGCTTACCTTCCTGTCGCTCCACCTGCAGTTCGAAAACAGGCGCTTGCTCTGATCGAGAAGCCTGACGCCGACACATATGACGACGAGCGCATCATTCAATTCGGAATGCTGGCGGCAGTCTGCGCCGTCGGCCTGTGGGCTGTGCCTCTGCGGCTGGGTAACCTGATCCGGTTGCGGCACCAGGGCAAACAGCCCACCCTGGTTTTGCCTTACGGATCTCGCGATCGGGCCCATATCCTGATCGGCGCGCAGGACGTCAAGAACTGCAGGCCGATCCGTGCGCCGATTTCACAGGGCCCCACCCGCGATCTTGAGGTCCTTCAATGGTATATCGATGAAAATCGGCCCCGCACCCCTTGGGCAGAGCAGTCCCCGTTCCTGTTCCCGGGATATCACGGCACCCTGATTGGCCAGAAAACCTTGGGGGATTGGCTGACCAATCACACCCGCGCAATCGGCCTGCCGATGACTCCCCGCAATCTGCGGCACGGCCTGGCAACACTGCACGACAAATACCATCCCGGTGATTACGCCGGGGCCGCGAGGCTTCTGTGCAATACGCTGCAAACGGCGCGCCAGTATTACGCCTGGATCGATGAGGGGGCCGAGATGCGCAATATCAAGCAGGAAGTCGCCAAGCTTGGAGGTTTCAGCGATGAGCTGTAATTCGTCTTGAGCCGGTCAGCGCCGCGAAAATATCCACTCCATCCTCACGCAGCCGCACTGGGACGGCATCCGCGATGTTGATCGCATCGAAAAAATGATCGGCAATGGCGAATTCACCGTGGCGGCGCTCCAGAGATTGAACGCGATCATGCTGAATGTGCAGGAGAAGGGGCGGGCTTTCGAAACGGTGACCGATTTCACCGCAGGTTGGAGCAAGGTCGAACTCTGGAACACCAGGGCTGCGATGTTTGCGATCTTTGAAAATGGGCCGTTGCTGCGGGCAATTGACCGGGTCATCGCAAATCACGGTCGCTCGGATCGAAAGCCATCTCCACGTCGTGCCCGACGGTTTTCGGTTTTTCCGGATGAGCTTCCCGGGCCTTGGCAGGCCGCATTCCGCGATATGGACGCCGGATATCCGGGCGAAAATGGTACCGTCTCGTCGCCAGCAATGATCCTGACCATGAAGGCGAAGGCCTGCGAATTCATCCGGCATGCGCGAGATACCGGCCTGGCGGAAGACCTCTCTATTCCTGCAGCCATCGCTTATGAACGCTCGCTCGGGACGCGCGAAAAGCCATTGAGTGCCAGGACCATCCTGTCGGCCATCCGCCAGATCCGTGACCTGGGCCGCTATATCGGTGTGGAGAATGAGCTGCTTGTTTACCTGGCTTCCCGCATTCGTATTCATGAGAAAAGGTCGCAGGGAGCCATTCCGCAGAAAGAGGCGAAGATCCAGACCTTGCCGGACTACTCCCAGATCTTCGGCATGGCGCTCGACATGCTCGGGCGGGCGGCCATGACCCGCAATGCGCGCTCGGCACAGCGGCTGAGGAATATGGCCGTGGCAATTACCCTGTTTTCGCCGTTCCCGTTGCGTGCTGCCGATACGCAGCTGCGCTTTGGGGATCAAATTCTCTGGGATGGTGGCGAATATCGCTTTGACCTGATCGTTTCCAAGACCCAGCGGCGTTTCGTAGCCCTGGTCATCCCGGTCTTCGGCTGGTTCATTGATCAGCTTGTGCTGCAGGGGAGCGGGCCGGAACATCTCGCGGATATTCGTGCGGAATGTTTCCAGCAGCACCGGCTGCTCTTGGTCAACTATGACGATAGCGCAGCCCATCAGCTCATGGTCAGCTATTACTGGGGCGAGGCGTTGGCCACGGGCTATCATGCGGCCCGAACCCACCTGCATGATGCGTCGGGCGACTGGGCAGTCGCGGCGTGGAGCTGGCCATGCGGTCCTGCGGCCAGAGGTCCGAGCGGACCGCAGAGGCTTACAGGACCCGAGCTTTCGAGATGCCCACCCGTGAACGCGCGCGCAGCGATATGGCCGGTGCCATCATGGATGCGGAATGGAAAGAGTTCTTTGGCGACGACACCTGATGCGAGTGCGCCTGAATACGCCATCCCGACGACGTGCCCGGGTCACATATCAGCTACGCCGATCAGCGCCATGAGTTCTGTCTCTTCCAGAATCCTGATCGGACGGCCCGCCGCCCGCATTTTTTCGGCCCTGCGATGCTTGCCGCTTTATGTGCGGTAGGTGGCGCGCCGAACGCCCTGCATCTCCCCGATCAGCCGATCATGGCGCTCGGCGAGCAGATCACCAGCTTACGCGAGTCCCGGGTCATCGCAACGTAGAGGTTCTTCCTGTTCTTCGCCGCATCGCGATTAAAGTCGTTCGCGTCCAGAATGACGGCGACGTCACCTTATAGCGCCTTGAGCAGAAGCGGGCTTCCCACGGCTCTTGCGGGCAGAAGTCGTCCGAGGATGCGCTGCTGTTCGCGGATGCGCTTTGCTGCCTCAAGGAAACTCACATTGGAGCCGGACGATCGGAGGGCCTTGATGCAAGGGCGCAGGATTTCCGGCCGGGATGTCCGGGCATCCCTTTTCTGTCTCCGTCGAAACGAGCGCCATGTGCAGACACATCGACCGACACGGCCGACAAGCAAACTGGACCCGTATGCAGGGAAGCTGTCAGGCTGGCTGGTGGACGGGCGGCGCAAGTAGCGCAAGGACCGGCGCACCGCCAAGCAGATGCATGCCGATCTGGTTCGGCTTGCCCATGACGACTCGTATTTCGTGCTCCTAGTTTTTCAGATGGGCGAGATCCAGGAGAGGCAGTGAACGATCATCGGCGACCGGCTTCGCTTTGGCGACGATGTGCCAGATGCCCCGGTGTCCCCAAAGTGTCCCCAAATGCTATTCCGCAACGTAATCGAACGACGCAGAAACCTTAGGACCCTGTTTTCCTTTAATGAAAATGGTGCCCGGAGGCGGATTCGAACCACCGACACGCGGATTTTCAATCCGCTGCTCTACCAACTGAGCTATCCGGGCGCCTTGCCATCGGCTGGCGTAGGCGCGTTGTTAGGCCAGCTTGTGGGTGCTGTCCAGAGCGAAAAGGCAAAAAATCATTCTTCCTCGGTGCCCGGACGGACGGGTTCGGCGGGGATGCGGTAATCGCCCCGCAGCCACTTGGCCAGATCGACGTCGGCGCAGCGTTTCGAGCAGAAGGGCCGGTATGCCTCTGCCGAGGGCTTGCCGCAGATGGGGCAGGACGCGCTCATGCTTCGGTCCTCAGACGCGTCAGCGGGATGCGGTCGCGTTTGCGGTTGATTTCGTAAAGGCCCATCGCGGTCCATCCGATCAGCACGGTTTCGGCGGCCTCGCGTTTGAAGGCGGATCTGAGAACCTGTTCCAGCGTGCCGCGGTCGCGCTTGGGCATCGGGGCGAAGTCGATGACGATCTGGCCACCGATGCCACGCAGGCGCAACTGCCGCGGCAGGTCGCGGGCCAGCGCGATATTGGCCTTGAGACCCGCGGCGGGGCTGTGATCCGCGCCCGTATTCACGTCGATCGCCGTCAGGGCCGAGACAGACTCGACCGCCGCCCACGCCCCGCCGTCCAGCGCGGTTCGGGGCGTCAGAAGCTGTTCGACCTGATGGGCGATGCCGCAATCCTCCATCGCCTGCGGACCCTCGACGACATCGGTCGGCTGATCGTCGGCCCAATCGCACCAGGCGATGTCGGCGGGTGTCGGGGCGTCCAGCAAAAGCTCGGGCGCCTGACCCTTGTCGGCCAGGATGGCCCTGGCGATTTCAAGAAGCTGGTTCAGCTCGGCCGTGATATCTTCGGCGTCGGCCTGGGCGGCGATGCTGCGAAAGATCAGGCCAAGCGAGGCACTGTCATCCGCCAGCGCGGTTTGGCCCAGGTCGCCAAGCCAGCCGCGCAACTGTTCGTCCCGGATCCGGCGCGAGACGTTCACGCCCGGCGCGCCCGGCGTGATGATGACGTGCCGCCCGCGAAACAGCAGGCGCGAAGAGACGGGGATTGCCTTGCCGCCCTCGGCAACGCCCGTGACCTGGACAAGAAGCGCCTGGCCTTCGCGCAGGCCGCTGCGGTCGCGCAGATAGCCGCTTGCGCCGCCGGGCAGTTTCACGAAGACGCCGCCCTGGCCCTTGATCAGCCGCTCGACCCGCGCGCGGCAGATCGCGCCCGGCGCGACAGGGATATCGGCACCGGGGTCGAACGCCAGGTCCTGAACCTGGCCGTCCTGAACCAGCGCCGCGGCGTCGCGTCCGAAAAGCGGGCCAAGAATGATCTGTCTGCCCTTCATCGCGCGCCTCCGGTGATGCCGATGCTGGCCAGCAGCGTCGCGGTTTCAGCCAGCGGCAGCCCGACGATGGCGGTAAAGGACCCCTGCATCCACGGGATGAAAGCGGCGGCGCGGCCCTGGATCGCATAGCCCCCGGCCTTGCCCTGCCATTCCAGAGAATCCAGATAGGCTTCGATTTCGGCGCGGCCCAGCGGGCGAAACCGCACGATGGATTCGACCAGTCGCTCGGCCCGCCGGGACGGGGCGCCAAGGGCCACGGCGGTCATCACCCGGTGGCGGCGTCCAGACATCAGGCCAAGGAAGAATCGCGCCTCGTCCCGGTCCTGCGGTTTGCCCAGGATGCGGCGCCCGACCGATACGACCGTATCGGCGCAAAGCACGGCTGCGCGGTCGCCGCCCTGCAACGCGGCCAGCTTTTCACGCGCCATGCGCCGCGCGTAATCGCGCGGGGCTTCGTCGCGGTGAGGGGTTTCGTCGATATCGGCTGCGGCCACACGATCCGGGCGGATGCCGATCTGGGCAAGCAATTCAAGCCGCCGGGGACTGGCGGAACCCAGGATCAGGGGCAGCGGTTGGGTTGTCTGCACGCTGCCTTGCCGCTGTGCGGGCAGCGCAGGCATGTCACTTGAAGCGGTAATTGATCCGACCCTTGGTAAGGTCATAGGTGTTCATTTCCACCTGAACGCGGTCGCCGGCCAGAACACGGATGCGGTTCTTGCGCATCTTCCCTGCCATATGTGCGACGATCTCATGGCCGTTTTCCAGCTCGACCTTGAACGTCGCATTCGGCAGGAGTTCCTTCACGACGCCAGGAAATTCGAGCATTTCTTCCTTGGCCATGTTTTCTCCTGTTTGGAAGCCCCGTCGGGGCGAATGCAGGCTACATGATGCCATATCTGGCATTTTTCAAGCAGAATCTGGTGTGTTCGGCCAGAAGGCGGGGCGATTCGCGCCAAACCACCCGGCGCGGGGCCGGTCCGCGCCGAATCAGCCATGTCCCCGGGTCTCGGCATGCGGGCTGGCTTGTTGCTGCCGGAAGGCGTCGGGCTGGGTCATGTCGATTTCGTGCAGGGCCGGGTTTGCCGATGACGCGATGGGTGGTTCGGCCTGTGGCCGTGCCGGCTTGCGCAGCCGGATGGCGTGAAAGCCGTGGGTTTCGCCAAATCGCCCCCGGGCCAGCAACTGGCCCGCCGCACTTTCCACGCGCGCCTCGTCAAGCGTGTTGGAGGGCAGGGTGATGACGGACCCCGCGCACAGCGATTTCAGGGCGGCCAGGCTCATCGTCTTGCGGCAAAGAATGCCCACCAGGTCCAGGTTGGCGTTCTGGACAGCCTCGGCCAGGTCGGGGTGCGGCGGTTGCGGGGCGGGGGCTTTCGCGCGGGCGTCGTCAAGCAGGCGCTGGCCGGTATCCGGTCTGGCCTGATCAGGCGGTGTCCGGGGCGTGGGCAGAACCACCATCACCTGTCCGTCGCGCTGCCCCGCCGCGCCCATGCGAAAACGCAGCGAGATCCGGGTATGCGCCCCTTCCTCAAGCATCAGCATCAGCGGGCGGGAATCGTCGAGAAAGCTGGCATAGCTGAAATTCGCGAATTCGGGCAGATCGGGCCGGGGCGCGGGGTCGCGCGCAAGCTCTTTCAACAGCGCGCCGACGAAATCCGCGGTGATCGAGGCATCCGTCCGCGTCGGCTTGCGCATGCGCACGGGACGCGAGGATATGCGGCCGATCGCCTGCATCTCGATCAAGGAGGCGACGACATTGGGGCAAAGCGCGACGACCCCGATGGCATCCCTGCGCCCTTCGACGATGGCCAGCAGGGCGCGCTCGGGCAGCAATTCGGGCAGTTCGGACAGCGAAACCGGGCTGATCGAGACCGATTCGGGAAAAATCGCCAGCCCGTAAAGCGATTCCGCTGCGCGGCCAAGCGCCGTCGTCGCCAGCCGTTCGGCTGTCAGGCGCGGGCTTTCGTCGGGTTTCGCGACGGGTTCGCGCGCATGCGGGGCGATCAGTCGCCGCATGATCTGGTTGTGGGAAAGGCCGCGCGCCACGGCGGCGGCGCCTTCATTCGGGATGGTTTCGTCTGCCAGCGGCTGTGCCATGTCGTCCAGAATCATCGTTGTCAGGCCCGCAGGATGGCAGAGATTCCTTACGAAACCGTTGATTATTACGGTGATGCTTCGGTTTCCTGCACCGCCGCCCACGCGGTTTCCTGCATCCGCCGCGCCAGTTCGGCAGAGGGCGCCCGTGCGGGGCTGCCATCGGCGCGCAGCAGCTCGTGGGGCAATCCGACGGGCGATTCCCCATAGATCGCGGCATAATGCGTCAGCGCGACCAGATAGTTCCCCAGATCGTTGAGGTGGATCGGGTCGCGTTCGCCACCGGGGGAAATCGCAAAGAGGTCGTGACGGGATTTCAACTCGGCGATGCCGTCGGGGGCGGCCTCGGCCTGGGCGATCAGATGCGCCATCGCCTGTCCCGCCGGGATCAGGTGGATCGGCTTGCCGGTGGCGCGGGCGGCGGGCCAAAGCAGATGGCCCTTCCATTCGTCCAGGTCGCCGGGCAGGCGGGCCAGCCAGTCGGGGCTGTCCTGCGTCGAGTGCCAGGTTTCATACAGAAAGACCTGGATATCGGGATTGCCCGCCACCGCCGCCCCGGCCCAGCGGGCGGCATAATCGGCGCTGTCGTGGTAGCGGATGGCATCGGCGAGCGTGACCATCTCGGTCATCACGAAAACGTCATATTCCCCGCTGGCCAGCGCCTCATGCGCGTCGCGATAGCGGGGGTGGTCGTTTTCCTGTGCGAATCCGTTGATGGTCAGGTTCGGCTCGTAATGTTCGCGCAGGCTGGTGCCCCATCCCAACTGGGATTCGTAGCGATGCCCTTCGCCCGCCAGTTGGGCCAGCATGGCGGGCATGTCGCGGGCAACAAGGCTGTGACCCAGATGAAAGACGCGCAGGGGCCGGTCGGGCAGCGTGCGCGGGGTGGCGTAAAGCGCCCCCAGACCCTCGCCCGAATCGCGGGATGCGGCAGGCGGCGCCAGGGTTCCCAGTAATCCCGCCGCCAGCACGCCAAGCCCGGCGGCGGTGAATTGCACGGCCTTGCCGTCCCTTCCCGTCAGCAGGCGGCGAAAGACCAGGGGCGTCAGCGCCGCAAAGGCAAGCGCCGCCAACACCTTGGCCGGGACCAGCGAATGGCCCTGCGCGGTCCATATCCGCAGCAACTGCCCCACCACCAGCGCGGCCAGGGCGACCCATAGCAGGCAAAGCAGCGGGCGCCGCCGGCCGGCCTGCCCATAAGGGCGGCTACCACGCCAGAAAACCGCCAGCGCGACGATCCCGGCCAGCGACATCGCGGCGGTATTGGCAAGGAACGGCCCCGTTCCAACGGCCCGGCCAAGGATGCCGTAGACCAGCAGATCGACGAGGAAACAGGACAGGAAAACCGGAACGAGGGACAAGTAGGGGCGACTTTCATGCTGGTGCTTTGCCCCGATATTGCGAGGACTGCCGCCACCGTTCAAGATGTTCGCTAAAATGCGCCCGAAAGAAAGCACCGCGCCGACAGGATGGCCTGCGGCGCGGGGTAGCAACTGCGACCGGGCAACAAGCCGTCCCGAACGCGGAACGGCGAACAGGGAAAGGCCGCTAGCCTTCGCTCTGGAGTGAGACCGTAAAACCGGCGGCCCCTCCCAACCGATGGGCCGCTGGATGGCCCATTACTCGTTAACCATCGGGCAGGTTTTCCACCTGCCTTCCGCACGCACTGGATAACCGTCAGGCACCTGCAACGATTGGCCGCTGCCCCGCGCCTGCAATCTCTACCGGGATATTTGTTGCATATGCGGGCGCACTGCGTAAGTTCGCGTTGTTACCTAGGCAATACTGCCTACAACCCTGCCATGCGCCTTGACGGACCGACGCCCTTGCCCGACCCGACCGCCTTTTCGCCAGTTCCTGGCGCGCCGACGCCCCAAGGCCGGGCGGCATGAGGTTTTCGCTGGGTGCCGTTCTGGCCTGCTGCCTGGCCGGGCTGCAATTCATGGCGATCCTTGCCGTGGTCTTTTCGTCCTACCTGACGTCCGAGCGCGCGCTGATCACCCATGCCCACGACCTGCTGCGCGATGTCGGCACCAATGCGATCGAGCATTCCAAGGGTTTCCTCAGCCCCGCCCGCGTCGCCGCCGAGCTGTCCGCGCGGCTGGCGCAGAACCGCATCATCGCCAGCGACGATCCCGTCTTGCTGGAGCGGCTGCTGTTTCAGCAACTGCAACTGGCCCCGCAATTCGCCGGCCTGTATTTCGGGGACGAGCAGGGCAATTTCGTCATGGTCATGCGCGACGCCCGCGGCCCGGCCGAGTTTCAGACCAAGATCGTCAGCCATCGCGACGGATTTCGCCAGACCCAACTGATCTGGCGCGACTATGATTTCCAACTGGTCCGAAGCGTGTTCGACCCGCTGGACGAATACGATCCGCGCACCCGGCCTTGGTATGAAAGCGCGCGCGACCGGCTGACGACGATCTGGACGGATCCCTACATCTTCTTCACTTCGCGCAATCCGGGGATCACGCTCGGCTCTCCGGTGATGGGCGAGCAGGATCAACTGCTGGGGGTCGTCGGCGTCGATATCGAGATCAGCAGCCTGTCCGATTTCCTTTCGCTGCTGAAGATCGGGCAGCATGGGCGCGCCGCGATCATCCACCGAAACGGCGACGTGATCGCCCATCCCCGCCAGGAACTGCTGCGGCGCGAGGATGAGAACGGCAACCTGCAATTCGTCAATATCAGGAATTTCGGCGATCCCATCGCGCGCGCCGCCTTTTCACACCTGCTGGCGAACGGCACCATGCAGGTGGGGCAGGAGCAATATTCCCGCTTCCGTCACGGCGGCGAGGATTATGTCGCGGCGATCCTGCCCGTCATCAGCGACATGCTGCCCTGGACCATCGCCGTCTACGCGCCCGAGCGCGATTTCACCGAGCCGATCAAGCGCAACCGGGCGATCAACGTCTGGATCGCGGCGCTGGTCTCGCTGGTGACGGCGGTGCTGGGGCTGACGCTGGCCAATTACATCCACAAGCCGGTCCGTGCCTTCGCGGTGCGTTCCTCGCTGATCGCGCAGGGCGAGGTGGACCCGGCCCAACCCCTGCCGCGCACCTACAAGGAACTGGAAAAGGCCAACGACAACCTGGTCCAGCAGATCGTCGCCCGGCGCGAGGCCGAGCGCGAATATGGCCTGACCTTCGACATGACCTCGCGCGGGATGGCGCAGACGGAACCGGAAACGGGGCGGTTCATCCGCGCCAACTCGCGCTTTTGCCAGATCACGGGCTATGACGCGGACGAGATCCTGCGGATGCGGCTTGCCGACCTGTGCCATCCCGACGATCCCAACCCTTTCCCTGCGGATGGCACGATCCCCGACGATTTCGCCGCCAACCGGGAATTGCGCTGCGTCCGCAAGGATGGCACGGCGTTCCGGGCCTCGGTGAACGCGATCACCATTCGCGACCACGCGGGCAAGCGGCTGCATGCAGTGCTGACGATGGACGACATCACCCATATCAGGGAACAGGAGGAACAGATTTCGGAACTCAGCCGCGAATTGTCGCATCTGGCGCGGGGCAACACGATGGGCGAGATGGCATCCGGGCTGGCGCATGAACTGAACCAGCCGCTGACCGCCATCGCGCAGAATGCCGACAGCGCGCTGGTGACGCTGGAGCATCCTCGCCGGGATGAGGCCGAGTTGCGCGAATTGCTGACCGAGATCGAAAGCCAGGCCCTGCGCGCGGGCGACATCATCCGCGCGCTTCGCGCCTTCATCCGCAAGGACGAGGGGCGCGACACCGTTTTCGACATCGCCGAACTGATCGAACAGACCTGCCACCTGGTCCGGGCCGAGGCCACCGAGGCAGGCGTCGCGGTCATCCGCCGACTGGACCCCTTGCCGCCCGTCAAGGCCAACCGCGTCCAGATCGCGCAGGTTCTGGTCAACCTGCTGCGCAACGCGATCGAGGCCATCGCCAGCATCAGCCGCAACGAACGCACGGTCGTCATCCGGGGCCGGTGCGAGGGCGGGCAGATCCATATCTGCGTCGAGGATACCGGCCCCGGCGTGCCGGAGAACGTCAAGCTCTTTTCCCAATTCGAGACGACGAAACCCGAGGGCATGGGCCTTGGCCTGTCGATCTGCCGGTCCATCATCCAGGCCAACGGCGGCAGGCTGTGGCACGAAAAGGGCGTGTCGCCGGGGGCCTGTTTCTGCTTTACCGTCAATCAGGACCGGGAAACCGCGGACGATGCCGCCCGGCATCTGGCCGCCGGTCCGCAACCACTGGACGAACCCAGGACATGACCGAGATCGAACTGACCGTTTTCGTCGTCGATGACGACCACGACATCAGGACCGCCCTGTCGCGATCCCTGCGCAAGCGCGGCTATCAGGTCGAAAGCCATGATTGCGCGGAATCCTTTCTGCAAGGCTACGACGGCAGGCGCGCGGGCTGCCTTGTGCTGGATTACGGCATGCCGGGGATGACGGGGCTTGAGTTGCAGGCCCATCTGGCGGGCATGGATTGCCCGCTGGCGGTCATCTTCATCACCGGCCACGGCGGCGTGCCGGAATCGGTGCAGGCGATCAAGCAGGGCGCCATCGACTTCCTGGAAAAGCCCTTCCGCCAGGCGGTGCTTCTGGAACGGATCGAGGCCGGCTTCGACCTGATCCGGCAGAAATTGCAGACATGCCGCAAGGAAAGGCAGGCCGCGGCCCTGTTCGACCGGCTGACCGCGCGCGAACGCGAAATCGTGGACCGGATGGTGGAAAACCCCTCGGCCATATCCAGCAAGGAAATCGGCGCCCGGCTGGGGATCAGCCCGCGCACGGTCGATCACCACCGCGCGCGCATCCTGGAAAAGCTGCAAATGAAATCCGTGGCCGAGGTGATTGCCCATGCCCGCCATCAACGCGGCTGAGACGGCCCGCGGTTGACGGGACCGCCTCGGGGGCGTTATCCCGCATCTCGACCTGTGGATGGAAAAAATGAACCTCTTCTCTGATATTCGCGCCTGCGTGATCGATGCGCTGGCCGGGATGGCGGCAGCGGGCGAACTGCCCGAGGGCCTGGATACGGGCGCCGTCACGGTCGAGCCGCCCCGCGACCCCGCCCACGGCGATATGGCGACCAATGCCGCGATGGTGCTGGCCAAGCCCGCCCGCCGCAAACCCCGCGAGATCGCCGAGGCGCTGGCCGCGCGGCTGCAAGGCGACGACCGCATCACATCCGCCGAGGTTGCCGGGCCGGGCTTTCTGAACCTGCGCATCGCCGCCGACGAGTGGCGCAAGGTCCTGCGCGTGGCGTTGGAATCGGGGGCGGATTTCGGACGCTCGGACATGGGGCAGGGGCGCAAGGTCAACGTCGAGTTCGTCAGCGCCAACCCGACCGGGCCGATGCATGTCGGCCATACGCGCGGCGCGGTCTTTGGCGATGCGCTGGCCGCGCTTCTGGATTTCGCGGGCCATGACGTCACGCGCGAATATTACATCAACGACGGCGGCGCGCAGGTCGATGTGCTGGCGCGCTCGGCCTATGAACGCTACCGCGAGGCCAATGGGCTGGAGCCTGCGATTTCCGAGGGGCTTTATCCCGGCGATTACCTGATTCCCGTCGGCCAGAAGCTGAAAGAGCAATATGGCGACAGCCTGATCGACCGCCCCGAAGCCGAATGGCTGCCCCAGATCCGCGAATTCGCCACCGCCGAGATGATGGCGATGATTCGCGGCGACCTGGCCATGCTGGGCGTCAGCATGGACGTCTATTCCAGCGAAAAGGCGCTTTACGGCACCGGCAGGATCGAAAGCGCCATCGACCGGCTGCGCGCGCAGGGGCTGATCTACGAAGGCGTGCTTGAGCCGCCCAAGGGCAAGATCCTGGACGATTGGGAGCCGCGCGAACAGACGCTGTTCCGCTCGACCCGATTCGGCGACGACGTGGACCGGGCGATTCGGAAATCGGACGGCCAGTGGACCTATTTCGCCCCCGACATCGCCTATCACTGGGACAAGATCGAACGCGGGTTCGATCTGCTGATCGACGTGCTTGGCGCCGATCACGGCGGCTACGTCAAGCGGATGCAAGCGGTCGTCAAGGCGCTGTCGGACGGGCGAGTGGCCCTGGATGTCAAGCTGATCCAGCTTGTCCGCCTGTTCAGGAACGGCGAGCCGTTCAAGATGTCCAAGCGCGCCGGCACCTTTGTCACCCTGCGCGACGTGGTGGAACAGGCGGGGCGCGACGTCACCCGCTTTCACCTGCTGACGCGCAAGAACGACGCCGCGCTGGATTTCGATTTCGCGCGCGTGCTGGAGCAGAGCAAGGAAAACCCCGTCTGGTATGTGCAATATGCCAGCGCGCGGGTGAACTCGGTCCTGCGGCGCGCGGCGGAACTGGGCGCGGACGTGTCCGATACGGCGCTGGCCGACGCCGAACTGGGCCGCCTCAGCCATCCGGCCGAGATCGAACTGATGCGCAAGGTTGCCGAATGGCCACGCATCGTCGAGATCGCCGCCCGCGCGAACGAGCCGCATCGCATCGCATTTTTCCTGTATGACATCGCTTCCGAGCTGCATTCGCTGTGGAATCGCGGCAATGACGAGATGTCCCTGCGCTTCGTTCAGGAAAACGATCTGGATGAAACGGCTGCAAAAATCGCATTGGCGCGCGCCGTCGGCGTTGTCATTTCCGCCGGTCTTGGTATTCTTGGCGTAATTCCGGCAACTGAAATGCGCTGACAAAGGCGCCGGGCCGGATTACGAGCAGTCAGGTTAAAGCCGGATCAACCGGCAGGCAGGCAGGATATGGCAGTGGTTGATTTCCGCTCGGGCGGTTTCATTGGCGCGCAGCCGCGGCAGGTGCGCGACTATCCCTATGGGCAGGACCCTCGTTATCAGTCGTCGCAGGATTGGCAGGATGACGACCAATGGGAAGACGATCGTTATCACGCGGATGAACATGCACCGGTGGCGCAGGATGCCTCGGTCATCGGGCGCGTGGGGCGGCTGACGCATTACGTCGGCGCGGTCGTCTCGGTCGGGCTGATGCTGATGCTGCTGTTCTGGGGTTATGATCTGGTCATGCGCGACGTGTCCGGCGTTCCCGTGATTCGCGCGATGGAGGGCGAGGCCCGCACCGCCCCCGACGATCCCGGCGGCCAGCTTGCGGCGCGCACGGGGCTGGCCGTGAATTCGGTCGTGGCGGGCGTCGCCTCGGGTCCGGCGAATCAGGTGGCCATCGCGCCCGAGCCGACCGGCCTGGGGGATGAGGACCTGCCGATGGGCGAATTCGGCGCAACCGCGCGCCAGCCCTCGCGCGAGACCGAGCTGCCCCTGGACCAGTCCACCGCCCCCGTCGTCGCCCTGAGCGATGCCGAAGCCGCCGCTGCCGCCGCCGAAATGGCCGCGGTCGAGGCCGCCATCGTGGACGCCCCCGCCACCGAAGGCCCGGTGAACGAGGCGGTGACCGACCTTGACGGCCATGTCGCCGCGCCCGACGCGATCAACGCCGTCCTGGCCGAAGTGACCGGGGTCACGGCACCGGCGGCAGGCGGCATCAGCAGCTCGCCCCGCCCCGCCCCGCGCCCGCGCCAGGTCGCATCGGCCGCACCCGCGACGCCGGCAAGCGCCGCTGCTCCGGCTGCCGAGGCGGCGCCTGCACCCCCGGCGGCTCCGGTCCAGCGAGTGGCGCCAAATGCGCTGGCCTCGGGCGCGCCGCTGGTTCAGATCGGCGCATTTGACAGCAACGCGCTGGCCGAAGGCGAATGGGGCCGCATCTCGGGCAAATACGGATCGTTGTTTTCCGGCAAGGCGCAGGTCATCCAGGAAGCGCAAAGCGGTGGCCGCACCTTCTGGCGCCTGCGCGTCGCCGGTTTCGACAGCCGCGACGAAGCCCGCCAGTTCTGCGCGGCGCTGGTTGCGCAAGGCACCGACTGCATCCCGGCCACGGCACAGTGACCGTTCCAGTGACCGGCGCGACCATCCTTGGCGGCATCGCCGGTCCCGACCTTTCCCCGTCCGAGCGGGATTTTTTCCGCGAGGCCGATCCCTGGGGCTTCATTCTTTTCGCGCGCAATGTCGATACGCCCGACCGCCTGCGCCGCCTGACGCAGGATCTGCGCGAATCGGTGGGCCGCGACGCCCCCGTGCTGGTCGATCAGGAAGGCGGCCGCGTCCAGCGCCTGCGCGCGCCCAACTGGACCGACTGGTCTGATCCCCGGCGGCAGGCGGCGGCGGGTGAACGTGCGGTCTGGCTGACCCATTACCTGATGGGCCGCGAACTGGCCGATTGCGGGATCGACACCGATTGCGCGCCCTGCCTGGATATCGCGGGCGCGGCGACGCATCCCTTTTTGCGCAACCGCTGCCTTGGCGAGGACGCCGGGACCGTCGCCCGCCTTGGCCGCGTTGCGGCGGACGGGTTGTTGCAGGCGGGCGTCCTGCCCGTCATCAAGCACCTGCCCGGCCACGGTCGCGCGCAGGTGGACAGCCACCACGACCTGCCCGTGATCGACGCCCCGCTGGCCGAGATCGAGGCCAGCGATTTCGCCCCCTTCCGCGCGCTTGCCGATCTGCCGCTGGCCATGACCGCCCATGTCCGGCTGTCCGCGGTGGACGACGCGCCCGCCACCGCCTCGGGCCGGGTGATCGCGCTGATCCGCGAAAGGATCGGCTTCGACGGGCTGCTGATGACCGACGATATCGGCATGAAGGCGCTGTCCGGCACGCATGGCGAACGCGCCGCCGCCGCGATCCGCGCGGGTTGCGATGTCGTCCTCAGTTGCAACGAAACCCTGCCCGAGATGGAGCGGATCGTCGCCGCCTCGGGTCGCCTGACCCCCGCCGCCGCCGCGCGGGCCGATCGCGCGCTGCGCCAGCGCGGGCAGGCGCAGGACCACGACGCGGCAGCCCTGCGGGCCGAACTGGCGCAACTGCTGCTTGGTTGACTCCGCCCCTTTCATGCCGGATTCTGCGGCGATCACCCGCAGGGCGCAGCGATGACCAAGGTTCCCTATCTGACCCCCGTTCCCGACGAGCAACCCTCGGTCGAGAAACGCCTCGCCGACGAGGTGCTGGTCGTCGATGTCTCGGGCTATGAGGGGCCGCTGGACCTGCTGCTGACGCTGGCGCGGGTGCAGAAGGTCGATCTGATGCAGATCTCGGTCCTTGAACTGGCCGAGCAATATCTGGCCTTTGTCGAGGAAGCCCGCCAGCTTCGCATCGAGCTGGCCGCCGATTACCTGGTCATGGCCGCCTGGCTGGCCTTCCTGAAATCGCGCTTGCTGCTGCCCCCCGACCCCGAGGCCGAAGGGCCAAGTGCCGAGGACATGGCCGCCCATCTGGCCTTTCAACTCGAACGCCTGAATGCCATGCGCGAGGCCGCGGCGCGGCTGATGGGCCGCGACAGGCTGGGCCAGCAGCGATTTGCACGCGGTGCGCCCGAACATGTCCAGCGCCACCGCCAGACCCGCTGGCAGGCCGGGCTGCTGGACCTGATGCGGGCCTATGCGCGGCTGCGCACCCGCGACGAATTCCGCCCCTATGCCTTCGACCGCCGCGATGTCTTCACGATGGAACAGGCGCTTGAGCGGGTGCGCAACCTGATCGGCTATGCGGGCGACTGGACGCAGCTTGCCGATTTCCTGCCCGAAGGCTGGGGGGGCGATCCCACCCGCCGCCGGTCGGCCACGGCGGCGACCTTTGCCGCGACGCTGGAACTGGCCCGGCAAGGCGCGGTCGAGATCCGGCAGGGCGAAACCTTCGCGCCCATCTCGATCCGGCGCCGCATTGAGATAACAGGACAATCGTGAACGACGACGCCCATATTCCGGTGGATCAGACGCCGCATTTCCCCCCTCCGCCCCTGCCCGAGCAGGAACGGATGGTCGAGGCGATCCTTTTTGCCTCGGCCGCGCCCATGTCGCTGCGCGATATCGCGGCGCGCATGCCCGCCGGATGCGACCCGGCCGAGGTCATGCCGCGCCTGTCCGAACGCTATCGCGACCGTGGCGTGCAACTGGCCCGCGTGGGCGATGGCTGGGCCTTCCGCACGGCTGGCGACCTGGCCTTCCTGATGCGCGACGAGGCGGTCGAGACGCGCCGCCTGTCCCGCGCCGCGACCGAGACGCTGGCCGTCATCGCCTATCACCAACCCGTCACCCGCGCCGAGATCGAAGAGATTCGCGGCGTTGCGGTGAACCGTGGCACGCTGGATCAGTTGATCGAGATGGAATGGGTGCGTGTCGGGCGGCGGCGCATGACGCCGGGCCGTCCGGCGACCTTCGTCGTGACCGAGACCTTTCTTGACCATTTCGGCCTTGAAAGCGCCCGCGACCTGCCCGGCCTGGCCGAATTGCGCGCCGCCGGCCTGCTGGAATCGCGCCCGAGGACCGAGGGGCTGGGACCGAACCTGTTCGACGCCGGGACCACGCCCGATGAGGTGGACGACGCCCCCGCCGACGACCTGTTCGAGGATGAATGAAGGAGTAGCCGCCATGAGCATGAACCGCCTTGTCCATATGCTTCTTCGCATGCTGATGCGCCGAGGCGTAAACTGGGGCGTTCGCCGGGCGACGCGCAAGCCGGGACAGGGTTCACCCACCCCGCAATCGCGGGTCGAGCGTGAGGCCGTCAAGCGCGGACGCCAGGCCGCGCGGCTGCTGCGCCGCATGGGGCGCTAGCGGAACTGCTTGGCCAGCTTCAACCCCTGCCCCTGATAATTCGACGCGATTCCAGCGCCATAGAGGGTCTCGGGCCGCTGCGCCATGCGCTCGTATATCAGCCGTCCGACGATCTGGCCGTGTTCCAGCGCAAAGGGGGCCTCGTGGCAGCGGACCTCAAGCACGCCGCGCGCGCCGTGACCGGCGGCGCCATAGCCGAAACCGGGATCGAAGAAACCCGCATAATGGACCCGGAATTCGCCCACCATCGCCAGATAGGGCGACATTTCTGCCGCGTAATCGGGCGGGATCGTCACCGATTCGCGGCTGACGAGGATATAGAAGGCGCCGGGATCCAGGATCAGGTGGCTGTCCTCGGCCCGCAACTCATCCCAGAAATCGCGTGCGTCATAGCTGGCGATCCGGTCCAGGTCGATCACGCCGGTATGGGGCCGCGCGCGATAGCCGACCAGATTGCCGTCGGCGGGGCGCAGGTCGACGGAAAAGCCCAACCCCTCGTCGATCAGGGGCTGGCCGTTCACCAGCGGCTCGGCAGCATGCAGGCTGTGCAATTCGGCATCGGTCAGGATGGATTGGCCCCGGCGCAGGCGCAACTGGTTCAGCCGCATGCCGGGGCGGACCAGGACCGAAAAGGACCGGGGGCAGATCTCGGCATAAAGCGGGCCGTCGTAGCCTGCGGGCAGCCGGTCGAACTCGGTCCCGTTGTCGGTGACAAGCCGGGTCAGCAGGTCCAGCCGTCCGGTCGAGGACTTGGCGTTTGCCACCGCGTCCAGCCCGGCGGGCAGGGTCAGGCGTTCGTTCAGCGGAACCAGGTAGACGCAGCCCTTTTCCAGCACGGCGCCGCCGGTCAGATCCATGCGGTGCATCTCGAATTCGGGCAGGCGGTCGCTGACCTTGTGATCGCGCCCGGTCAGGAACGAGGCGCGCAGCCGCCAGGCGGTGTTGCCAAGGCGCAGGTCAAGGCTGGCGGGTTGCACCTGTTCGGGCAGGATCGGGGTATCGGACCGGATCGCGCCTTGCCGGATCAGGTCGCGCAGGGCGCTGTCGGGCAGAACACCATTCATGCAATTCTCCTTGCAGGGCGGGCCGGGAAAAGGAAACGCCCGCCCCACGAAGGGACGGGCGTTTTCCGATTGGTCGGGCCGGCGAGATTCGAACTCGCGGCCTTCCGCCCCCCAGACGGACGCGCTAACCAGGCTGCGCCACGGCCCGACGC
>NZ_CAMEFG010000025.1 GCF_945915435.1 uncultured Paracoccus sp. | reverse complement strand
GGGCGTCGTCACCCCGCGCGGGACCATCATGGCCGACCTGGTGATCGTCTGCGCGGGCCTGTGGGGGCGGCTGATCGCGGAAATGGCGGGCGAGGACCTGCCGGTCTTCCCGGTCGATCACCCGCTGACCTTCTTCGGCCCCTATGACGAATTCGCGGATACCGGCAAGGATATCGGCTATCCGCTGCTGCGCGACCAGGGCAACTCGGCCTATATGCGCGACACGGGCGACCCGAAAACCACCGAGGGCGGCCAGATCGAATGGGGCTATTACTACGAATCGGACCCGCGCCTGTGCCATCCGCGCGATATCCTGGAAAAGGAATATGCGCGCCTGTCGCCCTCGCAGCGCGACCTGGAACTGGAGGACGTGCTGTCGCCGCTGGAGCGCGCCATCGAGCTGACCCCGATCCTGGGCGAGTTGGGCTATAACGAAAGCCACTCATTCAACGGGCTGTTGCAGACCACCACCGATGGCGGGCCGTCGATCGGCGAAAGCCAGAAGGTGCGCGGGCTGTGGTATGCGGTGGCGATCTGGGTCAAGGACGCGCCCGGCATGGCGAAACTGGTCGCCGACTGGATCACCGACGGGCGCACCGGCATCGACCATGCCAGCATCGACTATTCGCGCTTCAACCCCTTTGCCTTGCAGGAGAAATTTATCGAGGAACGCTGCATCGAGACGGCGTCCAAGATCTACAACCCGCCCGTTCACCCGCGCGAGCCTTTCGCCGGCGGGCGCGGCATCCGCCGCTCGCCCTTCCACGCGCGCGAGGTGGAACTGGGCGGCCATTTCATGGAACTGGGCGGCTGGGAACGCGCTCATGGCTATGCCGCCAACGAGCATCTGCTGGAAAAATACGCGGACCAGGTGCCGATCCGGGAACATGAATGGGACAACCGCCATTTCTGGCGCGTCTCGAATGCCGAGCAGCTTGAGATGAGCGCCGATTGCGGCATCATCAACCTGTCGCATTTCCACATGACCGACATTTCCGGCCCCGACCATGTCGCGCTGCTGGAATGGCTGTGTGCCGCGAAGATCGGCGGCGACGCCAATATCGGCAAGGGGATCTACACGCATTTCCTGGACGACGAAGGCAATGTTCGCGCCGATTTCACCATCTTCCGGCTGGCCGACCGCTGCCGTCTGGTTAACGGCGCCGATGCCGGGCCGCGCGACCTGAACTATATGCGCCGCGTGGCGCAGGACCGCGGGCTGGACGTCACCATCGCCGACGTGACCGAGGATTTCACCACCATCGGCATCTGGGGCCCGAACGCGCGGACAAAGCTGCAAGAGGTGGTCGAGGATCCGGCGGCGCTGGAAAAGGACGCCTTCCCCTTCGCCGCCATCCGACAGGTCCGCATCGCGGGCCGGGACGTAAGCGCCTTCCGCATCTCTTATGTCGGTGAACAGGGGTGGGAATTGCACATGGCTTACGCGGACGGGCTGGCGGTCTGGGACGCCTTGCGGTCCACCGGCGTGATCGCGGTGGGGGTGGAAACCTACGCCAACTCGCGTCGGCTGGAAAAAAGCCTGCGCTTGCAGAACGCCGACCTGCGCACGGAATACAACCTGCTGGAGGCCGACCTGGCCCGTCCCAAGGTCAAGGAGGCCGATTTCCGCGGCAAGGCGAAGCACCTGGAATATCGCGCCCGCGCGCATCAGCCCGCGATGCTCTGCACGCTGGTGATGACCGACAATATCGACAGCAGCGGCATTGCCCGCTACCCGGTCGGCATCCTGCCGGTGCTGGACCCGGATACCGGCGAAGTGCTGGTGGACGAGTTGGGCCGGCGCTCATACACCAGTTCCATCGCCTATGGCCCGACCATCGGGCGCAATATCGCGCTGGCCTATCTACCCTGGTCGTATGCCCGCGAAGGCCGCAAGCTGGTGCTGGAATACATGGGCGAAACCTTCCCGGCCGAGGTCGCGGCGGTCGGCTACAAGCCGCTTTACGACCCGGAAAACCTCAAGCCCAGAAGCTGAGCGGCCAAACGCCGCCTTTTTCGCGCATCCGTCCCCTGCCCCCTTGCATCTGGGCCGCAAGACGCCAGATTGGGCGGGAACAAAGGGGTAACGATGGGCCATAACAATACCAGCGCGCCGGTGGCGCGCTTTCCCGAAGTCACCCGCCCCAAGCTTGAGGGCGGCAAGCGTTTCGTCATGCACAGCGAATTCCAGCCCGCAGGCGACCAGCCCACGGCCATCGCGGAACTGGCGCAGGGCGTGGGTGAGGGCGAACGCGACCAGGTCCTGCTGGGCGCGACCGGCACCGGCAAGACCTATACGATGGCCAAGGTGATCGAACAGACGCAGCGCCCCGCCATCATCCTTGCCCCCAACAAGACGCTGGCCGCGCAATTATACGGCGAGTTCAAGGGCTTCTTCCCCGAAAACGCCGTCGAATATTTCGTCAGCTATTACGACTATTACCAGCCCGAGGCCTATGTCGCGCGCTCGGATACCTATATCGAGAAGGAATCCCAGATCAACGAGGCCATCGACCGGATGCGCCACTCGGCCACCCGCGCGCTTCTGGAACGCGACGACGTGATCATCGTGGCCTCGGTGTCGTGCATCTATGGCATCGGCTCGGTCGAGACCTATTCGGCGATGACCCAGGACATGGTGGTGGGCCAGCTTTACGACCAGCGCGAATTCATCGCCGAACTGGTCGCGCAGCAATACCGCCGTCTGGACGCCAGCTTTCAGCGCGGCGGCTTTCGCGTGCGCGGCGATCTGATCGAGGTCTGGCCCGCCCACCTGGAAGACCGGGCATGGCGCTTCGATTTCTTCGGCAACGAATTGGAATCGATCACGGAATTCGACCCGCTGACCGGCGCCAAGACCGACGGTTTCAAGCAGATCCGCATCTATGCCAACAGCCATTACGTCACCCCGCGCCCGACGCTGCAACAGGCGATCAAGGGTATCCGCAAGGAACTGGCCGAACGGCTGAGGCAGTTCAACGACGAAGGCAAGCTGCTGGAGGCGCAGCGGCTGGAACAGCGCACCAATTTCGATCTGGAGATGCTGGAGGCCACCGGCGTCTGCAACGGGATCGAGAACTATTCCCGCTATCTGACCGGCCGCGCGCCGGGCGAACCGCCCCCCACGCTGTTCGAGTTCATCCCCGACAATGCCATCGTTTTCGCCGACGAATCCCACGTCAGCGTGCCGCAGATCGGCGGCATGTATCGCGGCGACTACCGGCGCAAGTTCACGCTGGCCGAACACGGCTTCCGCCTGCCAAGCTGCATGGACAACCGCCCGCTCAAGTTCGAGGAATGGGACGCCATGCGCCCGCAATCGGTCTTTGTATCGGCCACCCCCGCGCGGTGGGAAATGGACCAGACCGGCGGCGTCTTTACCGAACAGGTGATCCGCCCCACCGGCCTTCTGGACCCCGAGGTCGAAATCCGCCCCGTGGAAATGCAGGTGGACGATCTGCTGGACGAGGTGCGCAAGGTCTCTGCCGCCGGGATGCGCACGCTGGTCACGACGCTGACCAAGCGCATGGCCGAGGACCTGACCGAATACCTGCACGAACAGGGCATCCGCGTCCGCTACATGCACAGCGACATCGACACGATCGAACGCATTGAAATCCTGCGTGATTTGCGCCTTGGCGCCTTCGACGTGCTGGTCGGCATCAACCTGCTGCGCGAGGGGCTGGACATTCCCGAATGCGGGCTGGTCGCCATTCTGGACGCGGATAAAGAGGGCTTCCTGCGCAGCGAGACCAGTCTGATCCAGACCATCGGGCGGGCCGCGCGCAACGCCGATGGCCGCGTCATCATGTATGCCGACAAGATCACCGGCAGCATGGAGCGCGCGCTGGCCGAAACCAACCGCCGCCGCGAAAAGCAGATGGCCTATAACGACGCGCATGGCATCACCCCCCAGACCGTGCGCAAGAATGTGGACGACGTGCTGGCGGGACTGTGGCAGGGCGATACCGACCAGTCGCGGATCACGGCCAAGGTGGACAAGCCGCTGGTCGGCGCGAACCTTGCCGCGCATCTGGATGCGCTGCGCGCGCAGATGCGCAAGGCGGCAGAGAACCTGGAATTCGAGGAAGCCGCCCGCCTGCGCGACGAGGTCAAGCGGCTGGAGGCGGTCGAACTGACCGTCGCCGACGATCCGCTGGCCCGTCAGGCGGCGGTCGAGGCGGCGGCAGAGGAAGCGGTCGCGGCCTCGGGCCGCTCGACCGCGGGCCGGGCCGGGCAGCGCGGCGGCAACAAGCGGTCGCGCCGCCGCGGCTGACGGCAGCCGGGGCAAGGGCCGGTCTCGCATCGGAAACCGTGCGACATCCCGCCCCAGCAGCGAAGTGTTTCGCGATTGCGGGCATTTCGGACCACCCGCCTTGCCGGAAACGCAAGGGGGCGGTCATGCCCCCGGCGGGCCGGATCAGCTACAGGTGACCGAAAGCAACTTGCCGGTGTTGTCCACCTCGAAGGTCAGGCGATCCTGCATCATCTCCATCGTCATCGGCTCTCCGCTGCGGTGGATGCGATGGGCCTGCCCTTCGGGGATCGAGAGAGTGGGCGATTGCTCACCCACCAGATGGGTGTAACGCGCGGCACCGCAGGGATCGTCGGTCGCCACGATGACCTCATCGCCCTGCGAGGCACCATCCTCGGTGCAGGCGATCAGGGCAAGGGGGGCGGCCAGTGCGATAAGGGACCGGGAAAGTTTCATGTTTTCGACTCCTTCGTTCCGGCCCAAAACGTGCGCCTTGAACGAAGGTTCCCCGAACGCGCCGGGGCCGGGCCGGGTCAGCGGAAAGCCGCCAGAACCTCATCCACGAGCGCCGCGATCTCGGCCCGCGCGCTGGCGTTTCGGGCGCTTTCGCCCGCGCCGCGCCCCTGGCCCAGCGACTCGGCATAGGCGACGCGGTTGGCCAGTTGCGCCTCGGCCACGGCAGCGCCCAGTTCCGCCGCGCTTTGGGCGACCTCGGCACCCAGGCGGGTGTTGGAACGGGTGCGGTTCAGCACGATCAGCGCCTCGGCCTTTTCGCGGCGCGCAAGGTCCAGCACGCCCTCGGTCGCCCACAGGTCGACATGGCTGGTCGCCACCGGCACCACCACCAGATCGGCCACGCGCAGCGCGGGCCGCAGGTCGCTGTCGATCTTGGGCGGCGTGTCGATGATGACGAAATCGAAGCGCCGCTTGAGCTTTTCCGATTCGTAGCTGGCCCCCCATGCGGATGAGGTCGAGAACTCCAGCCCCTCATCCTCGCCCACGCAGCCAAGCCGTTCCATGAACCAGCGGCCCAGGCTGCCCTGCGGATCGGTATCGACAAGGGCGATGCTGTGACCCCTGCCCCGCAATTCGACCGCCAGATTCGCCGCCAGCGTGGTCTTGCCCGACCCGCCCTTTTGCTGGGCAACCGTGATGATGCGTCCCGCCATGCCGTCCCCCTTTTTCAGCGCAAGATTATGGCAATTCTCGCGGAATGCACGGGGTTTTTCGCAGATGCAGCAAATCAGATGATCCCGTGTTCATGCAAAAGCGCCTGTTCATCGCCCGAGACCCAGCCGAAGACCCTGGCCTGCCCGTCCAGCACCTGCACCAGATAGTGAACCTCGAAATCCACCGCCGTCTCGGGCAGGTCCTCGCGCGCATAGGTCGCGGTCCAGCCGACATGGGCCAGGCAATGGCAGTCGTCGATGGGGACGGTGCCGATAGCGCGGATGCGCATGTCCCGCGTGCCGATGGCCCGGTAATGCGCGTAACCCTGGGTCATGGCCCGGATCAGCCCTTCGTCGTTCTTGCCGGCCATGACGCCCCGGGGCGAGGCCGCGATGAACTCGGGCGCGTAAAGCGCGGCCAGTTCGCCGGGGTCCAGATCGCCCGCAAGGGATTGGCGGAAAAAGGCCGCGTAGCGCGCGAACAGCCTGTCCACCGCGTCCTTCATCAGGCAGCCCCCGCCCGATAGATGCGGTATTCGCGGCAACCTTGCCCGGCGTCACTGCCATCGTTCACGGGACCCAGCCCCAACCCGGAACGGTCGGGCGGATTGCGCGCCTCGAACCCGGCGCAAAGGCGGATGGTCTGGTCGTCCACGACGTGATAGCCATAGGGCTGGCCGGTGAAGGGATCGCTCAGCCGCGGCGTGTCGCGGCAGCCCGGCGCGGGCGCGGGCGTTTCGGGCAGCGGTCCGGTGTCGTCGCCCACCATGCAGGACAGATGTGCGCTGATCGCCCGGAAATCGGCAAGCCGCTGGCGGTCGCGATATTCCTTGCGGGCCTCGACCGGGCCACCGGTCATGGCGATGGCAGCGGCGACCACCACCCCCGCCAGCCCCGCGATCGACCATGCCGCGATTGTCTTGAGCCGGTCAGGCATCGTCCATCTCATCCCGGTAATAGGCCAGAACCAATGCGCTCATCACCGCCACCAGAAGGGCCTTGAGAATGAAGCGCAAAGTCAGTTCGCCATTGAGCAGCGCAAAGATCGTCACCGCCAGGTCCCCCAGCAGGAAAAGCGCCGCCACCAGCAGCGACGCCGCCGCCAGCCACCTGCGCACCAGCGAACGCCCCGAGGGGCGGTCCCTGGCATCGATCCGTTCCACGCGATGGTTCAACAGCAGGAAAAGCGGCACGAAGGTCAGCAACGTCGCCACCGCCATCCTGACACCGCCGGCATGGATATTGCCGCCGCCATCGGGCAAGGCGCGGTCGATCAGCGTAAAGCCCAACTGGCAAATGCAGAAGCTGATCACCGCCAGCGAAACGAAAAGCAGGCCGAACAGCAGCGCCTCGCGCGCGGAAAGATAAGGCCGGGGGCGCGGCACCGGCGGCAGGCCGGGGACATGCGCCCAAGCGGCCAGCGCCTGCGCGGTTTCGCTGTCGCGCCAGCCCGCCTGACGCAGCGCGTCGCGGATCGAATCGCTGCCGTGGCCCGCCGCGCGGGCGTCATGGACGAATTGGGTAAGCTGATCCGTTTTCACGTCCTTATCCTTGCCGCCGCCCAAGGGGACGACGCCCGGCGGGCAATGTCAATCGCGCAGGCGCGGGGCGGACGGAAGCCTGGCCGCCGGTCCCGCCGATTTTTTGCGGTTTGTGCAAATTCCCTCTTGCACGCCCCGGCGCAGTTTCATAAACACCCCTCACCGATGGCCAGCGAGGCCATCGGGATGGAGTGCGGGCGTAGCTCAGGGGTAGAGCATAACCTTGCCAAGGTTAGGGTCGTGAGTTCGAATCTCATCGCCCGCTCCAAAAAAATCAAGCGATATTCGGAAGATATGCGGCGAAGCCGTGCGGCAGGCAACCTATCCGGCTGCCGCCTCGATTTCCTGCGCGACCAGTTGCTGAAGCCGCCAGATGTAATCGTCGTGGATGCCGTGTTCCTCCAGCCCCAGCACCGTGCGCAGCAGATATTCTGCACCCGATCCGGCGGCCCCCGCCGCGCGGGCCAGCCGACGCGCCTGTTCCTCGACCGTCAGATCGGCAACCGTGGTGCCCACGGGATCGGCGTAGAAGGTCAGCACCTCTTCCCTGCCCCGGTCGGTCTCGGCCTCGATCCAGCGGGCATTGCCGGTCAATTCATGCGCGACCAACTCGCGGCGCAGGATGGCGCGCATCGACTCGGCCTCGGTCCCGTCGGCGATTTCCAGAACCAGCCCCTCGCAACTGCCGCCACTGGCCAGGGCAAGCATCAGGCCGGGCCGGTCGGGCGAGCCGCGGAAATGATCCAGCGAGATCGAGAAACTGCGATGCCACCCGACCGCCCGCGCCCGGCACCGCGCCTGAACCGCAAAGCCGGGATTCCAGATGAGCGAGCCATAGGCGAAGATCCGCAGCGGACGCGGGCGGCCTTGCGTCAGCCTGTCGGCCAGTTCGTCCAGGTCGGCGTCATCCAGCATCCGCCAACGCGGATCATGCAGCGGCCCCTCGACCGCGCTTATGCGCGCGACATGGTCATGGGACAGCACGATCTGGCAACGGGAAGGCATCAGGTCCTCTTTCGCGAAGGATCGGGGCAGATTACCGCCCGGGGGCGAAAATCTGAAGCCCCATAAGCGCGGACCGCTATTCGACCGTCACCGACTTCGCCAGATTGCGGGGTTGATCGACATCGGTGCCTTTGGCGACGGCAGTATAATAGGCCAGGTATTGCATCGGCACCGCGTAAAGGATGGGCAGGAAGATCGAGCCCGATGCCGCGGGCAGCGCAAGCGTGCCGTGACAGCCTTCGCCCGCCTGGCGCACCCCCTCGGCGTCCGAGATCAGCAGGACCTGGCCGTGGCGCGCCATGACCTCCTGCATGTTCGAGACGGTCTTGTCGAACAATTCGTCGCGCGGGGCCAGCACGACCACGGGCACGTTGCGGTCGATCAGGGCGATGGGGCCGTGCTTCAACTCGCCCGAGGCATAGCCCTCGGCGTGGATATAGCTGAGTTCCTTCAGCTTCAGCGCCCCCTCCAGCGCGACGGGGTAAAGCGGGCCGCGGCCCAGATACAGGACGTCCTGCGCCTCGGCCAGCCAGGCGGCGAGACGCTGGCATTCATCGGCAAGGCCAAGCGCCTGGTTGACCAGCCCCGGCATGGCGCGCAATTCCGCGATCAGCCGGGCGCGGCCCGCGTCGTCGATCCGCCCCCGGTCGTGGGCGGCCTTGATCGCCAGCACGGCCAGCACCGCAAGCTGGCAGGTGAACGCCTTGGACGAGGCCACCCCGACCTCGACCCCCGCCAGCGTCGGCAGGGCGATATCGGCATCCCGCGCAATGGCCGAGGTGCCGACATTGACCACGCCGATCGTCCTGGCAACCTTGCCGCGCAGATGATGCAGCGCCGCCAGCGTGTCGGCGGTCTCGCCCGACTGGCTGACGCAAAGCGCCCAGCCGGACGGGTCCAGCGGCGGCTCGCGATAGCGGAACTCGCTGGCGATATCGAGATCGCAAGGCAGGCCCGCCAGGCGCTCGAACCAGTATTTGGCGACATGGGCGGCATAAAAGGCGGTGCCGCAGGCCACCAGCGTCAGGCGGCTGGCCTGGCTGAAATCCAGCCCCTCGGGCAGGATGATGCGGTCGTCTTGCAGGTAGTGGTTCAGCGCATCGCCAAGGACCACGGGCTGCTCGGCGATTTCCTTGGCCATGAAATGGCGGTGCCCGGCCTTGTCGATGGCGGCAGAGCCTGCGTCGATGGTCGCCACCTCGCGCAGGGCGGGACGGCCCGCCGCGTCGATGATCTGCGCACCCGCGCGGGTCAGCACAGCGATGTCGCCGTCCTCGAGATAGGTGATGCGGTCGGTGAAGGGCGCCAGCGCGATGGCGTCCGAGCCGATGAACATCTCGCCCTCGCCATGACCGACGGCAAGGGGGCTGCCCTTGCGGGCGGCGATCAGCAGATCGGGCTGGCCGTCGAACAGGAAGCCCAGGGCGAAGGCGCCATGCAGCCGGGCGACGGTGGTGCGCACGGATTCGGCCGGGGACATGCCCTGCGCCATGTAATGGGCGACCAGCATGGCGACGACCTCGGTATCGGTGTCGGATTCGGGATTGAGACCCGTTGCCACCATCTCGCCCCGCAATTCGCGGAAGTTCTCGATAATGCCGTTGTGGACGACCGCAACGGGGCCGCGCAGATGGGGGTGGGCGTTGTTTTCGGTCGCCGCGCCGTGGGTGGCCCAGCGGGTATGGCCGATGCCCGCGTGACCGGCCAGCGGCTGGTGGACCAGCTTGTCGGACAGGTTCACCAGCTTGCCCACCGCGCGGCGGCGGTCCAGCCGCCCCTGCGCGTCGATACTGGCCACGCCCGCGCTGTCATAGCCGCGATATTCCAGCCGCTTGAGCGCCTCGACCAGTTGCGGCGAGACCTCGTGATTGCCCAGAATTCCGATGATGCCGCACATCTAGCCGTTCCCCTTTCTTGCCCGCAGGGCCTCCATCAACCGCGTGGCGAGACCCGGCTTGTTGACCTGAACCGCCCGGCCCACCGCCAGCGCATCGTCCGGCACGTCCTGCGTGATGACCGAACCGGATCCGGTCAGCGCCCTGTCCCCCACGCGCACCGGCGCAACCAGCATCGTGTCCGAGCCGATGAAGGCATTGGCCCCGATGACCGTGCGGTGCTTGCCGACGCCATCGTAATTGCAGGTCACGGTGCCCGCGCCGATATTCGTGGCCTCGCCCACCTCGGCATCACCCAGATAGGTCAGGTGGCCGACCTTGACCCCGTCGTGCAGGACGGCGTTCTTGATCTCGACGAAATTGCCGACATGGACATCGCCGCCCAGTTCGGCGCCGGGACGCAGCCGGGCAAAGGGACCGACACTCGCCCCCGCGCTGACGTGGCAGCCTTCCAGATGGCAGAAGGGCAGGATCTCGGCCCCGCTCTCGATCGTGACGCCGGGGCCGAAGACGACGTTCTGCCCGATCACGGCATCGCGTCCGATGGCCGTGTCCAGCGCGAACCAGACGGTCGCCGGGTCCGACAGGGTGATGCCGTTTTCCAGCGCGGCGGCGCGGGCGCGGGACTGGAAGGCAGCCTCGGCCGCCGCCAGTTCGGCGCGGGTGTTGATGCCAAGCGTCTCGGATTCGTCGCAGGTGACGACATCGACCCGGCGGCCCGCCTGCCGGGCCAGCGCGACGATATCGGTCAGATAGTATTCGCCCGCCGCATTGTCGTTGCCCAGGCCCCTCACCAGTTCGGCCAAGAGCGCGGCATCCGCCGAGACCACGCCGGAATTGCACAGCGTGATGGCGCGGGTGGCGGGATCGGCGTCCTTGTATTCCACGATCCGCTCCAGCCCCTGCGGGCCGGTCACCAGACGCCCGTAGCGGCCCGGATCGGCGGCCTCGAAGCCCAGGACGGCGACATCGGCTGGATGGCCGGCCAGTTCGGCCAGCGTCTCGGGGCGGATGAAGGGCGTGTCGCCGTAAAGCACGACCACCCTGCCCGCAAAACCCTCCAGCAGCGGCAGGGCCTGCGCGACGGCATGGCCGGTGCCAAGCTGTTCGGCTTGCAGGACGGTCTGCGCCTCGGGGTCCAGACGCGCCAGCGCCTTGCCCACGCGGCCGGCACCGTGGCCGGTGACGGCGATCACCCGCTCAGGCTCCAGCGCGCGGCCCGCCGCCAGCGCATGGGCCATCAGCGGCGCGCCGGCAAGGCGGTGCAGCACCTTGGGCAGGTCGGATTGCATGCGGCTGCCCTGCCCGGCAGCCAGGACGATCAACGCAACGGGTTTCTTCGGCATGGCTGTCTCGAAAAAAAGGGCCTGTTCACTTATATTGCGGGCCGTTCTACCTATGGCGGCGCGCCGGGCCAAGGGGCCGCGGGATCAAAGTTCTTGACGAAAGGTTACAGCAATGGCGGGAACGGTGGTGTTCGACCTCGACGGAACGCTGGCCGATACTTCGGCGGACCTGATCGCAGCGGCAAACGCATGTTTCGCGGCGCGCGGCATGGGCGCGCTGCTGGACCCGGTGGGCGATGCGCTGGTGGCCTTTCACGGCGGGCGGGCGATGCTGCGCGCGGGCTATGGGCGGATCCCCGCCGACATGATCCTGCCGCCGGGCGCCGAGGACGAGGATTTCCCTCGCCTGCTGGACCACTACGGCAGCAACATCGCGCGGCACACGCGGCTTTATCCGGGGGTCGAGGCTGCGCTGGACAGGCTGGCGCAGGCGGGCCACCGTCTGGTCGTCTGCACCAACAAGCCCGAGGCGCTGGCCCAGACCCTGCTGCGCGAGCTTGGCATCCGCGACTGCTTTGCCGCGCTGGTGGGCGCCGATACGCTGCCGGTGCGCAAGCCCGACCCCCGCCCCTATGTCGCCGCGGTCGAGGGCGCGGGCGGCCATGTCGCGCAGTCCTTCCTGGTCGGCGATACCGAAACCGACCGCAGGACCGCCGCCGCCGTGGGCGTGCGGGTCGCGCTGGTGTCCTTCGGTCCCGAGGGCGAGGCCCTGTCGCGGCTGGCCCCCGACGCGATGCTGGACCATTTCGACGCGCTGCCCGCGCTGGCGGCGGACTGGCTTGGGCAGCAGGCGTAAAAAAAAACGCCCGCGTCAACGAATTATAAAGGATTTGCTGCCAATCTGCACCTGTCGGGCGGGATATGCCCCCGTTCCGCCCGTCTCTGCCCCCGCGTCCCGGCTGGTTCCCCCTTCCAGCCGGGACGGTTCGGGGCAAATGAAAAGGCGCAGCCCCTGCAAGCGGGGACTGCGCAAAGATCAGCCGCCTTGCGGTCGGCAGGCTATTCGGCCTGGCTTGCGGGTTTTGCGTTCAGCAGGCCGTATTGCTGCGCGCCGATGGTGTCATGCAGCTCAAGCTGGGTTTCAAGGAAGTCGATATGGCCTTCCTCATCGGCGATAAGATCCTCGAACAGCGCCTTGCTGACGTAATCGCCCACCTTTTCGCAGTGATCGCGCGCCTCGATGTAAAGGGTGCGGGCATCATGTTCGCCCGCCAGATCCGCCTCGAGCGTTTCCTTGAGGTTCTGCCCGATGCGCAGCGGGTCCAGCTTTTGCAGATTCGGATGGCCTTCCAGAAAGATGATGCGCTGGATCAGCCGGTCGGCGTGATGCATTTCCTCGATGGATTCGGCGCGGGACTTGTCGGCGACATGGCCGTAACCCCAATCTTCCTGAAGGCGGTAATGCAGCCAATACTGGCTGACGGCGGTCAGTTCAGACCGCAGCGCTGCGTTCAGGTATTCGATAACCTTTGCGTCGCCCTTCATGAACGGTTCCTTTGTTTCTGGTGCGCAATCCGCGCAGGTTCGCGGGAACCCCCAGATTATCGCTGCTGCGCATGGTGTCCAGAAACAAAGGCATGCAACCGCCGCAATCGGCGCGCTTGCCAAGGGCGTGGTAGATCTTGCCGGGCGTGATGATCGTCTCGGGGTCGGCGGAACGCATCCAGTCGATGGCCGCCCGGATTTCGGTATCGGTGATCTGAGTGCAATGACAGACGATCATGGCGTTCCCCCTGCTTGCAGATGACTTAGTGAAAAGATCGGGATTCGTAAAGACCCAGTGTTTCACTCTGCCAAATATGTGATCTTGCAACTTCGCCTGCGCCGACCGACAACCCGGACATGAAGCTGGACGATTTCGACTTTGACCTGCCCGAAGGGCTGATCGCGACGCGGCCCGCGCGGCCGCGCAGTTCCGCGCGCCTGCTGGTCAGCGACGGCGGGCGGCTGTCGGACCGCCATGTCCGCGACCTGCCGCAGATCCTGCGGCCCGGCGATCTGCTGGTGCTGAACGACACACGCGTCATCCCCGCCCGCCTGGCCGGGCAGCGCCACCGCCGGACCCCGCAGGGCGAGGCCGTGGCGAAGGTCGAGGTCACCTTGCTGGAACCCCGCCCCGACGGCTGCTGGCGCGCGCTGGCCAAGCCCCTGCGCAAGCTGAAACCCGGCGAGGCGATTCGCTTCTCGGACCGGCTCTGGGCCACGGTCACGCAGATCCTGGAGGGCGAACTTGAACTGCGGCTGGAAACCTCGGGCGATTCGATCGAGGATGAACTGGCCCGCACCGGCGCGATGCCCCTGCCCCCCTATATCGCCGCGTTGCGCGCGCCCGACGCGCAGGACCGCACCGATTACCAGACCGTCTGGGCGAAACGCTCGGGCGCGGTGGCCGCGCCGACCGCCAGCCTGCATTTCGACCAGCAGGTGCTGGACGCGCTGCACCAAAGAGGGGTCGAGTTCGTCCATGTCACACTGCATGTCGGCGCGGGCACCTTCCTGCCGGTCAAGGTCCGGGACGTCACCACCCACAAGATGCATGCCGAATGGGGCGAGGTCACGGCGCAGGCCGCCGCCACCATCAATGCCGCCAGGGCCGCCGGCCGCCGCGTGATCCCGGTCGGCACCACCGCGCTGCGGCTGATCGAATCCGCGGCGGACGAAACCGGCCATGTGCGGGAATTTTCCGGCGTTACCGAAATCTTCATATATCCCGGTTATCGTTTCCGGGTGACCGATGCGCTGATGACCAATTTCCACCTGCCCAAATCGACCCTGCTGATGCTGGTCAGCGCCCTTCTGGGCCAGGACCGCGTGCGCGACGCCTATCGACACGCCGTCGATTCGGGCTATCGTTTCTTCAGCTATGGCGATGCGTCGCTGTTGATACCTTAAGGCCCCGCCATGCTCACGATCCTGCGCACGACCTGGCCGCTTCTGCTTGGCATCATGTTGCTGATGGTCGGCAACGGCATGCAGGGCACCCTGCTGGGTATCCGCGGCAGTATCGAGGGCATCCCGACCGCCGAGATGTCCTATGTCATGGCCGCCTATTTCGCGGGCTTCCTGCTGGGCAGCCGCACCGTGCCGGACCTGATCCAGCGGGTCGGCCACGTCCGCGTCTTTGCCGCCCTGGCCTCGGTGATCTCGGCGGTGCTGATCCTTTATGCGACCGTGCCGCACTGGATGTTCTGGGCGTTGCTGCGCTTTACCATCGGCTATTGCTTCTCCGGCGTCTACATCACCGCCGAAAGCTGGCTGAACGCAGGCTCGACGAACGAAAACCGCGGCCAGGCGCTGTCGCTTTACATGATCATGCAGATGCTGGGCATCATCTGCGCGCAAATGCTGCTGAACGTCGCCGATCCGGCGGGCTACATGCTGTTCGTCATCCCCTCGGTGCTGGTGTCGATGGCCTTCCTGCCGATCCTGCTGTCGCAGCAGCCCGCGCCGCAATTCGCCTCGATCCAGCGGATGACCTTCGGGCGGCTCTTGCGCATCTCTCCGCTTGGCTGCGTGGGCATCTTCCTGATCGGGGGCGTGTTTTCCGCGATCTTCGGCATGGCCTCGGTCTGGGGCGGGGTCGCGGGGCTTTCCGTGCGCGAGATCTCGGCCTTCGTCGCCGCGATCTATATCGGCGGGCTGCTGCTGCAATATCCGCTGGGATGGCTGTCCGACCGGGGCGACCGGCGCAAGATGGTGCTGGTGCTTGCCGCATGGGGCGCGGTCTGCGCGGGGCTGACGATCCTGCTGCAACCCGGCATCTGGGGCCTCTTGCTGGCCGCCGCCTGCGTGGGCGGGGTCGCCAACCCGATCTATTCGCTGCTGCTGGCCTATACGAACGACTATCTCGACCAGAAGGACATGGCGGCGGCCTCGGCGGGGTTGCTTTTCATCAACGGACTTGGCTCGATGGCCGGGCCGCTAATCACGGGCGGGCTGATGACGCTGGCCGGGCCGGACGGGTTCTGGCTGTTCATCGGGCTGCTGCTTTTCGCGCTGGCCTGTTATGCGGGCTGGCGCATGACCAAGCGCGCGATCCCCGCCCATGATCAAAGCTTCGTCGTCCTGTCGCCCGCCGCCACCACCATCGCGGTCGAGGCGGCACTGGATTCCGCAAGCTCGGACGACCCCCCGGACCCCGGCCCGCCTTCCCCTTGAACCTGCGCCGCTGCAATGCCAGCATCAGCGCAGGGAAGAAATGGGAGGCCGCGATGACCCCGCAAGAAATAAACCGCTTCTGGCTGGAAGAGGTCGGCGAGGCGGGCTGGTATATCCAGTCCGACGCCCTGGACCGGCAGGTCCGCGACCGCTTCATGGCGCTGTGGCAGGACGCCGAAAACGCCACCCGCCCCTGGCTGGACGGGGCCGAGGGCGCGCTGGCCGCATTGATCCTGACCGACCAGTTCCCGCGCAACATGTTCCGCGGCGATCCGCGGTCCTTCGCCACCGACGCGCTGGCCCGGCGCATCGCGGATCGGGCCATCGCCCAGGGCTACGACATGGCCACGCCGGAACCGCAGCGCCAGTTCTTCTACATGCCCTTCGAGCATTCCGAGGACCTCGCCGACCAGGACCGCGCCGTCGCGCTGTTTGCGCGCAACATGCCGGGCGAGAACCTGCGCCACGCCAGGCTGCATCGCGACACCATCGCCGAATTCGGGCGCTTTCCCTGGCGCAACCAGGCGCTTGGCCGCGAAAGCACCCCCGCCGAACAGGCCCTGCTGGATGCAGGCGGCTATGGGGCGCTGGTGCAGGGAACCGTCTCGCTTGATGCGCGCTGAAAAATGGTTTAACGCTCAACTATCTTTTTGAAAGGGAAATGGCGCATGGCTCAGACATTCGACATGGTGGTGATCGGCTCCGGCCCCGGCGGCTACGTCTGCGCCATCCGGGGGGCGCAACTGGGGCTGAAAGTCGCCTGTATCGAGCGCGAGCATCTGGGCGGCATCTGCCTCAACTGGGGCTGCATCCCGACCAAGGCGCTGCTGCGTTCCGCCGAGGTGTTCCACCTGATGCACCGCGCCAAGGAGTTCGGGCTGTCCGCCGACAGGATCGGCTATGACCTGAATGCGGTGGTCGAACGCTCTCGCGGGGTGTCGAAACAGCTCGCCGGCGGCGTCGGCCACCTGCTGAAAAAGAACAAGGTCACCACCATCATGGGCGAGGCGACCCTGACCGGCCCTGGCAAGATCAGCGTCAAGACCGACAAGGGGACCGAGGAAATCACCGGCAAATCCGTCGTCCTGGCCACCGGCGCCCGCGCCCGCGAACTGCCGGGGCTGGAACCCGACGGCAAGCTGGTCTGGAACTACAAACACGCGCTGAAACCCCCGCATATGCCGAAAAAGCTGCTGGTCATCGGCTCGGGCGCGATCGGCATCGAATTCGCCAGCTTCTTCAACACGCTCGGCGCCGATACAACGGTGGTCGAGGTGATGGACCGCGTCCTGCCGGTCGAGGATGCCGAGATCTCGGCGCTTGCGAAAAAGCAATTCGTCAAGCAAGGCATGAAGATCATGGAAAAGGCAACGGTCAAGAAGCTCGACCGCGCCGGAAACAAGGTCACCGCCCATATCGAAACCGGCGGCAAGACCCAGACGCATGAATTCGACACCGTGATCTCGGCGGTCGGCATCGTCGGCAACGTGGAAAACCTCGGCCTCGAAAAACTGGGCGTCAAGATTGACCGCACCCATGTCGTCACCGACGAATATTGCCGCACCGGCGTTGAAGGGCTCTATGCCATCGGCGACGTGGCGGGCGCGCCCTGGCTTGCCCACAAGGCCAGCCACGAAGGCGTCATGGTCGCAGAACTGATCGCGGGCGGAAAACCCCACCCGATCAAGCCCAACTCGGTCGCAGGCTGCACCTATTGCCACCCACAGGTCGCATCTGTCGGCCTGACCGAGGAAAAGGCCAAGGCGGCAGGATACGACATCAAGATCGGGCGCTTCCCCTTCATCGGTAACGGCAAGGCCATCGCGCTCGGCGAACCCGAAGGGCTGATCAAGACCATCTTCGACGCCAAGACGGGCGAACTTCTTGGCGCCCATATGGTCGGGGCCGAGGTGACCGAACTGATCCAGGGCTATGTCATCGGCCGCACGCTTGAAACCACCGAGGTCGAGTTGATGGAAACCATCTTCCCCCACCCCACCCTGTCCGAGATGATGCACGAAGCCACCCTCTCGGCCTATGGTCGGGCGATCCACTTCTGACCAAGGGGGGCGAAAACGCCCCCTTTCTTCATCATGAAAATACCCATGCGACGCCGCCGCCCGGTGGTGAGCAGGCCATCATCGGCCTGCCCACGACGCATCACGCCATCGGCATGCGCGCCTCGGCCATGCCCGCCAGCCAGCTCGATCCTGCCGGAATCGCCTCGTCGTTGAAATCATAGGCGGGGTGATGCAGCGCGGCGCTGTCGCCATTGCCCAGGAAAATATAGGCTCCGGGCCGTTCGTTCAGCATATAGCTGAAATCCTCGCCGGCCATGATCGGCGTCATGTTCATTTCCACCCCGCCCGCAACCGCACGCGCGACATCTGCCGCATGATCGGTCGCCTCGGCGTGGTTGACGGTAACGGGATAACCGCGCTGATAATCGACCTCGGCCCGCGCACCGAAAGCCGCCGCGACATTGATGGCCACCTGGGTGATCCGCTCTTCCAACAAGTCGCGCACATCGTTTTCAAGGCTGCGCGCGGTGCCGCGCAAAACGACCTTTTCAGGCAAGACGTTATAGGCCTGCGAATCGGTCGCGATCACGCAAACCGACACCACCCCGCTTTTCAGCGGATCGACATTGCGCGCCGCGATCGATTGCAAGGCCACGACCACCTGGGCCGCAACCAGCGCGGTGTCCACCGTGGTATGCGGTGCCGCCGCGTGACCGCCCTTTCCGGTCAGGACAATCTCGAACTGGTCCGCCGCAGCCATCACCGGCCCCTTGCGGATCGCGAATTGCCCGACCTCGATACCGGGCATATTGTGCAGTCCATAAAATTCCTGGATGCCCCAGCGCGTAACCAGCCCGTCGTCCAACATGGCCTTGCCACCCGCCCCGCCTTCCTCGGCGGGCTGAAAGATCACGATGGCGGTCCCGTCGAAATTGCGCGTCTCGGCCAGGTATTTCGCCGCACCCAGCAGCATCGACGTATGCCCGTCATGGCCGCAGGCATGCATCTTCCCCGGCACCTCCGAGGCATATTCGGCCCCGGTAACCTCCTGGATCGGCAGCGCATCCATATCCGCGCGCAGTCCGATCACCCGACCCGAACCATTCTTGCGCCCGCGGATGACACCGACCACACCGCTGCGGCCCACGCCCTGGACAACCTCATCCACGCCGAATTCATGCAGCAGCGCAGCCACGCGGGCCGAGGTGCGCGGCAGGTCATACATCAATTCGGGGTAGCGATGGAAATTGCGCCTCCAGCCGGAAATTTCGGGCAATAGTTCGGCGAATCGGTTCTTTACAGGCATGTTTCAGGCTCCTTCCCTGGCAGGTTGCGCGGTTTCGGCAGCGGGCGCAACCTGCACTCATGGTAGAAAATCAAAGGCTTGGGCCAAGTTCCAATGCCGTGCCGTCGGTAAAACGGCCAAAGCGGAACCGCGCCAGATCATGCCCCGGCGGTTGCCCCCGGATCAGATCGGCCATGACCCGGCCCACCCCCGGCCCGATACCGAAACCATGTCCCGAAAGGCCGGTCGCGACAAAGAAGCCACGGATCGGCGTCTCGTCCAGAACCGGCACCTCATCAGGCATGACGTCGATCATCCCGGCCCAGGCCCGACGCAGGCGGGGATGGCCGATCTGGGGAAAGGCGGTCTCGAAATCCTGCTGCAATCGCTTCAGCCGGGCCTGATTCGGCGGCGGATCCAGAACGCGGACCCTTTCAAAGGGCGTCACGTCACCCGCCCGCCACCGGCGCCGGGTCAGCCAGCCGTCGGGATAGTGCCGCGGCCCGACAGGGCGGATCCGCGTATGCGCCTGTTCGCGGCGCAGTTGCGGCAGATAGGTGCGAAAATATCGAAAGGCATCCGGGCCGATCCAGAAATCATGCCCCACGCCGGGCGCAAGGGTATAGCCCTTGTCCAGCCGCCTGCGCAGGGCGAAACCGCTGTCGACAATCGCCCCTTCATGAAATGCGGGCAAGGGCACGGTCGCCGCAACGGTTCCCCGCACGGCAAGCTGGGGAATCCGCAGCCCCGCATTCCGCGCGAACAGCCCCGACCAGGCGCCCCCGGCCAGCAGGACACGCGACGCGCGGACGGGTCCCGCCTCGGTCATCACGCCGGACACCTCGCCGTTCTGGATATCCAGCACACGCACAGCGCAGTTTTCGACGATCTTCACGCCCATCCCATGCGCCAGCGAGGCAAGGGCGGGAACGGCGGTCCAAGGCTCGGCCCGCGCATCCGAAGGGGTCGCCAGCCCGCCGATCCACTCGGCGGAATTGGGCAATATCGCCTGCAATTCCGCCTGCGACACCATGCGGCTGTCCAACCCATGCGCGCGGGCATGTTGCAGCCAATCCTCGTAACGGGCCAGTGACGCACCGTCCTTGGCCAGATAGGTGACACCGGTGCGCCGCAGGCCGACCTGATCCCCCAGCCTGTCCTGAAACGCCTGCCAATGACGCAACGATTCGATCATGATCGGCAATTCCGCCGGATCGCGGCCCTGCTGGCGCACCCATCCCCAGTTGCGGGAACTCTGCTCGGCCGCGATCCGCCCCTTTTCGCAGATCAGCACCTGCATACCCTGCCGCGCCAGGAAAAGCGCGGTCGCAACGCCCGCGATCCCCCCGCCGATGATGACGACGTCGCAGGCGCCAGGCAGCGGATCGGCGAAGCTGACCGGATCATCGGCCCGAATCGGCGCGCCCGGCAGGGTCATGGCATGGCCCCGCAGCAGATTCTGGCAGGCAAATTCGTGTTCATGACAGTCCTTTTGAGAACACTGAAAGGCTACCCGCTGCGCAAGGCTTTGCAACCATCAAGCGTCGCGTAATTGAAACAAAAGCTGCGTAAATATTCTGTCCAGTGCCTGGCGAGGCAGAATGACGATCATCGGCCCCTCGATCCGAAGCCCGACCGGACCGCTGACCCGGTTCGAGATGCCGTTGAATCCCGCCGGCGCAAAGGTGATTCCGTCGATCGGCCAATGCAGGCCGGTGCTGACGCCCCTGGCCTCACCCATCGGGAAGAGCGACAAGCGCAAGCCGGCCGGCAGATCCAGATCCAGGTTTTCGGGGGCACGAAAGGCGATATCCTCTGCCCCCAGAATGATCGTGGGCGGGCTGGCTTTGCGGCTGATCGTGGCAAAGGCCGCCAGGGTATGGTCAAGCCGCGCCCCGGTAAAGCCCACCGCGATCAGCAAGGGTGCATCGATCAGGCGCAGGCATTTGTCGAAATCGGAACTATCCTGTTCGACGATACGGAACAGGCGGTCCGAAGGTATGGCCCGGCGCGCCTTTTCCGAAATGCTGTCGAGATCGCCGATCACCACCTCGGGCAGAAATCCGGCAGCCAGCACATGCTCGGCCCCGCTATCGGCGGCCACGACATGGGGCGCGTGGAGGCGCGCCTGCCGCAGGTCGTCGGCACCGACTTCGCCACCGCCGACCAGCGTGACGGGCGCGGAAAATGCCGGAAGGCCCGTCATTCCTCGCGGCCGACACCGCGAAAGACGCGGCGGAACGGCAGCACCCAGATGATGCCCAGCGCGACGTAAAGCGCGAACTCGACCAGGACGGGCAAACGGCCCCAGGTGTCATAGATCCAGTTCGACAGAAACCACGCCACACCCAGGTAGACGGGCAACCCGACCAGCAGGATCACGATTGCCCAGCGTTTTCGCGTCTTCAGTTCCATCAGTCGGCGAACGGGTCGGTGACCAGGATCGTGTCGTCCCGTTCGGGGCTGGTGGACAGCAGGGCGACAGGGCACTGAATCAATTCTTCGATGCGCCGAACGTATTTGATCGCGGCGGCGGGCAGTTCGGCCCAACTACGCGCCCCTTGTGTCGATTCGGTCCAGCCCTCCATTTCCTCGTAGATCGGCCTGACACGAGCCTGCAACGCGGCGGCGGTGGGCAGGTAATCGTATCGCTTGCCGTCGATTTCATAGCCGACGCAGATTTTCAGCGTCTCGAACCCGTCCAGAACGTCCAGCTTGGTCAGGGCGATCCCGTCCACGCCCGAAATGGCGCAGGTCTGGCGCACCAGAACGGCATCGAACCACCCGCAACGGCGCTTGCGCCCCGTGACGGTGCCGAATTCCCGGCCACGCTCACCCAGCCTCTGCCCATCGGCATCGTCCAGTTCGGTCGGGAAGGGACCCGAGCCGACGCGCGTCGTATAGGCCTTCACGATCCCCAGCACGAAACCGATGGCCGACGGCCCGACGCCCGTTCCCGTGGCCGCCATACCCGACATGGTGGTCGAACTGGTGACATAAGGATAGGTGCCGAAGTCGATATCCAGCAAGCTGCCCTGCGCACCCTCGAACAGGATACGCTTGCCCGATTTCCGGGCATCGTTCATCACCTTCCAGACCGGCTGGGCAAAGGCCAGCAGCTTGGGCGCGACCTCAAGCAGCCGGGCGCGCAATTCGGTCCGGTCGACCGCCGCGGCCCCCAGGCCCTGCCGCAACGGATCGTGATGGGCCAGCAGGCGATCAAGCCTCGCGTCCAGGGTCTCCTCATCCGCCAGGTCGGCGACGCGGATGGTGCGGCGGCCGACCTTGTCCTCGTAGGCGGGACCGATGCCGCGTCCCGTCGTGCCGATCTTCGAGGCCCCTGCGGCCTCTTCCCGCAGCTTGTCCAGGTCCTGATGCAGCGGCAGGATCAGCGGCGTGTTTTCGGCAATCATCAGGTTGTCGGGACCGATGGTCACGCCCTGCGCGGCCAGCCGGTCGATCTCGGCAAAAAGCGCCCAGGGGTCCAAGACGACGCCATTGCCGATGACCGCCGTCTTGCCCTTGCGCACGATCCCCGAGGGCAACAGGGACAGTTTATAGACCTGATTGCCGATGACCAGCGTATGCCCGGCGTTATGCCCGCCCTGAAAACGCGCGATGACATCGGCACGTTCCGAGAGCCAGTCGACGATCTTGCCCTTGCCTTCGTCGCCCCATTGCGCGCCGACAACAACCACATTGGCCATATTCCACCCCTTTCAGGTCACCGATGCCGCGCACGGGTATAATAGCCAAACCCCTTGCGTAAAAGCCCAATCGCCCGCCATTTCACGACCCTGCGCATCCGTCAGTGCATCATCGGCCATCCTTTCCCACGGTTTCCACCGCCCGCTGAGGGAAGATATAGCTCGGGAATCACAACATCGGGTTAACGCAGCGCCATTTTTCGCGGGAAAATCGAGGTCTGGTTCAGCCCAGATCCCCGATCAGTTTCTCGACAGCCGCGACAGCAGCATCGGCGGCGCCCAAGCCGGGCGCCCCACCCTGCGCGCGATCCGGCCGGCCGCCACCGCCCTTGCCACCAAGCGCAACGGTCGCCGCCTGGACCAGTTGGACCGCCGAAAGCCTGTCGGTCAGATCCGGCGTCACCCCTGCCCCAACGGTCGCCTTGCCATCGGCATCGGCCAAAACCAGCACGGCACCGCTGCCAAGCCGGGTCTTGATTTCATCGACAAGCGGACCGATCTCTTTGCCGCCGACGCCCTCGACCTGGCGGACAATCAGGCTGATTCCATTGATCTCAATGGACTTTTCATCGCCGCTACCCATCGCCATCTGGCGTTTGAGCTGCGCGATCTCATTGCCCAGCGCCTTGCGTTCATCGACCAGCGCGCGCACCTTGTTGACGACATCGCCCGCCTGCGCCTTCAACAGGCCCGCGATCTCTTGCAACTCGGTATCGACGCGGCGCAACTCCTCCATCGCGGCCTGGCCGGTCAGCGCCTCGATCCGGCGGATCCCGGCGGCCGAGGCAGTTTCGGCGGTCAGCGCGAACATCCCGATATCGCCGGTGCGTGCGACATGGGTGCCGCCGCAAAGCTCGATCGAATAGGTCCGACCATTCGTCCCCTTGCCCGAACCGGGCAGTTCGCCCATCGAGACGACGCGCACCTCATCCCCGTATTTCTCGCCAAACAGGGCCTGCGCACCAATATCCCGCGCATCGTCCGGCGTCATGATCCGCGTTTCCACAGCCGAGTTCTGGCGGATGAAGTCATTCACCGTCCGCTCGACCTGCGCGATTTCATCCGCGGTCAGGGCCTTGGCATGGCTGAAATCGAACCGCAGCCGGTGCGGCGCGTTCAGGCTGCCGCGCTGCGCGACATGTTCGCCCAGAATGCCACGCAAGGCCTCGTGCAGCAGATGCGTGGCCGAATGATTCGCCCGAATCGCGCCGCGCCGGTCGTGATCAACCGACAGGACGGCGCCCTGCCCGCAGGAAATTTCGCCCAGCGTCACCTCGGCGACATGCAAAAACAGCCCCGCGACCTTTCTGGTATCGGTGACGCGCGCAGCGCCGGTTTCGGTCTTGATCAGGCCGGTATCGCCAACCTGGCCGCCCGATTCCGCATAGAACGGCGATTGGTTGACGATGATCTGGACGCAATCGCCCTGCCTTGCAGTATCGTCCGCCGCACCGTCCTTGACCAGGGCCAGGATCTGGCCTTCCGCCTCTTCGGTGTCATAGCCAAGAAATTCGGTCGCGCCGTGCCGGTCGGCCAGATCGAACCAGATCGCAGCATCCTTCGTCTCACCCGAGCCGGCCCAGGCGGCGCGCGCCTTTGCCTTCTGCTCGGCCATCGCGCTGTCGAAGCCCGCGATATCGACCCCGCGGCCCTTTTCCCGCAGCGCATCCTGCGTCAGGTCCAGCGGGAAACCATAGGTATCGTAAAGCTTGAAAGCGGCCTCGCCCGGCAGGTTGGCGCCCTCGGGCAGCTTTTCCAGCTCATCGTCCAGCAGGCGCAGGCCACGGTCGAGCGTCTGGCGGAAGCGGGTTTCCTCATGCTTCAGCGTCTCTTCGATCATCGGCTGTGCGCGGCCCAGTTCGGGATAGGCGGCGCCCATTTCGCGCACCAGGGCGGACACCAGCCGGAACATCACCGGGTCCTTGGCCCCCAGCATATGCGCATGGCGCATGGCACGGCGCATGATCCGCCGCAGGACATAGCCCCGGCCTTCGTTCGAGGGCATCACACCGTCCGCGATCAGGAACGAGGTCGAGCGCAGATGATCGGCAATCACGCGGTGGTGGATGCGGCCCGGCCCGTCGGGATCGGAACTGGTCGCATGGGCGCTGGCCTCGATGAGGCTGCGCATCAGGTCGGTGTCATAGTTGTCGTGCTTGCCCTGCAACAGGGCGCCGATACGTTCCAGCCCCATGCCGGTATCGATGGATTGCGCCGCCAGATCGCGGCGCGTGCCGTCCTCGAACTGTTCGAACTGCATGAAGACGAGGTTCCAGATCTCGATGAAACGGTCGCCGTCCTCATCCGCCGAACCCGGAGGGCCGCCCCAGATATGATCGCCGTGATCATAGAAGATCTCGGTGCAGGGACCGCATGGCCCGGTCGGACCCATCTGCCAGAAATTGTCGCTGGTCGCGATGCGGATGATGCGGTCGTCGCCAAGTCCCGCGACCTTCTTCCAGATATCGGCGGCTTCGTCGTCGGTGTGATAGACCGTGACCAGCAGCTTGTCCCTGGGAATGCCGAAGTCCTTGGTCAGAAGCTCCCACGCATAGGGGATGGCCTCGGACTTGAAATAATCGCCGAAACTGAAATTCCCCAGCATTTCAAAGAAGGTATGGTGGCGCGCGGTATAGCCGACATTGTCCAGGTCATTGTGCTTGCCGCCTGCCCGAACGCATTTCTGCGCGGTCGTCGCGCGGGTATAATCGCGGTGTTCGACCCCGGTGAACAGGTTCTTGAACTGAACCATGCCCGAATTCGTGAACATCAGGGTCGGATCGTTGCGCGGGACCAGGGGGCTGGATTCGACAACGCGGTGATCGTTGCGCTGGAAGAAATCCAGGAAAGTGGAACGAATTTCGTTCAAGCTAGGCATGTCTGGCGACCCCGCTCATGGCCATCAACGGCATGATTATGATTTGCAGGGAAACTCCTTATCCGCCCCGCCCGCCTTCGTAAAGCCGCAACCGCGCGGTTTCGCCGCCGCGCGGTCGTGCCATGCCTCATGCGCTATTCGTCCAGCAACTCGTCGCCGCCCCCTTCGGATGCCCCGAAATCGAGACCGTGGCTGGCACGGATCTTGTCCTCGATCGCATAGGCGACGTCGGGATGGTCGCGCAGGAATTGCTTGGCATTCTCACGCCCCTGGCCGATGCGCTCGTCGCCATGAGAATACCACGAGCCGGATTTCTCCACCACGCCGGCCTTGACGCCCAGATCGATCAATTCGCCCATTTTCGAGATGCCCTCGCCATACATGATGTCGAATTCGACCTGGCGGAACGGGGGGGCGACCTTGTTCTTGACGACCTTCACGCGGGTCGCGTTGCCGACGACCTCGTCACGGTCCTTGATCGCTCCGGTGCGGCGGATGTCCAGCCGCACCGAGGCATAGAATTTCAGCGCGTTGCCGCCGGAAGTGGTTTCCGGGCTGCCGAACATGACCCCGATCTTCATGCGGATCTGGTTGATGAAGATCACCATGCAATTGCTGCGCCCGATGCTGGCGGTCAGCTTGCGCATCGCCTGGCTCATCAGCCGGGCCTGCGCGCCGACCTGGGCATCACCCATGTCGCCCTCGATCTCGGACTTGGGCGTCAGCGCGGCGACCGAATCGACGACGACGATGCTGACCGCGCCCGACCGCACCAGCGTGTCCACGATCTCAAGCGCCTGCTCGCCGGTGTCGGGCTGGCTGATCAGCAATTCGTCAAGATTGACGCCCAGCTTGCGGGCATATTGGGGATCCAGCGCATGTTCGGCGTCCACAAAGGCGCAAACCCCGCCTTTTTTCTGTTCTTCCGCAATTACATGCAGGGTCAGCGTCGTCTTGCCCGAGCTTTCGGGACCATAGATCTCGATGATCCGCCCCTTGGGCAGGCCGCCGATCCCCAGCGCGATATCCAGCCCCAGCGACCCGGTCGAGGTCGCCTCGATCTCGGCCACCGGATTGTCGGCGCCCAGTTTCATGATCGAGCCTTTGCCGAATTGGCGCTCGATCTGTGCGAGTGCGCTGTCCAGCGCCTTTTGCTTGTCTGCTGTTCTCTTGTCGGTCATGTCGAAAAGCGTCGCCCCTGCCATCTGTCTTGCACCTTATTTCATACCCCCGCCGAGGGGGCAATCAGAGTTAGCGTTGAATGTTCTTATAATGTTCCATTGCGCGGCTGTCCATTGGATTGCTGCTGAATGCATGGGATTTCCTTTCCGTTACCGTCCGCCCGATCCCGGCTTCCTTCGTTCAAGCTGCCTGCCCACCATCGCCGTCAACTCGCTAAGCGAAAAGGGCTTGGCCAGGAACTCGGCGCCTTCGATCGGCGTGGTGCCATCGGCAAACAGATCCTCGGCATAGCCCGACATGAAGATGACCCCCGTGGCGGGCCGGTCGCGCAACGCGGCGCGCACCCAGCTAGGCCCGTCCAGACCCGGCATCACGACATCGGTGACGAAGACATCGACCTTCAATCGCTGGTCGGAAAGCAGTTCCAGCGCATCCTCGGCATTGGCGGTTTCGATGACGTGACAACCCTGAAGCTGCAAGGCCCGGCTGGCAAATGCGCGGACGGGAGCCTCGTCCTCGACCAGCAGGATCGTCGGTGCCTGCTCTTGCTCGGCGATGACGGAGTGGCGCATCGGCGCGGGCGCGGCCGTTTCCTCCGCATCCGCGACCTGCCCGACATGGGCGGGAAAATACAGGCTGAAGCGGCTGCCCTCGTCGATCACGCTGTCGCAAAAGATATACCCACCGGTCTGCTTGACGATGCCATAGGCGGTCGAAAGGCCAAGGCCCGTCCCCTCGCCCGTGCGCTTGGTCGAAAAGAACGGCTCGAAGATCTTGGCGACGACCTCGGGCGGGATGCCACAGCCCTCGTCCTGCACCTCGACGCAGACATAGTCGCCGACCGGCATCCGCGGCTTTCGCGCCGCTTCCGCATTCGCGATCCGCATGTTGCGCGTCGAGATCGCGATATCGCCACCGTCCGGCATCGCGTCGCGGGCATTGACGACCAGGTTGATGATGACCTGCTCAAGCTGGCGCCGGTCCGCCCGGATCATGTGCAGGTTCGGGTCGTGGTGAAAGGTCAGCACGATCCGCTCACCCACCAGCCGGTTGAGCAGATGCGTCAGATCGGCAAGGGTTTCGCGCAGGTCCAGCATCTGCAATTTCAGCGTCTGCTTGCGGGAATAGGCCAGCAACTGGCTGACAAGCGCGGCGGCGCGATTGGTGTTCTGGCTGATCTGCACCAGATCCGCATAATCGGGATCGCCCTTGTCGTGGCGCAGCATCAGCAGGTCGCAATGCCCGCTGATCGCGGTCAGCAGGTTGTTGAAATCATGCGCAACGCCGCCTGCCAACTGCCCGATCGCCTGCATCTTCTGGCTTTGGACGAATTGCGCCTCGAGCCGCTTCAGCGCATTCGCGTCGGAAAGGACGGCGATGACGCTGTCGGGTCCGTTTTTCCGCACCACGACCTGAACGAAATTCTCGGTCGCCGATCCCCTGGTCCGCAGGACCTCGGACCCCGAGGCGAGGCGCCCGGCCGAGATATCGTCGATCCAGTCGCTCAGCGACCTGCCCGGCCCCTCGAAAAGGCTGGCCAGGGGCTTGCCCTCGACCGGCTGGCCCAGCATCTCGACCGCGGCGGCATTGGCGGTGACGATACGCGACGCCCCATCCAGGATCAGGACGGCGACGGGCAGCGCCTCGCATTGCAGGTTTTGCGATTCGGGTATGGGCGCAGATATTTCCGGTTCGGTATCCTGAACCGGGGCCTGCCAAAGCTGGACGGTCGCGCCGGGGCGCCGGGACAGTTGGAACGTGCCGACCCGCTCAATCTCGGCGACCGGATTGGTCCCACGCGCAAGCTGGCTGCACAGGCTCCGCCATCGGCCATCGGCATCGGCATGGCTGCGCGCCAGCACATCCTGGATCCGGCGCCCGACCAGCTCGCCCGCATCAAGGGGGACGTGATCGTTCTGGGCGAGAATCGTCCCCTCTGCCGAAACGGCGAAGGCTGCAACGTCAAGCGCCGCCATCTGCGCCCCGATCCTTTTCAGGTCCCGCCTTTGCCGCAGCCCCCGCCGCACCGCCTCGGCCGCCGCCATTCCGGCCACGAGGTAAAGCGCGACCGCGACTGTTGCCAGCACCAGCAGCGCCCGGCCACGCGGGCTGTCGGGCGCCAGCGCCAGATACAGCGCGCCCAGCACGATCGGCAGCACCAGGAACGGAATGAGCCGCAGGGCCGAATCCGGCATATTCCTGATCGCCCTGACCATCTGCGCATACCTCTTGACCAAGCTTTCCAGGACGGGCTTACACGCCGATCCCTTAACATCCGGTTAATTCCGGCGAAGCAATGACAGATAAAAGCCGTCCGAGGCGTTCCAGGGACCGAAACTCTGCTCTTCAACCAATTCGAACGCGGGGTTGCGGTGCAGGAAAGCGGCAATCTGATCGGCATTTTCCGCTTGCAGGACCGAGCAGGTCATATAGGCCAGATGTCCGCCCGTGCAGGTAAGTTCACTTGCCTTGTCAATGATCTGCGCCTGAATCTTCGACAACTCCCGCAAACCGTCCGCAGTCAGGCGCCATTTCGCATCGGGCGTCCGGCGCCAGGTCCCCGAACCGGAACAGGGCACATCGGCCACGACCAGCCCGAAGGTGCCGGAAACCTTGCCGGGACGGGCGATATCCACCCTTGCACCGGCGCGCGCCGCACGGGCAGGCAGGTCGGCCATGCGCGACATGTCGCTGTCATGGGCCACGATCGGCCCCGCCCCACGCGCGGCCAGCGCCAGCGCCTTGCCGCCGCCACCCGCACAAAAGTCCAGCACGCTGCCCTGAACCGGCAGCGCCGCGCAGGCCAGTTGCGCCGAGAGGTCCTGCAGTTCCACGTCCCCCTCGCGATAGCTGGCCGAGGCAGCGACGCGGCGCGCGCCCTCGACCACCCGCAGGGCCGAGGGCAATTGCGGCGCAGGCAGGGCGACGATCCCGTCCTGTGCCAGCAGACGCAGGGCCTTGTCCGGCGTGGTGCGGGCCGTATTCACGCGCAGCCAGACAGGCGCGCGTTCGCGCATCTGCCGGGCCGTCGGATCGGCGCGCTCGCCCAGGGAGTCGCGCCAGAGAGGGATGAGCCAGTCGGGCAGGTCCATCGCCTCGGACGGCGACGGCGGGTTGCCCGACTGCTTTTCATCATCCGTCAGAACGGCAGGGGCGTGGCCCTGTCCGGTAAAGACCTGCGCCGGGTCCTGCCCGGTTTCGCGGCACATGCCCAGCATCAGCGCACGGCCATCCAGGCCACCGCCAAGCGCGGCGCGGGATCGCAGCTTGCGCAGGCTGTCATAGACCAGGTCGCGCACCGCGGCACGGTCGCCGGAACCGGCATAGCGGCTGGCGCGTGCCCAGCGGATCAGGGCAGGCTCGGCCGGGTCGCCGGCAAGGATGCGGTCAAGGATCTCGGACGCGGCGGCGACGCGGGCGGCGGGGGTCATGGCGGGTGCTTCTTCAACTGGGACAAGGGCCAGAAAAGCGCGGGCCGACCGAAAGTCAATCCCGCCACCGCTAGGGTCCGCGCCAGAGCGACCCGGCAGGCGCACCACCCACGGGTCCCGCCGTGCGGGCCGCGATCACCGGGCCGGGCGCGGCGGCGATCCGCCCGCGCGCACCGCCAAGCACCGCCAGCGAGCCGCCCTGCCCCTGCGGCGCCGTCCCAACGGGCGCGCCCAGCAGCGTCACCCGTTCGCGCAAGGCAGCCGCCCGCCGGGTGCCCGAGGGCAGCGCGGCGAAGCTGTTATAGGTTTCCGGCGAATCCGCCATGCCCTGAAAGCCCCGGTCGCGCAGCATCGCGCGCAGGGTGTCGAAACGCGCCAGGTAGCGATCGGCATGGACCGGCGTGCGCGAATGAAACGCCCCGGCGGCACGGCGCCAATCCCCGGTCTCAAGATAAAGCTCGCCGACGAAACGCGCCGCATAGCGGGCATTTTCCAGCGGATCGAACATATGCGTGACCGAGCGGAAATGTTCCCCGTGCCAGCGGTAATTGATCTGGAAGCACCCGATATCGACATTGGGCCGCCCCTGCGCGACCCGCCCCTGCACGAAGTCGATGGCGCTGTCCGGATCGTCGAACCAATGGCCCGCGCCTTCGGCATTCGCGCTCCAAGCCCAGGGGCGGACGATACCGTCCACGCGCCGCCCGGTTTCGGTCAGCGTCAGCGCGGCCAATATGTCGAAGGGCACCCCGGTTTCCGCCGCCGCCTGCCGCGCCGCCATTTCGCACACCTGCGCGGGCTGGCTGGCCCAGGGCCGCGCAGGCAGGGCCGTCATCAGGCAAAGGCAAAGCAGAAAGGCGCGCATTTCGGGCCACAAGCAGAATCATCCCGCAACCCTTCTACGCCCCTTTCCCTTAATTTTCGGCTAACGGCTCCTAGCCATGCCGGTAATTCGGCGCCTCTCGCGTGATCTGGACGTCGTGGACATGGCTTTCCTTCAGCCCCGCGCCGGTGATGCGGACGAATTCGCAATTCCTGCGCATCTCTTCGACCGTGGCGCAGCCGGTATAGCCCATTGCCGCCCGCAGCCCGCCGACCAGTTGGTGCAGGACCGCCGAGGCCGAGCCTTTGTAGGGCACCTGCCCCTCGATCCCCTCGGGGACCAGCTTGTCGGATGCGGCGTCCTTCTGGAAATAGCGGTCGGCCGAGCCGCGCGCCATCGCGCCAAGGCTGCCCATCCCGCGATAGGACTTGAACGAACGGCCCTGATACAGGATCACCTCGCCCGGCGATTCATCGGTGCCGGCGATGGCGCTGCCGACCATCGCACAGCTTGCGCCCGCCGCGATGGCCTTGGCGAAATCGCCCGAATACTTGATGCCGCCATCGGCGATCACGGGCACCTCGCCCGCGCCCGACACCGCGTCCATGATCGCGGTCAGTTGCGGCACGCCCACGCCCGCCACGATCCGCGTCGTGCAGATCGAGCCGGGACCGATCCCCACCTTGATCGCATCCGCCCCGGCATCGACCAGCGCCCGCGCGCCCGCCGCCGTGGCGACATTGCCGGCGACGACCTCTACGCCCGGCGCGGCCTCTTTCAGCCGCCGGACCGAGCGGGCAACGCCTTCGGAATGGCCATGCGCGGTGTCGATCACGACCAGGTCGGCGCCCGCATCGACCAGCGCAAGGCTGCGCTCGAACCCCTCGTCGCCCACGGTCGAGGCGGCGGCCACGCGCAGCCGCCCCAGGTCGTCCTTGCAGGCGATGGGGTTGAGGACGGACATCTTGGTGTCCTTCAGCGTCAGCAGGCCGGTCAGCTTGCCCTGGTCGTCGGTGATCAGCAGTTTCTCGATCCGGCGGGCCTTCATCAGGCTGATCGCCTCGGCCCGGTCGGCAGGCTCGTGCAGGATGGCGAGGTTTTCCGAGGTCATCATCACGCTGACCGGGGTGCGGTCGTCGCTGGCAAAGCGCATGTCGCGGTTGGTCACGATCCCCACGACGCGGTCCCGGTCGTCCACCACCGGAAAGCCCGAGACGCTGTAGCGTTCCTGAAGCGCCTTGGCATCGGCCAGCGTCTGGTCGGCGCGCAGAGTAACGGGGTTGTAGACGATGCCGGATTCGAAACGCTTGACGCGGCGGACCTCGTCAGCCTGCTGGTCGGGCGTCAGGTTGCGGTGGATCACGCCGATTCCGCCCGCCTGCGCCAGCGCGATCGCCATGCGGCTTTCGGTGACCGTGTCCATCGCCGAGGAAAGCAGCGGGATGTTCATCCTGATCCGGCGCGTGACATATGTGGCCACATCCGCCGTCGAGGGCATCACCGAGGACGCCGCGGGAACAAGAAGAACGTCGTCGAAGGTCAGCGCCTCACGAATCTGCATGGATCCATCCTATCAGGGGTTCGTTTGGCAGTTTCCCATTCCACGCGCGCGCACAAATGTCCAGTGCCAGGCGCGCATGGCCGCCATCTTTCGGCAACCCGCAAAGTTGCGCCAGCGCAACGAAACGCGCCCTTTGCGGTGCCAAATCCATCCATACGCCACGTCACGGCAACGGCGCGATTGACCGGCGATCAACTCTGGATCACGCTTTATTCAGGCGTCCCGCAACGGACGAAGCAGGGAGGTAGGAAAAATGAAAACAGCATTGACCGCCATCGGCACGCTCGCGCTTGGCGCCAGCCAGGCCCTCGCAGGCGGGATCGAGCGCGCGCCGCAATCGCTTGCCATCCTGTTCGAGGAAGGCAATTACGCCGAGCTGAGCTTTGGCGGCGCATCGCCCAAGATCGAGGGGCGCGACATCATGGGCGTTGCGACCGGGGACGTCGCATCGGGCTATGGCTTCTTCGGGCTGGCCTACAAGCACCAGTTCAACGACAACCTTTCGGGCGCGTTCATCGTCGAGCAGCCCTTTGGCGCGGATATCCGATACCCGGACGGCCCCCCTGCCGGCAGCGGCTCGCCCGTGGTGGGGGGCACGCTGGTCAGCATCGATTCCGTCAGCTACACGGCGCTGCTGCGCTACAAGTTCGAGAACAATTTCTCGGTCCACGGCGGATTGCGCGGCTCGCGCGCCAGCGGCAACGTGTCCCTGCGCGGTGCGGGCTATGCAAATTCCGCCGGATACGACCTGGACATCGACGGCACCTGGGGGCTGGGCTGGGTCGCCGGCGTCGCCTATGAGATCCCCGATATCGCGGCGCGCGTCTCGCTGACCTACAACTCGCCCATCGACCACGACTTCGGCATGACCGAAAGCGGCGGGCTGCTGGCGGCGACGGGGCAAGGCACCGTCCACGGCAAGCACGAGGTCCGCACCCCCCGAAGCTGGACGCTGGAAGGCCAGACCGGGGTGGCCGAGGATACGCTGGTCTTCGGCTCGATCCGCTGGGTCAAGTGGTCCGAATTCGTGGTCGAGAACGCGCATTTCCCGATCAACCCCGACCGTTTCCCCGTTCCGCCCGGAACCGATGTGCCGCTGGTCGAGTTGCAGGACACCACGACCTATACCCTCGGCGTCGGCCGCAAGTTCACGGAAAACTGGTCGGGTTCGGCATCCTTCGTCTATGAACCCAGCGAGGGGCGGCATTCCTCGCCGCTTGCCCCGCATAACGGACGCAAGGGGGTCACGCTGGCCGCGATCTATACCCGCGACAACATGAAGATCACCACCGGCATCAACTACAGCAAGCTGGGCGATGCGCGCCTGGGGGTCGGCCAGCGCGGCGACGACAACAAGAACCATGTCGGCGACATGGACAAGGGCTATGTCTGGGGTGTGGGCGTGCGCGTCGGCTATTCCTTCTGATCCTTGCGGATAGGGCCAAGGCCCCGGCAGGTCCGGGGCCTTTTCATTTGCGCGCTTCCCGCCTGCCGGAAGCGCCGCATGGGTATTTTCATGATGAAGAAGAGCTGGCGCCGAGCGCAAGGACCAGCGCGGTGAAATCTTCGCCGCGTTTTTCGAAATCGGGATATTGGTCGAAACTGGCGGCGGCGGGGGCAAGCAGGACGGTTTCGCCCGGCTGCGCCTCGGCATGGGCGCGGGCGACGGCCTGATCCATCGTCTCGACCACTTCATGGGGGGTCTGGCCCATCTGCAGGGCGAAGTCGCGGGCCGAATGGCCGATCAGATAGGCTTTGACGACGCGGTCCAGATGCGGCTGCAATGCGGCGATCCCGCCTTCCTTGCCCATGCCGCCCGCGATCCAGCGGATGCGCTGGAAGGCTTGCAGCGCCTTGGCCGCACTGTCGGTATTGGTGGCCTTGCTGTCGTTGACCCAGCGCACACCCCCGATCTCGGCCACGGTCTGGCTGCGATGCGGCAGTCCGGCGAAGCTGTGGAAGGCATCCTCGATCTGGCGCGGGGCAAGGCCCACGGCGCGGCAGGCGGCATAGGCGGCGCAGGCGTTCTGATGGTTGTGTTCGCCCGGCAGGCCGATGACGGCGCGCAGGTCGATGGATGCCACCTGCCGTCCCTTGCGATATTCCGCGAGGTATCCCTTGCGCGCAAAGACCGACCAGCCGAACCGTTCCAGCTTTTGCCCCGCCGAGATGCGGATCACCCGGTCGTCCTGCGGCCCGAAGGAAAGCTGGCCTGCCAGATAGCGCCCCTCGGTCTCGTCCACGCCGATGATGGCGCGGTCGGGCCCGCCCTCGGCGAACAGCCTGCGCTTGGCCGCGAAATAGCCGCCCATGCCCCCGTGCCGGTCCAGGTGGTCGGGCGAGAGATTGGTGAACACCGCCACATCCGGCGTCAGCGAGCGGGCGAGGTCGGTCTGGTAGCTGGACAGTTCCAGCACGATCACCTCGGCATCAGCGGGCGGTTCCAGCGACAGGACGCCGGTGCCGATGTTGCCGCCCATCTGGGTGGGGCGGCCCGCCTGTTCCAGGATATGGTGGATCAGCGCCGTCACCGTCGATTTTCCGTTCGAGCCGGTCACCGCGATCACGCGCGGCACCGTGTCGAACCGCCCCCAGTCCATCGTGGCAAAGCTGCGGAAGAACAGGCCGATGTCGTTGTCGACCGGCACGCCCAGATCGAGGGCCATCGCGATGGCAGGGTGGGGCTGCGGAAAAAGATGGGGGATGCCGGGGCTGGTGATGAGAGCAGAGATGCCTTCCCACGACTGGGGCCGGGTCAGGTCGCGCAACTCGATCCCCTCGGCCTCGGCCCGCGCGCGGGTGTCGGCGCCGTCGTCCCAGGCGACGACCCGCGCGCCGCCTTCGCGCAACGCGGCAACCGTCGCCCGGCCCGAGCGGCCAAGGCCGAGAACGGCGATGATCTGGTTTTCGACGCCCTGGACGGGGATCATGATTGCACCTGATGCTGGCCTTTGTCGGGCATTGGATAGGACAGAAAAAGACCCCCGAAAAGGGGGTCTGCGCTTACCTGATCTTCAGCGTCGCCAGCCCGATCAGCGCCAGGATCAGCGCGATGATCCAGAAGCGGATGACGATCTGGGCCTCGCCCCAACCCTTCTTCTCGAAATGGTGGTGGATCGGGGCCATCAGGAAGACACGCTTGCCGGTGCGCTTGAAATAGAGGACCTGGATGATGACGGACAGTGCCTCGACGACGAAAAGCCCGCCGACGATGGCCAGCACGATCTCGTGCTTGGTCGCGACCGCAATGGCACCCAGCGCGCCGCCAAGGGCAAGGCTGCCGGTATCGCCCATGAAGACCGCCGCCGGGGGCGCGTTATACCACAGAAAGCCCAGACCTCCGCCGATCAGGGCGGCGACGAAGACGGCAAGTTCGCCCGTGCCGGGGGTGAAATGGACGCCGAGGTAATTGGCGAAATTCGCGTTGCCGACCATATAGGCGATCACCGCGAAGGTCGCCGCCGCGATCATCACGGGCATGATCGCCAGCCCGTCCAGCCCGTCGGTCAGGTTCACCGCATTGGCCGCCCCCACGATCACCACCATGCCGAAGGGGATGTAGAACCAGCCCAGGTTGATCAGCACATCCTTGAGGAAGGGCACCGCAAGCTGGCCGGTCAGCGCGGCGGGATGCATGACATAGGCCGCCGCCGCCGCCAGAATGGCGATGACGATCCCGATCAGCATCCGCACCCGGCCCGACAGGCCCGCGTGATGCTGCTTGGTGACCTTGGCGTAGTCGTCGGCGAAACCGACCGCAGCGAAGCCCAGCGTGACCAGCAGCACCATCCAGACATAGCCGTTGTCCAGCCGCGCCCAGAGAAGCGTGCCCACGGTCAGCGCCGCAAGGATCAGCAGGCCGCCCATCGTCGGTGTGCCGGCCTTGACGAAATGGTTCTGCGGGCCGTCGTCGCGGATCGGCTGGCCGCGCTTTTGCTTGCGCCGCAGCAGGTCGATCATCGGACGGCCAAAGATGAAACCGAAGATCAGGGCGGTGAAGAACGCCCCTCCGGCGCGAAAGGTGATGTATCGAAACAGGTTGAAGACGTCGCCGCCGTCGGACAGGCTGGTCAGCCAGTAAAGCATCGTTAATCCCTTTCGCCAGGCGCGTTGCTTTGCCGCAGCCTTTTCAGCGCGTCAACCACCGTCGAGACGCGCGAGGATTTCGAGCCCTTGACCAGCACGATATCGCCGGTCGCGGCCAGTTCATCCGCCCGCGCGGCCAGCGTGGCGGCGTCCTCGGCCCAGATGCCGCGCTTGGTTTCGGGCAGCGCGTCGAACAGCGCCCGCATGCGCGGCCCCGCTGCGTGGATCACGTCGACCAGGGCGATGGCATCGTCGCGCGCCATGTCGCGGTGCATCGCGATTTCATCCGGGCCAAGTTCCAGCATGTCGCCAAGGATGGCGACGCGGCGCCCGCCCTGCATCCGTGCCAGCGTCGCCAACCCCGCAGAAAGCGAGGTCGGGTTCGAGTTATAGGCGTCGTCGATCAACCGCAGCCCGCCCAGTTCCTCGACCGCACCGCGACCCTTGGGGGGCAGCCAATCGCCAAGCGCTACGGCGGCGGCCACGGTGTCTCCCCCGGCGGCGGCAATCGCCGCCAGCACGGCGACCGAGTTCATCGCGAAATGCGTTCCCGTGCTTTTCAACGTGTAATCAATATCCTGGCCAAGAATCCTCGCGCGGATTCGAGTGTCCGGCCCCTGCGTCTGCGCGTCGACCAGCCGCGCCATCCCGTGCTGGCCAAAGCCGATGACGATGGCCCCGGCGTGGTCGGCGCAGTCGCGCAGGATGGGGGTGACGGCAAGGTCCTCGGGCAGGATGGCGGTGCCTGCGGGTTCCAGCCCCCGAAAGACCGCGCCCTTTTCGCGCGCGATGCCCTCGATGGCGCCAAAGGCTTCCAGGTGAGCGGCCGCGACGGTGGTGATCAGGGCGACATGGGGGCGGGCCATGCGGGCGAGCGGCTCGATCTCGCCTGGGTGGTTCATGCCGATCTCGATGATGGCGAAATCGGTGTCCGCCGGCATCCGCGCCAGCGTCAGGGGGACGCCCCAATGGTTGTTGTAGCTGGCCTCGGCGGCGTGGATGCGGCCCTGCCCGGCCAGCGCGACACGGGCCATTTCCTTGGTCGAGGTCTTGCCCACCGACCCCGTGATGGCAATGACCTTGCCCGCCATCCGCGCGCGCCCTGCGCGGCCAAGCGATTCCAGCGCGGCCAGCACGTCGGGGACGACCAGCAGCGGCGCATCGGGGGCCACACCTTCGGGGATGCGGCTGACCAGCGCCGCAGCGGCGCCCTTTTCCGGCGCCTGCGCGACGAAATCATGGCCGTCGCGGACATCCTTCAGCGCGACGAACAGGTCGCCGGGGCCGATCGTGCGGGTGTCGATGGAAACGCCCGAAACGGTGAAATCCCGCGTCGCCCGCCCGCCCGTCGCAAGGGCGGCATCAGCCGAGGTCCACAGCACGCTCATATCCGCCCATCCAGCGCGGCGACCGCAACGGATGCCTGTTCCGCGTCGTCGAAGGGGTAGACGTCGCTGCCCACGATCTGCCCGGTCTCGTGCCCTTTACCCGCGATCAGCAGCGCATCGCCCGGTTGCAGGGCATCGACGCCGCGCAGGATCGCCTCGGCCCGGTCGCCGACCTCGATGGCCTCGGGACCCGCGCCGGCCATGATCTCGGCCCGGATCGCCGCCGGGTCCTCGGTCCGGGGGTTATCGTCGGTGACATAGACCAGATCGGCATGGGCCGCGGCGGCCTCGCCCATCAGGGGGCGCTTCAGCCGGTCGCGGTCGCCGCCCGCGCCAAAGACGACGACGATGCGGCCCATCACATGCGGGCGCAGGCTTTGCAGCGCCGAGGCCAGCGCGCCCGGCTTGTGGCTGTAATCGACAAAGACCGCCGCGCCGTTTTCGCGGATCGCGGCCAGCTCCATCCGCCCGCGCACGGTGGTCAGTTGCGGCAGCGTCGGGATCAGGTCGGCAGGGTCCTCGCCCGAGGCCATCGCCAGCCCCATCGCCGCCAGCACGTTTTCCGCCTGAAAGCCGCCGATCAGCGACAGCCGCACCAGATGCGCCTGCCCGCGCAGCGAAAAGCGCAGGTCCTGCCCGGTGGCGTCGTAACGCTGGCCAAGGATGCGCAGGTCGGCCCCTTCGTCGCGGCCAATGGTCAGCAGGTCCAGCCCTTGCGCGCGCGCGATCCCGGCCATCTGGCGCCCGCGCGGGTCGTCGACGTTGATGACCGCGCCCGCGCCTTCGTCCAGAATATGATTGAACAACAATGCCTTTGCATCGAAATATTCATCGAAATTCTTGTGATAGTCCAGGTGGTCCTGGCTGAAGTTCGTGAACGCCCCGGCCATCACCCGCACCCCGTCCAGCCGGCGCTGGTCCAGCCCGTGCGAGGATGCCTCGATCGCCGCATGGGTGACGCCCGCGGCGGCAGCCTCGGCCAGCACGCGGTGCAGGGTGATCGGCTCGGGCGTGGTATGGGCCAGCCTGGCCTGATAATCGCCCTGCACGCCCATCGTGCCCAGGCTGATCGCCTTCAGGCCCCGCTGCTGCCAGATCTGGCGGGTGAAATTCGCGACCGAGGTCTTGCCCGAAGTCCCCGTCACCGCGACCAGCTTTTCGGGCTGCGCCCCGAACCAAAGCGCCGCGGCGGCGGCAAGAGCGGCACGGGGGTCCTCGACCACGACCAGCGCGGTATCCGCGCCCGCCAGCGCATCGCCGGCCAGCGCCGCGCCCGCGCGGTCGGTCAGCACCGCCGCCGCACCCTGGCGCAGCGCATATTGGATGAACTGCCCCCCATGCGCGACCGAGCCGGGCAGCGCGGCGAACAGATGGCCGGGCCGCACCTCTCGCGAATCCACCGCCAGTCCGGTGATGGCCGGATCGCGCGCCTTGTCGCCCCTCAGCCCCAGCAGGGACAACCGTTTCGCCTGATCAGTCACAAGACCTCCGCTAGCCTAGTTCGAGACGAGCCTTACCGCGTCGCCGTGACGCGGTTCAATGACGGGCAGTTCCTGCTCGGTCTGCGGACGCAGGCCCAGCAGGGGGGCGATACGGCGGATCAGCTCGGCAGCCACGGGAACGGTGGTGGTGCCCGCGGTCCGCGTCTCGACCCCGTTCACGTTGCGCGCCGTCGGTTCGTCCAGCGTCACGACCAGCACATATTTCGGATCGCTGGCCGGAAAGACGGATGCGAAGGTCGTCACGTTCTTCTTGTCGTAATAGCCGCCGCCCGGACGGGGCTTGTCGGCGGTGCCGGTCTTGCCCGCGATCTCGTAGCCCTCGACATTGGCGGTGCGGGCGGTGCCGTTGGTCACGACCTGCCGCAAGAGCGCGACCGAGGTATCGGCGGCGCGCTGCGAGATCACGCGCTCGCCCGCCGCACGGTTGCGGCCATGCACCAGCGTCGGGCGCACCCGGATGCCGTCATTGGCCAGCGTCGCATAGGCGCTGGCAAGGTGCAGCGGGCTGGCGGCAAGGCCGTGGCCAAAGGACACGGTCGCGGCGGTCACGGCGGGCCAGCGTTGCGGAACCAGCGGACGTCCGGTCGGGGCCTCGGTCATCTCCAGGGGCGTCGCCTCGAAGAAGCCCAGGTCTTGCAGGAATTGCCGCTGCCGCTCGACCCCCACCATCTGCGCGATCCTGACCGTGCCCACGTTCGAGGACTTGACGATGATATCGGCCACCGACATCTGCCGCCCGTAGTTGTAGAAATCGCGGATGCGGTATTTCCCGATCGTCATGGGCGAGACGGTGTTGATCTGCGTGGCCGGGTTCACCAGCCCCTGGTCGATCGCCTGCGCCACCGGAAAGATCTTGAAGGTCGAGCCAAGCTCGTACTGCCCCTGCACCGCGCGGTTGAACAGCGGGCTGTCGGACGGATCGCCCGTCAGCAGCGGGCGCGGGCGGTCGTTGGGGTCGAAATCGGGCAGGCTGGCCATGGCCAGAACCTCGCCGGTCGCGACCTCCATCAGGATGCTGGTAGCGCCCTTGGCGTTCATCACGCTCATGCCGTTGGCCAGCACTTCCTCCATCGCCGACTGGATGGTCAGGTCGATGGACAGGCGCAGCGGCGCGCCGTCGTTCGCGGGGTCGCGCAGCCAGGAATCGAATGCCTTTTCGACGCCCGCCATGCCCAGCACCTCGGCGCTGCTGACGCCCTCCTGGCCAAAGCGGGTGCCGCCCAGGATATGGCTGGCGACGCGGCCATTGGGGTAAAGCCGCATCTCGCGCGGGCCGAACAGCAGGCCCGGCTCGCCGATGTCATGGACGGCCTGCATCTGTTCGGGGCTGATCTTCTTGCGCACCCACAGGAAGGTGCGCTTGCCGGTGAAGTCGCGCAGCATCCGGTCTTCGTCCAGGTCGGGGAAGATGCGCGCCAGTTCATGCGCTGCGCGTTCGGGTTCGACCATCTGGTGGGGATGGGCGTAAAGCGAATGGGTCAGCAGGTTCGTCGCCAGCACCCGCCCGTGCCGGTCGGTGATGTCGGCGCGCTGCGAAATGATCTGCGCGCCCGAGGATTGCACGCGCGGCTCGCTCGGCTGGCCCGAGGCCAGCGCGCCCATCCGCAGCCCGACCGTGGCGAAGGCGATCATGAACAGCGCGGCGGTCATCTTCAGCCGGCTTTCGGCGCGCTTGCGGGCACGGTCCTGAATCTGGGCGTGGCGGGCCGCGCGGTTCTCGGCCTCGATGGCGTCGGGGTTTTCGCCCTTGTCGCGGGCGCGAAGGATACGGGCCAGGGGGCGCAGGGGGGTGCGGATCATGGCTGGGGCTCCTCGGTCGGGGCGTCGTCGGGTTCAGGTTCGGGTTCCGGCTCGGGATAGGCGACATGGCCGATATCGACGAACTGGCCCGAGTTCAGCGGCACCAGCAGAAGCCGGTCGAAGTTCAGATCGACCAGTTCCTTCAGTCGCTCGGGACGGTTCAGATAAGCCCATTCAGCGCGCAGGTCGCTCAGTTCCTCGCGCAGGCCCGCGATCTGGCGCTGGACCTGCGCCATCTCGTTGATGGCGGATTGGGTGCGGTAATTCTCGCGGTAGGCCCAGAAGGCCAGGCCCATCACGCAAAGCGCCGTCGCAAGGTAAAGGACCGACCGCATCACGCACCCCCCGGCAGGACCGGAAGGCCCAGCATCGCCGGATCGACGCGCCCCGCCGGGGCGTCGCTGCGCACCGCCACCCGCAGCAGGGCCGAGCGCGCGCGGGGGTTCGCCGCCATCTCGTCCGCATCCGGGCCGATGGCGCGGCGGAAGGGCAGCGAGAAGGCGGGCGCCCCGGTTTCGGGCGCGGGCGCATGGCGGCTGCCGCCCCCGGCGCTGCCGGAACGATGCTGCATGAAACGCTTGACGATGCGGTCCTCAAGCGAATGGAAGCTGACCACCGCCAGCCTGCCACCGGGACGCAAGGCGCGCTCGGCCGCCGCAAGCCCGGCGACAAGCTGGCCGAATTCGTCGTTGACCCAGATACGGATGGCCTGAAAGCTGCGGGTCGCCGGATGGCTCTGGCCCGGCTTGGGACGCGGCAGGCAGGCAGCCACGATCTCGGCCAGTTGGGCGGTGCGGGTCAGGGGGCGGGCCTTCACGATGGCCCGCGCGATGCGGCGCGAGGCGCGTTCCTCGCCGAAATGATAAAGCACGTTCGCGATGGTGGTCTCATCGGCGCCGTTCAGCAGATCGGCGGCGCTTGGCCCGTCGCCGCCCATGCGCATGTCCAGCGGGCCGTCGCGCAGAAAGGAAAAGCCGCGTTCTGGCTGGTCAAGCTGCATCGAACTGACCCCAAGGTCCAGCACAACCCCATCGACAGGCCCGCCCGCGATCCGGTCGAGATCGGCAAAGACCCCCTGCTCCAGCCGCAGCCGGTCGCCGTATTCGCCCATCCAGCCCCGCGCCAGCGCCAGCACCGTGGGGTCGCGGTCGATCCCGATCACCGCTTGCGCCCCGGCCTCCAGCAGCCCGCGCGCATAGCCGCCCGCGCCGAAGGTGCCATCGACCCACAGCCCTTCCACCGGCGCGACCGCGCGCAGCAATGGCCCCAGCAGGACCGGGACATGAGGCGCGGCAGAGCTCTGCATCACGCCCCCTCGGCGCCCGAGGGCGTCAGCAGGGAAAGGGGATCCGCGCCCGGCTCGAACTCGGGGACGCGGGATTCAAGCTCGCGCTCTTCCTCGCGGTAGCTTTGGGGCGACCAGACCTTGAGGTAATCGCCCGCCGCGATGAAGAAGGCGCTGTCGCTCAGCCCGATCTTCTCGCGCAGCTTCTGGGGCAGGACCAGGCGGCCGTCGCCGTCGATCTCGGCTTCCTCGGCATGGCCGTGATAGATGTTTTCCAAGAGGTTGCGGGCGGCGCTGCCGCGCGGCAGGGCGGCGATCTGGTCGTCGATTTCCTCGATCGCCTGCATGGTGAAAAGCTGGATATGCTTCCAGCTTGCGGTGCCGAAGACGATGACCATCTGCGGGCGCTTGCCGGTTTCCCATTCGGGGTCGCAGGATTCGAAGACGCGGCGGAACTTGGCCGGGATCGAGACGCGACCCTTGGCGTCCACCTTGACTTCTTCCGATCCTCTGAACCTGCGCGCCACCGGCCCGCACTCCTTCCACTGTCCCACGCCTTTCCGGTCGCCCGGAAAAACAAAGGGCGGATCGGGCTGCTGCCACTGCCCGATCCGCCGCCCTCGTTCCCATTACTGGGCCCCGAAGTTTCGGGGATCGCCCGGCTTGTCACGCCACCTGGGGGAGGTGCTGCTCGCGCGGCGCCGGGTCGTTGTCTGGATACGGGTGCCTGTATGAAGCCTGCTTGTCGCCTCGGGGTTCTTTTGCGCCCCTTGTGTCCCGTCTCCGTGAGTCAGGGATGGCATGGGATTTTACGGGAAGCAATGGGTTTGTTCGGTCCGCATTGCTGGCCGTGGCCCGCACATCACAGGAACAGGCCGGGAACATTGTCACACTGCCGTGATAGAGGGCAGACATATAGCTTAGGCTTGCAAGAAAAATACCATATATGGTGCTAATTGCCCTGTGACAAATAAATCCCATGCTTTCCCAAAAAACCCCTGCCCGATGCGGAAACTCGCCGAACCGCTCTGTTCAAACGGCAAGTTTTCGGCCAAGGACGCCCGGAATCACGCCGAATCACGCGCGAGTGATTCGAGATGCCTCCGCCCGATCCCGTGAATTCCCAGCCAGCACGCCCGCCCGGAATCGAAAGCCCCGGAACGCAGCAAGCGATCCGGGGCGCGCGCGCATGTCGCAATACCGGGCCGGGGTCAGGCCATGCCGCCGCCGATCAGCCGCTCGGCCAGGCGGGCATAGGCATCCGCGACGGCACCCTCGCCCGCCGCGATGGGCCGGCCCGCGTCGCCGGCAAGGCGGACCTCCAGTTCCAGCGGCAACTCGCCCAGGAAAGGCAGGCCAAGCGCCTCGGCCTCGGCGGCGACACCGCCATGACCGAACAGATGCGCCTCGTGCCCGCAGTTGGGGCAGCGATAAAAGGACATGTTCTCGATCAGCCCCAGGACCGGGGTGCGCAGCTTGTTGAACATGTCGATGGCCCGGCGCGCGTCCAGCAGCGCCACGTCCTGCGGGGTCGAGACGATGACCGCCCCGCTGACCTGCGCCTTCTGGCACAGCGAAAGCTGAACGTCGCCCGTCCCCGGCGGCAGATCGACCAGCAGAACGTCCAGTTCGCCCCAGTTCACTTGGGTCAGCATCTGCTGCAAGGCGCCCATCAGCATGGGGCCGCGCCAGACGACTGCCTCGCCGTCCTTCATCATCAGGCCAAGCGACATCACGGTGACGCCATGCGCATGAAGCGGCTCGATGGTCTGCCCGTCGCTGCTGGGACGGTCGGTCACGCCCAGCATGCGCGGCTGCGAAGGGCCGTAGATATCGGCGTCCAGCACCCCGACCTTGCGCCCCTTCCTCGCCAGCGCCACGGCAAGGTTCGAGGTCACGGTCGATTTCCCCACCCCGCCCTTGCCGGACCCGATGGCGACGATGCGCGCGACGCCCCGGACCGGTTCGGGTCCCTGCTGCGGCGTCGGATGGCGCCCGATTTGCAGGTTGGGCGGCTGCCCCTGCCCCGATGCGCGCGCGACATCGCCCTGCGGCGCGGGCGCGCGGCCCCCAGCGGGCGCGGTCATCACGATCGAGACCTTCGCGACCCCCGGCAGCGCCAGCAGGCGGCGCTCGGCCTCGGCCTCGGCATCGCGCATCTGCGCGGCCATCCGGGCATCGGCGACCTCGATCACGAAACGGATGTTGCCGTCGTCCACCACCAGGGCGCGAATCAGGTCGGCGGCCACCAGGTTCCCACCGCCGGGAATCGGCACCTCGGACAGGACCGAAAGAACTTCGTCGCGAGAAATCGCCATGTCACCCCCAGGATTTCTTGTGTGATACGGCACAATGACAGGCCCGGCACCGGCCCGCAAGTCGGCCATGCGGGACCGGCCGCGTGATCGGAACCACGGGACCCGGCCCTTGCAAACGCTGCCTGACGCTGCGTCGCGGCATGAGCGGCGACACGGAATTCTCACAGGAATGTCAAAGGTTAACGGGCCGTCAAAAGGATGAGCCATGCGGTTTCTGCATAGCAGAATCGCTAATCCAGCCATTGTGCAGGTGCAGAAAATATCCCATCTTGTCCCCAAGGCCGAAACAGGAAGAACCTGTCAGGCAGAACGAAAGCGAAGATGGGCGAAGGAAATGGCCGTTCTTGATCTGGATCATGGCAGCGTCAAATCCCCGGCAAGCCGGGGCGGCAAGTCGCTGCTGCGCTCGATCGCGAACTATTTCGAGCGTCGCGCCGTTTATAACGAGACGCTGCGCGAACTGAGCATGAAGACCGATCGCGAACTGGGCGATCTGGGCATTCGCCGACTGGACATGGAACGCATCGCACGCGAGGCGGCCGCCATCGGCAGGTAAGACGGAATACCCGACCCACTCCTCCTCCCTTGGGTCCGGGTTCAGGCGGCATCCCACTCCCTCCTCCCAGGGATGCCGCCATCAGATCGGACGAAGCCCGCTCCTCCCCCAGGGCTTCGACTAAGGCGGTGGCACCCGCTCCTCCTCCCCGGGTGCCACCGCAAAATCCCGCGCTTTGGGCGGGAACGGAATACGACGGCCCATCTCCTCCTCCCAGGGTCGGTCGTTAGCGGTGATGGCACCCTCCTCCCAGCCGTTACCGCACCTATACGCGGCCCCTCCTCCTCCCTGGGCCAGCGTTGTGCGGCGGCGCCCCTCCTCCTCCCTGGGCGCCGCCGCTTTTCTTTTTGGACAAACAGGGTTAACTGGCGCGCATGTTGTCCTATCAGCACGCCTATCACGCCGGGAACCTGGCCGACCTGCACAAGCACGCGCTGCTGGCGTCGATGCTGGCCTATATGGTGCAAAAGCCCAAACCGCTAAGCTATATGGAAACCCATGCGGGTCGCGCGCTCTACGACCTGTCCGACCCCGCCGCCATACGGACGGGCGAGGCCGAGGCAGGCATCAACCGCGCCCTGAGGGAAGGCTGGTTACCCCCCGATCACCCCCTGGCCGCAGCATTGGCGGCCACGCGCGCGCAACATGGGGATGCAGCCTATCCCGGCTCTCCGCTGATCGCGCGGCATTTCCTGCGCCCCGACGACCGCATGGACCTGGCCGAGTTGCACCCCGCCGAGGCCGAGGCGCTGGCCGCCGTCATGGTCGGCGCGCAGGTTCACCGGCAGGACGGCCTTGTCATGGCCAACGCGCTTTGCCCGCCCGTGCCGCGCCGGGGCCTGCTGCTGGTCGATCCCAGCTATGAGGTGAAATCGGACTATCGGGCCATCCCCGCCTTCATCCGCAAGATCGCGCGCAAGTGGAATGTCGGCACCATCGCCCTGTGGTATCCGCTGCTGAGCGACGCGCGGCACATGGCGATGGCGGATGAGGTCGCGGGGATGGGCGCGTTGCGCCACGAGGTCCGCTTTCCCGCGCTGAGACCGGGGCATAACATGGTAGGATCGGGCATGATCGTCGTGAACCCGCCCTTTGGGCTGGAGGACGAGGCGGCGCGTCTGACCGCGATCCTTGCCGCGATCTGAGGGATTGGCGGGCCGAGAGATTGGCGGGGCCGCGCGTGGTTGCGCGGTCGGGGTTTGGGTATTTGGGTGATGAAGAAAGCGGGCCGGATCGCCTATCCGGGCACGGCTGCGGCGATCCGGCGGTCGAGTTCGCATTCGGGACCACTGGCCCAGGGGCGGAAGCGCAGGCGGAAGGCGTCGAGCCGGGCCTGCGGGTCGCATTCGGGATAACCGATGGCGGTCAGGCTTTGGGCAAGCGGCAGGTCGGGACCGGGGGCCGCCGGCCAGACCGAGAGGCCCATGCGGGCAAGCCGTTGCCAGTCGAAGCGCGGGCCGGGATCGGTCTTGCGGCCCGGCGCCATGTCCGAATGGCCGATGACGCCCCTGGCCGGGATCGGCCAGCGGGAAAGGACCTGGGCCAGCAGCTTTTCGAGTCCGCGCATCTGCCTTGCCGGAAAGGGGCGGTCGCCGGGATTGACGATCTCGATCCCGATGGAACGCGAATTGACATCGCCCCTGCCCCGCCACGCCCCTGCCCCGGCGTGCCATGCCCGGCGTTCCTCGGGGACGAGGCATTCGGGCGTGCCGTCTTCGTAGAGCAGCCAATGTGCCGAGACCTGCGATTGCGGATCGCAGAGGCGGGCGCGGGCCGAGGCTGCGTCCTTCATGCCGGTATAGTGCAGCACGACCAGTTCGGGCCGGCCGCCGTCGCGTCTTTCGCCGTGGTTGGGCGAGGGTGCGATCACCCTTGCTGCTGGCGATAGGGGCGCGGGTCCCATCCGCAGACGAAGCCGTCTCCGTCGGGGTCCATGCCGTGGGCGTCGACGATCGGTCCGCCTGCCGACAGGAACGCGGCCTGTGCGGCGGCGGCATCGCGGTAGCTGCGGCAGGCGCGTTCGGCGGTGGCGGCGGATGGCGCGTTGCGCGGATAGACGGCGGTGCCGGGTTCGTGGCGTTCACCCTGGGCGAATCGGGCCAGGTCCGGGTTGCGCGCCGCGACCTGCCGTTGGACGGGGGCGGCGGCGGCACGGGGCTGGCCGCCTGCGATGACGTCGGGGGTCGGCGCCTCGGCGGGAAGCTGGACGGGAATCACCTTAGGCGCCTGACCTTGCCCGGTCAGCGCGTTTTCGCGGGCACGAAGATATTCGCCATAGGGACCCGAACTCATGACGTAATTCGGGTTCCAGCCCGCATTCTCATTGCAGGCAGCCAAGACCAGCAGCCCGAGAATCGCCAGTTTGCGCATGTCCCAAGTCCCTTCGTTTCTACGGTTTCCAGCCTACCACCAGCGTGCGGGCTTCGCCACAAAGCCCGCCGCATTTTCCAGCACCTGCGCGGTATTCAGCAACTCGTCCTCGGCCCAGGGGCGTCCGATCAGTTGCATGCCAAGCGGCAGGCCCTGCCCGTCCAGCCCGACCGGAACCGAGATGGCGGGCAGTCCCGCCAGGTTGACCGGCACCGTGAAGACATCGTTGAGATACATCTGGATCGGATCGTCCTCGGCCATCTCGCCCAGGCCGAAGGCGGCCGAGGGGGTGGCGGGGGTCAGGATCGCGTCGATGCCATCGGCATAGACCCGGTCGAAATCGCGCTTGATCAGGGCGCGCACCTTGCGGGCGCGGTTGTAATAGGCGTCATAGAAGCCCGCCGACAGGACATAGGTGCCGATCATCACGCGGCGCTGGACCTCGTCGCCGAAACCTTCGGCGCGGGTCTTTTCATACATCTCGACCACGCCGTCGCCCGCATCCAGCCGGGCGCGGTGGCCATAGCGCACCCCGTCATAGCGCGCGAGGTTCGAGGATGCCTCGGCCGGGCCGATGACGTAATAGGCGGGCAGCGCGTATTTCGTGTGCGGCAGGCTGATGTCGACGATCTCGGCGCCCGCGTCCTTCATCGCCTCGATCGATTTCTGCCAGAGCGCGTCGATCTGCGGCGGCATGCCCTCGGCCCGGTATTCGCGGGGAACGCCGATCTTGCGGCCCCGGATATCGCCGGTCAGCGCGGCTTCGTAATCCGGCACGGGCCGGTCGGCGCTGGTGGAGTCCTTGTCATCGACCGAGGCCATCGCGCCCAGCATGATCGCCGCATCGCGCACCGTCTTGGTCATTGGTCCCGCCTGGTCGAGCGAGCTGGCATAGGCGATCACGCCCCAGCGGCTGACGCGGCCATAGGTCGGCTTCAGCCCCACCGTGCCGGTATAGGACGCGGGCTGACGGATCGAGCCGCCCGTATCCGTCCCCGTCGCCGCAAGGCACAGGTCCGCCGCGACCGCCGCCGAGGAACCGCCGGACGATCCGCCCGGCGTCAGCCGCCGGTCATCGACCTTCCACGGGTTCACCGCATCGCCATAGGCGCTGGTTTCGTTGGACGAACCCATCGCGAATTCGTCCATGTTCAGCTTGCCCAGCATGACCGCGCCCGCATCCCACAGGTTTTGCGTCACGGTCGATTCGTATTCGGGGCGGAAGCCTTCCAGGATCCGGCTGGCGGCCTGGGTCGGCACGCCCTTGACGCAGAACAGGTCCTTGATGCCCACCGGGATGCCGCACATCGCAGGCGCATCGCCCCCGGCAAGGCGCTTGTCGGCGCGCGCGGCCATGTCCCGCGCGATCTCGGGCGTTTGGTGAACGAAGGCGTTCAACGCGCCCGCGCCCTCGATGGCGCCAAGGCAGGCTTCGGTCAGCTCACTCGCCGTCACCTCGCGGGCGCGCAGCCGGTCGCGGGCCTCGGCGATGGTCAGTTTGTTCAGTTCGCTCATTCCACCACCTTCGGGACTGCGAAAAAGCCCTCGCGCGCGTTGGGGGCGTTGGACAGGATCCTGTCCTGCATGCCGCCGTCGGTCACGACATCCTTGCGCCGTTTCAGCCGCATCGGCTCGACCCCGGTCATGGGTTCGACGCCTTCGACATCGACTTCGTTCAACTGTTCCATGAAATGCAGGATGCCGGTCAGCCGTTCCGCAAGCGCGGGCAGTTGGGCATCATCGACCGCAATCCTTGCAAGATGCGCGACCTTGCGGGCATCGTCCTGATTGATCGACATGGGAATTCCTTTCGCTTGGCGCCGGTTTACCTGCCACCGGGAACCGGGGCAAGCACTTGCTGGTTCATGTCCGCGAAGGATTGACGCGCGCGCCCCGACAAAGCAGGTTGCGCGCGATGTCCATGCCCCCGCCATCCCGCCGGGCGCCGTTCCAGGTGCCCGGCCCATCGTGACAGCGTTTCGGGGCTGACACATTTCCATGACAAGACAATCCGACGAACAGAAGGAGCGCATGATGAAACTGACATGGCTTGGCCATTCCGGCTTTCGACTTGAAATCGAACAGGCCGTGATCCTGATCGACCCCTGGCTGTCGGGAAACCCCATGTTCCCCGAAAACCGCCGGGACGAGGCGGTCCTGGGCGCGACGCATATCCTGCTGACCCACGGCCACGGCGACCATACCGGCGACGCGCTGGCCATCGCCCGTGAAAAGGCGATCCCGGTCGTCGGCATCTACGACCTGGTGAACTTCTGGCAATCGAAGCACGGGATCGAGGGCATCGGCTTCAACAAGGGCGGCACGGTCGATCTGGGCGGCGCGAAGGTGACGATGGTCAACGCCTCGCATTCCTCGTCCATCGACAGCGCCGAGGGACCTGTCTACGCCGGGCACGAATCGGGCTACATGATCGCGGGAAGCGGCCATGTGATCTATGTTTCGGGCGATACCGACATCATGGCGGACATGCAGTGGATGGGCGAATATCACAAGCCCGACATCGGCATCCTGTCCGCAGGCGGCCATTTCACGATGGATATGGAACGCGCCGCATGGGCCGCGCGGAAATATTTCAACTTCCGCACCATCATCCCCTGCCATTACCGCACCTTCCCGCTGCTGGCGCAGGACGCCGAGCCGCTGAAGGCCAATGTTCCCCCCGGCGTGCGCGTGCTGGAGCCCGAGGTGCTTGAGCCTATCGACCTGTAAGCAAACGAAAGCGCGGCAGGGTTTCACCCGCCGCGCTTCCTTCCCGATGTTCCGCCGCCCTTACAGGCGTTCGACCATCATATGCTTGATCGAGGCAATCGCCTTGGCCGGGTTCAGCCCCTTGGGGCAGGTGTTGGTGCAGTTCATGATGGTGTGGCAGCGATACAGCTTGAAGGGGTCCTCCAGCTCATCCAGACGCTCGCCGGTGGCCTCGTCGCGGCTGTCGATGATCCAGCGATAGGCATGCAGCAATGCCGCCGGGCCAAGATAGCGGTCGCCGTTCCACCAATAGCTGGGGCAGGAAGTCGAGCAGCAGGCGCACATCACGCATTCATAAAGCCCGTCCAGCTTCTTGCGATCCTCGATCGACTGGCGCCATTCCTTGTCGGGCGCCGGGGTCTCGGTTTCCAGATAGGGGTGGATCGAGGCATGTTGCGCATAGAAATGCGTCAGGTCCGGGATCAGGTCCTTGACCACCGGCATATGCGGCAGCGGATAGATGTTGACCTCGGCCCCCTTCACCTCGTCGATGCCGAAGATGCAGGCCAGCCGGTTGCCGCCGTCGATGTTCATCGCGCAGGAACCGCAGATGCCTTCGCGGCAGGAACGGCGGAAGGTCAGGGTCGGGTCGATCTCGTTCTTGATCTTGATCAGCGCGTCCAGCACCATCGGCCCGCAGGTGTCGAGGTCGATGAAATAGCTGTCCACCCGCGGGTTTTCACCCGTGTCGGGGTCCCAGCGATAGATGTTGAACTTGCGGACGTTCTTCGCGCCCTCGGGCCTGGGCCAGGTCTTGCCGACCCGGATGCGAGAGTTTTTCGGAAGGTTGAACTGGACCATTGGGTGATCTCCTGGTGGTCAGAACGCGGTCGCGTGATATTCGTCGAAACGGCGGTTCGCATGCGGCCAGTCATGGGCGAAGGCATGCAGATGCGCCATATGTTCGGGGCGGCGCGCCCGCGCCACCGTCACAAACAGCGAAGATTTCCGCAGGTTGTGCGGCAGGTCGTTGGTCAGCCATTCGGCGGGGCGCGGCAGCACCCAGGGCAGGATGGCGTTACGGTGCAGCCAATGGCCATAGGCATAGTCGCAGGCGCCCGCGAAAGGCTCGATCTCGGACAGGGGTGCGATGGCGTCGCCGCGCGCACAAAGCGTGCCGGTGCCGATGACCGAAACCCCGCGGACCTCGGAAAGCTCTTGCCGGAACAGGAAGTTGTGCCAGACGGGCCGCGCGGTCCCATCCGTTGCCCAGGCATTGCCCTGATAGCCGAAGACATGGCCCTGAAACCCCATCGGCCCGATCAGGTCCAGCGTGCGGGCAACGTAATCGGGCGGATAGCCGATGTCGTCGTCGATGGCAAAGACGATATCCTCGGGCGCGGGCTGGAACCAGAACTTGCCCGCATCCTTGACGTCGCGGTCGGGAACCACTGCCGTCACCTTGCCGCTTTTGCGCAGGAAGCCGGGAATGTCCTCATAGCCATTCAGCACGACGAAAAGGTGATCGACCTGCGGCAGGATCGCCTCGACGAGCCGGCGCATGATCCTGCGGCGCGGCGGAAATGTGGCAAGATGGGCGCGAATCATGTCCTGCCCGCGCCCAGTTGTTCGAAGAAGGGCGTGATCGGCGCCTGGCCTGCACGGCGCATGACGCAATCGTTATAGCTGCCCTCGGGGTTGCGGCGCGTCAGGGGGGCCTCGGTCGAGATGCCGACCGAGCCGAAACCCCTGCGCCAGCTTCCGGTGCCGACCCCGACGCCGACACTGACGCGCGGGCTGCTGTTGCGGCCCGCGTCGTTCAGCGCAAGCTGCGCGCAGATCCGCTGCGCATCCTCGACCGGGATCGGGGCCTGCTGCTGCGGGGCACAGGCCGCCAATCCCAGCATTGCCGGAAGGAGCGCGATGCCGATGACCCCACCCCGTCCCATCTTACGCCGTCGCCCGTGCCGAGGCGGCTGCCCGTGCGATGCATTCCGACGTCGCCGGACGTCCGACAATGGCCGCGACGGAATCGCCGACATTCCCGCCCGAGGCGGTCTGACGCCCGATATCGGCCAGTTCGGCGGCACTGGCGTTGTTGATGACGCAATCGGTATAGGGCGCGACATTGGCGCCCGGCAGGCGGCGCGCCATTTCCTGGTTGACCGCCGTGCGTGCGGCGGTGCGGGCGGCGGCGTCGGGCGACGGCATCGTGGGCAATGCGACCGGCGGCAGGGCCGCCTGATCGGGGTTTTGCACGACGCAGCCCGACAGGGCCAGCGCAGAGGCGGTAAGAACAACGGCAAGACGCATCAGTAAACCCTCGCTTTGGGAGCAATCTTCTTAAGGTCGATCCCGCCTTCCTCTTGCCCGGTCAGAGGTTCGAGATGGACGGGCCTGTAGGCCAGTTTAACCTTGTTCCCCTCGACCCATGCAAGCGAATGCTTGCGCCAGTTGGCGTCATCCCGCTCGGGATAGTCCTCGTGGGCATGGGCGCCGCGGCTTTCCTTGCGCGCCTCGGCGGCGACGATGGTGGTCAGCGCGTTCGGCATGAGGTTGGTCAGCTCCAGCGTTTCCATCAGGTCGCTGTTCCAGATCAGGCTGCGGTCGGTGACGTGCAGATCGTCCAGCTTGGCGGCGATGGCCTCCATCTTGACGACGCCTTCGGCCAGCGTCTTGTCGGTGCGGAAAACGGCGGCGTCGGCCTGCATGGTGCGCTGCATTTCCAGCCGCAATTCGGCCGTGGGGGTGCCGCCATCGGCATGGCGCAGCCTGTCGAAGCGGTCCAGCGCCTTGTCCACCTGTTCCTTGTTGGTCGAGGGGATGGCGGCATCGCGGTCGATCACCTGCCCCGCGCGGATCGCGGCGGCGCGGCCGAACACCACCAGGTCGATCAGGCTGTTCGAGCCAAGCCGGTTCGCGCCGTGAACGCTGGCGCAACCCGCCTCGCCCACCGCCATCAGGCCGGGGAAGGTGGCGTCGGGCGCGTCGGCGGTCGGGTTCAGCACCTCGCCCCAGTAGTTCGTGGGAATGCCGCCCATGTTGTAATGGACGGTCGGCAGGATCGGAATCGGTTCGCGCGTCACGTCCACGCCCGCGAAGATCCTGGCCGATTCGCTGATGCCGGGCAGGCGCTCGGCCAGGCTTTCGGGCGGCAGGTGCATCAGGTTCAGATGCATGTGATCCTTGTCAGGACCCACGCCGCGGCCCTCGCGGATCTCGATGGTGATGCAGCGCGAAACCACGTCGCGGGACGCCAGATCCTTGTAGGTCGGCGCATAACGCTCCATGAAGCGTTCGCCCTCGCTGTTGGTCAGATAGCCGCCCTCGCCCCGCGCGCCTTCGGTGATCAGGCAGCCCGAGCCATAGATGCCGGTCGGGTGGAACTGCACGAATTCCATGTCCTGCAAGGGCAGGCCCGCGCGCGCGACCATGCCGCCGCCGTCGCCGGTGCAGCTATGGGCCGAGGTCGCGCTGAAATAGGCGCGGCCATAGCCGCCGGTCGCCAGCACCACCATCTTGGCGTTGAAGACGTGGATGGTGCCGTCGTCCAGCTTCCAGCAGACGACGCCGGTGCAGGCCCCATCGGTGATGATCAGGTCAAGCGCGAAATATTCGACGAAGAACTCGGCCTTTTCCTTGAGGCTTTGCCCGTAGAGCGTGTGCAGGATCGCATGGCCGGTGCGGTCGGCGGCGGCGCAGGTGCGCTGCACCGGGGGGCCTTCGCCGAATTCGGTCGT
>NZ_CAMEFG010000024.1 GCF_945915435.1 uncultured Paracoccus sp. | reverse complement strand
CATTCACGCCGTTTACGTTGCCCCTTCACGGGGCGGCGCCGAACCAGACTGCGCAAAAGCAGGAACTGGAAGAGGGTATCAATCGGGTTGCGAGAGAGTTGGATCAGTCCAAGGCCGATCAATCCGCCGTTGATGCTGTGGCGGGAGAGGTTGACGGCAAGGCATCCATCGCCAACGGCGGGCGGTTTTTCACCAGCCGTTCGTCTGCCGTCTCCGCCGGCCAGCCGAATTTGCCCACAGATGCGCGCATGCTGCTGGTCATCAACGGCGGTCGCCTGGAGGTGCGACATCCGGGCAATCAGGTGGACGATCCGCTGTTTGACAGCCATCCCTACTGGGGCGTGGCGCATCGGCTCGCCAACCTGAGCGAGCTTGCGGGCAAGGCCGACCAGTCCGCCGTGGATGCGGTCGCGGACGAGGTTGCCGCTAAGGCCGACCAGTCCGATCTCGATGCCGAGACGCAGGCGCGCGCTGAGGACGTTGACCGGCTGACGAATGATCTGGACGGCAAGGCCGATGCGCGCGAGACGGATTTCCCCGGCGTGTCCTGGGCTGTCACGCTGACCTATGCCGACGGCAACAACTATCGATCCTGGCTGGAGGCAAACGACACAGACGGCGGGCCTTCGGACTGGTCGGCGACCATGATGACGGATGCCCTGCGGCGCAACAAGGCCATCGCCCGAGAGGTAAGTTTCCCCGGCGTGTCCTATGGCGTCGTCCTGCGTCATGGGGATGACGATGATTATCGCTCATGGATCGAGGTCAATGACGAGGATGGCGGGCCGTCGGAGTTCGCGCTGTCCATCCTGCGCGAGCGTCTTGGCAACATCGAGCCTGCCCGCCCGGTGGATCGCATGTCGGACATGGGCAAGATCGCCTCCTGGGGTGCATCGAGCATGTTGTTCATGCGGTTCGCCCTGCAAGACATGGCTGACGATCTCGGCGCAGCCTATTACTCGGGCGGGGATGGCGGCACCACGGCGGACCTGTCTCTGGCCCGCATGGGTGCCCGGCCCGCGCGGCTGAGTTTTCCGGGCGGCGTGATCCCGGCCAGCGGCATGACCAACGTCTCTTGCTCGCTGCGGTATCACACCAGCATCGACCCCTATCCAGGTGTGGTGGCAGGCGTCGAGGGGATATTGTCCGCCCCCGCTGGCGGCAGTTTCGTCTTCGAGCGGCGGATCCCCGGCGCTGCGGTTCCTGTCGTGCCCGACAGTCCCTTCGTCTCGACTGGGGGCGCTCCTTTTTCTGACGGCTTGCACATCATCAACATGGGAAAGAACGATCTGGTGTCGGGCGACGGCGCGGGCCTCAACGATCCGGCGCGGGTCATGGCTCTGACCCGCGAGGCCGTGGACTGGATCCCGACGCTCAACAGGCGCTCCCTGCTGCTCAACCACTACGTCAATCGCGACGTGGCGCCGGCTGCCCCTGAGCGGCAGCGCATCGCGGATTACAACGACATGCTGGCCGCAGCCTATGGCGGGATCGTCATCGACGTGCAGTCCTATCTTCTGGGGGATGACGTATGGACGGATACGGGCATCACTCCGACGCAGGCCGATCTGGATGCGCAGCAGATCGGCAACCTGCCGCCTTCGCTGGCGCGTGATGCGGTCCACCTCAACGACGCGGCCAATACCGCAATCGTCAATCACCTCGTCCAGCCCCGGCTCATTGCCCTCGGCTGGTATCAGCAAGGAGCTTAACTATGGCACTGGCCCGTATCCTCTACGGCGGCGAGATCACCAACCCGCTGCCCAACCATCCCCGCATTCCCGACCTGGAATCGGACATCCTCTACGAGATCGATGCCGCGCGCATCTCGGCGGCCAACGGCGCCGCGTTGCCCGTGATCCAGGCGACGGGCAACATGGGCGCGCGGGATCGCCTGTTTGACAACACCCGCTCCGAGGCATCGCCGCCGACCTGGTCGGCCAATGGCGGACCCGGTGGTGCGCCCGCCATTGTCTTCGACGGCGCGACCGCCATCGCAAACGCCTCCGCTGCAAATCCGGCCAGCCGACACTCGGTCACGACCTATGTGCTGGTTGGCAAATACGACGCCTTGCCGGCCAACATGGCGGCAAGCGCGCGCTGGCTCACGTCCTTTGGGCCGCTCAATGTCGATGATCCCGGCTATCAATACATCCAGCCGGTCGCAGCGACAAACGAAACCCGGCTGCGGGCATACGACCAGACAGTCGATCCGGCCTCGGCCCCCGGACTGCTGATCCCGCTCGGCACGGACCTGGACTGGTTCATCCTGATCTGTGCCTTCCGGGGCGGCAGCGGCCTTGCGAAATACAGCGCCAGCCCCCTCCAGGAGTTCGTGACCGGCACGGGCGACTATCGCGGATCGCTGGTCGGCGCAGGTGCCGGGTCGTGGCAGGGGTCCCTTATCGGCAAGATCACCTACCTCAAAGCCCATGCCCGCGCGCTCTCGCCGGATGAGATCGAGGCGCAATATCTCGTGCTGAGCAGGCGGTTCGGGATCGGTTGACCCAAAGAACAAACGCCCCGCCGGGCATGGCGGGGCGCCTTGGCAAACAGCGATACTCGATAACCACATTCACAACCTATCCTTGTGCAGGTTTGTTGATATATAGGCAGTTTTGCCTATTCGGCCTGTCCTTTTGTGCAGCCCTTCCGAACCGACCTGTCCTTTTCTACAGCCCCGTCGTCGCGCGGGGTTTTCTCATGCGCAAGGGGGCGCGATGACTGAAATCCGCGAATACTGGCAGATCATCGTCTCTGCGGTGATCGGCATTGCATGGCTCATCAGACTGGAGGGCAGGGTGACGAAGAACGCTGACGAAGTTGCGCGCCTTGAGCGCCTGATCGAGCGCGAGCGGGCTGACACACGCGAGACGCTGGCCGATCTGAAAAACATGATGGCCGAGCAGAACCGCGACATCAAGATCCTGCTCGGGCGCGGCCATCAGGTGCATTGGAACGACCGAACGCACCCGCCGCGCTGAACTTGTAACGACCGCTTACAACATCGCCAGCTGCGCCCGATATCGGAATTCCGATATCGCCCGATATGGTGATTCCCATATCGGCGATCAGCACCCTTTCGGCCAGCAATAGTTGGGCGAAACACCGATTTCCACCCGCGCGGGCACCGCCTCGTGCGGGCTTTTTCGTGAGGAAATGCCATGAAAGACAACTTCGAGCGCTGCCTTGCGCATGTGCTGGCCTCGGAAGGGGGTTACGTCAACGACCCGGTAGACCCCGGCGGCGAGACGAACATGGGCATCAGCAAGCGGTCCTATCCGAAAGAGGATATCCGCAACATGACCCGCGCCCGTGCTGCGCAGATCTATCGCCGCGACTTCTGGGACCCGGTGCGGGGCGACGACCTGCCGCCCGGCCTCGATCTGGTGGCCTTCGATGGGGCGGTGAACAGCGGTGTGTCGCGCGGCGCGCGGTGGCTGCAACAGGCCCTCGGCGTGACGGCTGACGGCAAGGTCGGCCCGCAGACTCTGGCGGCGGCCCGGCAGGCGCATCCCGAAGCGGTGATCGACCGGGCCTGTGATCTGCGCATGGGCTTCCTGCGCGGCCTGTCCACGTGGTCGCGCTTCGGCAAGGGCTGGTCGTCCCGCGTCAACTCCGTGCGGGACACGGCCATCTCCATGTCGATCGATCCGGCAGGCAGTCCGAAGCCCGCCCCCAACCACGACCCTGACATGACGCCCGTGATGATCATCGCCGCGGTGGCCGTGGCCATCCTCGTTTACCTCACCATGTGAAAGGATAACCCATGCTCAAAGGTGTAATCGCCCTGGGAACCCGATACGTCCTCTACGCCCTGTCCGGGGCGCTGGTGGCCGCCGGGGTCGCCCAACTCACCGGCCCGGATAACATCTGCCTGTCCATCTCTGCCGCTGCCGACTGGACCGCTGGCGGGCTGGCGCTCCTGCTCAGTGGAGGGGCCACGTTCGGGGTCACCGCGATCTGGTCGCGCATCGTCAAGCGCATCGGCGGCGTGACCTGACCTGGCTTATAGCAGGGGCGGCCGATGCCGCCCTTGTCGCCCTCGGGGTGATGGTCGTGATCGGCGTTGACGGTGGCAGGGTGCCTCGCGATGCAGCGGGGAGCGAAGCGCTTATAGCGAGCGCTGGTATGGCACCTGCGTGATGCCTTTCGTCAGATCGGCGAAAAGGGCGGGGAGCGGTCATTCGCTGTGTCCTAGACGAATGACCGTGATGCGCACGAAGTGGACCTCCTGAAATAGATGTGGATCAGGGATCCGCACTAAAGAGCCCCTTATGTATCTGGTCGAATAATTTTTTGAACTGAGGAAAATCCTTGCTGGGCAATCCAGAGTTTTTCGTGGCCTCAAGTAGTTTGGTTTTTAAAGCGTTCCGCGCAGTATTCTTCTCTTTAGAATCGGCAGACCCCATGGCCTGAACAAGATCAGCGTTATCAGCATAGACCTCTGACTTGATAGTTTTAGGGAGCAATCCCTCTATGCATCTACCACCCGGGGAATCTTCTCCGATCGCGCAAAAGTCCCTCCCTTCGACCAGCTCCAAAGCCTCAAGTTTTTTCTGAACCTCACCCTTGGCATCCAAGTCAAACGTGATAAACGCCCTTTCCATTCGACCTATCATAAACTTGAGGATTTGCGTGTTTTTTAGGGCATCTTTTCCATTGTAGGGAAGGATCTCGACATCTTCTCCAATTTTGTAGATGTCTGCATGTTTATCTCTGAAGTGCGCAAAGTACTCGACGTCTATGTCTCCCTCCACCAATACTACTTTGCCGGTTCCAGCGCTGAATATCTGAGACCACTCTTGGAACTCTTCCGGAACAACGCCCAAGATCTTCGAGAATGGAAGCATCCATCTTTCACCATCAGTAGAAATGCGCACAGTCTCCTTTAGCGCCCCTCGGAAAGTCTTTCTGTCGAGCAATGTGTTTGCCAATGGCTCTTTCATATTCAGAAGGTACGGGCTGTGCGTAGTGGCGATAATCTGAATCTCATGCTCATCGGCCAACCCTGCTAGCACTTGCCCAAAATCGCTTTGAGCTGACGGGTGCAAAAAGCTTTCGGGCTCCTCTACGAGGAGAACAGGCGTCAGCCTTTCTTGATCATCCGTGTGGCTTTTCTTTCTGATCGCTTCCAGCAGTGTCATGAGAAGCCGAGTCCTATTTTGTGTTCCAGCGCCCCAGTCCTTCAACGGAACATCAACACTTTTATCAAGCAACTTCACCTCTAGGCTGTAAGACGAAGGCTTCCCTCTATCGACCGTCGCAAGTTCGACCTGATATTTATCTTTTAATTTGCCGAGTAGCTTATCAATTTCACTTTTGTGCTGCTTCGTTGCGGATTTTATCCTCTTCTGCAACGTTGTTTGAGCACGAGAGATTTTGCTTCTATCTTCAGCTGAAAAGTGAGCCTCGACAACCTCGAGCATCCTCTGTCCACCAAAATAGAAAGACCTTCCAGGCATCACAGAGTTATGAAAGATAATAGAGTTGGTGCTTCGTATCTTCTTCAGGATCTCGCTGCCAATGCGGTCCTCAACCTGACTGCCGTTTATCTGACATGCTAGGTTTGTGGTGGTTTCATCTATAAATTGATGAGTGAATTTTAATGTGTATGTGCGGCCAGCTGCCTTGTCTCCGAGGTAAGATTTAATTACGAAAAATACTTCGGAATCCTCGTACTCAAGAACATCGATTGAGATGGAGACTTCTATTCCGTCATCGTTATTCAAGATCCATTTCGTCTTGTCACTCGCGAAGTCGATTTTACTTTCATCGAACATGAAGAACGGGTCGTCACTATTTTTCACCAAAAAATGCTGAACAATTCTTAGTATTGAGGACTTCCCACAGTTATTGCGTCCAGAAATCGCGCAGTAGTTGTGATTAAAGTTAATGGAAAAGTCTTGAAGTGTGCGGAAGTTTTTCGCGGAAACGTTCGTAATTCGCAAATTTGTCGTCCTCGTTCTGTAAGCTAGACGGGTAAAGAACGCCCGAGATTCGTACAAGTTGCTGGCCCTTAAGCGCACTGTCAATGCAAAGTCGTACTTATGGCGTACTGGACACGCTCCGACTCTCATGTTGCTGGAACTGCGAGGCTTCTCCCGCCTGCTTGTAGGGTTACGCAACCATGGATGCTTCTCTGCAGTGCCCTCCGTTCCGCAGGTCCACCTGTTCCCCTTCGTGTCGGCCTTGATCGCGGTGTTGCGCTGGTCACGAATGTCGCGGAAGGGCTGTGAACGGTCATCAGCAGAACTTGGCCTGAACGGCAGCTCAGGGCCGCTCTCAACAACACACGCATCGCCGCTGATTTCAACCGCTTCAGGTGGAGTTGCAGGGCAGTTCAGCTCTCTAATCGTGGTCCCACCACCCGCACCTGCAACTCCTGATCTGGAAGTCGGCCCCGCTTGTGCGCGCGGACCCGTACCACCTTGCCATTCGCATAGCGCCTTTCGTGCTCGCTAACCCAGTGTTTCGTCGGTGTCGCGCGGCCGGAAGCCTGCGCCTCTTCAAACTGATGCCGCGCCTCGCGCTCGGTGAGGTGCCGTTCACCAGCAGGACCGATCCGAATCGTGACATGCGACCGGAGCGTCTCAGTCATCCAGCTTTTGCCGAATTTACGTGCCGTCTTCGTCTGCGAAGCCGAGAGGCTCGGCATCTCTTGTGTCAAAAGATCGTCCTCGCGCGCTGCGAGCGCCGCAAATAGCATGAAACCGATTACCATCTCGTAGCCGAGATGGCCTTTATGCTCCTCTAGGAAGTCCCTCACTTCGTCCACTTGGTTGCCGGTGCCGAGCTGCAAATGCGCCGAGATGACGTTCATCTGAGGTTGCCAGCTCGCATCGTCAAAGTCCGGGCGACCGCCTTGCGACTTATTCAGGACCAGCGTGAGGGGTGAGTCCAGGAAGCTATGATCGGTCATGGCAGAGAACAGTCGCACGGTCATCGTGTCAGGAGACCGATTGTCGAACAAGAATCCCCGCTGATGCCAGATACTCAGCTCCTCTTTGCTCATGGTGGTGAGACCGCGCGCAATGCGGTTCTCCCATAGGTTTCGGCTGTCGTATTCGACCCAGACAAGACCTTGGGGGAAATCAACTTCGAGGACATAGTCACGAATGTGGGTTTCCTGCGGATCCTCCCACGGCCTGCCCTGGACATCCATTCGCAGGCTGTCGAGATAGTTTGCAGCTCGATGGTCGAGCAGGTAAATCCGTGCCGCGGTGAGATCGTGGAGTATGCCCTGCCGCTGCGTGCGGGTTTCCTCTGTCGGAACCTTGTGCCCAACGGGATCATGTTCGTCGCCGGGCTGTCCGGTTGTGAGATAGCGCCCATACTGCAAGGCGATCGTTTTGTAGAGGATCATTCGTATGCCCCAGAAGAGAAGCTGGCCAGAGATTTCCGTCTCGAGCGCCGCCACTCCTTTTATTATCTAACGTGAAGCAAGCAATCGATCCCAAGTTTCCGAGGCCTGCTTGAAAAGGTCTAGGGGCGGTCCGAGCGGCGGCTTCGTCCGCGTTGCCGGCGAAAGAGGCTTGGAATTGCCGCACGCGCTGTCGAATGACTGCTTCTGGGTATGCCGCCAGACAGAATCCGCGCGATGGTGAATGGCCGGTAAGGGCCGACCACGTATTTCGACTGGCTGGCGGACCCCTGCGACCGTCCGGCGCTGATCACGTCCGGCTCGATCAGCGATGTGCAGGTGGAAAGCCTGTGGCGCCAGGATCGCCTCGCGCTGCTGATGTGTGGCGACAAGGTCGAGGTCCTGTCGGGCAGGGCGGTGACGCGATGATGTGGGAGGTTGCGAAGGTAGCCTATGCCGCGTTTGTCGTGGTCGGGATCATGGTCGTCGTGGGCGGGGCGAGGGATTAGGGAACCCCTTCGCCCGTCTGACGTTAGGCTTATACTTTCCTGAAGGCGCTCTCGCCCCGCCTGCTTCGGTCATTCGGGGCCTTTTTCTGCAATTCCAGCCGAGATCAGATCTATTCCGCCTGAGTTCTTACAGCTTGGAGGCCGTTAAGTTTGTGCAACCTTTATCGACCCCGCTCAACCGCAGCAGAGATCGTCAGCTTGTTTCCATCGGCAGACCGAACCGGCAATCACCCTTGGCCGGCCGAAGCCTATCCCGACCGGCTCGCGCCGATCATCCGCAGTGGTGATGATGGCCCAGAAATTGTCCAGGCACGTTGGGGCATGCCCACGCCACCGCAATACCTGCCAGCTTCTGGGCGCGACAGCGGCGTGACCAACATCCGAAACACATCCAGTCCGCATTGGCGGAGGTGGATAGCTCCGGCCCATCGCTGCCTCGTGCCTATCGAAGCGTTCAGTGAGCCTGGTAAGGACCGTAAACCGGTCTGGTTCGAGCCAGCCCGCGGTGAGCCAATGATGTTCGCCGGGATCGAGGTTCGCGGATGGACCAGTATTCGCAAGGTGAGGGACGGCGAGACTACGGATGATCTGTTCGGCTTCCTGACCTGCCCACCGAACGCGGAGGTCGGCGCTGTCCACCCCAAGGCGATGCCAGTGATCCTGCGGGCAGACGAATGGCAAACATGGATGTCGGCGCCGTGGGATGTCGCGAAAATGTTGCAGCGGCCCTTGCCAGACGGGACGCTGCGGATCCTCGAATGATGGATCATCCCCTCTCAAAAAAACCCGGATGCGGCTGGTTGATCCCGAAGGTGATTGTGCCTGCGCCGAAGCGCTGGTTGATGAAATCTGCGGCTGCTGAAATCCGCTCGCCCTGTGTCCTCTCCGCAGGTGCGATTGGCAGCAGCAGGTCGCCCGTCCGCGCCGTGAGAAAATCCACGTCGCTGAGATGCACCCCGATCCCGGCCAGCTTGCGCCCCCTGATCGAAGGCCATGCCATGCGCCAAAGCGCCCGGTTGATCCGCATGAACTCAAGCGTGTCCTGGGTTGCTGCGCAGCGCATGGATGCGGACCAGGTGTGCCGCCCCATCGGGGAAAGATGCAAACTGAAGCGCGCGGCGACCCGGCCCTCGCGGCGCAGGCGGGTCGCGGCCTTTTCGACCAACCATCGAGAGACAAGGTAGGCGGATAGAGGATCGCGAAACTCCGGCGCCAGCACCTTGCTGTTGCCGAAACCGCCGCGCGTGGTCTGGACCAAGGGGATGGGCGCGCCTTGCAGCGATCGCACGAATCTCTCGCCCTCGACGGATCGCCAGATCGCGCGGGCGTGGCGAGGCTCCAGCCGGCAGAGTGACGGGACATCGCGGATCCCCGCCCGCTCCAGGCGCTCCTTCATTGCGGTCGAGATCCCCGGCAAATCGTCCAGCATCATATGGGCGATCCGATCAGGCATATTACCGGGCCACAGCCACTGAAAGCCGTTAGGCTTTTCCAGCTTTCCGGCAATCTTGGCCAGCAGATGATTTGGCCCGATCCCTGCGCTGAACCTGAGGCATTCCCCCACCTCGGCCGATACGGCGGATTTCAGTGCGGCGACCAGTTTACCTGCGCCATCCAGATCGGTTGCATCGCCAGATAGCACAATCTGGAATTCGTCCACCGAACGGATCCGCTCCAGCTCGGCATACCTGTCTAGCACAGCGGCGACCCGCAAATTGAACCGGACATAGAGCCGGTGGCGGGACGGCAGGAACACGATGCCGGGGCACAGGCGCCGTGCATCAGGGACGCTGGTTCCGGTTTTGACGCCGAAGGCTTTTGCCTCGTAACTGGCAGCAACGCAGCAACCCTTCTCATTTTCCATTGCGGTGATTGCCACTGGCCGACCACGGATCGACGGATCAAGCTGCTGCTCAACGCTCGCGAAGAAAGAGTTCATGTCGATGTAGAGGGTTCGGAAGGGTCCCATATCGCACCTTGCAGAATCTTTGGCCGGCGTCATATGTTCCCTAAATGTTCTCATGGGGCAAGGTGGCGAAATGGACAGAAAGCGACAGCTATCCAACGTCAGTTTTGGCGGCGCATGGTCGGAGCAGATTGCCGCCGATGAAGCCCTGTCAGATGCCTTGGACTGCCTCGATAAGGCTGTGAAAGATACGGTTTATGAGGATGTTCGGGGCTTTGAAGGGGTAGCCGAGGCGCTGCGCCTTGCCTGCGCCTCGCACCCCAAAGGGGAGATGCTACATCGCGCCTGGTGGGCGGCCCTCAACATCACAAATTCCGGCTTGCGATCAGATGAGCTGAAGCGAATCGCCAGCACCCTGAGGGCGGGGATCGGCGAGCGGGTAGCTCCATGGTCGGCGGGGCTGTAGCCTAGGACTTGGTCGCCGACCCCGGCAACCGAACAGCTTATCTCTGTAAGAGTGCCTGAGGCCACAATCAGTAGGACGGGATCTAGTGATCGAACGTCACAGGAACATTCTGCACGGATTTTGCACGAGAATCATGTGCAGTTCCCGTTTAGTTCCGAGAAAATGAAGGAAAACAACAAGTTTTTGGTTAGGGGTATTGTTCTGGAAAAAGGTCTTGTTTCTCTGGCCTTTGCCTCATATACCGCTCAGCGGAGACGTGGCCGAGTGGTCGAAGGCACACCCCTGCTAAGGGTGCAGGCGGGAAACCGCCTCGAGGGTTCGAATCCCTTCGTCTCCGCCATCATCTCTTTGAAATCAAGACGAAGCATGAAGGCTTTGGCTCTCTGGTCGCGCGCCGCCGCATGTCATGTCGTGGAATCGGTAGCAGAACGTCGGGAACAGCATGAAAAAGGCGCCAGGCGGTCGTTGAACCAGCCTTAGCGCCTTTGAAACATGGTGGGCGATAACGGATTTGAACCGCTGACATCTTCGATGTGAACGAAGCGCTCTACCGCTGAGCTAATCGCCCGTGTCGGGCTAGATAGCTTGCCTCGGCGCGCTGCACAAGGGGGAAGGCGCGTGAATCTTGCGCTGCTCCATCCGTATGCCCCGTGCCTTGCGCGCGCCTTCGCCGGGGGACGGCGGGCGGGGGCGGAAATTCCGGATCAGCCCATGTATTTGTCCGGGCTTTGCGATATGCTGCGCCAAAACCGCAACCCGGATGAGAGCCTCATGACCCCAGCCAAGACCATCGCAGCTACTGCCGTGATCGCGCCAGTTTTCCTTTTGGCCGCCTGCATGCAGGAACCGAAGGAAGGCGGCGGGCGCGCAGATTACCTTACCTATTGCGCGTCCTGTCACGGGGCGGACGGGACCGGAGACCCCGACGCCGCCACTCCGCAACTGGCGCAGCGGATGAACCTGACGACCATCGCGCAGCGCAACGGGGGCGAGTTTCCCCGCTTGCAGGTCATGGGCAAGATCTATGGCTATACGATGGGCAGTTCGGACCGCGAGATGCCGGCCTTCGGCGACCTGCTGGAAGGGCGCTCGGTCATGTATGACGCCGGCGACGGCATTCCGACGCAGACGCCGGTGCGGCTGGTCAACCTGGCGCAATACCTGGAATCGATACAGGCCCGCTAGGGGCGGGGGCCGTCAGCCCCTGCGCCCGATTCCCAGCAGTTGATACAGGATCAGCGCGGCCAGCGTCGCCGTGCCGATCCCGCCGATGGCGAAACCGCTGATCGAGAACGAGAAATCCCCCGCTCCGAAGATCAGCGTCACGCCCACCGTGAACAGGTTGCGCGGGTCCGAGAAATCGACCCGGTTGTCGACCCACAACCGGATCATCGCCGCCGCGATCAGCCCGAAGACCGCGACCGCCAGCCCCGCCAGAACCGGGTCGGGGATGGTGCGCAGCAGCGCGCCGAACTTGGGCGAGAACCCCAGCCCGATGGCCACCAGCGCGGCGACCACGAAGACCAGCGTCGAAAAGACGCGGGTGACGGCCATGACGCCCATGTTCTCGACATAGGTGGTGACACCCGTGCCGCCGCCCGCGCCCGAGACCATCGTGGCGATCCCGTCGCCGACGAAGCCGCGCCCGATATAGGGGTCCATGTTCTGACCCGTCATGCCGCCGATGGCTTTGATATGGCCAAGGTTTTCCGCAACCAGGATCAGCGCGACCGGGGCGATCAGCAACATGGCCGAGGTTTCGAACACGGGTTTCTGGAAGGCGGGCAGGCCCAGCCAGGGCGCCGCCGCCAGCGGGCCGAAGTCGATCGCGGGCAAAAGGCCCATCCCGTTGCCCAGGACAAGCACGGCCGTATAGCCCACCGCGATGCCCATCAGGATCGAGACCCGCCGCATCGCCACCGTGCCATAGGCCGAGAACAGCGCCACCGCCAGCAGCGTTCCCAATGCGACCAGCGTATGCGGCCCGCTGCCCTGTATGCCCTGCACCCCCACGGGCGCGAGGTTCAGGCCGATGGCCGCGCCGATGGCGCCGGTGACGGCGGGGGGCATCAGGCGCTCGATCCAGCGGGTGCCGGTGGCCATGACGGCCAGTCCGATCAGCGCGTAAAGCGCCCCCGCCGCGATGATTCCCCCAAGCGCGAGGCCGATGTTCATGTTCGGTCCGCTGCCCGCATAGCCGGTCACCGCGATCACCACGGCGATGAAGGCGAAGGACGATCCCAGGTAGCTGGGCAGCCTGCCGCCGGTGCAGACGAAGAAGATCAGCGTCCCGATGCCCGAAAACAGGATCGCCAGGTTGGGATCGAACCCCATCAGCAGGGGCGCGAGGATGGTCGAGCCGGACATGGCCACCAGATGCTGGATGCCCATCGGGATCGTCGCGCCCCACGGCAGCCGCTCATCCGGCAGGACGACGGCGTTGCGGGTCAGGGGCCATCTGGGGAAATATGTCATCCGTCTGCTCCGTCCGGGGCGATTGCGATGCCTTTTCTAATGGCCTTGTGCGCGGCGGACGGCAAGCGGGATTTTCCTTTGGCGTCAGCCCGATATCTGCAAATATCCCGCTGTCATGCCCTGCCTGCATGGTCATGGGCGCAGAATGCGTGATTGCCCAGGACCTCCAGCACGCGGCAATCGGCCACCGTGCCGTTCGAGCATTGCCGGACCATCCGCCCCAATTCGTCCCGCAGGGCCATCAGGCGGGCAATGCGGGCGTTCACCTGCTCAAGCTGGCGTCGCGCGATCTCATCCGCGGCGGTGCAGGAACGGCCGGGGTCGTCGGCCAGGCCCAGCAACTCGCGGATCGCGTCCAGCGGAAAGCCGAGGTCGCGGGAATGGCGGATGAAGCTGAGCCTGTCCAGCGCCGCCTTGTCGTAAAGACGCTGGTTGCCCCGGCTGCGGTCGGGCGAGGGCAGCAGTCCGATCTGTTCGTAGTAGCGGATGGTCGGCACCTTGACGCCGGTGGCCTGCGAAAGCTTGCCGATGGTCAGCATCGCGAAATACCCCTTGAAGCTATAGCTGCTAGAGCAATTAGGTTCCCGAATCGAAGATGACAAGCCTTGCCGCCGATGGTGGCCGGGCGCAGGGGAACCGACGGATGACGCAGCAGCGCACAAGATGGGAATGGACGGTGACGGGCATGGATTGCGCGGCCTGCACCGCAAAGGTGACGAAGGCGGTCCAGGGCCTGCCGGGCGTCGGCGGCGTGAATATCGCGCTGATGACCCAGCGGCTTTCGCTGGACATGGCGCTGGACGGTGCGGGCGCCGCCGCGGTCGAGGATGCCGTGCGCAAGCTGGGCTATGGCATCGCGCCCCGCAAGGTGCCGGGGGTCGGCCACGATGACCCCTCGGACCGCGACATGGGCTGGTATCGCATGGCGAAGGGCCGACTGGTCATCCTGTCCGGCGCGCTGTTGGCGGCGGCTGCGCTGATCGGCGCGGCGGTGCCGGGCAATGCCGGATACTGGGCCTTTTTCGCCGCCTGCCTGATCGGCCTTGCCCCTGTCGCCCGCCGTGCCCTTCAGGCGCTGCGCATGGGCCAGCCCTTCACCATCGAAAGCCTGATGACCATCGCCGCCACCGGCGCGCTGTTCATCGGCGCGGCACAAGAGGCGGCGCTGGTCGTCTTCCTGTTCGCGCTGGGCGAACTGCTGGAGGGCGTCGCCGCCAGCAAGGCGCGCGGCGGCATCCGTGCGCTGGCCGATCTGGTTCCGCGCAGCGCGCTGCTGGAAGAGGGCGGCGCCTTGCGTGAGGTTCCCGCCGCCGATCTGCGCATCGGCCAGGTCGTGCTGGTGCGCCCCGGCGAGCGTATCCCGGCAGATGGCGAGGTGGTCGAGGGCGTCTCGGGCGTCGATGAAAGCCCGGTGACGGGCGAAAGCGTGCCGCTGACGCGCGGGCCGGGCGAGGGGGTCTTTGCAGGCTCGATCAACACCCAGGCCGCGCTGCGCATCCGCGTCGGCCAGCACCCCGCCGACAACACCATCGCCCGCATCATCCGTCTGGTCGAGGATGCCGAGGAAGCCCGCGCGCCCACCGAACGCTTCATCGACCGCTTTTCGCGCTGGTATATGCCTGCCATCGTCGGGCTGGCCCTGCTGGTCGCGCTGGTGCCGCCGCTGGCCGCGGGTGGCGAATGGGGGGTGTGGACCTATCGCGCGCTGGCGCTTTTGCTGATCGGCTGCCCTTGTGCGCTGGTGATCTCGGTCCCGGCGTCCATCGCCTCGGCCCTGTCCTCGGGCGCGCGGCGGGGGATGTTGCTGAAGGGCGGCGCGGTGATCGAGGCGGCGGCGCAGGTCACGCGGGTTGCCTTCGACAAGACGGGGACGCTGACGCTTGGCAGGCCCGCCGTCACCGACCTGCTGCCCGCCTCGGGCGCAAGCGAGGCCGAACTGCTGGCCACCGCCGGCGCGGTCGAGGCAGGCTCGGCCCATCCGCTGGCGCAGGCGATCCTGCGCAGGATGGCGGACGAAGGCATCGCGCCCCTGCCTGCAAGCGGCGCGCAGGCGATCCCCGGCAAGGGCGCGCAGGCTGAGGTCGGGGGGACGACCGCCTGGGTCGCCTCGCCCGGCCATGCCGCCGGGATGGGCGGGGTCGAGCCGGGGCAGCAGAACCGGATCGCCGCGCTGGAAGCGCAGGGCAAGACCGTCGTTGCCGTCTTTCGGCACAACCGCCCGCTGGGCCTGATCGCCATGCGCGACGAAGCGCGGCCCGATGCGGCGCAGGCCATCGCAGAGTTGCGCGACCTGGGCGTCGGCGCGATCATGCTGACCGGCGACAATCCCCGCACCGCCGCGGCCATCGCCGGGGGGCTGGGCATGGATTTCCGCGCGGGCATGATGCCCCAGGACAAGCTGGACGCCATCGCAGGGCTTTCGCGGCAAGGCCCGGTGATGATGGTCGGCGACGGCATCAATGACGCACCCGCGCTGAAGCAGGCCGGGGTCGGCGTCGCGATGGGGTCGGGCACCGATGTCGCGCTTGAGACCGCCGATGCCGCCATCCTGCGCAATCGCGCGACCGACGTGGCCGCGCTGATCCGGCTTGCGCGCGCGACGATGGCCAATGTCCGCCAGAACATCGCGCTGGCGCTTGGGCTGAAGGCGGTGTTCCTGGTGACCTCGATCCTGGGGATCACGGGCCTGTGGATCGCGATCATGGCCGATACCGGGGCGACCGTGCTGGTCACGCTGAACGCCCTGCGGCTGCTGGCCCATGATCCGACGAAGGCAGGCGTCAGGAAAGCCGGGCAGGGGGCGGTCAGCGCAGCAGCATCTCGGTCCCCAGCGCGGCCAGCACCAGCAGGAAGCAGCGGCGAAACACCGCCGGGCTGATGCGGTGGCGCAGGCGCTGGCCCAGCCACATCCCCGCCATTGCGGGCAGGATCGCCAGCACCGACAGCGCCAGGTGGCCCCCCTGCCAGCCGCCATGCACCCCCAGCCCCAAGGCCAGAGCCACGGTCGAGGTGGTGAAGGACAGGCCCAGCGCCTGCACCAGGTCCTCTTTCTGCAAGCCCAGCGATTGCAGGTAGGGCACGGCGGGGATGACGAAGACCCCGGTTGCGCCGGTGATCGTCCCGGTGATCAGGCCCACCGCGGGCGACAGCCACGGTTCGGCACGCGCGGAAACGCGGAAGGGCCGCGCCAGCAGGGTGTAAAGCGCATAGACCAGCAGCACCGCCCCCAGCGCCTTGCGCGCCATGCCGGTTTCCCCGCCCGCCAGCACTGCCGCACCCGCCACCGTTCCCGCCAGCACCCCCGCCATCATCGGCCACAGCCGCCGCAGCAGCGCGGCGAAGGACGGCGCGGCAAGCAACTGCCACAGGTTCGTGACGAAGGACGGGACCAGCAGCAGGCTCGCCGCCGCAAGGGGCGAGATCAGCGCCCCCAGCACCCCCATCGCCACCGTGGGCAGGCCCATGCCGGTGACGCCCTTGACCAGCCCCGCGATCACGAAGGCCGCGCCGATCAGCGCCAGTTGCAGGAAGGAATGCTCCATCGTCATGCCTTATCGTGGGTTCTGCCCCTTCCTAACCGATCCGGCGCATTGCACAACCGCGCAAGGCCCCACCTTGCGCCGCCGCCGCGCTGACCGTAGGTTTCGCGGCGAAACCCCTGGCCGGAGGATCTCATGGAACGCAACATCGCCCATATCGCCCTTTTCGCGGCGCTGATCGCCGCGCTTGGACTGGTGCCCAAGATCACGCTGGCCTTCGGCGTTCCGGTCACCGCGCAGACGCTTGGCGTCATGCTGGCGGGCGCGGTGCTGGGCGCGCGGCGGGGCTTTGCCGCGACGCTGCTTTTCGTGGCGCTGGTCGCGCTGGGGCTGCCGCTGCTTGCGGGCGGGCGCGGGGGGTTGGGCGTCTTTGCCTCGCCCACCGCAGGTTTTGCGCTGGGCTTTCCGGTGGCGGCGCTGGCGACGGGGCTGTTCGTCGAACATGTGCGCCTGCCCTGGATCGGGCTTGGCGCGGCCTTGGGCGCGGCGCTGGGCGGGATCGTCGTGCTGTATCCGCTGGGGGCCATCGGCATGGCGGTGGTGCTGGGCGAGAGCTTTCCCACCGCGCTGAAACTGGCCGGGGCCTTCCTGCCGGGCGATCTGCTCAAGGCCGGGGTGACGGGGATGCTGGTCTCGGCGCTGGCGCGGGTGCGCCCGCAATCCATCGCCTGGCGGCGGCAGGCGGTCGACGCGACCCGGCCCCGCTATTGAGCGCGCAGTGGTTTTCCTGCCCCGCTGAAACCCGCCTGCGATCCGCCGGGACGCAAGGCCAGAACCGCGCCGCGCTGCGCAACCTGCTGGACTGCCTGCGCGAGCGCTGCGCCATTCGCGCCAGCCATGCCGACCCCGCCACCATAACGCGCGGCGTAGCGGGCCGGGCGCTGGTGCTGTGCCAAAGTTCCGGTTCGTCCGGCGGAGCAAAGACGATCCGGCGCAGCCAGGCGTCATGGATCGCCAGTTTCGAGGTCAACCGCGACCTGCTGGGCGTGGGGCCGGGGGACTGCTACGCCGTGCTTGGGCAGTTGGGCCATTCGCTGTCGCTTTACGCCGCGACCGAGGCGCTGCACCTGGGGGCCGGGCTGATGGTGCTGGCGGGCGACGGGCCGCGCAGCCAGCTTCGCGCGCTGCACGAGGGGCGCGCGAGCATCCTTTACGCCACGCCCGCGCAGTTGCGCCGGATGCTGGGGCTTGCGGGTGACACGCACCTGCCCGCGTTGCGTCATGTCATCTGCGGCGGCGGCAAGCTGGACGAAACCAGCCGCGCCGCCATGCAGGCGCTATGCCCGAACGCCCGGATCGCCGAGTTCTACGGCGCTTCGGAGACCAGTTTCGTCACGCTCTCCGATGGTGCGACCCCGCCCGGATCGGTGGGCAAGCCATATCCCGGCGTGCGGCTGGAACTGTCCCCCGAAGGCGAAATCTGGGTCGCCAGCCCCTATCTTTTCCAGGGCTACGAGGAAGCCGGGCTGCCCGATATCCAACGGCGGGGCGACTATATCAGCGTGGGTGACATCGGCATGCTGGATGCGGGCGGCAACCTGTTCCTGCGCGGGCGCGGCAGCCGCATGGTCACCGTGGCGGATCGCAACGTCTTTCTGGAAGATGTCGAGACCCGCATCGCCGCTTGCGCCCCCGCCCGCCTTGCCGCCGCCGTTGCCGTGCCCGATGCCATGCGCGGCCATGCCGTCCTGGCCTTTGTCGAAGGGGCGCCGGACGACGGCCTTGCCCGCCGCATCCGCGACGACTGCCGCGCCCGGCTTGGCGATCATGCCGCGCCGCGCCGGGTGATCTTCCTGCCCGCCCTGCCCATGCTGCCCGCCGGCAAGCCCGATCTGTGCGCGCTGGCGGCGCTGGCGTGACGCGGGCCGTTGTCATCGCCGCAAGGCGCAGCGCGGTCGTGCCGCGCAACGGGGCGTTTCGGGCGCTGTCCGTGCAGGAACTGGCGCGCCCGGTGATCCGGGCCGTTCTGCGCGATGCAGGGACCCGCGCGGATGCCGTGGGCGAGTTGGTGCTGTCCAATGCGCTTGGCGCGGGCGGCAACCCGGCGCGGCTGGTGGCGCTGGATGCGGGCCTTTCGCAGCGTGTCGCGGGCCTCAGCATCGACCGACAATGCGGCGGAGGGCTGGACGCCCTGTTGCTGGCGCAGGCCCTCATCCGCGCGGGCCAGCATGAAATCGTGCTGGCGGGCGGGGTCGAAAGTTATTCCCGCCGCCCCCTGCGGCTGCGCACCTTCGCCGATGGCCGCGCGCCCCAGCCCTATGACCAGCCGCCTTTCACCCCCTGGCCCGACCGCGATCCCGGCATGGCGCAGGCGGCGGAGGATCTGGCGCGCGCCCTTTCGATCACGCGCGCGGACCAGGAAGGCTGGGCCATCGCCAGCCATGCCGCCGCGATTGCGCGCCGCGCGCAAGGCCCCTTGCCCGAGATCGTCGCGATTGCCGGGCAAGGCGTCGATCCCTTTGCCCGCCGCCTGTCGCCCGCGCTATGCGCCCGCGCGCAGGTGCTGGCGGGCAGCGTGACCGCGGCCACCACGGCGGTCGCGGCGGATGCGGCGGCGTTCTGCCTCGTCGTCTCGGACCGGGTGGCGGCGCGGCTGGCGGGGGGTGGATCGGGCGAGGGTGTCGAGATCGTCGCGGGCCAGAGCCTCGGCGCCGATCCCTGCCTGCCCGGCCTTGCCCCGGTCGCCGCGATCCGCGAACTGTTGCAGGCGACCGCAACCCCCGTCGCGCGGCTGGCGCAGGCCGAGATCATGGAGGCTTTCGCCGCCCAGGCCATCGCCTGCCAGCGCGAATCCCGCCTGCCGCGCGCCATCGTCAACCCGCAGGGCGGTGCGCTGGCGCGGGGCCATCCTATCGGGGCCTCGGGCACGGTGCTGGCGGTGCGGCTGTTTCACGCATTGCGGCGTGGCGGCGGCACCGGGCTTGCCGCCATCGCGGCGGCGGGCGGGATCGGCACCGCGCTGCTGATGCGCGGCTAACCCGGAAAGCCGCGAAAGCTGGCGAAGGCGGGCAGGTCCTCGCGCGCGGTGCGCAGGCCGTTTTCGGGCGCTTGCGGGTCGGGGCGCCCGATGGCTACGCCGCAGACGACCAACTCGTCACCGGGCAGGGCAAGGTGACGGTGGACGACCGGCCCGTAATTGGCCAGCGCGCCGATGCCGGTGGCGCCATAGCCCATGTCCTCGACCGCCAGCAGCAGGGCCATCAGGCTCATCCCCAGGTCCATGAAGCAGCCCTTGCCCATGTCGCGCCGGATGGTGACGACCATCCCGACCGGCGCGCCGAAGAACCCGTAGTTGCGCCGGAACTGCGCCCGCCTGCCCGCAATGTCGCGCCTGTCGATGCCAAGCGCGCCGTAAAGCGCGAATCCCGCCGCGCGCTGGCGGGCCTTCAGATGGGGCGGCATCGGGTCGGGGAAATAGGAATATTCGCGGCTTTGCGGCTGTCCCGCGTCGATGGCGCCTTGCAGCGCACGGGTCAGCGCCCGCAGCGGATCGCCGGTCAGGACGTGAAAGCTGCCCGGTTGCAGGTTCGCCCCGCTGGGCGCAAGCCTTGCAAGCCTGCACATCCGCTGAAGATCGGCCAGCGGCACCGGGCTGTCCAGATAGGCCCGGACCGAGCGGCGGCGGACCAGCAGCCGGGTCAGTTCGCTTTCCATTGCCGGGATGTTCTGCGCGGGATCGTCCATGCCGCCCTGTGTCCCGCAGCGGGGCGAAGGGGTCAAGGGCGCAATCCGCCAAGGACGCCGCATGGCAGCAGGAATCATTAGCATAATCTAATCAAATTCCAAAATCAGCCGCAGAAGTTTGCACACGAAACAGGTAAGGAGTGACAAATTTCCGATGTTAATCATTGGTTTTAAACATATAATCTATGTCAACCCGTCAAATCCGGGTTTCCGCCCTGTTGACATATGCTTCATACAAGCTAAGTAAGTTCCCGAACGAATTGCGGAGGAGCTTGATGCAACTTGCAGTAGCCGCTGAAGACCGGCAGGCAACGGAAGGGGATGCGGGGATCGTGATCCGCGCGCCACGCGACCGGGACGGACCAAGGGTCTGGCAACTGGTTGCCGATACCGCTTCGCTTGACGGCAACTCGGTCTATTGCAACCTGCTGCAATGCAGCCACTTCGCGGGCACCTGCGCCATCGCCGAAAGGGATGGCGAGATCATGGGCTGGCTTTCGGGCTATATCCCGCCCTCGGACCCTGATACCTATTTCGTCTGGCAGGTCTGCACGGCTGCCGGCGCGCGGGGCAGGGGGTTGGGCAAGCGCCTGATCGCCGAGGTTCTGGCACGCGACGTCTGCAAGGGCGTCACGCGCATCCAGTCCACGATCACCGATGACAACGTGCCTTCGTGGGGGCTGTTCCGTTCGATCGCCGCGGCGCAGGACGCCGCAATGTCGCGCAAGCCGCATTTCACGCGCGACGACCATTTCGACGGCCGGCACGATACCGAGTTCCTGGTCACGATCGGTCCCATCCGCCGCGAGGCGGGCTGAGGGCTTGAACGCTGCCGGGCCGCGCGGCCCGGATCGCCGTCCCAAAGACGAGGCTGACATGAGCAATACCATCAAGACCTTCGACCGCATCGAAAGCCAGGTGCGGTCCTATTCGCGCAGTTTTCCCGCGCTTTTCGACAAGGCCCGCAATGCCACCATCCACGGGCGCGACGGGCGCGAATACATCGACTTCCTGGCGGGCTGTTCTTCGCTGAACTATGGCCACAACGACCCTGACATGCAGGCGGCGCTGGTCGATTACATCACCTCGGACGGGATCGCGCACGGGCTGGACATGTTCACCCGCGCCAAGCAGGACTTCCTGACCGCCTATGAGGACATCATCCTGCGCCCGCGCGGCATGGACCACAAGCTGATGTTCACCGGCCCGACGGGGACCAACGCCGTCGAGGCCGCGCTGAAGCTGGCGCGCAAGGTCACGGGGCGCAGCAACGTCATCGCCTTCACCAACGGCTTTCACGGGATGAGCCTTGGCGCGCTGGCCGCGACCGGCAATTCGGGCAAGCGCGGGGGTGCGGGCGTGGAACTGAATGGCGTCCACCGCGCGCCCTATGACGGCTATTTCGGCGCCGACGTCGATACCGCCGAGATGCTGGAGCAGATGCTCGACGATCCCTCGGGCGGGATCGACGCGCCTGCCGCCATCATCGTCGAGCCTGTGCAGGGCGAGGGCGGCCTGAACGCGGCCTCGCCCGAGTGGCTGCGCAAGATCCAGGCCATCGCCCGCAAGCATGGCGCGCTGTTCATCGTCGACGACATCCAGGCGGGTTGCGGGCGCACCGGCAGCTTCTTTTCCTTCGAGGGCTTCGGGTTGTCGCCCGATATCATCACGCAGGCCAAGTCGCTGTCGGGCATGGGCCTGCCCTTTGCGCTGACCCTGATCCGGCCCGAATACGACATCTGGGCGCCCGCCGAACACAACGGCACCTTCCGGGGCAACAACCATGCCTTCGTCACCGCCCGCGTGGCGCTGGAGAAATTCTGGAAGAACGATGTTTTCGCGAATGAAGTCAACAGCAAGTCCGATCATCTTGAGAAACGGCTGAAAGAGATCGCCGATGCCCGCGACATGGGCCTGCGCGGCCGTGGCATGATGCGCGGCATCGACACCGGCGACGGCGATCTGGCCGGGCAGATCTGCGCCGAGTGCTTCGACCAGGGGCTGATCATCGAGACCTCGGGTTCCCATGACGAGGTCGTCAAGGTGCTGTGCCCGCTGACGATCCCCGCCGAACAACTGGACCGCGGCCTGAACATCATGGCCCGCGCCTTCGAGACCGTGCTGGCAGGCGATGCCGCCCGCACCGCCGCAGAATAAGACAAGGAGAGAAACATGATCGTTCGCGACCTGGAAGACGCCCGCAAGACCGAACGCCTGGTCAAGGCCGAGGGCTGGGATTCCACCCGGCTGGTGCTGGCCGGCGACGGGATGGGCTTTTCCTTCCACATCACCCGGATCCAGCCGGGGACCAGCCACGTCTTTCACTACAAGCACCATTTCGAAAGCGTCTATTGCATCTCGGGGGAAGGCACGATCGAGGACCTGGCCACCGGCACCACCCACCAGATCCGCCCCGGCGTGGTCTATGCGCTGGACCTCAACGACCGCCACCGGCTCAGCGCGCGCTCGGAACTGGTTCTGGCCTGCTGCTTCAACCCGCCCGTGACCGGCACCGAGGTCCATCGCGAGGACGGCTCTTACGCCTGCGCGACCGAAACCGCCTGAGTTCCACGAAGGAGGAGAGAATGACCATCACCGAAACCCGAACCGACGACTATCCCACGCGGATGGCCGAAGAACGCTGGCTTGAACGCAAGGACCCGGTCGTCTGGGGCGAACCCGGTCCCGATGCGCCGCTGGCGCCCGAGCAGGTCGCCGAATACGAAAGAAACGGCTTCCTGATCCTGCGCGACCTTTTCACCCCTGCCGAGGTCGCCCGCCTGCAAGAGGAATCGCGCCGGTTGCGGTCGGGTCAGGCGCAGTTGCAGGCCGACAATGTCGTGACCGAGCCGGGATCGGATGCGGTGCGCACCGTCTTCCGGCTGGATGACGAAAGCGCGCTGTTCAACCGGCTGGCCTGCGACGACCGTATCGCGGGCAAGATCCGTTTCCTGCTGGATGACGACCTTTACCTGCACCAAAGCCGGTTGAACTACAAACCCGGCTTTACCGGCAAGGAGTTCTACTGGCATTCCGATTTCGAGACATGGCACGCCGAGGATGGGATGCCCCGGATGCGCGCCATCTCGGCCTCGGTCCTGCTGACGGACAACGACGCGCTGAACGGGCCGCTGATGCTGATGCCCGGCTCGCACCGGCATTTCATTTCCTGCGCGGGCGAGACGCCTGAGGACAATCACAAATCCTCACTGAAGAAGCAGGAGATCGGCGTGCCCAGTCCCAACGCGCTGACCGAACTGGCGGACCGTTTCGGCATCGAATACGCGGCGGGCAAGGCGGGCACGGTGATCCTGTTCGAGTGCAACACGATGCACGGCTCGAACGGGAACATCACGCCGTTTTCGCGCTCGAATGCGTTTTTCGTCTATAACGCCTGGTCGAATCGGCTGGGCCAGCCGTTCGCGGCGAAAAAACCCCGTCCGGCCTTCCTGTCCAGCCGCGACCCCAAGGCGCCGATCCGCGTCGTCTCGGGCGAGATCGCCTAGAAGGGGCCACGGTTCCCGTCCTGGGGCGGCGGGCTTTCAAAGGGCCTGCCCAGCGACTATGAAGGCGCGGGCGGCCAGCCCGGATCGGGACGGGAATCGAAATGACGGCAGGCAGGATTTCGCAGCGCGGGCTGCTGGCGCAGGTTTCGGCGGCGCATCTGGTCAGCCATTTCCACATCATGACGGTGCCCGCGCTGCTGCCCCTGCTGCCCGCCGCGATGGGGGTCAGCTTCGTCGATCTTGGCCTGGCGATCGGGGTCTTCAGCATCGTCACCGCCGTGGTGCAGGCTCCGCTTGGCTATGTGGTGGACCGGCTTGGCGCGCATCGCCTGCTGATGGCGGCGCTGGCGCTGGGCAGTGCCAGCTTTGCGCTGCTGGTCCTGTGGCCCGTCTTTCCCGTTCTGGTCGCCGCGATGGCGCTGGCGGGGGTGGCGAACGGGGTCTATCACCCCAGCGATTACGCCCTGCTGTCGCGGGGCATGTCGCCCGACCGGATGGGCCGGGCCTTTTCCGTCCATACCTTCGCGGGTTTTCTGGGCAATGCGCTGGCGCCCTTGGCTCTGGTCTGGGTGGCGGTCGCCTTCGGTCTGCGCCCCGCTTTCGCACTTAGCGCGGGGATCGGCCTTGCGGTGCTGGCGGTGCTGGTCGTCAGGGGCGCGCCGGTGCTGCCTGCGCCCGTTCCGGGACCGGCCAGGAAAACCGGCGCACCCCCGAGCGCGGGTTTTTCGCGGCAGGCCATCCGGTCGATCATGGTGTTGACGCTGTTCTTCCTGCTGCTGGCGCTCAGCACCGGCGCGATCGAGAGATTCCTGGTCTCGGCGCTGGTGCAGGGTTTCGAGGTGCCTCTGCCGACCGCCAATCTCGCCCTGACCGCCTTCCTCTTCGCCAGCGCCTTCGGCGTGCTGGCGGGGGGCGTTCTGGCAGACAGGACGCGGCGCCACGGGGTCGTCGGCGCGGCCGTCTTCGGGTTGGCCGCGGTCCTGATCGCCGCCGTCGTGCTGCTGCCCCTGCCGGGCCATGCGCTGATCGCGACGTTGGGACTGGCGGGGTTCCTGACGGGCTGCATCGCGCCGTCGCGAGACATGCTGGTGCGGGCGGCGTCCCCGGCGGGGTCCGAGGGGCGCGTGTTCGGCATCGTCTCGACCGGGTTCAGCGTGGGCGGGGTCGCGGGGCCGGTGCTGTATGGCTATCTGCTGGACGGTGGCATGGCCGCGGGGGTTTTGTGGGCCTCGGCGGGGTTCATGGCGCTGACCTGCCTGATCGCGCTGGGGCAAGAGGCCGGGATGCGGCGCAGGCGGGAAGGGGCGGGCTAGGACCCGGCGCGGGTTGCCGGCCCCTGGTCCCGTGTCGCCGGGGTCCGGTCCGGTGGGTTGGACCGGAAGGGGGTCGGGCCGGGCAAAGCCCGGCCCGGACGCTGCCGCTGGGCAGGGGGCGCGCTTCGCGCGTCAGGTGATTTCGACCATGAGGTCTTTTGCGTCGATCTGGGTTCCTGGTGTGACGTGGATGGCCTTGATTGTGCCTTCGCGGTCGGCGTGGATTGCGGTTTCCATCTTCATGGCCTCGATGGTCAGCAGCAGGTCTCCGGGCTTGACCTTTGCGCCTGCCGTGACGGCGACGCTGGCGACGACGCCGGGCATGGGGGCGCCGATGTGGCCGGGGTCGGTGGGGTCGGCCTTGGGGCGCGCGGTGGCGGTGGCGCGCGCGGCGCGGTCGGGGACGCGGATCACGCGGGGCTGGCCGTTGAGTTCGAAGAAGACCTTGACCTCGCCGGTCTCGTCGGTCTCGCCGATGGTCTGCAGGCGGATTTCCAGCGTCTTGCCTTGGGCGATTTCGGCCGAGATCTCCTCGCCCGGTTCCATGCCGTAGAAGAAGGCGCGGGTGGGCAGCACGCGCACCGGGCCATAGAGGCGATGCCGGCCCATGTAGTCGAGGAAGACCTTGGGATACATCAGGTAACCGGCCAGGTCCTCGTCGTCGACGGGCTTGCCTTCCAACTCGCCCGACAGATCGGCGCGCGTGGCCTCGAGATCGACCGGGGGGATGGTGGCGCCGGGACGGGTGGTCAGGGGCGCCTCGCCCTTGAGGACCTTGCGTTGCAGGGCCTCGGGCCAGCCGCCGGGGGGCTGGCCGAGGTTGCCGCGCATCATGTCGACCACCGAATCGGGGAAGCTGACCTCGGTCACCGGATCCTCGACCTGTTCACGGCTCAGTCCCTGGGCCACCATCATCAGCGCCATGTCGCCCACCACTTTGGACGAGGGCGTGACCTTGACGATATCGCCGAACATCCGGTTCACCTCGGCATAGGCCTCGGCCACCTCGTGCCAGCGGTCCTCCAGCCCCAGACTGCGGGCCTGCGCCTTGAGGTTGGTGAACTGGCCGCCCGGCATCTCGTGCAGCCAGACCTCGGATGCGGGCGCGCGCTGGCCGGCCTCGAAAGCGGCATATTGGTCGCGCACCCCTTCCCAATAGTTGCTGATGCGCCGGACCGCGCCGATGTCCAGCCCGGTGTCGCGGGGGGTGTGGTGCAGCGCCTCGACCACGGACCCCAATGCGGGCTGGCTGGTGCCGCCGGAAAAGGCGTCCATCGCGCAATCGACCGCATCGACGCCGGCCTCGGCCGCCGCAAGGATGGTCGCGCCCGCGATGCCGCCGGTGTCATGGGTGTGGAAATGGACGGGCAGGCCGATTTCGTCCTTCAGCGCGCGCACCAGCACCCCGGCGGCGGCGGGCTTCAGAAGCCCCGCCATGTCCTTGAGGCCAAGGATATGCGCGCCCGCGTCGCGCAGTTCGCGCCCCATCTTCAGGTAATATTGCAGGTCGTATTTTGCGCGCCCGGGGTCGAGGATGTCGCCGGTGTAGCAGATCGTGCCCTCGCAGACCTTGCCGGATTCGATCACGGCGTCCATCGCGACGCGCATGTTCTCGACCCAGTTGAGGCTGTCGAAGACGCGGAAGACGTCGATGCCGGTCTCAGCCGCGCGCTGGACAAAGAAGCGCACCACATTGTCGGGATAGTTGGTATAGCCGACGCCGTTGCTGGCCCGCAGCAGCATCTGCGTCATCAGGTTGGGCATGGCCGCGCGCAGGTCGCGCAGGCGCTGCCAGGGGCATTCCTGCAAGAAGCGATAGGCCACGTCGAAAGTCGCCCCGCCCCAGCATTCGACGCTGAACAGGCCCGGCAGGTCCGAGGCATAGGCGGGTGCGACCCGCAGCATGTCGATCGAGCGCATCCGGGTCGCCAGCAGGCTCTGGTGCCCGTCGCGCATGGCGGTGTCGGTGATCAGCAGGCGTTTTTGCGCCAGCATCCAACCGGCCACGGCCTTGGGGCCTTGTTCGTCCAGCAACTGCCGCGTCCCCGGCGCGGGATCGGCCTGCGGGGCGGGCGGCGCGGGGATGCGGGCGCGGGCGGGGGGCGCGCCGCGCCCGGCGGTCTCGGGGTGGCCGTTCACGGTGATGTCGGCCAGATAGATCAGCAGCTTCGTCGCCCGGTCGCGGCGCTTGCGGAACGCGAACAGTTCGGGCGTGGTGTCGATGAAGCGCGTGGTATAGCTGTCGTCCAGAAAGGTCGGATGTTTCAGCAGGTTGATGACGAATTCGATATTCGTGGCCACGCCCCGGATGCGGAACTCGCGCAGCGCCCGGTCCATGCGCGCGATGGCCTGCGCCGGGGTCTGGGCGTGCGCCGTGACCTTGACCAGCAGGCTGTCGTAGAAGCGCGTGATCACCCCACCGGAATAGGCCGTGCCGCCGTCGAGGCGAATGCCGTTGCCGGTGGCGCTGCGATAGGCGCTGATGCGGCCGTAATCGGGGATGAAGTTGTTGAGCGGGTCCTCGGTCGTCACCCGGCATTGCAGCGCGTGGCCGTTCAGCCGGATGTCCTGCTGTGCGGCCACGCCGGTGGCATCGGTCAGGGTCGCGCCCTCGGCGATCAGGATCTGGGCCTGCACGATGTCGATGCCGGTGACCTCCTCGGTCACCGTATGCTCGACCTGAACGCGCGGGTTCACCTCGATGAAGTAGAAGGCGCCCGTGTCCATATCCATCAGGAACTCGACCGTGCCGGCGTTGCGATAGCCCACGGCGCGGCCGATCTTCAGCGCGAGTTCGCAGACCTCGGCGCGCTGTGCGTCGGTCAGGTAGGGTGCGGGCGCGCGCTCGACCACCTTCTGGTTGCGGCGCTGCACGGTGCAGTCGCGTTCATAGAGATGGTAAAGCCCGCCGTGGCTGTCGCCGAGCAATTGCACCTCGACATGGCGGGCGCGCAGGATCATCTTTTCCAGATAGCCCTCGCCATTGCCGAAGGCCGCCTCGGCCTCGCGCCGGCCCTCGCGGATCTTCTCGACCAGTTCATCGGGACCGGCGATGGGCCGCATCCCGCGCCCGCCGCCGCCCCATGACGCCTTGAGCATCAGCGGATAGCCGATCACCTCGGCCTCGGCCCGGATGGCGTCGAAATCCTCACCCAGCACCTCGGTCGCCGGGATCACCGGCACGCCCGCCTGGATCGCCACGCGCCGGGCGGATGCCTTGTCGCCAAGCGCCCGCATCGTGTCGGCGCCTGGCCCGATGAAGGCGATCCCGGCAGCCTCGCAGGCATCCACGAATTCGGGGTTTTCCGACAGCAGCCCATAGCCCGGATGGATCGCATCCGCGCCGGATTCCTTCGCCACCCGGATGATCTCGGGTATCGACAGATAGGCTGCCACAGGCCCCAGCCCCTCGCCGATCCGATAGGCCTCGTCCGCCTTGAAACGGTGAAGGCTCAGCTTGTCCTCTTCCGCGTAAACCGCGACCGTCCGCTTGCCCAACTCGTTCGCAGCACGCAAGACGCGAATCGATATCTCACCACGATTCGCGACCAGAATCTTCGAAAACATATGTCTGTCTCCCATGCGGGGCCTGCGCCCGGTTGAAGGCATCCTATCTTCGCCGCGATGCAGCGCAAGCGGGATGCGCAGGTTTTCGCAATCACCTGCGCGCCGTTATCGCCTTTGCGCGAAGAAATTCCGCAGCAGATCCCGCGATTCGCTGGCCGAGATACCGTCGTAGACCTGCGGGCGGTGATGGCATTGGGGGTGGTCGAAAACCCGCGCCCCATGCGCCACCCCGCCCATCCTTACGTCATCCGCGCCGTAGTAAAGCGTCGCGATACGCGCGGCGGAAATCGCGGCGGCGCACATCGGGCAGGGCTCCAGCGTCACCCAAAGCCGCGCGCCGGGCAGCCGTTCCGACCCGAGCGCGCGGCAGGCGGCGCGGATCGTCAGGATCTCGGCATGGGCGGTGGGGTCCGACAGTTCGCGCGTGCGGTTGCCGTCCTGCGCCAGAACGCGCCCGTCCGGCCCGATCAGCACAGCACCCACGGGAACCTCGCCGCGCAGGGCGGCGGCGCGGGCCTCGGCCAGGGCGGCGGGCATATGGCTGCGGAAGGGGATCATGCGCTTTTCTGGCGCTTGCGGGCATTCGATGCAAGAACCGCTTTGCGTTTTGGGCGTTGGGGTATAAAGCACCAGCTTTGCCACCGCAGAGATGCGCAGGAGATCGCGATGACCGAAGAAACCACCCCCGCCCCCCAAACTGCTGCCCCGAAAACCACCCCCGAACGCATCGCCAAGGTGATGGCCCGCGCGGGCGTTGCCAGCCGGCGCGAGGCCGAGCGCATGATCCTTGAAGGCCGCGTCACGGTGAACGGCGACAAGATCGCCAGCCCCGCGCTGGACGTCCTGCCCTCGGACCGGATCGCGGTCGATGGCAAGCCGCTGGATGAGCCGCAGGCGACGCGGCTGTGGCTTTACTACAAGCCTGCCGGGCTGGTGACCTCGGCCTCGGACGAGAAGGGGCGGCAGACGGTGTTCGACGCGCTGCCGCGCGACCTGCCGCGCGTGATGACGGTGGGGCGGCTGGACCTGAACTCGGAAGGGCTGCTTCTGCTGACCAATGACGGTGAGCTAAAGCGGCGGCTGGAACTGCCCGCGACCGGCTGGCTGCGGCGTTATCGGGTGCGCGTGAACGGGCGCCCGACCGACCTGACCTTCGACCCGCTGCGCCGCGGCGTCACCATCGAGGGCGAGGATTTCGCCCCGATGGAGGTCAAGCTGGACAGCCAGCAGGGCGCGAACGCCTGGCTGACCGTCGGCATCCGCGAGGGCCGCAACCGCGAGATTCGCCGCGCGATGGCCCATGTCGGGATGACGGTGAACCGCCTGATCCGCATCGGCTACGGCCCCTTCAAGCTGGTCGGGATGGAGGAAAACGAGGTCCGCGAGGTCCGGCGCAAGGTGCTGCGCGACCAGCTTGGCGGGCTGCTGACGGGCGAGGCCGAGGAAACCCCGCGCGACTTTCGCAGCCGGGGCGCCGAGGGCCGTAGGCCCGATGCGCGCGACGGCGAACGCAAGCCCTTCCGCAAGCGCGAAGACGGCGAACGCAAACCCTTTGCCCGGCGCGACGGGGACGAGCGCAGGCCCGATGCGCGCGACGGCGAACGCAAGCCCTTCCGCAAGCGCGAGGACGGCGAACGCAAACCCTTTGCCCGGCGTGACGGCGACAAGCCTTTCCGCAAACGTGAAGACGGCGACCGCAAGCCCTTCGCGCGCCGCGACGGGGATGGCAAGGCGGGTGCGCCTGGGGGACAGCGGGGCAAGCCGTGGGCGGGTAAATCGGCGGCGGGTAAATCGGGGGCAGGCAAACAGGCGTCTGACAAGCCGCGCGCAGGCAAGCCCGGCGCAGAAAAAAGACGCGCCCCCAATCAGAGGGCGCGTCCCGAGGGAACCGGACCGCGCAAGCCGCGCGGCTGAGAGATCATTTCGTGAGGATGAGCTTGCCTGCGCGCGTGATGCGCAGGTTATAGACCTGATCGCCCAGGACGATCAGCGCCTGATTGCCGCCGTTGGTCAGTTCGGTGGCATCATGTTCGGGCAGGCGGTGAAGGGCGGTGATCCCTGGGCGGGTGAATTCGGCTGGGCGTGTCGCAGTCATTTGCGTGTCCTCTCAGTGTCGCGCTATGGTTAATCTGATTAAAACTCTCTGGAATGTCAAAGGGAAATAGTCGGGAATAAGGATCCGCAGCGAAAATTTGCCGCATCCCATTTTTTCCGTATTATATTCAGTCGCTTGAATAGCGCCCCGTTGCAGGTTTCCCCGTGACGCCAGCGCAGGATGCCGGGCTGTTCCCCGAAACCCCCCGATTCTACCGGCATGGCCTTGCCGCCCAGCTTGGGTTATAGAGACCCTGGCCGGGCCGCACCGGCGATGACCGCAAGGATCACGATGGGGGATGAGGGAATGCCGGTCGATCCGTTTCACGACCACGATCATGACGCCTGCACCGCCGCCATGCTGGACGCGGCCGAGCAGCGCAGCAAGAAGGCGGGCGCGCGCCTGACTCCGGTGCGCCGCCGCGCGCTTGAGATCCTGCTGGAAACGCATCGCGCGATGGGTGCCTACGAGGTGCTGCAACGCCTGTCCGAAGACGGTTTCGGCAACCAGCCCCCGGTCGCCTATCGCGCATTGGATTTCCTGGTCGAGCAGGGACTGGCCCACCGCGTCCAGCGGCTGAACGCCTATACCGCCTGCCATACGCCCGGCCATGACCATTCGCCCGCCTTCCTGATCTGCCGCAACTGCGAAACCGTGGCCGAGGCCGATACGCCCGAACTGCACGACGCGCTGAAGCTGCTGGCGGCGAAAGGCGATTTCCTGATCGAGCGGCGAACCATCGAACTGCTGGGCCTGTGCCCCGCATGCCGGGCCGCAGGCGCGGATACAGCGGGCGCGGATTCGGGCGCCTGACGGTCTGATTCCCCCTCTTCGGGCGCGATTCGCGTGCATTCTCGGGGCAAGATCCCGGCAGGAAACCGCCACGGAGAGGCGCCCGGCGGGCCTGTCGATGCAGGACGACAATGCGGGTTGACGGCTGTTAACGCGCCAGCCCGCGAAAGGTGCCAGGCGGATTGGGACACCGAAACGGCACGGTTTCCATTTCAGAACGATCGTGCTGTTATTCATCATTTGATAACAATGGATTGCGCGCCGTTTCGGACGTGATGCCGGTGATCCCCGGATCGGCAAAATCGTGCGAATTCACCAAGTTGTGCGCGGATGCCGCCAACTCTGGCTATAATGCAACACTTGGCCCGATGCCGCAGCGCGGGCATCTCAATCCGGCTTTCCAAGTAACTGGGATTGTGCAACTGTCCCTTGGATGTTGCCGGTCCAGGCAACCTTCATAAGTACTGAACGGAGCATGATCATGACCAAATTTGCTACTTTTGCCCTCGCTCTGGGCATGACCGCATCGACCGCTCTGGCTGGTGGCTACGTCGCCCCGGTCGTCGAAGTCGAGCCTGTTGTTGTCGAAGAGCGTCCGGCTTCCTCGAATGCTGGCCTCATCGTGCCGGCTCTGCTGCTGCTGGGCATCATCGCCGCAGTCGCATCGGACGACGATGACAACGGCGGCGACACCACCGTCGAATAATCGGTGGGCATTGCCTGATCGGGGCCGGCCTTCGGGTCGGCCCTTTTCTTTTGCGCCGTGCCTTGCCGCGACCCGTCAGGGCAATGAAAAGGCCCGCCAACCGTTGCCGGTGGCGGGCCTTTCGCTGTCGTCAGGGCTTGCGTCAGGGACGCAGCGTCTGGATCGTCACATAGCCCAGCGCCGGGCCGATCCATTGGCGCGAAACCGTGATCTGCCCGCCCGAGACCATGTAGTTGTTCTGGAAGGACGCGCCCAGCCCCTCGCAGCTTTCGACCATGACGCCCGCATTGGGGCCGGGGCCGATGGTGCAGGTCATCGGCAGGGGCCGTTCCAACCCGTCGCCGGTGTAGTAGCGCATGGTGCGCTGCGCCTGGCCGCTGCGGCCCGCGCGGATCAGCGCCGCCGATTGCGCGGCCTCGGCCACCGACAGGTCGTTGCCCAGGCCCCGCGTGCCGGACAGCATCCCGTTTCGCAGGATCAGCGCCTGTTCGTTCGGGGTCATGTAGGTGCGCATGTCGCCATTTTGGCCGGTCATGGCCATCGCCTGCGTGGTGCCCATGCTTTCCAGCCCGACAAGGATCAGGGGGCCGGGGTTGACCGAAAGCGCCTCGGCCGCGATGTCCGAGGGGCTGCGGGGGGCCGCCGCTGGTTCGGCGTTGCGCTCGGCGATGGCCTGCGACGCGACCTGGCCCAGGATGCCAAGCGGCGACGCGCTTTGCTGCGACCTGTCGTTGCCGCAGGCCGCCAGCAGCGAAAGGGCGGCCAATGCACAGGCGCCGCGGGTGAACTTGCCCATCATCTCCAGAATTTCCCCCAACCTTGGTAAAGCGTGCCCGAGTGGCTGTCGCGGACCGTCTCATACAACCGGCCACCCACGCGCACACGCGAACCGCCGTCGCGCGACAGCGACCGGATGGAACCGCCCACGCGGCGCAGCGAAGGATCGCCCGTGCCCCATGCCAGCGGGATCGAGATGTTGACGCCCTTGTCGTAGGAACCTTCTCCGAAGTCGCTGTCGCTCATGTCGGTCTTGGTGACCCATGCGCCAAGCTGCCAGCCGTTGGCGAATTCGCGGCTGATGGTGACGGTCGCGCCGACATCGCCCGCCAGATACTTGCCAGCGTCGATCTGCGCCAGAAAGCCGTTGCCCAGCTCGTAATAGGCCGAGACATGGCCGGTCGTCACCTCATAGTCGCGGAACTCGAACGCATTGCGGAAGTCGCGCTTCTTGACGTGGTTGATCTCGGCCCCGATGGCCAGGGGCGAGTTGACGGGATACCACAGCACCTCACCCGAAACGCCGCCATAGGTGCGTTCCAGCAGGCCTACGGTCGCGCGGGTATAGACCGCCTCGGACGGCTTGGCATACCAGTTCAGCGTCAGTTCCGGGATGGTGGGCGACTTGTTGCCCGCATACATCCGGCTGTCCGAGCGCACGCGCGGCACGCCGGTCCTGGGGTCGATGTCGCGGCCATCTTTCAGGTAATCTTCCGGCGACATGCCGCTCGGACCTTCCTGCTTGGTGGTGCCCAGGACGCGCTGGCGCACGGTCCCCGAGATGAGCAGGCCCGGCGTGATTTCGTAACGCAGCCGCGCCTCGGCCCCGATCTCGTAGCGGAAGGGGTCGTCGGGATCGAACAGCGAGGATGAGAAATAGGGCTGCAACGCCCAGCGGAAATTCGGATAAAGACCCGGCGTATAGACCAGGTCTCCGGGGCGCGGATTGGCATCGGTCAGGGTGGCCGCGTTGGCGATCTGGCCTGCCTCGGTGTTCTCCAGCCGCTCGACATCCGAACGGCGCAGGGTGACGGATGAGGTCGGCAGCCCGTCCTCGGAACTGGTGATGACCAGCGTTTCCACCGAAGGCGGCAGCGCGCGCGTCATCAGCCGCGCGGTGCGCCCGATCGCCTCGGCCTGCTGGATATGGCGGGTATTGCGGATGCGGACCTCGGCGCGGTTGGCGCTGAGCGCCATGCTTTCCAGCGTTTGGCCTTCCTTGGCCAGCGCATCGCCAAGCGCCTTCTGGATCGCGGGTTGCGCGGTCGGGTCGCTGGCCCATGCACCCGACCAGCCTTCGGGATCGGCCGAGGGCGCGGGGCGCGGGCGGACCGGGGCAGGGCCGGATTCCAGCCCCGAGGGATAGGCCGCGTCGCGCGGGTTCATCGCCACGCTGAATTGCAGCCCGGCCTGCTTGCCGCCCAGCAGATAGCCGCCAAGCTGGTAATGCTGGCCCATCCGGTAGGTGAAACCGAAGTTGAGCTTGTTCTTCAGCTCATCCCCGTCGCTGCGCCATTCTCGGCGGCGGCAATCCTCGGTCAGGCCGGTCTCGCAGGCATAATTGTCGCCCGAATATTCGGCGGTGACGTTCAGCCGGTCGGTCGCCTGCCATGTCGCGCTGACGAAGGGCGCGACATCGCCGCGGAACCATTCCTTGTAATTGGGCTTGCCGCCCAGCCCGTCGTCCGGCGCGGGGCGCGAACCGAAGGTCGAGCCGATATCCCCGGTCGTGGCCAGCCGCCCCCAGCCAAGACCCGCGCTGACGCGCAGGCGGGGCGTGATCGTCTTGGTCGCGACGATGTATTCGGCGCTGAAGATGCCGGTCCCCATCATGTCCTGCAAACCGACCGCCATCGCGGGGCGCCAGCCGTTTTCGTCCTCGTCCAGGAACTGATAGCGCAGGTCGAAGCTGCGGTCCCAGACATAGCCGCGCCGGTCGCCGCCCTGTTCGGGGTCGGTGTTCACGCGCGCATAGCGCAGCGCGACGGTCAGCCGGGGAAGTGCCTGGAAGACGACGGTATTGCGCCGCGCCAGATCCGAATAGGACAGCGTCGCGCCAAGCGTGCCATCGGGCAGCATTTCAGCCGTGGGGGTGTCGATGCCGCCCGGCAGGCCGTAGCTGTTCATGTTCTGGCCGATCAGCGGGTTGGACAGCGCGGCCCCCGACCCGATGCCCAGCAGCATCGAGACGGGCAGAACCGAAGCCAGCAACCTGCGGGTCAGTGGTGATTTGAGTGGCATGGCGGGTCCTTCCGAGATCGCGTCCTTGCTGTTGGCTGCCAGATACGCGCGCCCCGGCGTTGCCGCGGGGGCGCGGCGGTGCTTATTCGTCCTCTTCGTCGCCGCCGGTATCGCCGGGCAGCGGCAGGATGGGACTGCTGCCGGTCGTGCCGGTTTCCGCGCCGCCGGTCGTTCCCGTTCCGGTGCCCCCCGTTCCGGTGCCCGAGGCGCTGCCGCCGGTCGTCCCTGCGCCATTCGTGCCCGTGGAGGGTCCCGTATCGGACGCGCTGCCGCCCGTCGTCGCTGCGCCGCCCGTTCCGGTGGTCGCGGCGGGGGCTTCCTGCCCCGGCGCATCCTCGGACGGGGTGGTCCGGGGCAGGACCGGGGCGGCGGGGGCCTGATCGCCATCGTCCTGCGGCGCGGCTTCGGGCGTGGCCTCAGGTGTCGGCGACGAAGGCGTCGTCGCTGCCGGGGCGGGCGTCTGCGGCGTGGCTTGCGGCGTTTCGCTGGCGGTGTCGGGCGTTTCGGCCTCGGCCTCGGCGGGGGTTTCTTGAGATGCCGCTGCCGGTGCCGGGGCGGGCGCCGGGGCAGGGGTTGCGCGCCGCGTCGCTGCCGGCGCGCCGGTCGAGGCACGAACCTGCGCCGTGGGCATCGTATCGGTCGGCCCGGCGCAGCCTTCAAGCCGCTGGCCGGCTGCCGAGACGCGGGCGGTGAAGGGCTGTTTCTGCCTGGAACCCGCCTCGGTGCATTCCTGCGCCCGGATGTTGACGGTGAAGGTCCGGCCGTTCATCTGCCCGATGAACTCGACCCCCTGCGCATAGGTGATGCGGCGCACCGGCACGCCGACCGAACGCTGGCCCGCGCGTTCCAGCACAGCCATGTCGTTGCCCACGGTGACCGCCCAGGCGCCGCCGTTGCCGGATGCGCGGAACAGGGCGGTGTTCATCGTCGCCGCCTCGGCGGTCGAGATGGCGCGGCCTTCGTCGCTGGTCTGGATGGGCTGATCCAGCGGGGAAACCGTGGGCGGTCCCGAATGAGCAGGCGTTTCGGGTTCGGACTGGCCAAAGGGCAAATCGCCGCAAGCGGCCACGGCCAGCGTCATCGACAATGCGGCAAGTGCCGGGTGGAATTTCATGTCAATCTGTCCCCGTTCCACGTGTTTTCTTGCATTCTGGCTACAGGAACCCCCGCCCGTGGGCAAGCGCGGATGGCAGGGTCACGAATTCGTTAAGCGGGCGCATGCCGACGAAACGGTTCAGCATTCGGGGACGTTGACGGCAAGGCCGCCAAGCGAGGTTTCCTTGTATTTTTCCGACATGTCCTGCCCGGTCTGGCGCATCGTTTCGATGGCGGCGTCCAGCGGCACGAAGTGGCGCCCGTCGCCGCGAAGGGCAAGGCTGGCGGCGCTGATGGCCTTGATCGCGCCAAGGCCGTTCCTTTCGATGCAGGGCACCTGGACCAGCCCGGCGACCGGGTCGCAGGTCATGCCAAGGTGATGTTCCAGCGCGATTTCCGCGGCGTTCTCGATCTGCTCGGGCGTGCCGCCAAGGACGGCGGCCAGCCCCGCCGCCGCCATCGCGCTGGCGCTGCCGACCTCGGCCTGGCAGCCACATTCCGCGCCCGAGATGCTGGCGTTATGCTTGACCAGCCCGCCGATCGCTGCTGCCGTCAGCAGGAAATCAGCCAGCGCCTTTTCCGAGGCGCCGGGCACATGGTCCAGCCAATAGCGGATGACGGCGGGCACCACCCCCGCCGCCCCGTTCGTCGGCGCGGTCACGACCTGCCCGCCTGCCGCGTTTTCTTCATTCACCGCCATCGCATAGGTGGAAATCCAGTCGTTGATGACATGGGGCGCGGTCAGGTTCATGCCCGCCTCGCGGCGCAGGGCCTCGATGATGGCGGGGGCGCGGCGGGGGATGTTCAGCCCGCCGGGCAGGGTGCCGGGGGTCGTCAGCCCGCGTTCCATGCAGTCGCGCATGACCTGCCAGACCCGCGCGATCCCCTCGCGGATCTGGGTCTGGCTGCGAAAGGCAAGCTCGTTTTCCAGCTTCATCGCAGCGATGGGCTTGCCCGATTCCCGCGCCATCTGCAGCATCTGCGCGGCGCTGGCGAAGGGGTAGGGCACGCGGGGGGCGGCGTCGCTGCGGGTGTCGTCGCCGCGGGCCTCCAGTTCCTCGGCGGTCAGCACGAAGCCGCCGCCGATGGAATAATAGACCTGCTGAAAGATCACGTCGCCCTGGCTGTCGGTCGCGTAAAGGATCATGCCGTTGGCATGGCCCGGCAGGGTGCGGTCGTAATCCAGCACCAGGTCGATTTCGGGGTCGAAGCGCAGATCGCCCAGGCCGTCGGGCGAAAGGATGCGGGACTTGCGGTTGGCAGCCAGCGCGGCCTCGGCCTTGTCACTGTCCATCGTCTCGGGGACGAAACCGGCCAGCCCCAGGATCGTGGCGCGGTCGGTCGCGTGGCCCTTGCCGGTAAAGGCGAGGCTGCCGTGCAGGCTGGCGCGCAGCCCCTGGGTGCGGAACGGTTGCGCCCGCAGCGCGTCCAGAAAGCGCGACCCCGCCACCATCGGTCCCATCGTATGCGAGGACGACGGCCCGATGCCGATCTTGAACATATCGAATACCGACAAGAACATGGCGTTTTCCTGCTGTGCCCCGGATTTTCGCGCCAGACTAGCCTTTGCTCTGGCCTGCGCCAGCGTCAATATGGCACGTCCGCCTCACGGTTGCGAGATCGCGGCGGATGTGATTTGCACAATTTTCGTGCAGAACGCCTAAATAACACGCAACCGGCCGCGGCTTTCGCGACGGGCGCGGCTTTCTTCGCGGCCCGTTGTTCCTGCCCCGACCCCCTGCGCATACGAGTTGAGACCATGACGACCACCACGCCCACCCCTGTCCGCCCGATCACGCTTGGCCCCGTTGCGCTGGGCTGGCCGGTGTTCCTGGCGCCGATGGCGGGGATCACCGACCTGCCCTTTCGCCGGGCGGTGGCGCGCCACGGCGCGGGGCTGATGGTCAGCGAGATGGTGGCGTCCACCGAGATGGTGACGCCGCGCCCCTCGACCCGCGCCGCCGTGCGCGCCAAGGCCCTGACCGAGGGCGCGCTGCCCGTCAGCGTCCAGATCGCCGGGCGCGAGGCGGGCGCGATGGCCGAAACCGCGCGGATCGTGGCCGGTATGGGCGCGCGGATCATCGACATCAACATGGGCTGCCCGGCCAAGAAGGTGACGGGCGGCCTGTCGGGCGCTGCGCTGATGCGCGATCTGGACCATGCGCTGACGCTGGTGGATGCGGTCCTGGGCGCGGTCGATCTGCCGGTGACGCTGAAGATGCGGCTGGGCTGGGACGAGGACAGCCTCAACGCGCCGGAGCTGGCGCGTCGGGCGGCCTCGGCGGGGGTCGGGATGCTGACCGTGCATGGCCGCACGCGCGCGCAGTTCTACAAGGGCAGCGCCGATTGGGTCGCGATCCGGCCCGTGCAACAGGCCGTCGCGAACCTGCCGGACCCTCCGCCGCTGGTCGCCAATGGCGATATCGTCGATGCGGCAAGCGCGCGCCGCGCGCTGGCGCAATCGGGCGCGGATGCGGTCATGGTCGGACGGGGCGCGCAGGGCGCGCCCTGGCGGCTGGCACAGATCGCCCATGACCTGTGGGGCGCACCCGCGCCGCAGGTGCCGCGGGGCCACGCGCTGGCCGACGCGGTCGAGGCGCATTATCACGACATCCTGTCCCTCTACGGGTCCGATCTTGGCCTGCGCGTCGCGCGCAAGCACCTGGGCTGGTATGCCGAGGCCAATGCCGCCCCCAACCGGGACGAATTGCTGCGCGCGCCCAGCACCCAGGCGACCGTTGCCGCGATCCGCGCGGGCTTTGCCGATGCGACGAGGGGCGGCGATGGCTGACGGTTTCGTCCCGGCCAGGGTCGGTCCCAACTGGGCGGGGCTTCCGTTGCCCGCGCTGGTGATCGACGCGCAGGGCCGCATCGCCGGGATGAACGACCTGGCCGAGCCGTTCCTGAACGTCTCGGTCCGCTCATCCCTGGGGCAGATGCTGGAAGGCCCCGCCATGCAGGCCCGGCTGCGCATCGTTCCCCCGCTGGCCCCGCTGATCGCGCGCGCCCGCGCCGCCCATGACGTGCTGACCCATGCCAGCGTCCGGTTCGAGATCGGCGACCGCACCGGGGGGCATTCCTCGCATCTGGCCAGCGTCCACATCGGTCCCGGTCACAGCCCCGAAGGCTCGGTCCTGGTGCTGATCACGCCGATGGACGGGGTCAGCAGGCTGGGGCAGGGGGCGGCGGTGCGCTCGGCGGTGCGTTCGGCCATCGGCATGGCGGACATGCTGGCGCATGAGATCAAGAACCCGCTGGCCGGCATACGCGGCGCGGCGCAACTGCTGGCGATGAACCTTGGCGCGCGCGACCGCGAATTCGCCGACCTGATCGTCGATGAATCGCGCCGCATCGTCAAGCTGCTGGAACAGGTCGAGCGTTTCGGCGACACCACCGGCCCGCGCCTTGCCCCGGTCAATATCCACGACGTGCTGGAACGGGTGCGCCGCTCTGCCACCGTCGGTTTTGCGCGCGGGATGCGGATCGTGACGGAATACGACCCCTCGTTGCCGCCCGCGCTGGCCGATGCCGACCAACTGGTGCAGGTCTGCATGAACCTGGTCAAGAACGCCGCCGAGGCGCTTGCGCGGGCAGGCCGCGACGACGGGGTGATCCGGCTGCGCAGCTTCTACGACGGCGCGCTGCGGCTGGCGCCGAGCGACGCCAACCCCTCGGGCCTGTCGCTGCCCCTTCAGATCGAGATCGAGGACAACGGCCCCGGCATCCCCGACACCATCGCCGACGAGGTGTTCGAGCCTTTCGTCTCGGGGCGCGAGAACGGCACCGGGCTGGGGCTGGCGCTGGTCAGCAAGATCCTGACCGACCACGGCGCATGGCTGGCGCTGGAATCGCGGCCGGGCCGCACGGTCCTGCGCATCTCGCTGGCCAAGGCATGAGGTCCCGATGAACCATCCGCAAGACCCACGAAAGGAAGGCCCAACATGGACGGCACAGTCCTGATCGCAGATGACGACCGCACCATCCGCACGGTGCTGACGCAGGCGCTGACCCGTGCCGGTTGCCGCGTCCACGCGACCGGCAGCCTTGCCCAACTGGTCCGCTGGGTCGAGGAAGGGCGGGGCGATCTGGTCATCACCGATGTGATGATGCCCGACGGCAACGGGATCGACACCATCCCCGCCGTCCGCAAGCTGCGCCCCGACCTGCCGGTGATCGTGATCTCGGCCCAGAACACCATCGTCACCGCCATCCGTGCGACCGAGGCGGATGCCTTCGACTACCTGCCCAAGCCTTTCGATCTGCCCGAGTTGATGGCGCGTTCGGGCCAGGCGCTGTCGCGGCGGGTGCGGCGGGCGGACCTGCGCCCCGGCGGCGATGGCGCCCCCGATGCGGCGGCCCAGTCCCCCGATCCGACGATGCCGCTGATCGGGCATGCGCCCTCGATGCAGGGCCTGTTCCGGCTGGTCGCCCGTGTGCTGAACGCCGACCTGGCCGTGATGATCGCGGGTGAGCCGGGGGTGGGCAAGACGATGGTGGCGCGTTCCTTCCACGACCTTTCCGACCGGCGCGAGGCGGGCATGGCGACCCTGACCTCGGCCGATACGGGCGAGGATGCGATCCAGCGCGCGGGCCAGGTGGCCTGGGGGGGCACGCTGCTGATCGAGGATCCGGCCAGCTTCGATCCCGGTGCGCAGGCCCGGCTGATCGGCTTTGTCGAAAGCTGGGAAACCGGGACCGACCGCGCCCATGCCCCCCGGCTGTTGTCCACCACCGGACCCGAGCCGCAGGCGGATCTGGCGATGGGACGGCTGCGCGCGGACCTCTACTATCGGCTGGCGGGGGTGACGCTGAACGTGCCGCCGCTGCGTTCGCGCATCGACGACATCCCGCCGCTGGCCGCGCATCTGCTGGCGCGCGCCGCCGCGCAGGGCCTGCCCCGGCGCGAACTGTCGGACGAGGCGACGGCCCTGATCCGCGCCCACCCCTTTCCGGGCAATGTGCGCGAGCTGGAAAACCTGATGCGCCGCCTTGCCCTGACCGCAGCCGGGCCGGAAATCACCGGGGCCGAAGCGCAGGCGGCGCTGGGCGGGGCGCAGGTATCCGCCCCGAGTTCGGTCACGCCGGCGCCAAGCGCGCCCCGGCCCGAGCCTGTCGCCCTCAAGCCCGTTCGCGCGATGGCCGACCCGGCTTTCGGCGATCCGGCGGACATGCGGCTGGCGCGCTCGGTCGAGGGGCATCTGCAACGCTATTTCGACCTGCACGGCGATCAACTGCCCCCCGCCGGGCTTTACGACCGCATCATCCGCGAGGTGGAAAGGCCGCTCTTGCAGATCGCGCTGGATGCGACCGGCGGGAATCAGCTTCGTTGCGCCGATCTGCTGGGCATAAACCGCAATACCCTGCGCAAGAAACTGACCGAGCTGAATATTGAGGTGACACGGCGTCGCAAACTGATGTAAAACCGCCACAGATGGCCGCGTGATCGTCACGCAGAGGCCACGCAAAAAACCGCGCCAAGCGGTGGAGGCGGGAAAGTGGCAGGCGCGTTGACACGGCGAACCTGGGAACGGCTTGAGCAGTTGCGCCGCCAGCGCAAGCTGCAAAACGTGGCCGTCGTCGGGCTGGCCGTGCTTGGCCCGGTGCTGGTCGCGCTGACCTTCCTTGCCATGAGCGAGATCACCCGCGACGTCCTGGGCCGCACCGCGTTGCGGCTGATCCTGCTGGCCGACCTGATCTATCTGTTGCTGTTGTCGGGGATGCTGGTCGCGCGCGTGGCCGGCATCGTCATGGCCCGGCGCAAGTCGGCGGCGGGGTCGCGGCTGCACATGCGGCTGGTCACCGTCTTTGCCGGGATCGCGGTCGTGCCAACCATCCTGGTCGCGGTCTTTGCCGGGTTGACCTTCATCATGGGGCTGGAGGGCTGGTTCTCGAACCGGGTGCAGCAGGTGGTGTCCAGTTCGCTTGCCGCCGCCGAGGCCTATCAGGACGAACATCGCCGCGACCTGACCAACGACGCCCAACTGCTGGCGGGTGCCCTGCGCCAGGCCGCCCGTGCCAATCCCATGCTGGACGACGGCGAATTGCGCCTGCTGCTGGGCCAGTTGCAGGGCCAGATCCAGCGCGGCCTGCGCGAGGCCTATGTCATCGACGGGCGGGGCGAGATCCGCGCGCGGGGCGAACGCAGCTATCAGTTCTGGTATGAACCCCCCTCGGCCGAGGATTTCAACGAATCCCACGCCAGCGGCATGGTCCTGATCGAGGACTGGCCGAACAACGAATTCCGCGCGCTGGTACCGCTTGCGCCGATCCCGGACCGTTTCCTTTACGTCACGCGCGACGTGGACGGCAGCCTGCTGGGCTTGCTGGACGACACCCGGCTGACGGTCAGCGAATATCAGCGGCTGGAACAGGAACGCGGCCGGGTCCTGCTGGAATTTTCCTTGCTTTATCTTGGGTTTGCGCTGCTTCTGGTGGCGGCGGCGACTTGGTTCGGGCTGTGGTTCGCCGAACGGCTGTCGCGGCCCATCGGGCGGCTGGCGGCGGCGTCCGAGCAGGTCGGGCAAGGCAATCTGGACCTGCAAATCCCCGAGACGCAGACCGGGGACGAGATCCAGACCCTTGGCGAATCCTTCAACCGCATGACCCGCCAGCTCAAGGGTCAGCGGATCGAGTTGATGGACAGCTACCGCGCCGCCGACGACCAGCGGCGGCTGTTCGATTCGGTGCTGTCCTCGGTCACCTCGGGGGTGATCGGTCTGGATGCGGCGGGCGAGATCGACTTTCTCAACCGCTCGGCCATGCGGCTTCTGGGGCTGGTGCCCGAACGCGACCACGACCGCCTGCTGGGCGAGGCGGTGCCCGAATTCGCGCCGCTGTTCGAAAGGCTGTCGCATTCGGTGGCCGAAACCGTGCAGGACGAAATCCGCCTGTCGCGGGACGGGCGCGTGGAAAGCCTGCTGGTGCGCATGTCCATCCGGCGCGGTGCGGCGGGCGGGCTTGAGGGCTATGTCGTCGCCTTCGACGATGTGACCGAACTGGTCAGCGCGCAGCGTATGGCGGCATGGGGCGACGTCGCCCGCCGCGTCGCGCATGAGATCAAGAACCCCCTGACCCCGATCCAGCTATCGGCGGAACGCATCCGGCGCAAATTCGGCAAGATCGCCGGGGACGAACGCGAGGCGTTGGAGCAATATACCGAAGTCATCATCCGTCAAACCAATGACTTGCGGCGTATTGTTGATGAATTTTCTCGCTTTGCCCGGATGCCCGAACCCGACCGGCAGGAGACAGACCTGGCCATGCTTCTGCGCGATGCCGCGCTGATCCAGCAGGACGCGCTGCGCGGCGCCTTGCAGGCCGATATTCCCGACGATCCCGTCATCGTCGATTGCGATCCCGGCATGATGCATCAGGTCTTTACAAACCTGTTGAAGAACGCAGGGGAAGCAGTTGACGAATATGCGAAAAACCAATCAGATGAAGGCTGGTTCCCGCGGATCGACGTGATGCTGGACGCGCAGCCCGACGATGTCACAATCCGCATCATCGACAACGGCGGCGGCCTGCCCGACGACCGCAGCCGCCTTCTGGATCCCTATGTGACGATGAAGCCGGGCGGGACGGGGCTGGGGCTGCCCATCGTCAAGAAGATCGTCGAGGAACATGGCGGCACCTTCGTGCTGACCGACGCCCCCGGCGGTCAGGGGGCAATGGCTGAAATCAAGCTGCTGCGCGAGCGTCACACGCTGCGCCTGTCGGGCCGGCGCAGCAAGAACGAGCAGGAAGCGATCAAATGAACGATATTCTGATTGTCGACGACGAAAAGGACATCCGCGAGCTGATCTCGGATATCTTGCAGGATGAGGGGTTCACGACCCGGCTTGCCGCGAACTCGGACCAGGCCATGAGCGAATTGAACGCCGCCGAACCTGCGCTGATGGTGCTGGACATCTGGCTGAAGGACAGCCGCATGGACGGCATCGACATCCTCAAGCAGGTCAAGCGCAACAACCCCGATGTGCCGGTCATCATCATCTCGGGGCATGGCAATATCGAGATCGCCGTGGCCGCGATCAAGCAGGGGGCCTATGATTTCATCGAAAAGCCCTTCAACATCGACCAGTTGATGGTGGTGGTGAACCGCGCGATGGAAACCAACCGCCTGCGCCGCGAAAACGCGACGCTGAAACGGGGCGAGGCGCGGCCCGCCGACATGCTGGGCAACTCGACCGCCTTCCGGCGGCTGCGCGACCAGTTGGACAAGGTCGCCAAGTCGAATGGCCGCGTCATGCTGACGGGCGAGCCGGGCACGGGCAAGGAACTGGCCGCGCGCTATATCCATGCGTTGTCGCCGCGCGCGAACCGGCCCTTCGTGACGGTCTCCTCGGCTTCGATCGAACCCGAGCGGATGGAGGAGGTGCTTTTCGGACGCGAAACCCCCGACCGCGGGGTCGAGCCGGGCCTGCTGGAACAGGCCCACGGCGGCGTGATCTATTTCGACGAGGTCGCGGATATGCCGCTGGGCACGCAGCCCAAGATCCTGCGCGTGCTGACCGAACAGCAATTCACCCGCGCGGGCGGCGCCGACAAGGTGCGGGTCGATCTGCGCGTGATTTCCTCGACCAATCGCGATCTGTCGGGTGAAATCGGCGCGGGGCGTTTCCGGCAGGAACTGTTCGACCGGCTGAACGTGGTTCCCATCGCCGTGCCCTCGCTGGTCGACCGGCGCGAGGATATTCCGCTGCTGGCCGAATATTTCATCCGCCAGTTCAACGCGGGGCAGGGCCTGCCGCTGCGCGACCTGCCCGAAGACACCGTCGCCGCGCTGCAATCCATGCACTGGCCCGGCAACATCCGCCAGCTTCGCAACGTGATCGAGCGGGTGCTGATCCTGGCCGACAGCGCCGATCCCATCCAGCCGTCCGAGCTTGAGGCGCAGTCGGGCGGTGTGGATGCCAGCGACGTGCTGGCGCTTGGCCCCCAGATCACCAGCCTTGCCCTGCGCGAGGCGCGCGAACTGTTCGAGCGCGAATATCTGCTGACCCAGATCAACCGCTTCGGCGGCAATATCAGCCGCACCGCGCAATTCGTGGGGATGGAGCGCAGCGCGCTGCACCGCAAGCTGAAATCCCTTGGCGTCGTCGGCGGTGTGCGCGTCGAAGGCGATGGCGGCTGACCGGCGAAACCCTGTTCTGTTCCGTCCCCCTTTGCGTTAACGATTCGTCTTGGGATAGGCTGCGGGCAGTGGCGCGAAAGGCGGGCAGGGCTGCATGAAGATCATCATTTGCGGGGCGGGCCAGGTGGGTTGGAACATCGCCCGCCACCTGTCGAACGAACGCAACGACGTTACCGTGATCGACACCGATGCCGAACTGACGCGCCGCGCCGCCGACGTGCTGGATGTGCGCGCCGTCACCGGATTTGCCAGCCATCCCGACGTGCTTGACCGCGCGGGCGCGCGCGACGCCGACCTGGTCATCGCCGCCACCCATTCGGACGAGGTGAACATGGTCAGTTGCCAGGTCGCCCACAGCGTCTTTCAGGTGCCGCGCAAGATCGCCCGGCTGCGCTCGCCCGCCTACCTTGAGGCGATTCATTCCGATCTCTACCGCACCGACCACCTGCCCATCGACGTCGTCATCAGCCCCGAACGCGAGGTCGCGCAGGCGGTGATGCAGCGGCTGACGACCCCCTCGACCTTCGACGCCGAGGTTTTCCTGGACGGGCGGCTGCATCTGCTGGGAATTGCGCTGGACCCGGATTGCCCTGTCCTGAACACCCCGCTGCGCCAGCTTGACGAGATGTTTCCCACGCTCAGCGCGCTGGTCGCCGGTATCCGCCGCAATGGCCGCCTGTTCGCGCCCGAGCCGGGCGATCAGCTTTTTGAAGGCGATCAGGTCCATATCTTCACCCAGTCGCAGGATCTGGACCGCACGCTGGAGATCTTCGGCAAGCCGCCCGAAAGACAGGAACGGGTGGTCATCGTCGGCGCCGGAAATGTCGGCCTTGCCGTTGCCCGCGCGCTGGAAGCCCTGCCGCAGCGCATCCATTGCCGCTTGATCGAACGCGACCGCGCGCGTGCCGAGGAAGCCGCCGAGATCCTGCGCCGCACAGTCGTCCTGCACGGCGACGGGCTGTCGGCCGATCTTCTGGACGAGGCGGGAATCGCTCGCGCCGACGCCATCGTGGCCGTGACCGCCGACGACAATACCAATATCCTGACCGGGGTGCGGGCCAAGCAGGCCGGTGCGCGGCTGGCGATTTCCCTGGTCAACGATCCGACGATGATGCCGCTGATGGGCGCGTTGAACATCGACGCCTTCGTCAACCCCCGGACGACGACCGTGTCGACGATCCTGCGCCATGTCCGGCATGGGCGGGTGCGCGACATCTACCTGATCGGCGATGCCGAGGCCGAGGTGATCGAGGCGCAGGCTCTTTCGACCTCGCCCGTTTCGGGGCGCCTGGTGCGCGATGTCGAATTTCCCGAGGGGGCGCTGCTCTGCGCGGTAAAAAAGGGCGACAAGCTGCTGAAACCACATGGCGATCTGCGCATAGACGAGGGCGACATACTGGTCATTTTCGCCATGTCCCGCGACGTGCCCGAGGTCGAGCGCCTGTTGCAGGTCTCGATCGATTTCTTCTGAGGGGGCGGAATGCGCCTGCTTGCCCGCTTGCCGCTGACGGTGTTGCTGGCCGCGATCGGGGCGCTGGCGATGCTGGTGCCTGCCGCCTATTCGCTTGCCCTGGGGGATGGGCGGATGGCGGGCACCTTCGCCATCTCGGCGGGGGTGCTGCTGGCGCTGGCCGCGGTGACGGGGCTGGCCGCCCCCGCTGCCGTCGGGACGCGGGCCATGCTGCTGAACCTGCTGGCGGCGGTGACGCTTGTGCCCGTCATCCTGGCCGTTCCGCTGTGGATCGCCTTGCCCGAAACCGGCCTGTTCAATGCCTGGTGGGAAATGGTGTCCTGCCTGACGACGACGGGCGCCTCGCTCCATGAACCGCAATCGCTGGACGCGCCCCTGCATCTGTGGCGGGCGCTGGTTGGGTGGCTGGGCGGGCTGTTCATGCTGGTCGCGGCGACCGCGATCATGGCGCCGCTGCGGATCGGCGGGTTCGAGATCGTGCCCGACCGCGGCCACCGCCTGGGCGCGCCGCGCGCCGGCGGCGCGGATCCGGCCATGCGCATCCTGCAAGCCGGTGCCGCCGTCGCCCCCGTCTATGCCGGGCTGACGCTGGGCCTGTGGGTGCTGCTGCTGATGCTGGGCGATCCCGGCCTTGCCGCGCTTGGCCGGGCGATGGGCACGCTTTCGACCAGCGGCATCCTTGTCGCGCCCGTGGCCAGCGGCATTGCCGGAGAGGTGGCGGTTTTCGCCTTTCTGATCCTTGCCCTGTCGCGCCGCTTCTGGCCCGGAGGCGCCGAATTGCGCAGCAGCGAAACCCTGCGCCACGACCCCGAACTGCGGCTGGCTGCGGGCGTCGTCGTGCTGGTCGCGCTGATCCTGCTGGCCCGCCATTTCATCGAGGTGATCGAAGCCCCCGATCCGGGCCACGCCGGTCAGCCGGTCCGGGCGCTGGCGGCCGCCTGGGGCGGGCTGTTCAACGCGCTCAGCTATCTGACGACGACCGGCTGGAATTCGGTCGAATGGCCGGGCGCGCGGCAATGGTCGGGCTTTGATTCGCCGGGCCTGCTGCTTGCCGGGCTGGCGATCATGGGCGGCGGGGTCGCGACTGCGGCGGGTGGGGTCAAGCTGCTGCGCGTCCACGCCCTTGCCGCCCACGCGCTGCGGGAAATGGAAAAGCTGCCCCATCCCCATTCCGTCGGCGGGGGCGGACGGACCGCCCGGTGGATGCGGGGCGAGGGCGCCTTCCTGGCCTTTGTCTTCTTCATGCTTTTCGCGCTGTCGCTTGCGGTGATCGTCAGCCTGCTGTCCTTGCAGCGAATCGAGTTCGAGGACGCCACCATCCTTGCCATCGCCGCGCTGACGAACACCGGCCAGCTTGCAGGCACCCTTTCCCTGGCCCCGGTGATCGAGGGCGGTGCGGGCACCCCCTGGGGCGGCTGGGCCGGGCTGCCCGCCTTCGCCAGAACCATCCTTGCCGGTGCCATGATCCTGGGCCGGATCGAGACGCTGGCCCTGCTTGCCCTTTTCAACCCTGAGATCTGGCGGCGCTAGAAACCGCCCGGCCTGCAAGACAAATCGCTGCGCTGTCTTGCATGCCCCCGCGCGCTCACCTATCAGTTGGGAAAATAAAACCGGAACCGGGAGGCTTAGATGGCCGGCGACAAGCAAAATCTTCAGGATGCGTTCCTCAACAATGTTCGCAAGAACAAGGTTCCGGTCACGATCTTCCTGATCAATGGCGTCAAGTTGCAGGGCGTCATCACCTGGTTCGACAATTTCTGCGTGTTGCTGCGCCGCGACGGGCAATCGCAACTGGTCTACAAGCATGCGATCTCGACCATCATGCCGGGCCAGCCCATCAGCCTTTACGATGGCGAGGACTGATTGAGCGAAACGACAGAGACCGCGGCCCGCCCTGCACGGGCCTATGTCCTGCATCCCGATCTGGGCAATGCGCGCACCCGCCGCTCGGCGGATCTGGCCCTGGAAGAGGCGGTGGCGCTGGCCCATGCCTTGCCCGCCATCACCGTCGAGGGTGCCGAGGTCGTCCGGCTGCGCAACCCCGACGCGGGGATGCTGTTTTCTTCCGGCAAGCGTCGGGAAATCGCGCAAAACCTTGCTGCGGCGGCCGATGGCGAAGGGGTCGACCTTGTCCTGATCGACGGGCCGGTGACGCCGGTGCAGCAGCGCAACCTGGAGCGCGACTGGGGCGTCAAGATCCTGGACCGCACGGCGCTGATCCTGGAAATCTTCGCCGACCGCGCGCAGACCCGCGAAGGGGTCTTGCAGGTCGAACTGGCCGCGCTGGCCTATCAGCGCACGCGGCTGGTGCGGGCTTGGACCCACCTTGAACGCCAGCGCGGCGGGCTTGGCTTTGTCGGCGGCCCCGGCGAAACCCAGATCGAGGCCGACCGCCGCGCCATCGACGAGCAGGTCGTGCGCCTGCGCCGCCAGCTTGACCGCGTCGTGCGCACCCGCGACCTGCATCGCCGTTCGCGCGCGAAGGTGCCCTATCCGATCGTGGCGCTGGTCGGCTATACCAACGCCGGGAAATCCACGCTGTTCAACCGACTGACTGGCGCCGAGGTGCTGGCGAAGGACCAGCTTTTCGCCACGCTCGACCCGACCATGCGCCGCCTGCGGCTGCCTTCGGGGCGGCAGGTGATTCTTTCCGACACGGTGGGCTTCATCAGCGATCTGCCCCATCAGCTGGTCGCCGCCTTCCGCGCCACGCTGGAAGAGGTGCTGGAGGCCGACCTGATTCTGCATGTGCGCGACATCAGCCATCCCGAGACCGAGGAGCAGGCGGGCGATGTCGGCGAAATCCTGGAAAGCCTGGGGGTCGAGGAGGACGTTCCCCTGATCGAGGTCTGGAACAAGATCGACGCGCTTGGCCCCGAAACCCGCGCGGCGTTGCGCCGGACCGACGCCCGGACCGAGGGCGTTCAGGCCGTCAGCGCCTTGACGGGCGAGGGGCTGGACGACCTGCTGCTGTCCATCGAATCCGCGCTGGCCGTGGCGCTGGACGATCCCCTGGCGGACGCCAGCGTCACCCTTGACCTGCACGACGGGCGCCGCCGCGCCTGGCTGCACCAGCAGGGCGTCGTGACCGGCGAGCGGATCACCGATGAGGGCGTCCGTCTGGACCTGCGCTGGACCCGACGCCAGCAGGCGGCCTTCGCCGCGCTTTGAGGGCGGTCCCGTCTTGCGATGAATCATCTGCGAATCCTTTCCTTGCCTGCATCATGGCAGCCAGGGGTTAACCGGCGGTTACCGCAGATGCTGAAAATCCACACTATTTTATGCCTTGATAATCCCGGTCTGCCGGCTTAGATCGCAGGCACTTCACAGGCAGGGTCGGGCCGAGGCGGGAAAAATCCGCCAAAGGTCCACCGGTTGGGGCGAATGCCCTGAAAGCCCTGCCAAGGCGCAAACCGGAAAGGACATGATATGGCGCTTCCCGATTTCTCGATGCGTCAGCTTTTGGAAGCTGGCGTTCACTACGGCCACCAGACGCAGCGCTGGAACCCGCGCATGTCGCAATATATCTATGGCGACCGCAACGGCATCCACATCGTCGACCTGACCCAGACCGTTCCGATGCTGGAGCAGGCGCTGAAGGTCGTGCGCGATACCGTTGCCAAGGGCGGGCGCGTTCTGTTCGTCGGCACCAAGCGCCAGGCGCAGAAAGCCATTGCCGAAGCCGCTGAAAAGTCGGCACAATACTACATGAACCACCGTTGGCTGGGTGGCACGCTGACCAACTGGAAGACCGTCAGCCAGTCGATCCAGCGCCTCAAGGCCATCGACGAGACGCTTGGCGCAGGCGCGGAAGGCCTGACCAAGAAGGAACGCCTGGGGATGGAGCGTGACCAGGCCAAGCTGCAAGCCAGCCTGGGCGGCATCCGCGACATGGGCGGCCTGCCCGACCTGCTGTTCGTCATCGACGTGAACAAGGAAGACCTGGCGATCCTGGAAGCCAACAAGCTGGGCATTCCGGTCGTGGCGGTGGTCGATACCAACTGCTCGCCCAAGGGGATCGACTACATCATTCCGGGCAACGACGACGCTGCCCGCGCCATCGCGCTTTACTGCGATCTGGTCAGCCGCGCCGCACTTGACGGCATGTCGGCCCAGATGGGCGCCGCCGGCGTCGATCTTGGCGCGCTGGACGAGGCGCCCGCCGAGGAACTGGCCGAGCCAGCCGCCGAAGAGGCTGTGGCCGAAGCCTGATCCGGGCCTCTGGTTCATCCGTTTGACATCAGGCGGGGGGATAACCCCGCCTGACGCATTGAAAAGCAAGGAGACATCCGATGGCTATCACCGCTGCGATGGTGAAGGACCTGCGCGAAACGACCGGCGCGGGCATGATGGACGCCAAGAAGGCGCTGACCGAGACCGACGGCGACATGGAAGCCGCGATCGACTGGCTGCGCACCAAGGGTCTGGCCAAGGCCGCCAAGAAAGCGGGCCGTGTCGCTGCCGAAGGGCTGGTGGGCGTTGCGGTCCGCGACGGGCGCGGCGTGGCGGTCGAACTGAACTCGGAAACCGATTTCGTCGCCAAGAACGCCGATTTCCAGAAACTGGTGCGCGAGATCGCCGACGTGGCCCTGTCCACCGGCGAGACGGTGGAAGTGCTGAAGCAGACCCATCTGAACGGCACCCCGGTCGAGCAGGTCGTGACCGACGCCATCGCGCGTATCGGCGAAAACCTGACCCTGCGCCGGATGCATGTGCTGGAAGGGCAGACCATCGTGTCCTACGTCCACAACGCCGCTGCCGAAGGCATGGGCAAGATCGGCGTCCTGGTCGCGCTGAACGGCGATGCCGCCAAGGCGCAGGAAGTCGGCAAGCAGATCGCGATGCATATCGCCGCGACCAGCCCCGCTTCGCTGTCCGAGGCCGACCTTGACCCCGCGCTGGTCGAGCGTGAAAAGCAGGTCCTGTCCGAGCAGGCCCGCGAATCCGGCAAGCCCGAGGCCGTGATCGAGAAGATGATCGAAGGCCGCATGAAGAAGTTCTTCGAGGAAGTCACCCTGCTGGGCCAGAAATTCGTCATCAACCCCGATGTGACCGTGGCCGAGGCGGCCCGCGACGCCGGGCTTGAAGTGACCGGCTATGCCCGCATCGCCGTCGGCGAGGGCATCGAGAAGAAAGAGGAAGATTTCGCTGCCGAGGTCGCCAAGACCCGCACGGGCGGCTGATCCGTCCGGCATATGCCGAAAGATAAGGCGCCGGTCCGAAAGGTCCGGCGCCTTTGCATTCCTGGCCAATGCGTCAAGGTGTTTTCAGCAAGGGGGAATGTCGGTTCCCTGTCCTGAAATGCGCAAGATCCGCTGTATTCGGGACGTTCGGGGGACCGGCGGGAAATCCCGGAATGGCCCGGCTCCTTTGGCGCGGTCGCGGCGGACCCGCTCGCAGCCTCAGACCAGTTGCAGCAGCGGCAGCGCGGTCTGCGGGGGTTTGCGGTCGCCGATGAAGATCTGGTTGCGCGCCATCGCCAGGATCACCGCCTGCGCCGTCGTCCTGACGCCAAGGGCCTGCCGCGCAAGCCTGAGGTGTTTCTCGACCGTTGCCGGGGAAAGCTGCATGATCCGGGCGATTTCCTGGCTGCTTTTCCCGTGCGAGACCCATTCCAGCGCCTCGCGCTGACGCGGCGTCAACTGGTCCAGCGCCAGGTTCGAGGGCAGCGAGGCAAAGCGCATATGCGCCAGCCCGACCAGCGCGACGATTTCGCGCCCGTGGCGGCGCCAGATCCGGTCCATCTCGTCCTGGGTCATGCCGCGCGGACCATATATGGCGATACCGCCGTTGAGGCGCGGCGCGATCCCCGCCATGCCGATGGCATAGCCTGCCTGAAAGCCGCTTTGGGCAAGGCTGGTGAAGGCCTGTTCCTCGGCGCTGGTCAGCAGACCCCTGGCCTGCCGTTCGCGGACCCAGTCCCAGGTGATGATGCCCGAATGCTCATGCAGCCAGCGGACCGTCGGCGCGGTGGCGACATATTCGGGATCCGACAGCCTGTCCTGCAACTCGGGTTCCAGGTTGGACAGGGTGATGACATCGGTGCAAAGCCGCTCGGCGTGGGAATCCAGCACGCGTGCAAGGGCGTAATGCGCATAGGGCACGCCCAGTTCCTGCAAGCGGTCGGTCAGGGCTTTCCATGCCTCATCGATCGTGGGGGCATACATCAGGCGTTCGACATAGTTAATCATAAACGGATAACCGGCCCACGACGAGATGGCCGGATGCACTCCTCGTTATTCACCCTTTCGAGGTTTGGTCTAAATCGGCCTGAAGGACAACTCGTTTTCCGCAGCGCGCCCGTAACGGGTCTGGACCATCGGGGGCACCCTGTGCGAGATGGGGGCGCAAAGTCCGGGCGGGACGAAGAGGCAAAGACCGCCCGAAGGGCGAGAAACCAGGACCGCCCGAGGGGCGAGAGAGCAGAACCGCCCGAAGGGCGAGAGAGCAGAACCGCCCAAAGGGCGAGGAAACACGGCGCGAGGTTCGACATGTCATTCACCATCGCCATCGACGGCCCCGCAGCCTCGGGCAAGGGCACCATCGCCCGCGCGTTGGCGAGGCATTTCGGTTTCGCCCATCTGGACACCGGCCTGCTTTACCGCGCCGTGGGCGTCAAGGGCGGGGATCCGGTGCAAGTGGCGCAAAGCCTGACGCCCGAGGATCTTGCGCGCGACGACCTGCGCAGCGCGGCGGCGGGCCAGGCCGCGTCGCAGGTGGCCGCCATCCCCGAGGTGCGGGCCGCGCTGGTGGCCTTTCAGCGCCAGTTTGCCCGTTCGGGTCCGGGTGCGGTTCTGGACGGGCGCGACATCGGGACCGTCATCTGCCCCGAGGCCGAGGCCAAGATCTACGTCGTCGCCGATGACGAGGTGCGCGCACGGCGTCGTGCGGCCGAACTGGGCATGGACGAGGCCACCGTCCTGCGCGAATTGCGCGAACGCGACGCCCGCGACGCTGCCCGCGACACCGCCCCCATGCGCGCCGCGGCGGATGCCACCGTACTGGACACCAGCGCCATGACCATCGACGAGGCCGTGGCGCAGGCGATCGCCCTTGTGCAGCAAAGGATCCAGCGATGACCCGTTTCCAGCTTTCCGACCTGTCCGTTCCCGTCATCCAGGCCCCGATGGCGGGCATTGCGACGCCCTTGCTGGCTGCCGAGGTCAGCGGGGCAGGGGCGCTTGGCACGCTTGGCCTTGGCACCTCCAAGGCGGCGGATGCCGCGCGGGTGATGGCTGAAACAGCGCGGTTGCTGGGTTCGAATCGCTATGGCGTCAACCTGTTCTGGCACGATTCCGCCCGGCGCGATGCGGCCTGCGAAGCGGCCTGGCTGGATTACCTGTCCCCCGAATTCGCCCGCCACGGCGCCACGCCGCCCGCCGCGCTGGCCGAGATCTATCCCAGCCTGCGCAGGGATCGGGCGATGCTGCGCGCCGTTCTGGATGCGCGGCCCGCGCTTGTCAGCTTTCACTTCGGCCTGCCCGGTGCCGAAATCACCGCCGCGCTGCGCGAAGCGGGGGCGATGCTGATCGCCAGCGCGACCTCGGTCCAGGAAGGGCAGGCGATTCGCGACGCGGGATTCGATGCGGTCATCGCCCAAGGATACGAGGCCGGCGGCCATCGCGGCATCTTCGACCCCGACGGCGCGGATGAGCAGCTTTCCACCGCAGCCCTGATGGCGCGGCTGCTGCCGCTGGGCCTGCCCGTGGTCGCGGCGGGCGGGATCATGGACGGGTCGGATGCGGCCCGGTTCCTGCGGGCGGGCGCTGCGGCGGTGCAGATGGGCACGGGTTTCGTCGCCTGCCCGGAATCGGCGGCAAACGAGGCCTATCGCCAGCGCCTGGGGCAGGGTGGAGCGACGGTGATGACCCGCGCGATCTCGGGCCGTCCGGCGCGGGGGCTGGAAAACCGCCTGACCCGGCTGGGTGCCGCCGAGGGCGCGCCCGAGGCGCCCGATTACCCGCTTGCCTACGATGCATCCAAGGCGCTGCATGCCGTGGCCGGCGGCAGCGATTACGCGGCGCATTGGGCCGGGACGGGGGCGGCGCGGGCGCGCGCCATGCCCGCCGCCCGGCTGGTCCGCACCCTTGCGGACGAGATCGCCGGTGCTGCCTGAATTGCCGGTTTTGCTTGCCATATCGCCCGGTTTCGGTTATATGGCGCCGGTCTGAACAAGCGACGGGGCCGGAACCGGCCACATCACGAAGGGGTCGGGCCGCAAGCCGCGACCCTTTGCGCGTTCAAGGCATCCATAAAGACCGGCGGAGCCAACCGCATGGCCAGAAAAACTTGTAAAGGAAAACCTGTTCGCATGAGCACCAAAGCTGCGATGGAGGAATTCGAAGCCCTCCTTAAAGAAAGCTTCGAAATCGACACCCCGGACGAAGGTTCGGTCGTCAAGGGCAAGGTCATCGCCATCGAGGCGGGCCAGGCCATCATCGACGTCGGCTACAAGATGGAAGGCCGCGTCGATCTGAAGGAATTCGCAAACCCCGGCGAAGACGCCACGCTGGCCGTCGGCGACGAGGTCGAGGTCTACCTTGACCGCGTCGAGAACGCCCGCGGCGAAGCCAGCATCTCGCGCGAGAAAGCCCGCCGCGAAGAAGCCTGGGACCGCCTGGAAAAAGCCTATGCCGCGGAAGAGCGCGTCGAAGGCGCCATCTTCGGCCGCGTCAAGGGCGGCTTCACCGTCGATCTGGGCGGCGCCGTGGCCTTCCTGCCCGGCAGCCAGGTCGATGTCCGCCCCGTGCGCGACGCAGGCCCGCTGATGGGTCTGAAGCAGCCCTTCCAGATCCTGAAAATGGACCGTCGCCGCGGCAATATCGTCGTCTCGCGCCGCGCCATCCTGGAAGAAAGCCGCGCCGAACAGCGCGCCGAGGTCATCGCCAACCTGACCGAAG
>NZ_CAMEFG010000023.1 GCF_945915435.1 uncultured Paracoccus sp. | reverse complement strand
GGCCGGTCAGCAGCGAGGCCAGGAACAGCGCCGCCACCAGAAGCGACAGCCCGGCACAGGAAAGAGTTGAGTTGCCTCCTGTATCGCCACGGCGGCCATTCGCGCGGGGCACAAGACCCGATACTTCAAGGTGTCCAACCTGCTCTACAGCCTGCCCATGACTCTGGAGGATGGGGTTTATCTGCGCGAGCGCGAGAAGCTGGCGAAGTTCAAGCTGCTGATCCTGGATGATTTCGGGAAGGTCGCGATGAGCGAGGGGGAGAAATCGATCCTGTTCGACATTATTGAGGACCTGGCCGGAACGCTGTCCACCATCATCGTCGGGCAGCGTCCTTATAACGACTGGCATTCGTTCATCGACAATCCCGTTATTGCCAACGCCGTGCTCGACCGCATGTCGCGGGATCGCCACCATATCAAGCTGCGCGGCGCGTCCCTCTGCCGCCGCGAAGCCAGCTTCGACGATCTGTAACCGCAGCACTCGATCGTTCAGTGCCGAATCTTCGCGCGAGCAGGTGCTGAAGGATCACGCGACCGGGTGCGGAACCTTAGCGCATCCGGGTGCCGAAAAGCGCAAGGGCACGCACCCAGCCCGCCCAACCGCAGACCATCCGCCTGTGGGACTGACATGACCCCGGATTTCAAGATCATCGCCGCAGGCGTCAACATCACGCCGCAGATCAAGGACCGGCTGCTGTCCCTGACCATTACGGATGAGGCAGGCATCAAGGCCGACACCGTGGAAATCACCCTGGATGACCGCGACGGGCTGATCGAACTGCCCGCGCCCGGCGCGCCGATGCTGGTCTTTCTCGGCTATCGCGAAACCGGCCTGATCCCGATGGGCCTGTTTACCTCTGACGAAGTGACCGTCACGTCACCCCCGGCCACGCTGACGATCCGGGCGAAAGCCGCCGATCTGGGCGGCGGCATCAAGGATCAGAAGACCCGCAGTTGGGACAATATGACCATCGGCGATATCACCGCCACCATCGCCGATGAACACGGACTGGAACCGAAGGTGGCCGAGCGGTTCAAGTCCGTCCTGATCGACCATATCGACCAGACCGAGGAAAGCGATATCGGCTTTCTCGACCGCATGGGCCGCGACCACGACGCCCTGGTCAGCGTCAAGGGCGGCGCGCTTCTGTTCATGGGCAAGGGCGAGGGCCGCAGCGCCAGCGGGTTGCCGATCCCGCCCCGCCCGGTCCTTCAGCGCGACACCACCGCCTGGACCCTGACCCTGACGACGCGCGAGGCCTGCCGTTCGGTCGTCGCCCTCTGGCAGGATACGGATGCGGCCCGGCGGCAAGAGGTCACGGCGGGCGAAGGATCGCCCACCCTGCGGCTGCGCCACATCCACCAGACCGAGGCCGAGGCCAGCGCGGCAGCCACCGCCAAGCTGGACGAGTTCACCCGAGGCAGCGACACCTTCGAGGCCACCTTCCCCGGCGACCCGCTGATTGCCGCCGAGACCCGCATCCTGGCGGCCGGCTTCCGCGCCGGAGTGAACGGGTTATGGTCGATCACAACCGCCACCCACACCCTGGACGGCAGCGGCTTCACAACCTCGATTTCAGCCGAGCGACCGGCGGCCAACTAGGCGCGGTTCATTCCAACAGATCGCGGTCCGCATTCCAAAAAAGCGTCGTGCCGTCCACCGGACAGCAGCATGATATCGGAAAATCGCTCCTGCAGCAGGGTGACCATGCGGGCCATCCTATCATCGCGATCAATTCGGCCACGCCAAAGCAGGTTCTGCACGCCGGCGCGCAAGGCGCGGGTTCAGGTCTGCGCGGATCGCAGAGATTCCGGGCAGGAAACAGTGTGCGTGACTTACTCCGCCGCCAGGGACGCCGAAAGTTCCTGCCGGATGATTTCCGCGCCTGCGCCGAGCGCCTTGAGCTTGCCGCGTGCAACATCGCGGGAAAGCGGCGCCATGCCGCAATTGGTGCAGGGGTAAAGCTTGTCCGCATCCACGAATTGCAGCGCCTTGCGCAGGGTCTCGGCCACTTCCTCCGGGGTTTCGATGATGTTGGTCGCCACGTCGATTGCCCCGATCATCACCTTCTTTCCGCGCAAAAGTTCGATCAACTCCATCGGAACATGCGAATTGTGGCATTCCAGGGAAACCAGGTCGATATTGGACGCCTGAAGCTTCGGGAAAATCCTTTCATACTGGCGCCATTCCGAACCAAGGGTTTTCTTCCAATCGGTATTGGCCTTGATGCCATAGCCGTAGCAGATGTGAACCGCCGTTTCGCACTTCAGGCCCTCGATGGCCTTTTCCAGCGCGGCAATGCCCCAATCGTTCACCTCGTCAAAGAACACGTTGAAAGCGGGTTCGTCGAACTGGATGATATCGACGCCGGCGGCCTCAAGCTCGCGGGCTTCCTGGTTGAGGATCGCGGCGAATTCCCAGGCGAGTTTTTCGCGGCTACGGTAATGGGCATCATGGAGCGTGTCGATCATCGTCATCGGGCCGGGCAAAGCCCATTTGATCGGTCGCTTCGTCTGTGTGCGCAGAAACCGGGCGTCCTCGACGAACACCGGCGTTTCACGGGACACGGCGCCGACGACCGAAGGCACGCTCGCATCATAGCGATTACGGATCTTCACGGTCTCGCGCTTCTCGAAATCGACGCCGTTCAGATGTTCGATGAAGGTCGTGACGAAATGCTGGCGGGTCTGTTCGCCGTCGCTGACGATGTCGATGCCCGCATGCTCCTGTTCGGCCAGGGTTATGCGGAGCGCATCCTGCTTGGCCTCGATCAGTTCGGTGCCCTGGAGTTTCCAGGGCGACCAGAGCTTTTCAGGCTCGGCAAGCCAGGAGGGTTTGGGAAGGCTGCCAGCGGTCGATGTGGGAAGCAATTTGGTCATGGGACGGTGCCTTATGTGTCGTTCAAGCCGCGTATCGCGTGGACCATTCATTCAGAATGGCGCGATAGGGCTTGATGAAATGGTCTTCGGCAAATCTGCCTTGCTGGACGGCCAAGCGGTTGCGTTCTTCCCGGTCGTAGATGATCCGGGTCAGTGAATGATCCGGTTGTTGCAGGCTGGGCCGATAGATTTCGCCCGCGGTGGAATTGGCATTGTAGATCTCGGGGCGATAGATTTTCTGGAAGGTCTCCATCGTCGCGATGGTGCCGATCAGTTCAAGGTTGGTATAGTCGTTGAGCAGATCGCCGAAGAAATGGAATGCCAATGGCGCCGCGCTGTTCGGGGGCATGAAATAGCGAACCTGCATGCCCATCTTCCTGAAATATTGCTCGGTCAGCGAGGTTTCGTTCGGCAAATATTCAGCACCCAGGACAGGGTGGTGGTTTGCCGTCCGCCGATAGACCTTGTTGTGCGAGACGCTGAGGCAGATCACCGGCAATTTGCGGAAATGCGCCTTGTATGTATCCGAGGACACGAAGCTCTGGAAGAGCCTGCCGTGCAGATCGCCGAAGTCGTCCGGGATGCTGAAACCGGCGCGATCCTTGTTATGTTCGGGAAGCCGGATGCTGAAATCATAGTCGCGCACATAGGAAGAGAAGTTGTTCCCCACGATCCCTTCGATCCGCGCATCGGCCCTGCGGTCGAGGATCGTCGTCTTCAGGATCTCGATTGCCGGAAAGGCTTTTCCTGTGCCAGCGATATCCAGATCGACGGAAACGATGTCCAATTCGACGCTGTAGCGATCACCTTCGGGATTGTCCCATTGCGCGAGGGCGTTGAAGCGGTTGTCGATCATCCGCAACGCATTGCGCAGGTTTTGCTGTCGGCTCTCCCCCCTGGCCAGGTTCGCGAAATTGGTGGTCAGCCGCGTGCTGTCGGTGGGCGCGTAATCCTCGTCAAAGCGAAGGGTCTTGATCGTGAAGGTGAAATCTCTGGTCATTGTGATCTGCTCTCCTGGCTTCCAAGGCAAGGCCCGAGGCCGTTTCTTTCGTTCAGACGTGAATTCGCCGGCACTTGCTGTATGCCAGAGCATGAACATGATGAAAAATGATCTTATTTCAGCAAGCAATGACTCAGTGTCATGTCAAAAAGGCTCAGATCCTGACGTTTCTGGCCAGATCGATGAAACCGTCCAGATAGCTGGCGGATTGGCCCGTGCGGTGCCCCAGATGGATGGACTTTGCGATTCCCTTGCCAAGGCGCACACCCTTCACCCTATCCGCGTCGCGTAAAAGCCAGTCGGGGGTCGCACTGACGGCGCGGCCCGAGGCCACCAGCCGCAACATCAGATCGGTCGTTTCCACCGTGCGATGACGGCGCGGCAGGGCATGGGCCGGGACCAGAAATTGCGTATAGATATCCAGCCGCTCGCGGGAAATGGGATAGGTGATCAGCGTCTCGCCCGCCAGATCCTCGGGTTCGGCCCGCTGCTTTTGGGCCAGCGGATGGGTCTCGGCCACGGCCAGCACCAGTTCGTAATCAAAGACGGGCGTGTATTCCAGACCGGGACGCTCGATCGGATCGGGGGTGACAAGGATGTCGATCTCATGGTTCAGAAGCGCGGCCAGCCCGCCGAACTGAAAGGCCGTGGTCACATCCAGATCGACATCGGGCCATTGGGCCAGAAACGGGTCCACCACCCGCATCAGCCAGTCCTGGCAGGGGTGGCACTCCATCCCCACCCGGATCGCGCCGCGCCGCCCGCGCGCATAATCCTCAAGCACCGTCGCGCCATGTTCAAGCTGCGGCAGCACCCGCATCGCCAGCCCCAGCAGATACTCTCCGGTCAGCGTCAGGCGCAGCTTGTGCCCCTCGCGCTGCCAGAGCTTGACGCCGTGGCGTTCCTCGAACCGTCGGATCGCATGGCTGACCGCCGATTGCGTCAGGTGCAACTGATCGGCCGCCTGGGTCAGGCTGCCCGTCCGGTCGATCTCGCGCAGGATGGCCAGAGGTTGGATATCAATCATCGGGCATGACTCCTTGTCACATGCTTCCGGTTTAAATTCGTTATGGCATCATGAACAGGCCTGATCCCGGCAAGGTGTCGATCACCTGATCCTGTCAGCCATGCCTGCGGAATAAGGGGCGAATCTGGCCTCGGCTGGATCGACGGCCAGCGGGCGGCCCGCCATCGGAAAGGCGCGCTGCGGGCAGGCGGGGCGCTCGCAGACCTTGCAGCCGGGGCCGATCCGGGTCGCAAGCGCGGGGTTCTTCAGCTCCAGCCCGCGCGCATAGACCAGCCGGTCGGCATGGGCCAGGTCGCAGCCAAGCGCCACCGCGAAGGACTTGACCGGCGCGCCGAAGCCGCCCTGGCCGTGGCTGACCGTGCGTGCGATCCACAGGTAGCTGCGCCCGTCGGGCATCTGGGCGATCTGGCGGGTGATTTCTCCGGGCCGGGAAAACGCCTCGTAGACGTTCCACAAGGGACAGGTGCCGCCGATGCGCGAAAAGTGGAAATCCGTCGCCGATTGCCGTTTCGAGATGTTTCCGGCCCGGTCCACCCGGATGAAGAAGAACGGCACCCCGCGCGCATCCGGGCGTTGCAGGGTGGACAGGCGGTGGCAGGTGGTCTCGAACCCCACGCCGAAGCGGCGGGCGATCAGGTCGATGTCATAGGCGACGGACTCGGCCTCGCGCAGGAAGGCGGCATAGGGCAGCACCAGCGCCCCGGCGAAGTAATTGGCCAGCCCGATATGCAGCAGCGCCTGCGCGTCGGGGGCCAGCTTCGGGTCGCCGGCAAGGCGCGCGATGGCCTCGCCCTGTTCCAGAAAGGCGACCTGCGTGGCGATCTGGAAGGCCTGCTGGCCCTCGCTCAGATGCGGGGCCAGGTGCAGGATGCGCGCGCCAGCGTCGAAGCGGCGCAGGCTGGTGCCGTCCAGCGCGATGCGGATGCCGTGCCGCCCGGCCAGCCGGTCGATCAGCCCCGGCACCATATGGCCCGGCGGAAGGGCCGCGCCGATGGTCTCGGCCGGGGTTTCCAGTTCCGCGACATGGTTGCGCCGGTCATAGAACCAGTCGCGCACGGCCTCGAAGGCGGCAGGCGTGGCGGCAGTCTGCGGCTCGGTCAGGTGCCCCGCCAGCAGGTCGGCGCGCTCGGCGGTTTCGCGCAGCCTTGCCTGCATGGCGACGATGGTGCGCGCGATGCCGGGCATGTTCGCGGCCAATTCGCGCAGTTCCGCCGTCGCCGCCGGCGCGCCCTGGTCGGCCAGCGCCGCGCGCAGGTCGGTGATCAGCCGCGCTTCATCGGAATCCGAGAAAAGCTGCACGTCCAGCCCGAAAGCCCCGTTCAGCTTCAGCAGCACCGGCACCGTCAGCGGGCGCTGGTTCTGCTCGATCTGGTTGAGGTAGCTGGGGGAAATCCCCAACGTGCGCGCCAGCGCCGCCTGGGTCATGCCGCGTTCTTCGCGCAGGCGGCGCAGGCGGACGCCCATGAAAGCCTTACTCATCTTCGCAACCTTCGCAATTTGCAAGCCGATCCTTCACAAGATCACGCTTTTTCAGCAGTTTAACTAATTACCGGCTTGGCTGATAGCTACTTTTGCCAATTTTGCGAAGGATAGCCGGATGCCGCCCGAGACCCGCATGGTCGAGATGATCTTTCCTGACGCCGCGAACCATTACGGCACGCTGTTTGGTGGCAATGCGCTGTCGCTGATGGCCAAGGCGGCCTTCATCGCCGCAACGCGCCATGCGGGGTGCTCGGTGGTCATGGCCCGGTCGGAACGGGTGGATTTCACCACGCCGATCCGGGTGGGCGAACTTCTGGACCTGACCGCCCGCGTCACCCGGACCGGGCGCACCTCGATGACCGTCGAGGTGCTGGGCATCGCCGGTCCCACCAGCGGCGAGGCCGGACGCCGGGCGCTGTCCGGGCAATTCGAGATGGTGGCGGTGGATGCGGACGGACGCCCGCAGCCCGTCGCCCGCAACTCCAACCGAGGAACGATCCGATGATCACCCACGACCTGCGGACATACCGATCCGCCGAACACCTGCCGCGCGAAGACCAGCTTGCGTGGAAAATCGCCGAAGTGGCCGCCGACCCGGTGGCGGTGGAACCGGCAGTGACAGAGATGATCGTCAACCGGATCATCGACAATGCTGCCGTGGCGGTGGCCTCGGTGGCACGGCGGCCGGTGGCCTCGGCCCGCGCGCAGGCGCTGTGCCACCCGATGCGGCCCGGCGCGACGGTGTTCGGCACCGACGCCCGCGTCAGCCCGGAATGGGCGGCCTGGGCCAATGGCACGGCGGTGCGGGAACTGGACTTTCACGACACGTTTCTGGCCGCCGACTACAGCCACCCCGGTGACAACATCCCGCCGATCCTGGCCGTGGCGCAGCATGTCGGCACATCGGGCGCCGCCCTGATCCGGGGTATCGCGACGGGATACGAGATCCAGGTGAATCTCGTGCGCGGCATCTGCCTGCACGAACACAAGATCGACCATATCGCCCATCTGGGGCCATCGGCGGCGGCAGGCATCGGCACCTTGCTGGACCTGCCGGTCGAAACCATCTACCAGGCCGTCCAGCAGGCGCTGCATATCACCACCACCACCCGCCAGTCGCGCAAGGGCGAGATCTCAAGCTGGAAAGCCTTCGCCCCCGCCTTCGCCGGCAAGATGGCAATCGAGGCTGTGGACCGGGTGATGCGTGGCGAAGGCGCCCCCAGCCCGGCATGGGAGGGCGAGGACGGCTTCATCGCTTATATGCTGTCTGGCCCCAATGCCCGCTACCAGGTGCCGCTGCCCGGCAAGGGCGAGGCCAAGCGCGCCATCTTGGATACCTATACCAAGGAACATTCGGCGGAATATCAAAGCCAGGCGCTGATCGATCTTGCCCGCCGCCTCGGCCCGCAGATCGGCGACCTGTCCCAGATCGACAGCATCGTGATCCATACCAGCCACCACACCCATCATGTCATCGGCACCGGCGCGGGCGATCCGCAGAAGATGGACCCCAGGGCCAGCCGCGAGACGCTGGACCATTCCATCATGTATATCTTCGCGGTCGCGCTGGAGGACGGTGGCTGGCATCACGAACGCAGCTATGCCCCCGAGCGCGCCAACCGCCCCGAGACCGTGGCGCTGTGGCACAGGATCACCACGGTCGAAGACCCGGAATGGACCCGCCGCTACCACTCTCGCGACCCGAAGGAGAAGGCGTTCGGTGGCCGCGTCGTGGTGACGCTGAAGGATGGCCGCACCATCACCGACGAGTTGGCGCTGGCCGATGCGCATCCCGATGGGGCGCGGCCATTTGTTCGCGAGAACTATGTCAACAAGTTCCTGACGCTCTCGGACGGGATCATCACCACGGCGGAACAGCAACGCTTCCTGGATGCCGCGCAATCGCTGGCCACCCTGAAGCCCGGCGATCTCGGTGCGCTGACCTTCACCATCGGCGCGGATCGCCTCGGCGCGACCCGTCCGCACGGCATCTTCGACTGGGGGAGCAAATGACCGGCCCGATCAGGAAAACCAAGAAATCCGTCGCGCTTTCGGGCGTGGTCGCAGGCAATACCGCGCTGTGCAGCGTTGGCCAGACCGGCAACGACCTGTATTATCGCGGCTTTGATATCCTCGACCTGGCCGAGGCCTGCGATTACGAGGAAGTCGCGCATCTGCTGATCCACGGCAGCCTGCCGACGGCGACCGAACTGGCCGCCTACAAGGCGAAGCTGCGCGCCCTGCGGGGCCTGCCGCGCGCCGTGCGCGACACGCTGGAGGCCATTCCGGCGGCGGTGCATCCAATGGACGTGCTGCGGCTTGGCGTCAGTGCCTTGGGCTGCGTCCTGCCCGAGGCGACCGATCACAACATTCCCGGCGCGCGCGACATCGCCGACCGGCTCATCGCGGCGCAAGGCTCGATGCTGCTCTACTGGCATCATTACGCCCGGAATGGCCGCCGTATCGAGGTCGAGACCGAGGACGACAGCATCGCCGGGCATTTCCTGCACCTGCTGCATGGCCGTCCCGCCGGCGAAGCGGACGTGCGCGCCATGCATACGACGCTGAACCTCTATGCCGAGCATGAGTTCAACGCCTCGACCTTCACCGCGCGGATCATCGCCGGGACCGGGTCCGACATCTATTCGGCCATCGCAGGCGGCATCGGCGCGCTGCGCGGTCCCAGGCATGGCGGCGCCAACGAAGTCGCCTTCGAGATCCAGAAGCGCTATGCCACCCCGGACGAGGCCGAGGCCGACATCCGCGCCCGCGTGGCCGCGCGCGAAGTCATCATCGGCTTCGGCCATCCGGTCTATACCATCGCCGACCCGCGCAACGCGGTGATCAAGCGGGTGGCACGGCAGCTTTCGGATGCCGCAGGCTCTGCCCGGATGTTCGACATCGCCGAGCGGATCGAGACGGTGATGGCCGATGCGCGGTCGATGTTCGCCAATCTGGACTGGTATTCGGCGGTCTCCTATCACCTGTTGGGGGTGCCGACGCAGATGTTCACGCCGCTTTTCGTGATCTCGCGCAGCGCCGGGTGGTCGGCCCATGTGATCGAGCAGCGGCTGGACAACAAGATCATCCGCCCCTCGGCAAATTACATTGGCCCGGAAAGCCGCGATTTCCTGCCCATCGACAAGCGCGGCGCACCCGCCCGCACCCATGCAGCGGAGTGACGCCATGCCCTATCTGATCGCAAACGACCTTCCCGCGACCCCCGCCGGTGCCCGCTTCCGCGCCGCGCTGTCGCACCCCGGTATCCTGCGCCTGCCGGGTGCGCATAACGGGATGGCAGCACTTCAGGCACTGCCAGAAGGGGGAAGCGCCCGGATCGTCTGGGGGGCGCCGCCGTCACAAAGGGATCCTGTCGTTCCGCGACAGCGCCTGTTCGGCCTTGTCTTGCCATAGCCTTGCCTGTGTTCGGCGGGCGTGATCGACCGCCTGGGTAAGGTGTTGGTGGGCGCCGCCGGTCTGGCCGTCGGCCGCCAGCAGCCGCGCCTCGCCGATCGGGGCCGCGCAAGGAACTGGTTTTCGCCGGTCCGGGCAAGCCATTCGCTCAAAAATCCCGCCTGGCGCCTTGCACGGGCGAGGTCGCCTGCCGCGACCAGTTCCTCGACCAAACCTGTGCCGTGGACCTTGACGGCGGACAGGTGTGGCCTGCATTTGCCGCTGGTGGACATATGCTCGCGAGAGCTGATATTCCTCGATCATCTTGCGAACCATGAACCCGCCTCTGTTCATTTCGGGCATTGCGAAGTGCTTGCGTGGTGGCCATGTCTTTCGCCCGGCAGGTCAGCTTACGGGAGCTTCTGGATGCGTTGGAGGCAATTGCAGGCATTTCGCGAGACGATGGCCGCGGGCACGATGAGCGGCGCCGCCGAAATCATGGGCATCTCGCAACCCGCCGTCAGCCGGCATGTCGAGGCGCTGGAAGCGTCATTGGGCATTGCGCTTTTCGACCGCAAGTCCGGGCGGTTGGTGCCGACTGCCGAAGGGCGGACATTTTACGAGGAAGTCAGCACCGCCTTCAAAAGCTACGAAAGGCTATCGGCTGCCGCGAGCGACATCAAATACGGACGGAAAGGCCGGTTGCATATCGCCTGCCTGCCCGCCCTGGGGTTGGGGTTCATGCCGGGGGTGATCGCGGAATTCGCGCGCCTGCGTCCCGATGTTCAGGTGCATCTTGATCTGCTGCTGACGAGTTCGGTCGAGGGGCGGGTCTCTTCTCAGCAGATCGACATCGGCGTGGCCGAATTCATCCCCGACAGCTTCGGGGCGGAACGTGAGACGCTGCTTCGAACCCCCTATCTGATGGCCTTGCCCGAGGGTCACGCGCTGGTGGCGAAACAGGTGCTGACGCCTGCCGACCTCGACGCCGTTCCCTTTGTGGGTTTCGGGCAAGGCACGCTGGCCCGCCGCCATATCGAGAGCGCCTTCGCCGATGCCGGGGCGCAGTTGAAAATCGTCTGCGATACGCAATATGCGGCGGGCATTTGCCAGCTTGTCAGGGGCGGCGTCGGCGTCGGCATGGTGGACGCCTTCACGGCGCACGACTTTCAGGGGCGGGGTGTCCTGTTCCGGTGTTTCGAACCGCAGCTCATGTTTCATGTCGCCGTCGTCTATCCCAAGTTCCGCCCGTTATCGCGCTCGGCATCCGCCTTCCTGAAGGTTCTGCGCAACCGCAGCAAGGGCTTTCGCAACGAGGTGCAGGGCATCTGCGAGGTATAACCCAAAGACATACGGGCAAAATCTTTGGTCCGGTTGACGCAGGGCCGTGTGTCGGCAACGGTCGTTCGCATGATGAAAACACAAGCATCCAGATTGCATGAGGTCGATGGGCAGGTTTTCGATGTCGTCGTCATAGGCGGCGGGATCATCGGCGCTTCGACCGCGCGCGAGGCCGCGCGGGAAGGCTACTCCGTCCTGCTGGCCGAGAAATCGGACTTCGCCACCGGCGCGTCCAGCCGTTCCAGCAGGTTGTTGCATTGCGGCCTGCGTTATTTCGAAACGCCGAAACCTTTTCGCACCTTTGCGGCCCATCCCGCCCGGCTGTTCACGGCGGTGCGGATGGCACGGCAGGCGATGCGGTGCCGCCACGAATTCGTCAAGACGGCGCCCCAGCGGGTCACGCCGATCGAGATGATGTTTCCCATCTATCGCAACAGCCATTATCTGCCCTGGCAGGTCGATCTGGGTTTCCGGGTCTTGCAAAACCTCGCGCCTCGCGACGTTCCGTTGAACTATCGCCGACTGACCCGGGATGAGGCGCTGGCGCATCCCATGGGCGCGAGGCTGTCGAATAAGGAAACCCTGCACTCGGCGGCGATCTTCACGGAATACCAGTTCGTCTGGCCCGAGCGGATTTGCGTCGATGCGGTGCTGGACGCCGAAGAAATGGGCGCGGTGGCGCTGAACCATACCGAGGCCGTTCTGGCAGATGCCGAAGGAGAGATCCGCAGCGTGGCCCTGCGCCACAAGGACGGCGGCAGCGCCACGGTCGGGGCGCGGCGGGTTCTGGTCATGGCGGGCGCGTGGATCGACAGGGTGCTGAAGCAGGCGCATCCTGACATGCCGCGCAAGATCCTCGGCACCAAGGGGGCACATATCGTTGTCAAACTGCCCGACGACCTGCGCGGCAAGGGGGTCGCGACCGTCAATGGTATGGAAGAGCCGTTCTACTGCATTCCGCAAGGCGATCTGCATTATATCGGCCCCACGGAAACCGTTTACGAGGGCGACCCGGATATGATCCGCTGCGACGGCGACGATATCCGCTTCATCCTGAGCGAAGCCGCCAAGCTTTTTCCCGGCTTTGGCCTCGATCATGCCGATATCATCCGCACATGGGCGGGTGTTCGGCCGCTCACCTATGACGAAAGCCAGCCCAAGGGCGCGCGCTCGCGCGAGTTGCATGACCTGTCCGGCGACGGGTTGCCGGGCGTCTTCGCCATGACCGCCGGTCCGATCATGACCCATCGCGATGCGGGCCGCGAGGTCGCCGCGCGGCTGCGCAAGGATATCGCGCCCTCGCGTCCGGCGCATGACCCGCTTTACCGCGTGCGCCTGCCGGTGCCCGATCCCGCGACGCCGCGCGTGATCGAGGCGGAAAGCGGCTATCACCTTGAAGACGTGCGCCGCGCCGTGACCGGGGAACATGCCGCCAGCCTTGCGGATGTTCTCTATCGCCGCGCGGGGTTGGGCTGGCGGCATTTCCTGACGCGCGAGGAGCTGGAGCCGGTGGCCGCCATCCTTGCCGAAGAACTGGGTTGGGGCGCCGAACGGCGCGAGGCCGAGATCACGGGCTTCATTGACGAGAACGCGCGTCTTTTCGGCGTGCCCGGCATATAGAAAGTGAACCTGCCTTTGCGCAATCACGAGAACGGGCAGACGATGTCGTCGGACACGGCTTTTCAACATTACACCGCTGCTTTCGCGGGGCTGATCGGGGCGCGCCATGTCCTGACCTCGGCCGAGGCGCTGGCGCCTTACCTGTCCGAAGAACGCGGTCTTTATCCCGTCAAGGCGCCTTGCGTGCTGCGCCCCGGCTCGACGGATGAGGTTGCGGCGGTGCTGGCGTGCTGCAATGCGCATGGGATCGCGGTCGTTCCGCGCGGCGGCAATACGGGCATGGTCGGCGGCACGGCTGCACCCGAGGGGCATGTGCTGCTGTCGCTGGACCGGCTGGCAGGCGCGCCGCAGGTGGACAGCGTGAATGCCACCATGACCGTCGATGCCGGTTGCACGCTGCAATCGGCGCAAGAGGCCGCGCGCGAGGCGGGGCTTTACCTGCCGCTGTCGCTGGCCTCGGAAGGCTCGGCCCAGATCGGCGGGGTGCTGGCGACCAATGCCGGGGGCGTCAACGTGCTGCGCTATGGCAATGCGCGCGATTTCTGCCTGGGGATCGAGGCGGCTCTGGCCGATGGCCGGGTGCTGAGCGACCTGAACGCCTTGCGCAAGAACAATACGGGCTATGATCTCAGGAACCTGCTGATCGGCTCGGAGGGCACGCTCGGGGTAATCACCCGCGCCGTGCTGCGCCTGCACCCCATGCCGCGCAGCCGCCAGACCGCTTTCATGGGGCTGGCCTCGGCAGGGCGGGCGTTGGAGCTCTACAACCGGATGCGCGGGCTTTTCGGCGACCAGATCAGCGCCTTCGAGTTCATCTCGGCCCCCGCATGGGCGATGCTGGCCCCCCATCTGCATGGACGCGCCGCGCCCTTGGCCGAAGGTCATCGGGCCTATGTGTTGATGGATCTGGCCAGCGTCGGCGACGATCCGGGGCTTGAAGAGCGCTTTCAGAACAGCCTTGCCGCCGCCTTCGACGAAGGGTTGATCGAGGACGCCACGCTTGCCGCGAACGAGACGCAGCGCGCCGCCCTGTGGGATCTGCGCGAGCGTCTGCCCGAAGCGCAGAAACACGCCGGGGCCGATATCAAGCACGACATATCCGTGCCGGTTTCGGCCCTGGCCGATTTCATCGCCGAGGGCCAGGCCGCCGCCGAGGCCGTCCTGCCCGGCATCGTCGGCGCGCCGTTCGGCCATTTCGGCGATGGGAACCTGCATTTCAACTTTGCCCCGCCGCCCGGCATGAACCGGAGCGATTTCCGCGCCCGCGCCCCCGAGGTGACGCAGGCCGTGGTCGGGGTCTGCCTGCGTCATCGCGGCTCGTTTTCGGCGGAACACGGGATAGGCCGCGCCAAGACCGGCGAGATGGCGCGCTACAAGAACCCCGTCGCGCTTGACGTGATGCGCGCGATCAAGCGCGCGCTGGACCCGAAGGGCATCCTCAACCCCGGCGCGGTGCTTTGACGCCTAGCGGCCTTCGGTCTCTTGCACCATTGCGATGGCGGCGCGCATCAGGCGCTGCGTGGCCTCGCGGGTCTTGAAGCCCGCGTGGGTGGTCAGCGTCAGATTGGGCACCGACAGCAGCGGATCGTCAGGGGGCAGAGGCTCGGTATCAAAGACATCCAGCGCCGCATGACGCAGGTGCCCCGTCCCGAGCGCATGGATCAGCGCGGCGGTATCGACAAGGCCCGCCCGCGCCGTATTCACCAGAATTGCGCCGGGCCGCATCCGGGCGATCCGCCCGGCCGACAGGAAACCGCGTGTCTGCGGGTTGAGCGACAGGTGCAGGGAAACGAAATCGCTTGCCGCCAGCAGATCGTCCAGTTCCGCCGCGCAATCGGCCCATTCCCGCGGCAAGGCCGAGCGGTTCCAGATGGCCAGCTCCATGCCCAATGCGCGCGCCATGCCCGCCAGGCTGCGCCCAATGCCGCCGAAGCCGATCAGCCCCAGGCGGCGCCCGCCCAGTTCCAATCCTTCAAGCGGCTCCCAGTGGCCCGCACGCAATGCCCGGTCCATTCCCGCCACCTGCCGGGATGCGGCAAACAGCAGCGCCAGCGCATGTTCGGCCACGGCCCGGTCGCCGTATTCGGTGATCCTGTCGACGGCGATACCGGCCTTTGCGCAATATTGCATGTCGATATAGCTGGCCGGGCCGCTGCCCAGAAACAGGATGCGTTTCAGATGCGGCAGTTGGGACAGAAACCCGGCAGGCATCATGGTGTGACCGTTCCACAGCCAGTTCGCATCCTTGCAGTAATCGACCAGATCCGACGCGGGCATATCGCCGACATGGACCTTCATCCGCGTTTCGTGATCCGGCCATTCCTGCCGCAACATCTCGTGCATCAGATCGGAACAATCCACATAGGCGATGGCGGGGTGCATGGTCAGGCTCCGATCAGGTCGGCAAGGTTGTGGTGTGCGGCCAGCAGGCTGCGGGTGTAATCGGTCGCGGGGTTGGTGAAGACATCCTCGGTCGGGCCGATTTCCAGCAGCTTGCCGTGATACATCACCGCGATACGGTCGCAGACGTGACGCGCCACATCCAGATCGTGGGTGATGAAGATCATCGACAGGCCCATCTCGGTCTGAATGTCCGTCAGCAGGTTCAGCACCCCCGCGCGCACGGAAACGTCAAGCTTCGATACCGCTTCGTCGGCGACGATCACCTTGGGGTTCAGCGCGATGGCGCGGGCGATGGCGACGCGCTGCAACTGCCCGCCCGACATTTCATGCGCGTAGCGTTCGGCGTGAAGCGCCTGCAACTCGACCCGTTCCAGCAGCGCGGTAATGCGTCCGGGGATCTGCGATGCGGGAACGTCCGCGGCCACCAGCGCCTCGCGCAGCGAGCCGCCGATGGTCTTGCGCGGGTTGAAGCTGCCGCCGGGATCCTGAAAGATCATCTGCATCTCGCGCCGGAAACCGCGCAAGCGGCGTTCGGGCAGGTGGGTGATGTCGCGCCCGCGATAGGTGATCGAACCCTCGGCGGGGTCGTAAAGCCGCAGCAGGGTGCGGCCCAACGTGGTCTTGCCCGAACCGGATTCGCCCAGGATGCCCAGTATCTCGCCCGGCATCACGTCGAAGCTCACGCCGTCTATCGCCCTGAACAGCCCGCGCTTGCCCGGTCCCCGAAAGGTGATGCTCAGATCGCGCACCTTGTAGAGCGGCGGCTCATCCGCGCGCGCCTCCAGCAGCGCGCGATGGGCCGCGCTTGCCTTGGGGCGGCCCTTGACCCCGGCAAGTTCCAGCGCGGTATCGATCAGGCGACGGGTATAGGGGTGCCGCGGGCTGCGAAAGACCTGCTCGGTCGGACCGATCTCGACCATCTCGCCGGCGTTCATCACCGCGATGCGATGGCAGAAGGACGCGGCGACCGGCATGTCGTGGGTCACGAAGATCACGCTGGCATCAAGCTTGCGCCGCATGTCCAGGAACAGGTCCAGCACCTGCTTTTCGATGATCTTGTCCAGATTGGTCGTCGGCTCGTCCGCCACGATCAGCCGGGGTTGCAGCGATGCGACCAGCGCGATCAGCGCGCGCTGCAACATGCCGCCGCTAAGCTGGTGGGGATAGAGGGAAACGGTCTCGTCCGCGCGCCTGACGCCGACCTCGTTCAGAAGGCGGACGGTTTCGTCGCGAAAGCCCTCGGTCCGGCCGGTGCGGCGCAGGGCATGTTCAAAGTGCCAGCCGATGGTCTTGCAGGGGTTGAAGCTGCCCACCGGATCCTGAAACACCATCGCCATGCTGACGCCGCGCAATTCGTCGAAGTCGCGGTCCGGCATGGATTGCAGGTCGCTGCCCTCGAAATCCATCCGTTCGGCGGTGACGGTGGCGGTCTGCGGCAAAAGCCGCAGCAGCGCCAGCCCGGTCATGGTCTTGCCCGAGCCGGATTCGCCGATGATGCCCAGTATCTCGCCCCGGCTCAGGGTGACGTCCACGCCCTTGAGAACTTCGGTCCGCCCCTCTCCCTTGCCGAATGAGACGCGCAACTGCTTGAGATCGACCAGATCGCCCATGATGTCAGTTCCTTTCGCGCAGGCGCGGGTCGGTCAGGTCGCGCAACCCGTCGCCCAGCAGGTTGATCCCCAGAAGGGCCACGGAAATCGCCAGCCCGCTCATCGTCAGGACCCAGGGCGCGCGGCTGAAATATTCGCGCCCGTCCGACATGATCCCGCCAAGGGACGGTGTCGGCGGCTGGACCCCCAGCCCGATGAAGGACAGCCCCGCCTCGAGGATGATGGCGAAGGCCATCCCCGCCGAAGCCTGCACCAGAAGCGGCGCCGAGATATTGGGCAGGATCTGCGTCAGCATGATCGCGACCGGGCGCCGCCCCATCAGCCGCGCGGCCTGCACGAAGGGCTCGTCGCGCACCAGCAGCGTCGAGTTCCGCGCGATGCGGGCGAAGATCGGCAGATAGACCAGCGCGATGGCGAAGATGATGTTCGAGGTCGAGAACCCGAACATCACCATCAGCAGAAGCGCCAGAATGAAGCTGGGAAAGGCGAACAGCAGATCGGCGAAGCGCATCAGGATCACGTCGGTCCAGCCGCCGTGATAGGCCGCCGCCAGCCCCATGCCGCCGCCGACCACCGTGGCCAGGGCGATCGCCAGAAAGCTGATCGTCAGCGAAACCTGTCCGCCGTTCAGCACGCGCACCAGGACGTCGCGCCCGAAGCTGTCCGTGCCCAGCGGGTGGGCCATGCTGGGCGGCGACAGCGTGGCCATGAAATCCATGTCCTCGGGACCGTAGGGCAGGATCAGGGGGCCGACGATCACGGCCAGAAGCACGCAGGTGCAGATGACCAGCCCGGCCAGTGCCGTGCGGTGATGCAGGAAACGCCGTGCAAGGCTGTTGCGGTGGAAAAGGCTCATCAGCGCGACCTCCGCGGGTCCAGGAAGCTGCAAAGCGCGTCGGTCAGCGTGTTGACCAGCACGACGATGGCAAGGAAGGTGACCGTGCAGGCCAGCAGCACCGGCAGGTCGCGCAGGAACGCGCCATCGACCATGAAGGAACCCATGCCCGGAATGCCGAAGATACGCTCGACCACCACCACGCCGCCAAGGATATAGCGGATCTGCAACCCGATGATGGTAAGATAGGGGATCAGCGCGTTGCGAAAGATGAAATGGACGAAGACGAAGCGTGGTTTCAGCCCGAAGGACCGCGCCGCCGTCACATAGGGCCGGGTCATCGTTTCCAGCAGAACCGCGCGCAGGGTGCGCGAGAACACCGCCGCCATCGGCGCGGCGATGGCCAAGGCGGGCAGGAACCCGGCATGAAGCGCACCGGGCAGGTCCACGAAGGGCGAGACATAGCCATAGGTCGGAAACCAGCCCAGAGACAGGCCGAAGAAGAAGATCAGCACATAGCTGAGCCAGAAATCCGGCATCGAGATCCCCAGGACCGAGATCGAGGTGGCCACCGTGTCGCCGGTCTTGCCGCGATGGCGCGCGGCATAGATGCCCAGAACCAGCGATATGGCGATGGCCAGCACCAGCGCATAGGCGCCCAGAAACAACGTGGTCGGCAGCTTGCTGGCCATCAGGGACGAAATCTGCTGGCCGCTGGCAATGGAAAGCGACACGCCGAAATCGCCCCTTAGGGCATTGCCCAGCCAGGCCAGGTATTGCACCAGGACCGGCTGGTCCAGCCCGTGCCGGCGCTCGAAGGCGGCGACCGCCTCGGGGGTGGCCTGTTCGCCCAGAACCGACAGCGCGGCCGAGCCGGGCGCAGCCTGTATCGTCAGGAATACGACCAGCGAACCAACCAGCAACAGCACCAGTGCGCTGAGAAGTTTGCCCCCCAGCAGCATGAGGCGACGGTATCCCGCCCGCTCGCGCGCGGGCAGGCTGCGGCTTCCCCCCGAAACGGGATCGCTTTGCGACATCAGCCGATGCTCACTTTCATGAACTGATCGCCGAAATTCGCATAGGGCTTTTGCGTGAAGCCCTGCACATTCGCCGCAAGCAGGTTGTGGATGTTCGAGGTAAAGCACGGAATGACCGGCATATCCTCGATCGCCTTCGCCTCGACCTCGTGATAGAGGGCGGCGCGCTTTTGCGGGTCCAGCTCGGCGCGGGCCTGTTCCAGCAGGGCATCGACCTCGGGGTTCGAATATTTGCCCATGTTGCGCCAGCCATCCGTATGCAGGATGTCGCCGACATATTCATCGGGGTCGATGAAGCCCAGCCAGCCCCAGACACCGGCCACGAAATCGCCCGTGGTCTGGCGGGCGAAGGCGGCGTTGGAATCGGTGACGCCGACCGTGAACCGCGTGCCCAGCACCTGGTTGACCTGCGCCACGAATATCTCGGCGTAGCGCTTCCACCAGCCGCCGCCCCAGGTGATGACCTCGACGGGATGTTCGTCCGCCGCGTATCGCGACCTGGCCAGTTCGGCCTTCGCGGCCTCGGGGTCGAAACTGGTCACCGAGTTTTCGCCGGGGGTGTAGTAATCGCCCAGCAGCGGTGGGAAGAAGCCGTGCAGCGGCGCGCCTTCGCCGAAAAGCACGGTCTGCACCATCGCCTCGCGCTGAAAGGCCATCGAGACGGCGCGACGGAAATGCACGTCGTCGAAGGGCGGCTTCTGAAGATTGATCGAGATGAACCGGACGTTCAGCCCCGGTTGCCGCAGCACCTGCACATTGCCGTTGTTCATCAGGTCCGGCACGTCCGAGGTGGGAATGGTCGAGGTCATATGAATCTGCCCGCCCAGAAGGGCCGTCACGCCCGACGCCTCTTCGACGATCAGCGGAACCTCGACGGTCTTGAGCGCGGGGGCACCCTCGAAATAATCCTCGAAAGCTTCCAGTTTCAGCCCGGTGCCGGTGTCCCAGGACGTCAGCTTGTAGGGACCCGTGCCGACGGGGTTGCGGCTGTAGCCGTCGGGGCCAAGCTGTTCGTAGGCGGATTTCGACAGGATCTGCGTGCCGGTGCGGGCATTGGTCAGGAAGGTCAGCAGCGGCGCGAAGGGGCCGGTCGCATGGATGACCAGATTCAACTCGTCGATCACCTCGACATGATCGACCACCGCGACCTTCGATGCGTTCGGCGAGGCAAGCTCTTCGTCCAGCAGGCGTTCGAGCGAGAATTTCACATCCTCGGACGTCAGGGGCGAACCGTCATGGAAGGTGACGCCCTCGCGCAGCCTGACCTCGATCGAGCCGTTGTCGCGCAATTCGTAGCTTTCGGCCAGGTCGGGGACGATCTGCATCTGATCGTCGAATTTCAGCAGCCCGTTGTAGATGGCCCAGATGACATAGAATTCGGGCACCAGAGAGGCACGCGCGGGGTCCAGCGTGTTCAGCACGCCATAGCCGGTGATCGCCGCGCGCAGCGCCGTGCCTTGCGCAAGGGCGGCGCGGGATGAAATGCCCAGCCCCGCAAGGCCGAACAGGGCGCCGGTCCCGGCCATCAGGCTGCGGCGGCTGAGAGTCGTCATGCTTTTCATTTTCGATGCTTCCCTGTCAGTCGTTGTTTTTGCGAAGGCCGGCCCTGCAGGCCAGCTTTCATGGTCGTTCAAATCGTGAACCGGCGCATGGCCTGCGGTGATCGCGGCGCCTGCCCCGGTTTCGCAAGTGTCGTTCCGGCTGATTGCCCGCCGAAGCGGCATTACAGTATACCAAACACATATGAGCAAGGAGTGATGATTCCTGCAAGCATTTTTTACCGCAAGCACGTTTCCTTATAATATATAGAAAATAAATGGACTTATTGTCTGATCTGCGGGAGTGATGCCTATTTGTGGATAGATCTTGACAACTTTCAGTATACTAATTCTTATGGCTCGGTAGCATGGACTCAGGATGACATGACCATTTTGGACAAAAGCCAGCCGCCGGATCCTGCCGGCAGGACCGCCAGCCCCCCCTCGGCGGGCGAGGCGGCTTATCTGGGACTTAAGCGGCGCATCCTGCGTCATGAGTTGGAAATGGGGCTGTCCCTGCGCGAAGAGGAAGTCGCCAACTGGTTCAACACCTCGCGCGTTCCCGCACGAGAGGCCCTGCGTCGCCTGGAGCAGGAAGGGTTGGTCGAGCGCAACGGGCGTCGTTACGCGATCCGCAGCTTCAGCTATGATGAAATCGTCATCACCTATCGCCAGCGTGCGGCGCTGGAATTTCTGGCGGTGGAATATGCCGTCCGGTGCGGCGGTGCGGCGCTGGCCCCGGTCGGAGCCATCCTCGAACAGCAGGAGCAGGCGCTGGAAGCCGCGACCCGCTCGGAGTTCAGCCAGTTGGATCGCGCCTTTCACATGGCGCTGGCCGAACTGGGGGGGCAGCCGCTTCTGGTGCAGGAACTGGGCATCATCCTCGACCGCGTTCAGTTGATCCGCACGACCGAACTGCCCCGCGATGCCGGTCCGCGCGGGGCCTATATGGACCATTGCCGCATTTTCGATGCCATCCAGCGCGGACAGGTTCGCATCGCGCAGGCCGAACTCGAATACCATTATACGACGACGGTGAACCTTCATGCCGCGCGTCGCAATGCTCAGTCGGGCGCAGAACATGATTGATTACGGGGCGGATTGCCAGAATCGCTTTCCGTCGCTGTGGTCGGCGACGGCGGTCGAGACCGATCCATCGGTGCCGCTGGACGGCGATGCGCATTGCGATGTTGCGATTGTCGGGGCTGGTTATACGGGGCTGGGCGCTGCCATCGCGTTGCAGCGCAAGGGGGTTTCCACCTGCGTGCTGGACGGGGGATTCCCCGGCTGGGGCGGCTCGGGGCGCAACAGCGGCGCGGTGATCCGGGGCTTCAAGAACAGCCGCAGCGTGCTGGAAAAGGAGTTCGGCAAGGAACATGGCCGGGCGATGGCCGATTTCGGCGCAACCGTCAGCGACGAGGTGTTCGCCCTGATCGACGAGTTCTCGATCGCCTGCGACCTCAAGCGCACGGGCTGGATCTTGCCCGCCCACAACAAGGCCGGTCTTGCCCGCGTCGAGGAACGGGTGCGGCTGTGGACCGAGGACGGCTTCCCCGGCCTGTCGATGATCGGGCGCGACGAGTTGGTGCGCCAATTGGGTTCGCGCCATTACATCGGCGGCATGATCGACCGCGAGGGGGCGTCGCTGAACCCGCTTTCCTACGCGCGGGGGCTTGCGCGCGCGGCGATCTCGCTGGGCGCGCGGGTCCATCGTGAAAGTCCGGTCGTCCGCATCGACGATCAGGGCATGGGCTGGAGCGTCGAGACCCCGCGCGGGACGGTGCGTGCCGAAAAGGTGCTGCTTGCCACGGATGCCTATTCCGCCGGGTTGGAACCCAGCCTGGACCGCAGCACGGCCACCGTGCATACGAATGTGATCGCGACCTGTCCCTTGCCTGCGGATATCGCGGCGACCATCCTGCCGGGCGAACAGGCGGTTTCCGACATACGCCGCATTCTCTATTATTGGCACAAGGATGCGCAGGGGAGGGTGCTGTTCGGCACGCGCGGCAACCTGCGCGGCCCGCGGTCCGCGCGCGATTTCGATCATGTGCAGCAGGCGATGCTGTCGGTTTATCCGCAATTGAAGGGCCAGCCCATCGAATTCCGCTGGTCGGGCAAGGTCGGGCTGACCGGGGATTTCGTGCCCCATGTCAACCAACCCAGGCCGGGGTTGTGGACTTCGCACGGCTATTGCGGACGCGGGGTGGCGATGGCGACGGCCTATGGCAAGCTTGTGGGCCGGGCCATGACGGCCAATCTCGCCATAGCCGACCTGCCGGTGCCGAACGGCCCCGCCCCCGGCCTGCCACCCGAGCCGCTGCGCGGCTTGGGCGTGATTGCGGTGACCAACCTTTACCGCTTGCTGGATGCGGTCAATTAGGGCCTTGTCCAGGGGCGACCGGCTGGGCCTCGGCCATCTGGGCGCCTAGCCAGTCCTGAAAGCCGGAAACCAGCGGGTTGCCGGTTTTCCCATCGGGTACAACGGTATAATAGCACTGGTCGGTGGTCAGCGGACGGTCGGCTACAGGCTGAAGCTGTCCGGCGGCCAGTTCCGTCTCGATCAGGCAAGCGGGCAGCAGCGCCACGCCCAGGCCGGCGATGGCCGCCGAGATCAGCATCGAAAAGCTGTCGAACCGATGACCGTTATAGGCATTCCGGGCCTCGATCCCTTGCAGGTCGAACCATTGCGCCCAGAGGCGAGGCCGGTGGGTGATCTGCAAAAGAGGCAGGGCGGCGACCTCGGCCGGATCACCTGATGCGATGCCGGGGGCGGCGACCGGGATCACCACCTCGTCGCAAAGAAAGGTGCAGCTTGCCTGAGGCCAGCTTGGCCGCCCGAAATGAATCGCGATGTCGAAGGGTTCGACCGCGAAATCGAACGGCGCGGCACGAGAGGCGATGCTGGCCTGAACCCCCGGTTCGCTGGCAAGAAACGCCGGTATCCTGGGGATCAGCCAGCGGCTGCCGAAGGTCGGCAGCGTCGCCACCGACAGAACCCCGGTCAGCCCGCGCGAGCCGAGCGCGCGCAGGGTCATGTCCTCGGCGCGTTCCAGCAATGCGCGGGCATCGGCCAGCAGGCGCTTGCCGTTCTCGGACAGGATGACGCGCTGGCGCACCCTTTCGAACAGTTCGAGGCCAAGCCGGGCCTCCAGTTCCCGGATCTGGCGGCTGACGGCGCTTTGGCTGAGGTTCAGTTCGGTCGCGGCATGGGTGAAGCTTTCATATCGCGCGGCAGCCTCGAATGCCTGAAGCTGGGCAAGGTCCGGGATACGGCTGCGACTAAGGTTCATGACGATTCCGCATCAAGTAACGCTGATATGGCGCAATTCATAGCCGTTTTGATTTGATATGTGCAAGAAGGTGCTGCCGTGCCGGATGCGGCAGGTGGGGATGACATCAGGGGAAGACATGGATCGGTCGGTCATCGTGCATGAGAGTTTCCTGCGCCGGGTCGCGGCGCGCGACTTTCCGCAAGGACGCGCGCCTGCGGGGCCGCTCGGCAACGAACTGGCGGTTTCGCTTTATCGCTCGGGATGCCTGACCCGCGCTCTGGACCGGACCAGCCGTGCGATGCAGGCGGCGGGAACCGGCTTTTATACGATCGGCTCTTCGGGGCATGAGGGGCTTGCCGCCGTCGCCGCGGCCTTGCGGTCGACCGACATGGCCTTCCTGCATTACCGCGACGCGGCCTTCCAGATCCAGCGGGCCGAGCAGGTGCCGGGCCAGTCCATCGCCTGGGACATGCTGCTGTCCTTTGCCTGTTCCTCCGAGGACCCGATCTCGGGCGGGCGGCACAAGGTGCTGGGTTCGAAGGCGCTGTTCATTCCGCCGCAGACCTCGACCATCGCCAGCCATCTGCCCAAGGCGGTCGGCGCCGCCTACGCCATAGGCGCTGCGAAACGCCATAGGCCGGAACATGCCGTCCTGCCCGACGATGGCATCGTGTATTGCAGCTTCGGCGACGCCTCGGCCAACCATTCGACGGCCCAGGGCGCCTTCAATGCCGCACAATGGACATCCTATCAATCCGTTCCGCTGCCCTTGCTGTTCTGCTGCGAGGACAACGGCATCGGGATTTCGACCAAGACGCCGCAGGGCTGGATCGGCGCGACCTTCTCGAACCGACCCGGATTGAAGTATTTCGCCTGTGACGGGCTGGACATCTACGATACCTATGCGACTGCGCTCAAGGCTGCCGATTACGTTCGCACCCGGCGCAAGCCCGCATTCCTTCACATCCGCACCGTGCGGCTTTATGGTCATGCCGGCGCGGACATGCCGACCGCCTACCTGTCAAAGGCCGAGGTCGAAGCGGAAGAGGCCAACGATCCGCTGCTGCACAGCGTGCGCCTGCTGTCCGGGGCCGGGGCGCTGGACCCGGAGGCGGCGCTGGCCATCTACAGGGAAACGGGCGAGCGGGTGAATCGCATCGCGGCAGAGGTGGCGGCTCGGCCCCGCCTGAAGACGGCGGATGAAGTGATGGCGTCCCTGCTGCCGCCCCCACGCGCCTGCCGGGCGACGAACGGCCCCTCGGCCGAGGCGCGGGCGGCAGTCTTTGGCAGCGATGCACGCGCGATGGATGAACCGCAAATCATGTCGCGCCTGATCAACTGGGCCCTGACCGATCTGATGCTGGCGCATCCCGAAATCGTCATGATGGGCGAGGATGTGGGGCGCAAGGGCGGTGTCTATGGCGTGACGCAAAAGCTGATCCAGCGCTTCGGGCCGGACCGGATGATCGACACGCTGCTGGACGAACAGTCGATCCTTGGCCTTGCCATCGGCATGGCCCACAACGGTTTCGTGCCGATGCCCGAGATCCAGTTCCTTGCCTATCTGCACAATGCCGAGGACCAGATCCGGGGCGAGGCGGCGACGCTTTCCTTCTTCTCGGCAGGCCAGTTCACCAACCCCTTGGTGCTGCGTATTGCCGGGCTTGGCTATCAGAAGGGCTTTGGCGGGCATTTCCACAACGACAACTCGGTCGCGGTGCTGCGCGACATTCCGGGCGTCGTCCTTGCCGTGCCGTCGAACGGTGCCGATGCGGCCAGGATGCTGCGCGAATGCGTGCGCCTGGCGCGCGAGGAACAGCGCGTCGTGGCCTTTCTCGAACCGATCGCGCTTTATCCGATGCGCGATCTGCACGTGGACAAGGACGGGCTGTGGATGCGCCGCTATCCCGATCCGGGGGAAAGGATCGCGCTTGGCGAGGTCGGGGTCGACGGCGACGGCACCGATATCGCCATCGTCAGCTTCGGCAATGGCGTCTACCTGAGCCACAAGGCGTTGCCCCGGATCGAGGCGGCGGGCATCAAGGCGCGGATTATCGACATGCGCTGGCTCTCGCCCCTGCCCAAGGAGGCGCTGAGCCAGGCCGTGCGCGGTTGCCGCCATATCCTCGTGGTGGACGAAACGCGGCACTCCGGTGGCGTCGCCGAGGCATTGATGGCGCATTTCCTCGAAACGTCCTGCGCCCGGCTTGCACGGCTGACGGCGCAGGACAGCTTCATTCCGACCGGCCCGGCCTATGCCGCGACGATGCCCTCTGCCGACGGGATCGTCTCCGGGGCGCTGGCCTTGACGGGTGCGCTGAAAAAAGCGGATCGCTGAGCGCCGGGCAAGGCGGGCGAAGGTTTCCGATGAGAAGGAAGACATGAAGACAGCGGTGGTCATCTGCCCCGGACGGGGCACCTATAACGCGGGAGAGCTGGGCTATCTGCATCGGCACTTTCCCGATGCGGCGCTGCTTGCCGAATTCGACGCGCTAAGACGCGAAGCCGGGCAGGAAACGCTGAGCGACCTCGACGGCGCCGCGCGCCTCTCTCTGGCCAGGCATTCGCGGGGTGATAATGCCTCGGGTCTGATCTATGCCGCGACGCTTGGCGATTTTCTGTCCATCGACCACCAGGCGATCCGGGTCGTCGCGGTTACCGGCAATTCGATGGGCTGGTATTCCGCCTTGGCCTGCGGCGGGGCGCTGTCGCCATCGAATGGATTCAGGCTGTCCAATACGATGGGCACCCTGATGCAGAACGCGCTGATCGGCGGGCAGTTGGTCTACCCGTGGATGGACGACGACTGGATTCCGTGCCCGACCCGCAAGCAGGTCTTGCTGGAACTGGTGGATAAGATCGATGGCCGTGCGGAACACCAGCTTCATCTTTCGATCGACCTCGGTGGAATGCTGGTTCTGGCCGGAAACGAACAGGGGTTGAGGGCTTTCGAAGCCTCGGTCCAGCCTGTGCAAGGCCGTTTCCCCATGCGTCTGGGCAATCACGCGGCCTTTCACACGCCGATGCAGGCCCCGGTCGCCGAACAGGGCCGGGCGGTGCTGGGTGGCGATATGTTCGTGCAGCCAAGGCTGCCGATGATCGACGGGCGCGGGACGATCTGGTGGCCCGGATCGACGGATCTGCTGGCGCTTTGGGATTATACGCTGGGTGCGCAGGTCGTCGAAACCTACGGTTTCACGCGCGCGATCACCGTCGCGGCGCAGGAATTCGCGCCCGACCTGTTCATCGTGACCGGCCCCGGCACCACGCTGGGCGGCGCTGTTGCGCAATCGCTCATCCTTGCGAACTGGCGCGGAATGGATGGCAAAGAGGCGTTTCGCGCGGTGCAGGACGAAACGGGACTGCTCATCTCGATGGGAATGGCAGAACAACGTGGCGGCGTGGTGGGCGCATAGCGGCGTCGGGCGAGGGTCACCGCCATGACCGAGCAATTCGACGGCCTCGAAGTTCCGCCAGGACCCGCGTCGATGGATGGCCTCGGCCTTGAACATATGGGGGCGACCGAGGTCCCGATGGGGCCGCGCAAGCCCCGGAATGGGTAGGGGCAGCCACCGTATCAGTTCATATAGGGCCATGCCGGGGATGTCGGATCATGGCGGCAATGTTCGGGGTGCGAGACGTCGCGGGATCGGGCGGCATTCGCGCCCCTCGTCCGCGACAAGGCCCCGCTGGTTTTCGGATACGAGGGAACGAAAGCCGTGAAGCGGTCGTTTCCCGGAACAGAACAGCGAGGGGGCTTTGATGGACGGTTCTTGTATATATCTGCGGCACCATCCTGTCAGCCCGCCGGTCAGCCGCGTCGTCATCGCGATCCCCGTCAGGGACGAAGCCGTGCGCATCGCAAGCCTGCTGAGGGCGCTGACGATCGCCGCCTCGCGCTGTCACCTGCCGGTCGCGGCGGTGGTTCTGGCCAATAACTGCACCGACCGGACGGCTCGCGTCGCGCGGGCGCTGTCATGCCCCTTGCTGCCCGTCGAGGTGCATGAGACCGTCTTTCCCGACGGTCGCGCCAGCGCGGGGCGTGCCCGCCGCGTGGCGATGGAACTTGCGGCGCGGGACGGGGCCTTGCTGCTGACGACCGATGGCGATGCCGTTCCCCGTCCCGGCTGGATTGCCGCCGCCCTGCGCGAGGTGGCGGGCGGGGCCGATCTGGTCTGCGGCACCATCAGCGCGCGGGTGGATCGCGTTCTGGCGACCGCTTCGGGCGCAAGGATCGCGCGGGTCGAAGGCGCTTATGGCGCGCTTGTCCACGAGATCCGCCATTGTCTCGACCGGATGGCGGGGCGGCAGCCGGTTGGGGGGCCGCGCCCGCATTACATGGAATCCGGTGCCTCGCTGGCCATCCGCGCGGATGCGTGGCGCCTTATCGGCGGGTGGCCAGCCGTGGATTCCAGCGAGGACCGGGCATTGGTCCATCGGGCCGAGCGGCATGGCTTGACGGTTCGCTACGCCGGGGACATGCGGGCGCGGGTCTCGGCCCGGCTGCATGGGCGGGCGCAGGGCGGCATGGCCGAATGTCTGCGGCAGCGGATGTGCGAGGGCGATCCCTTGGCCGACCAGGCGATGTTGCCGCTTGCGATGCTGCGCCACCTGTGGGCGCGGGTGATGGCGGGGCACCGCGACCGTTACCCGGATCGCGGGCGGATATGGGGGCTGCGGCTGCGCGCCTCGGATCTTGAACGGGATCTGCCTGAACTGGAGCGTTTCGTCCGGCTGACGGTTCGCCCCGATTTCGCGCGCTGGACGCAGGGCGCCCGGATGAGGGCGGTATCGTGACCCCTGCGGCGCGTGCCGCCGCGCTGATCGCCCGCGCCCCGCAGGGTGGCGAGGACGGCCCGTCCGGCCCCGCGCTGGCCGCGGCCCTGCGCGAAAGCGGGTTGCTGGAGGCCTGCGCATGGCTGGCCCATCATCCGCCCGACCCGCTGGCGCTGCTGGACGCCTTGCAGACCGTCGGTCGTGCGAGCCTGTCGGCGGGCCGCATTTTCGAGGGTCATGTGAACGCGGTCAAGCTGCTGCGCCTGCATGGCGGGCCGCTGGAAGGGCAGGGGCTGCTTCATGGCATCTGGGGCGCGGATGGGCGCGATCCGGTGCGGATCGAGAACGGCATCCTGCGCGGGCAGAAGCTGTTCGCCAGCGGCGCCGACGTGCTGGACCGGATCATCGTCACGGCCAGGGATGCGGACGGGCTGCGCCTTCTGCTGTTCAGCCGCGCGCAGTTGCAAGGCAGGCTGTTCCCGCAGGAATGGCAGGTGTCGGGGATGAAGGCCACGGCCTCGGGGCGGTGCGATCTGGACGGGCTGGCGCTGGCCGATGCCGTCCCGCTGGGACCGCCCGACGCCTGGCTGGCCGAGCCGCATTTTCACGGCGGCGTCTGGCGCTACGGTGCGGTGCAGCTTGGTGCGATGCGGGCGCTGACCGCCATCGCCGCCGATCAGTTGCAGGCCCGCGGGCAGGCGGATGCGCCCTTGCAGGCGGCGCGGCTGCACCGGATGGTCGGCGCCTGCGAAACCGCGCGGCTGTGGCTGGAACAGGCCGCCCGCGCCGTCGAGCGTCCCGAGGCCACGGCGGCGGATGCCGAGGCCGCCATTCTTGCCCGTCTGAGAACCACCGACGAGGCCGCGACGCTGATGGCGGCGGTGGATCAGGCGCTTGGCGCGGCCTCTTTCGCGACGGCCCACCCTGCGGACCGGATCCGGCGCGACCTGAGCCTCTATCTGCGGCAGGCGAACCCGGACGGGCTGATGATGGGCGCGCTTGGCCGCATCCTTGCCGATCCCGACCTGCGGCAGAGGTGGATCGGATGAGTGGGTTTCTGGACGCCGTGGTCCACGCGCCGCGCGTCTCGGTCGAGACATTGCTGGGCGGGCGTCCGCTGGCCGTGCTGGCCCCCCATCCCGATGACGAGACGCTGGGTTGCGGGGCGCTGCTGTTCGACGCCGCCGCGCGGGGCAGCCGCTGCCAGGTCATCTGCGTCACTGACGGCAGCCGCTCGCACCCGCATTCGCGCCGATGGCCAGCGCCGCGGCTGGCAGCGGAACGGCGAGGCGAACTGCGCCGCGCGATGGCGATCCTTGCCCCGCGGGCGCGGATCGACTGGCTGGGCCATCCCGATGGCGCCGCGCCGTCGGATGCAGAGAGCGCCCGCCATGTCTGCGCCCTGCTGCCGGATCGCGCGCTGGTTCTGGCAAGCTGGGCAGGCGATCCGCATGTGGACCATGAAAACGTGGCGCGGCTGGCCCGGCATGTCTCGGCGCATCGCCCCGATATCGCGCTGGCCTTCTATCCGATCTGGGGCCGCTTCGGCGACCGGCCCGCGCCCGTGCGCCTGATCCGTGCCTCGGCTGCCGCGCGCGCCGCCAAGGCCCGCGCGCTGGCCTGCCACCGCACCCAGATGAGCGCGCTGATCGACGACGATGCAGGCGGCTTCGTCATGGAGGACTGGCGGCAGGCGCATTTCCTCGACCATCCGGAGATCGTCATTGCCGCGTAGGGATGTCCTGAACCACCTGTCGCGACTTTATGCCGCCAGCGACGATCCCTGGGACCATCGCTCCAGCCGCTACGAGGCCGGGAAATATGACGCCACCCTTGCCGCCATCGGCGCGGGTCCGTTCGATGCCGCGCTGGAAATAGGCTGCGGCAACGGCACGCTGGCGCGCAGGCTGGCCCCGCGCTGCCGTTCGCTGGTGGCGATGGAATGTATCCCGGCAGCCGCCGCACTGGCCCGGACGGCGCTGTCGGGTTTCGCGCAGGCAAGGGTCGTGCCGGGCACGGCCCCGCAGGATCTGCCAGATATGCGGCCCGATCTGGTGCTGCTGTCCGAGGTGCTGTATTTCCTGACGCCCGCCGACATCCGCGAACTGGGCGAATGGCTGCTGGCCGATGCGACTGGTCCCATCCTGGCCGTCAACTGGACCGGCCCCACGGATGAACCGCTGGACGGTCCCGAAGCCGTCGCATTGCTGGCCCAAACCCTCGGCCCGCCCGCGACCGAGGACCGGGGGCGTTACCGCATCGACCGCTTCGATCCCCGCCGCGCCGGAACAATCCCTGCAGTTGCCGGTTCACCCTGAGACCGGAGAGGGAGGCGGGCGTGGCACCGAGGGCGAATTGGAAAGGGGTTCTGAAGATCGGCGAGGTCGGTTGTCCGGTTGCGCTTTACACTGCCGCCTCGACCTCGGATCGGATCGCCTTTCACACGCTGAACCGCAAGACCGGCCATCGGGTGCGCCGCCTGTTCGTGGACAGCGAGACCGGCAAGCCCGTTGCCCGCGACGATCAGGTCAAGGGATACGAGACCGCGCCGGGCGAATATGTGCTGCTGGAACCCGACGAGATCGCGGCGGCGGTGCCCGACAGCGACAAGGTGCTGGCGGTCGAAGCCTTCATCGGTTGCGGCGATATCGATACCGTCTATTTCGACAAGCCCTATTACCTTGCCCCCGCCGACCGCAGCGCAGGCGAAGCCTTTGCCCTGATCCGCGAGGGGATGCGCGCGCGCCAGGTCGCGGCGCTGGCGCGGACCGTGCTGTTCAGGCGCCTTCGGACGGTGCTGATCCGCGCGCATGGCGACGGGCTGATCGCTGATACGCTGAATTTCGAACATGAGGTCCGGTCCTCGGCCTCGGCCTTCGACGACATTCCCGATCTGAAGATCAAGGGCGAGATGCTGGACCTGGCCCGCCATATCATCGAGACCAAGATGGGCGAATTCGATCCCGGCGCCTTCGACGACCGCTATGACGCTGCGCTGGCCGATCTGGTCAAGGCCAAGATGGAGGGCCGCAAAATCGCCCCGCCCAAGGCCCGCAGGCGCGAAAAGGTGGTCGATCTGATGGAGGCGCTGCGCGAAAGCGCGGGGCTGGACAGGAAGCCGCGCAAGCGGGCGGCGAAGGCGAAACCGGCGGCCAGCCGCAAGAAGGCGGGCTGAGATGGCGACGCTGGAAACCTATCGCCGCAAGCGCGATTTCAGCGCCACCTCGGAACCCAAGGGCCGCAAGTCGCGCAAGGCGGGCAATTCCTTCGTCATCCAGAAACACGCCGCGACGCGGCTGCATTACGACCTGCGGCTGGAAATGGAGGGCGTGCTGAAAAGCTGGGCGGTGACGCGCGGTCCCAGCCTGGTTCCCGGCGACAAGCGCCTTGCCGTCCATGTCGAGGACCACCCGCTAAGCTATGGCGGCTTCGAGGGCACCATCCCCAAGGGCCAATATGGCGCGGGTGCGGTGATCGTCTGGGATCGCGGCTCATGGGTTCCGACCGGTGATCCGGCGCGCGGCTATGCCAAGGGGCATCTGGAATTCGAGCTGAAGGGCGAAAAGCTGTCTGGCCGCTGGCATCTGGTGCGGATGCAGGGCAAACCCGGCGAGAAGCGCGAGAACTGGCTGCTGATCAAGGGCGATGATGCGTTTGCCCGCGGCAAGGGCGATCCCGATATCCTTGAGGAACGGCCCGAATCGGTAATCAGCGGGCAAGGGGTCGGCGATCTTGCGCCGGGCAAGGCGGGCAAGAAGGCCGCCGCGAAACCGCGCGGCAGGAAGGCCGCGCTGCCGGATTTCGTGGCCCCCGCCTTGGCCAGCCTGCGCGCCGCACCGCCTGCGGGTCAGGAATGGCTGCACGAGGTCAAGTTCGACGGCTACCGCCTGCAAGCCCGGATCGAGGGGGGTAAGGCACGGCTTCTGACCCGCAGCGGGCAGGACTGGACCGACAGGTTCGGCGCCGCCGTGGTCGATGCCCTGCGCGCCCTGCCGGTCCGGACCGCGCTCCTGGACGGGGAACTGGTGGTCGAAAGCGGCAACGGCGCCTCGGATTTCTCGGCGCTTCAGGCGGACCTGAGCGCGGGGCGCGACGACCGATTCGTGTTTTACCTGTTCGACCTGCTTCATCTGGACGGATACGATCTGCGCGCCCTGCCGCTGACGCAGCGCAAGGCGATGCTGGAAAACCTGCTGGCCCCGGCATCCGGCCCGCTGCGCTACAGCGGCCATTTCCCCGAAAGCGGCGCGCTGGTCCTGCGCCATGCCTGCCGCCTTGCGCTCGAGGGGATCGTCTCGAAACGCGCCGATGCGCCCTATCGTTCGGGACGGGGCAGGTCATGGATCAAGTCGAAATGCTCGGCCCGGCAGGAATTCGTGGTGGGGGGCTATGTGCCCTCGACCGTGACCGAGGGCGCCATCGGCTCGCTGGTGCTGGGCGTCCATCGGGACGGCGCGCTGGAACATGTGGGCCGCGTCGGCACCGGCTTTACGGCGGATGTGGCAAGGGACCTGTTCGCCCGGCTGGAGGCGTTGCGCCAGAAGGCCAGCCCCTTCGCGCAGCCGCTGAGCGGGACGCAGGCGCGCAAGGTCCGCTATACCCGCCCCGAACTGGTGGCCGAGGTCGAGTTCCGCGCCTGGACCGCCGACGGCAACCTGCGCCATGCCTCGTTCCGCGGCCTGCGCGAGGACAAGCCCGCCAAGGAAATCATCCGCGAAAGCGCGGCCTCTGCGCCCCGTCCGCCGCGCCGCCGCGTCGCGCTGACCCATCCCGACCGCCTCTATTGGCCGGACGAAGGGATCACCAAGGAAGGGCTGGCCGATTACCATGCCGGGATCTTGCCCCGGATCGCGCCCTTCATCGTGGGCCGTCCGCTGGCGCTGCTGCGCTGCCCCACGGGCATCACCGGGCCGAGATTCTTCCAGAAACACGTCTGGAAGGGCATGAGCAGGCATATCGTCCCGATCCGCGACCCAAAGGACAAGCAGGGCGAGCCGCTGATTTCCATCGAGGACCTGGACGGGCTGATGGGGCTGGTGCAATCCGCCGCGCTGGAGATCCACCCCTGGGGCGCGGCGGTGGCGGATTGGGAGCGTCCCGACCTGATCACGATGGACCTCGATCCCGGCGAGGGCGTCGAATGGACGGCGGTGATCGAGGCCGCGCAAGAGGTGCGGCAGCGGCTTGAGGATGCGGGGCTGGCGGCTTTCGTCAAGACCTCGGGCGGCAAGGGGCTGCATGTCGTCGCGCCGCTGAAGCCCAAGGCGGGCTGGCCGACGGTCAAGGCATTCGCCAAGTCTGTGGCCGAGGACATGGCAAAGGACAGCCCCCGGCTTTACGTCTCGACCGTCGCCAAGGCCAAGCGGCGGGGCAGGATCCTGATCGACTGGCTGCGCAACCAGCGCGGCGCGACGGCGGTGGCCCCCTGGTCGCCCCGCGCCCGTCCCGGCGCGGCGGTGTCGATGCCGCTGGCATGGGAGGAACTGGACCCCGCCGTCGGCCCGGCCCATTTCACGGTGACGAACGCGCCCGCCCGGCTGGCGCAAGCCGATCCGTGGCAGGATTTCCGCAAGGCCGGGGCGGCCCTGAAGGCGTGATCATTTCCGCTCGGACCGGATGCTCTTGCGCAATGCGTCCATGATGTCGATGACATTGCCGCCCTCGGCCCCCTTTTCGGGCGCCCTGGCCCGAACCCGGCGCTTGGGGCTTTTCTTCTTGGCCGCGATGATGTCCAGAAGCCGCGCCTGCACCGGGTCATCGACCATCGAGGGGTCCCAGGGCACCGTGCGCTCGTCGATCAGTTTGCGCATCAGCGTCATCAGCCGGGCTTGCGGCTTTTCGGGCGGCAGGGCGCCGAAATAATCGGCCTCGTCGCGCACCTCGTCGCCATAGCGCAGCGTCCAGAGCGTGATGCCCTTGCCGCGCGGCTCCAGCATGACCGCCCGTTCGCGGCGATACATCACCAGCCGCGAGATGCCGACCGTCTTCGTCCGCGCCATCGCGTCGCGGATGACGGCGAAGGCCTCGGTCCCGATCCTGTCGGCGGGGGACAGGTAATGGGGCTGGTCCAGCCAGACCCAGCCGATGGAATCGGCGGGCACGAACATGTCGATGTCGATGGTGCGGGTGCTGTCCAGCGCAACGGAATCGATTTCCTCGTCTTCCAGGATGACGTGATCGTCCTCGCCCCGCGGATAGCCCTTGACCTCGTCCTCCTCGGCGACCGGCTTGCCCGAGACGGCATCGACATATTGGCTGGCGACGCGGTTGCCGGTGCGGGCGTTCAGCGTGTGGAAGCGGACCTTCCCGGCATCGCTGGTCGCCGGCATCATGGACACCGGGCAGGTGACCAGCGACAGCTTGAGATAGCCTTTCCAGTAGGATCGCGGTGCCATTCGGCGGACTCCTTGACGGCGCAGGAAGGAAACGGGGGGCGCAGCCGATGGTTCCGCCGGACCCCACAGGGTGGGCCCGGCGGTGTTCCCTATGTTTCCTCGGGCAGGGCATAGGCGATGAAGTAATCGCCGATGGGCGTTTCCATGAAGGTATGGCCGCCTGCGTTGATGACCAGGTATTGGCGCCCGTTGGCTTCGTATACGGCGGGGCCTGCCTGACCGCCTGCGGGCAGGACGTCGCTCCACAGCTCTTTACCCGTTTCGATGTCGATGGCGCGGATCAGGTCGTCGGTCGTCGCGGCGATGAAGATCAGCCCCGAACCCGTCACCACCGCGCCGCCGTTGTTGGGCGTGCCGATGCTGAAAGGCAGGCGCGAAGGGATGCCCCAAGGCCCGTCCCCGCGCGCGGTTCCGAAGGGCTTGTCCCACAGAACGTCCCGCGTTTGCAGGTCCACGGCCATGATGCCCCCATAGGGGGGCTGGGTGCAGAGCAGCCCGGTGAAGGGCACGCGCCAGCCCGCGTTCACCTCGATCCCGTAAGGCGTGTCGGCCTGGGGCGAGACGTCCTCGGGGCTGTTGTCCTCCCATCCCGGTTCGTCGATGGGAACGACGCCATATTCGTCCACCTGTTCGCGCGGCACCAGCCGGGTGCGGTTGGCGGTGATGTTGTAATTGGCGACCATGATCCCGCGCCCCGGATCGACCGCAACCCCGCCCCAGTCCGAGCCGCCGTTATAGCCGGGAAACTGGATCCACCAATCGGTTCCGGGGGGCGTATAGATGCCGTCGTAGCGGCTTTGGTGATACTGGATACGGCAGAAAAGCTGATCCAGCGGCGTCATGCCCCACATGTGGCGTTCCTCGATATCGGGCTTCAACAGGTTGGGGAAGTCCGTGACGAAGGGCTGGGTCGGCGACAGCCGGTCCGGCTCGACCCCGCCTTGCGGAACGGGACGGTCCTCGACCTCGACCAGCAATTCGCCGTTGCGGCGGTCGAAGACCCAGAACATGGATTGCTTGGTGGGCAGGATCAGCGCCGGAACCGGGCCGTCCGGGGTCGGAAAGTCGATCAGCGTGCCCTGCGAGCCGAGGTCGTAATCCCAGATGTCATAGCGCACGGTCTGGTAGTGCCAGGCGACTTCGCCGGTGGTCACGTCCAGCGCCACCAGCGCGGTGGAATATTCGTTCTCGGCGTCCGAGCGGTCGCCGCCCCAGTAATCCACCGCCGAATTGCCATGCGGCAGATAGACCAGCCCCAACTCGTCGTCGCCCGAGGCGATGGTCCAGACATTGGGCGTGCCGCGCGTATAGGTCTCGCCCTCGGGTGGCGGGCCGGTTTCACCGGGGCGGCCCATGTCCCATGCCCACAGCATTTCACCCGTCACCGCGTCATAGCCCCGCACCACGCCCGAAGGCGCGTTGCGCCGCTGCCCGTCGCGGACCTGCGAATGCACGACCGCGACATTGCGCACGATGGTCGGCGGCGAGGTCGGCGCATACCAGCTTGGCGCGGTGTGGCCGATGCCTTCCTCCAGATCGACGGTGCCGCCATTGCCGAAACCCTCGCAAAGCTGGCCGGTCTGCACGTCCACCGCCAAGAGCCGGGCGTCCAGCGTGTTCATCAGCACGCGCCGGGCGCAGGGTTCGCCTTCGGCGACGTCGGGGGCGTCGTAATAGGCCAGCCCGCGGCAGGTCGCGTTATAGGGGATCGCATCGGTCGAAACGCCCGGATCGTGACGCCATATCTCGGACCCCGTGGCGGCGTCCAGCGCGATGACCTGATTCATCGCCGAGCAGACCAGCAGCCGGTCGCCGATCTTCAGCGGCGTGTTCTGGTTCGAAAAACGCTCGTCCTCTTCGGGCATGTCGCCGGTGCGGAACTCCCACACCCGTTCCAGATCGCCGACATTGGCGGGGGTGATCTGCTCAAGCGGGGAAAAGCGTGTGGCGTGATGGGTGCCGCCATAGGCGGGCCAGTCGGCGCCGGTTTGCGCAGGCCCGGCGTTTTGCGCGGCGGGGGCATCGCGACCCTGCTGGGCAAGGGCGGCGATGTCGGTCCGTGTCGCCAGCAATGCGCCCGATGCCAGAGCCGCCGCGAACCCCGCGATGCCGCCTGCCGCGCGGCGCAGGCCCGGCGTGCCGCCGCGCAGGACGGGCAGGCTCAGCAGGACCAGCACCAGCACGACCGTCGGCGCGACCAGCCGGGGGACCAGCGCCCAACCGTCCAGGCCCGCCTCCCACAAGGCCCAGATCAGGGTGCCCGCGAAGGTCGGCAGATAGACCCACAGCGCGGTGATCGAGCGGCGAAACAGGAACCATGCCGTCGCCAGCAGGCCAAGCCCGGCAAAGAGGTAATACCACGATCCGCCCAAGGCGATCAGCCATGCGCCGCCCCCCAGGATCGGTGCGCCGAAAAGGACCAGAACGGCCCCCAGAAGCATCGTCAGGCGGTCGCCCCAGCGGTGGGTTCCGGTCGGTCTGGCGGGTGTCATGGCGCTTCCTCCCTGCTGTCTGCCCTGCCTTTCCAACAGGGAAAGCGCGCAGATGTTCCTGAATCCGCCCCTGCGCCCTGATGGTTGCCCGTCGCTTATTGCGTCAGCCAGACAACCGTCGCCGGGGCCGCCGCTAGGATGGTCAGGCCATATGAAACGGGCATGATCACGGGTCGGCAAACGAAAGAGGGAGGGGTGTTGACCACCGTTCGAGCTGGCAAATCCACCTGCAGCGGGAGCCGATTAACCCGGATGTCTGGGTGTCGGACCATGCAAGACCGGGATGGCCCTTTTCGCCGGTTCAATCCGTTTGGCCGAAGGCGACCTACGAACGGCTGCGGCGCACGTCCGCGATCATCGACCGCAACTCGTCCAGCGATTGCCTGCCGAAGGCGCCGAGGTCCCCGGCGATGAAGGTGGGCGTTCCGGCCAGCCCCATGTTTTCGGCCAGAATCCAGGAATGTTCGATCTGTCGGCCGATTTCGACGTCGTCCATATCCCCACGCAGGCGGTCCATGTCCAGCCCGACCGCCGCGGCGACCTGCATGGCGCTCTTGTCGTCGGCCTCGCCTTCGATGCTCATCAGCCCGGCATGGAATTGCCAGAACTTCCCCTGCCGCAACGAGGCCAGCGAGGCGCGGGCGCAGTAGAGCGAGGCCGCGCCGAACACCGGCCATTCCCGCAGCACGACCCGCAGATCAGGATCCTCGGTGATCAGCCGGTGGATGTCGGGGACCGATGCGCGGCAATAGGGACAGTTGTAGTCGAAGAACTCGGTCAGCGTGACATCGCCCGAGGCGTTGCCGAGGACCGCGCCGAGCTGTTCATGCTCAAGGGCCTGGCGCAGGTCCGGGGGCATCGGATTGTCCTGCGCCTGCGCGGAAATTCCGCTTGCCGCCAGCGCGCCCGCGGCGATACCGACCTGCAGGAAGCGCCGGCGGCCGGGATGGGGTCTTTGTGCCATGAACCTGTCCTTTCTCGGATCTGCCGCGCACCGATATGCGTTGCGGCTTAACCCAACCTTAAGGGGCCGCCTTGCCCATGCCTGCCTTAAGCTGGGCTTAAGCTTGCGGGGCCATTGGCGATGCGCGGGCACCTTGCCCATGAACGACTGGAGCATGAGACATGGACAAACCTCGCCACCCACGCCTGACCGGGCCGCGAAAACATGCTGCCGCTTCCGGCGGCGGGAGGCGTGCTTTTCTGGGCGGATTGCTGGCGGGCGGATTGGTCTTGCCGCGCATTGCATCCGGGCAGGATCTGGATTGGAACGCCGACCCGATGCCGGGCGCACAGCGCAATATATCGTCCTTCAGGGCCCTTGACTGGAGAGATTTCCATCCGACCCTTGGCAAGGGTGTGATCCTCGCGGATGTATCCTCGCGTGCGTTGCATTTCTGGTCCGGTGACGAAAGCATCTATCTGGTCTTTCCGTCCTCGATCCCGATGTCCGAGGAACTGACCAGGCGCGGCAAGACCGAAGTCGTGCGCAAGGCCGAGCGCCCGTCCTGGACCCCGACCCCCAGCATGCGCGAACGCGATCCGTCCTTGCCGCAGCGGGTCGAGGGCGGGGCAGCGGACAACCCCCTGGGCATCCATGCGCTTTACCTGTCCTGGCCTGCCTATCTGATCCACGGCACCCATGACACGCGCAAGATCGGCCGCAAGTCGTCCAGCGGTTGTTACGGGCTTTACAACGAACATATCGCCCGGCTCTATCCGCTGGTCGAGGTGGGAACGCAGGTGACCATCTTCTGAGGAACGCGGGGCGCGGTTCGGCCCTGCAATTCGTCGAATGGGCGGCGCCCCGGCCATGCGCATGACCGGGGCAGCCGGGGCAGGGCGCTATGCGAAGCGTCCGGGATATTGTGGTTCTGTCGCTACGCCGTCGATGCCGCTGGCTCGCCCGGCAGGATGATTTCGGCATGTTCGCCGCCGCCGTCGCGGGGTGTCAGGCGCAGTTCCCCGCCCAGGGCCTCGACCGCTGCGGCGGTGATGGAAAGGCCCAACCCGCTGCCGCCGCCCGAGGGGCTGGCGCTGCCGCGATAGAAACGCTCGGTGACATGGGGGCGGTCGGCCTCGCTGATGCCGGGGCCGCGGTCAAGCACGCTGAAGCGCACCCTGCCGCCGTCGCGCGCCAGCCGCGCCTCGACGGTGGCGCCGGCGGGCGATGCGAGGATGGCGTTTTCCAGCAGGTTGCGCAGCGCCGGGGCCAGCAGCGCCGCCTGCGTGCTGCGCCATTCGGCCCCGCCGGTTTCCAGCCGCAGGGTGACGCCCCGCGCCCCGGCCAGCCCGCCAAGCGCCCCGGCCACATCGGTCAGGATCTTCGCGCCGTCCTCGGCCGGGGCGGTGCTGTCGATGGGGTTTTCGGTCGCGGTCATGTCCAGAAGCTGGCGCACCATGCGGTCGGTGCGGTCCACGCCCTGCGCAATCTGAGCCAGCGCCCGCTCGCGCGTCGCGGCATCAGGGGCCAGCGTCGCGATCTGCGCCTGCGTCTTCAGCCCGGCCAGCGGGGTCTTCAGTTCATGGGCAGCGAAGGCGGTGAAGCTGCGCTCACGGTCGCGCAGGCCCTCGACGCGATGGAAAAGGCCGTTCAGCGCCTCGATCATCGGGCGCAGTTCCGCGGGCGCGCGGGTTTCCCCCAGGGGACTGAGGTCGGTCGCCGGGCGGCGCGACAACGCCTGTGCCAGCCGGTCCATCGGCGCCAGCCCGCCGCGCACGGCCAGCCAGATCAGCGCCGCCAGCAACGGCAGGATCAGCATCGCCGGGGCCAGCAACCCCATCGCCACCCCATGCACCAGCCGTTCGCGCATGAAACGCGCATCGCCGACCATGACACGGATGCCCAGGTCCGCATCGACATGGGTATAGACGCGCCAGACCTCGCCATCGACCTCGCGCTCGCTGAAGCCTTCCTGCTCGGCCAGTTGCCCGGTTGGCGCGCCGTCGGATTCGCTTTTGAGCTGGCCGTCGAAACCCCAGACCTGGCAGATCAACTGGCGGGCGAAGTCGTGGCGGCTGTCGGGCAGGGCAGGGGCGTCACCCACCAGCGCGGCGGCGTCCGGCCCGGCGATCCCGCCATTGCGCCGGATCAGCGAAGCCACCATCTGCGCCGATTCCTGCAAGCGCCGGTCCAGCACATGGCCGACCTCGGTGCGGGTGGAATGCTGGATCCAGATGACGGCGCAGAGCCAGATCACCCCGGTCCCGGCCAGCAGGATGACGAGCAGCCGTTTGCGGATAGAACTCATGGACCTCCCTCCGCCAGCCGATAGCCCGCCCCCCGCACGGTGTCGATGAAGGTGCGGCCCAGCTTGGCGCGCAGGTGGTGGATATGGACCTCGACGGTATTGCTTTCGACATCCTCCTGCCAGCCGTAGAGCCGTTCTTCCAACTGCGTCTTGGACAGGATCCGGCCCGGATGCTCGGCCAGCGCGTGCAGGATGGCGAATTCGCGGCGCGAAAAGCGCAGCTCGCGCTCCCCGATGCGCCCGGACTGCGTCGCCGGGTCCAGCCGCAGCCCGTTCCACTCGATCACCGCCGCGGCGCGGCCTTCCTGCCGGCGCAGCATGGCGCGCAGCCGCGCGGCGAGTTCGTCCAGATCGAAGGGCTTGCCCAGATAGTCGTCCGCCCCCGCGTCCAGACCCAGCACACGGTCGCGCACCCGGTCGCGGGCGGTCAGCAGCAGGACCGGCAGCTTCGATCCCGCCCCGCGCAACTCGGCCAGCAGGTCCAGCCCCGAGCCGTCTGGCAGCATGATGTCCAGGACGACCCCCGCAAAGCCGCCCGCCTCCACCGCCGCGCGGGCATCGGCAAGGGTGCCGACCGCATCGGCGGTAAAGCCCGACAGGCCCAGCCCAACGGCGATCCCGTCGGACAGGACCGGGTCGTCCTCGACAATCAGCAGGCGCATGGCGTGTTTCCTTTGGATTGCTCGATCACGCTTTCCTCTGTCAAGCTTAAGCTGGGCTTAAGGTGGCGTCTCTAGCCAGCCGGGCATGATGACGAGAATGTTTGCCCCCCTGATCGCGGCCCTGTTGCTGCTTGCCGGTTTCCTGACGGGGGCGCAGGCGCAGCCCCTGCAACCCGAGGACGCCTTTGTGTTCAGCGTCAAGCGCGAGGACGACGCGCTGATCCTGAACTGGCGCATCGCCGATGGCTATTATCTCTATCGCAGCACCTTCGCAGCGGATGCCGGGGGCCAGAGCCTGCCGTTGTCCCTGCCCGAGGGCGAGATCTATGAAGATCCCTATTTCGGCGAGGGCCAGATCTATCGCGGCGAGGTCACGGCAAGGCTGGAGAATGCGGGCCAGCCGGTCACCCTGCATTGGCAGGGCTGCCAGCAGGACGGTATCTGCTATGCGCCGCAAAGCGTGCGGCTGGACGCGGATGGCGGGGTGCTGGCGGATGGCGCCGCCGCCAGCGGTTCGGGCTGGAGTCCGCAGGTCGCGGATTCGGCCACGTCAAGCGACACGGCGGGCGCGGCCTCGGGGCTGACCTTGGCAGAGGATGAGGGGCTGGTGCAGGGGCTGGCCGCGCGCGGCGGCGGGGTGCTGGTGGTCGCGGGCTTCCTCGGCTTTGGCCTGCTGCTGGCCTTCACCCCTTGCGTCTTTCCGATGTTTCCCATCGTCGCGGGCATGCTGGCCCGGCAGGGCGAGGCGCTGACCGCAAGGCGCGGGCTGCTGCTGACCGGGGCCTATGTGCTGGCGATGGCGGCGGCGTTCGGGTTGCTGGGCATCGCCGCGGCATGGTCCGGCGCGAATTTGCAGATGGCATTGCAATCACCTGCAGCCATCGGCGTGATCGCAGCCATCTTCGTGCTGCTGGCTCTGTCGATGTTCGGTTTCTACGAATTGCAGATGCCGCTGGCCCTGCAAAACCGCCTTGGCCGGGTGGCGGGCAAGCGCGGCTCGCTTGGCGGTGCGATGGTGCTCGGCTTTACCTCGGCGCTGATCGTCGGACCTTGCGTGACCGCGCCGTTGGCCGGGGCGCTGATCTATATCGCGCAGACCGGCGACGTGATGCTGGGGGCGGCGGCGCTGTTCGCGCTTGGGCTGGGGCAGGGGGTGCCGCTGCTGGCCATCGGCATTTTCGGCCCGCGCATCCTGCCCCGTGGCGGCGGCTGGATGGAGGGCGCGAAGCGGGCCTTCGGCGTGATCTTCCTGGGCTTCGCGATCTGGTTGGCGGGGCGGGTGCTGCCGGGGCCGGTTACGCTGGCGCTGTGGGCCGTGCTGCTGGTCGGAACGGCGGTCTTCCTGGGTGCGCTGGACCGGCTGGAGGGCGATGCGTCCCGCAACCGCAGACTTGGTGCGGCGCTTGGCATTCTGCTGCTGTTCACCGGGCTGTTGCAGGGCTTCGGCGCGGCGCTTGGGGCGCATGATCCGCTGCGCCCGCTGGCGCCGCTGGCAGGCGGCGCTGCCCCTGCGCAGGCGCAGGCGCAATTCGCCGAGGTCACGACGCGGGCCGGGCTGGAGCAGGCGCTGGCACAGGCGGACGGCAGGCGGGCGCTGCTCTATCTTACCGCCGACTGGTGCGTGACCTGCCGCGCCATCGAGCGCGGTCCGCTGACCGACCCGGCGGTCCATGCCGCGCTGGCCGATATGGCGGCGATCAAGCTGGATGTCAGTGACTTCAATGCCGAGGCGCAGGCGCTGATGCAGGATCTGGCCGCAATGGGGCCGCCCACGATGATCTTTCTCGACGCCGCGCGCGCCGAGGCCGCAGGCAGCCGGTTGATCGGCGAGATGGACAGCGCGGCGCTGCTGGCCTCGATCGGCAAGGTCAGCCCATGAACGCGATCTCGATTGGCCCGCTGGTCTTCGACGGTGCGCGTTTCGCCGCAGTCGTGGGCCTGCTGCTGTTCTTCGCCGTGACCGAAATCATGGCACGACTGCAAAAGAGCGATGCGGCCCGTTGGGCGGGCGTTGCCGTGCTGGCCTGGATCGCCGCCGCGCGCGTGGGCTTCGTCGCCGCGAACTGGCCCGCCTTCGCCGCCCATCCGCTGGACGCCCTGAAGCTGTGGCAGGGCGGCTTCCTGCCCACTGCGGGTTGGGCCGGAGGCGCCGCCGTCCTGTTGGCGGCGTGGCGTCGGGAACGGGCCGCGCTTGTCCCGCTGGCGCTTGGCGGCGTGGTGGCGCTGATCGCGTATCAGGCCGTCACCGTCACGCTGACGCGCCCGGCGGTCATGATCCCCGACATGCAACTGATCGCGCTGGACGGCAGCGGGGTGCAACTGGCCGGGCGCGACCGGGCGGTGGTGCTGAACCTCTGGGCGACATGGTGCCCGCCCTGCCGGCGCGAGATGCCGATGATGACCGAACTGGCCGCCAATACGCCCGGCGTGGATTTCGTCTTTGCCAATCAGGGCGAGGATGCCGGGCAGGTCCTGGCCTTCCTGGAAGCCGAAGGCCTGCCTGCCGAGGGCATGATCCGCGATCCGCGAAACCGGCTGATGGCGGAACTGGACGCCATCGGCCTGCCTGCGACGCTGGTTTTCGATGCGAAGGGCCGGATGGTCGCGGCGCATACGGGCGAGATCTCTCGCGCCGCCCTGACCCGGATGATCGCGCAAGCGACAGGAGAATGAAGATGAACCCGATACGAACCACATTGGCGGGTGCGGCGCTGCTGACGCTGGCGGCCTGCGCCTCGACCGAACCGGCGGCCCCCGCCGATCCGCCCCCGCCCGCCGTCAGCCCCGAGGTCGCCGCGATCTATGGCGCGATGGACGACAACGGCCACCATATCCCTGCCGTCGATCCCAACCTTCTGACCGGGGACAAGGCGCGGCGGGTGGTGGATTACTGGACGGATGAGAAACCCGGCACGATCATCGTCGATCCCCATGCGCGCTACCTTTATCAGGTGCAGCGCGGCAACAAGGCCATGCGCTATACGGTGGCGGTGGGTGCGGCGGGCTACGGCTTTACCGGCGAGGCGCATATCCCCTATCAGCGCGACTGGCCAAGCTGGAAGCCCACCGACAACATGGTCGCGACCCAGCCCGAGCTTTACGGCCCGGTCGAGGCCGGGCTGGAAGGCGGTCCCGACAACCCGATGGGCGCCCGCGCGCTTTATCTGCACAACAGCGGGGGCGATACCTTCTATCGCATCCACGGCACGATGGACCCGGCCTCGATCGGGCGCTCGGACACGGCGGGCTGCATTCGGCTGTTCAATCAGGACATCATTCATCTGGCCGAACAGACCGGCAGCATGACCAGGGTGATCGTGCTGAGCGAGGCGGAATCGGGCAAGGGCACCGTGCCGCCCGGCCAGCCGCTGCCGCAACCAGCCATGATACCCGCCAGCCAGACAGGAGGAACGACATGACCATCACCCGGCGCGAGATTCTTGCCCTTACCGCCGGGGCCGGGCTTGCGGGCATCGCAGGCGGGGCGGTGCTGTGGACCAGGGGCGGCGGAACCGAGACGGCGGAAATGACCATCAAGGACGTGCTGCACGACCCCGACAACCCGGTTCTGGGCAATCCCGAGGGCGCGCTGACCATCGTCGAATATTTCGATTACCAATGCCCCTACTGCAAGATGGGCCATTCGATGCTGACCGACGTGGTCGAGGAGGACGGCGATATCAGGCTGGTGATGAAGGATTGGCCGATCTTCGGCGGGTCCTCGGTTCTTGCCAGCCAGTTGGTTTTCGGCGCGGCATCATTGGGGGCTTACGAACAGGCCCATGAGGCGCTGATGGCGACCCAGGCGCGGCTGACCGAGGATCAGGTCCGGCAGGTCCTGCGGGGCGGCGGCATCGACACCGCCGCCGCGCTGGCCGCCTATCGCGCCGAACGCGGCAAATGGGACGGGCTTCTGGGGCGCAACTCGGCGCAGGCCGCCGAACTGGGTTTGCAGGGCACGCCCGCCTTCATCATCGGCGCCCGCATCCATCCCGGCGCGCTGGACGAGACCCGCCTGCGCAGCGCCATCGCCGAGGCGCGGCGGGCGGCGTGAAGCCGGAAGCCCCCGCCGTCACTTCCCAAGCAGCCCCTGCCGGGGCGAAACACCAAGGAGAAAACATGCACCGTCGAAACCTTGTCCTTGCGGGTGCCAGCCTGATGGCCCTGCCGGTCCTGGGCGGAACCGCCCTTGCGCAGGAACGCCCCAACCCGATGCCCGAGGAACTGCGCACATCGCTGGAGCGCGACCCGACGGCGCCGGTTCTGGGCAACCCGCAGGGCGACATCACCCTGACCGAGTTCTTCGATTACAACTGCCCCTTCTGCCGCAAGATGGTCGAGCCGATGCACCGGCTGATCACCTCGGATCCGAACCTGCGGGTGGTGTTCCGCGAATGGCCGGTCTTTGGCGCGGATTCCGAATTCGCCACCCGCGCCTCGCTGGCCTCGTTGCAGCAGGGCCGATACTGGCAAATGCATACCGCGATGTTCCGCACGCGGGGCCGCGTGACCGAAGCGACCACGATGCGCGCCGCCCGTGATGCCGGGATCGACACCGCCCGGCTGGAACGCGACATGGAGGCCGAGCCGGTCGAGCGCCATATCACCATGAGCCACATGCTGGCCGATCACATGGGCCTTGTCGGCACCCCCACCTTCATCGCCGGAGACGAGGGCGCATTCGGCGAATTCAGCCTCGACGAATTGCGCGGGCTGGTCCAGCGCGCAAGGGAAACAATGGGGTGAAAGACGGGCGATGCGCCGGGTTCAACGCCGGTCCTCGGACCGACGGTCGCGAATATATGAGGGCGGGGCGGCAGGCATGATCGGGGACCGGGTTCGGGACGATCGCGGCCAGGTCCGGGAAATGCACCGCGTAACCGATCATTCCTGCCTTGCGATGGCCAAACCCTACTCGAACTCCATTTCCGAGAACACGACCCCGGCATTCCTTGTCGCCAGTTCCTCGAAGGTGTCCATGTATTCCCAACGCGATTGATCGACGTAATAGGCGCCTGCCAGGTCGCCGCCTTCGTCGAGATGTTCGGCGATCTTCTCGCGCAGGTCTTTCAGGTAGTCGACCGTGCCCTGCCGGACGGTTTCCAGATCGGTGGGTGCGCCGTGGCCGGGCACGATGATTTCGGCGCCCAGAGGCTCAAGCCCGGTCTCGAAAGTCTCGATCCAGCACGAGGTGCAGGTGTCCTGAAAGATGGGCGGCATCCGTTCGGAAAAGGCGATGTCGCCCGCGATCAGCACCTTCTGGGCGGGTAGCCAGACTTGCGTATCGCCGGGCGAATGCGCCGGACCCAGATACAGGACCTCGATCCGCGTATCGCCCATCTGGATGTCCTCGCGGTCGGTGAAGGTTTCGGTCGGCTCGACGATGGTGGTGCCTTCGGCATTCTCGCGGGCGTAGGATTTCAGCGCCTCCAGCCCGGCGGGGCCTTCGGTGTCGAGAAACGCGCGCGCCGCGTCCTCATGTGCCAGGATGGGCACGTCCTGCGCGGCCCAGTAGCTGTTGCCCAGCATGGCATGGCCCTGGCCGTTTTCATTGATCACCAGCTTGACGGGTTGGTCCGTCACCTGCCGGATTTCGTCGTGCAGGGCCTCGGCCAGCTTCCACGACGCGCCGCCATTGATGACCGCCACCCCGTCGCTGGTGACGATGAAGGACAGGTTGTTGTTGTGGCCTGCGTTTTCATAGGTCGGCGGCTGTGTGGCGCCGATGGCGCTGTAGATGCCCGGCGCGACCTCGACGGGTTTGTCGTAGAGAACCGATTCGGGATATTTATCCGCGATATCGTCCGCCAGCACGCCGGAAGCGGCCATGCAGACAGGGAAAAAGAGCGCAATACCGCCCGGTTTCATGGTCATCTTCAACCCTCCTGATGAAAGCGGAACGCCTCGCCATCCGCCTGAACCCGACCGATGCCGCCGTTGGGCAGGTGATAGCCGAGGATCGTCCAGCCCTCGTCGGCAAGGCGGTGCAGCATGTCCGCGCGGGTCGTGGCCGCCTGCTCGGGGTCGTGGTCCGTGCTTGTGCCAAGGTCGGGGCGGGCGAAGCCGATGGTCGTGGTGACGAAATCCCCGATGACGAAAATTCCCTGACCGGGCGTTCCGACCGCGAAGGACATATGTCCCGGCGTATGGCCGGGGGTGGCGACGGCGGTGATGCCGGGCAGGACCTCGTCGCCACCCTCGAAGGTCCGGATCGAATCGGCAACCGGCGTCAGGCGGCGCATGGCACCGGCGGCAAAGGATTGCTGGTCCTCTCTGATCGTCTCGACCGTGGCGGGGTCGGTCCAATAGTCGAATTCCTCGCGCCCCATATGCAAGGCGGCGCCGGGAAAGAGCGGTTCGTCGAAATCGTCCAGCAACCCCCAGAGGTGATCGGGGTGGCCGTGAGTGAAGATCACATCGGTCACATCGTCGGGTGTGATCCCCAGGGCCTCCAGCGCCTCGACCAGCTTGCCGGCGGTGGGCATGAAATCGGGCCCCGAGCCGACGTCGAACAGGATCATCCGATCCCCCTGCCGCAGCAGCGTCAGGTTGAGCGGGCTTTCCACCACGCCTTGCGACGGCAGGTCCAGCCGTGCCAGCAACTCGTCCCGCTCATCCGCCGGGATGGCACCGAAGGCGAAATCCGGCGTGAATTCAAGATGACCGTCGGAAACGCTGTCGATCTGCATGTCGCCTGCGGTCAGCGTGGTGATCGCCCAGCCGCGCCTCGTGGTCAGCGGCAGGGCTGCTGCGGACAGCAGCAGGGACGAACCTGTCAGGATGAAGCGGCGGGATACAAGCATTGCGGATCCTCTCTGCTGGGGGTGAGTCGTGCCGGATCGCGGTCACGCGATCGGCAGCCGGGCCGGAACCGGACGTGAGTATTTCTTTATATTCGAATTTTGTAATATTCAGCATCGGTGAAATCCGGCAACAGTTGTTTGCCAAAGCGGTGGCGCAGGCAGGGCGGTCCGCTCGATCAATTCCCCATGATCTCGCGCAGGCTCTGCCCGGTTTCCGGCCCGCCTGCGCTGGCCCATTCCAGCAGACGCACCATCTGGTCCTTGTCGGGCACGCCGGGCAGGACGCCCATCGCAGCCCTTGCCGCGTCGGCGCCCGCCGGTGGATCCTGCGGCAGGAACAGCAGAACGGGCGTGACCGTCACCCCCCATTTCCCGGCGGCGCGCTTTTCGGTCAGTTCCTCGCCATCCATGTCGATGATCTCGATACCGCCGAACAGGTCGATCTGGACGACGTCGAAACGGTCGCGGACAAGCTGCTCGACCTGCGGATCGGTCAGGATCTCGTCATGCAGCCGGGCGCAATAGATGCAGCCGCGCTGCTCGACCATCAGCAGCAGGTGGCGCCCGGCGGCCGCTGCCTCGGCGTGGTCTTCGGGCAGGTCCTTGAAGCTGTCCTTCAGCCAGTCGGGCTTGTGCAGCCCGTCGTCGCCCATCGGAACCTCGCCCGCGATGGCAGGGGGGACGGCCAGCGCAAGAACCAGCGCCGCGGTTTTCAGGAATCGGGTCATTTCAGGGTCGCGCTCCAGTCGAGGTTGTCGATCATGACGGCGGCAATGCGGTTGACGCTGTCGGTGGCGATCAGCACGGCAAACAGGATCAGCATGACGCCCATCACCCGCTCGACAGCGGCCAGCTTGCGGCGATGACGTCCGACCCAATCAAGGAAAGGGCGGGCGAACAGCGCCGCGAGGACGAAGGGCAGGGTCATGGCAAGCCCGTAAACCAGCAAAAGCGTGCCGCCGCGCCACAGCTCGTCCTGCCCCGAGGCGACGAAGAGGATCGCAGCCAGGGCGGGGCCGACGCAGGGGGTCCAGCCGAAACCGAAGGCCAGCCCCATCAGATAGGCCCCGGCGGTCGAGGCGGGGTCGCCGCCCGCCTCGATCCGGGCCTGACGGTTCAGGAAGGGAATACGCAGGACACCCAGGAAGTGCAGGCCGAACATCAACAGGATACCGGCGGCGACCCAGGAAAATTCCGTCCGCCAGCGCGAAAAGGCCGAACCCAGTGCCGTTGCGCCCAGGCCCAACATGACGAAGATCGTCGTTACCCCCAGGGCGAAGGCCACGGCACCCATTACGAGCCGCCGCTGCGCCCCCGCCTGCACCGTGCCGTCGCTGCGCAGTTCGGCCATCGAGACACCCGCAAGGTAGCACAGATAGAACGGCACCATCGGCAGGATGCAGGGCGACAGGAAGGACAGCAGTCCGGCGATGATCGCGCCCCCGTATGAGATGTCAGGCACTCCGCAGCCCTCCCAGATGCGTCTGGGTGGATGCTGGCATATTATATTCGTGTAATGCAATACTTGCATTTATCTTTGCCACGACGCAGGCTGTCGGGGAACGGAATTGCGTCAGGGGGAAGGCGGACATGCCTGCACTACGCCGCGCGACCAGCGGGCCGCTATCCATGTTTCAGCCGGTGACACGGGCCGCCGCCTTCCTGACTGCCGCCCTGACGGCGGGCAGCCTCTGGGCCGGTGAGCTGGAATTGCTGATGTTCGAACAGGACGGTTGCGCCTATTGCCTGCGCTGGCACGAGGAAATCGGCCCGGCCTATCCGCGCACCAGCGAAGGCGCTTCGGCCCCGCTGCGCCGCATCGACATTCGGGCGCCGCTGCCCGAGGACGTGACGCTGACCGCCCGCCATCCCGTCTTTACGCCCACTTTCGTCCTGCTGGAGGGCGGAACCGAAACCGGCCGCATCGAAGGATATGCGGGGGATGAATTCTTCTGGGTCCTGCTGAACGGAATGCTGACCCGCACCGGCTGGACGCCGGGCGATGCGCCCCCGAAAGCCGCGCCTGCATCCGGGGACGGTGCGCAGGGTCAGCCATGAACTGGAATTTCTCAACTTGGGAGGATGAGATGAAAAAGCTGTTTGCCTTGCCGTTGCTGGCGGCCCTGATCGTATATGCCCCGGTTCCGGCGCAGGCCGAATCGGACAACGGTTCCTATTCGACGGTGGTCGAGGGATCGTTCGACGACGTTGCCTTTGCGGTCGAACAGGCGATCATCAACGAAGGCCTGGTGATCGACCTGCGCAGCCATGTCGGCAACATGCTGAACCGGACGAAGGAAGATGTCGGGGGCGCGGCGGATCTCTTCCTGCATGCCGATGTGTTTTCGTTCTGCTCGGCCACGCTGTCGCGCGCGGCGATGGAGGCGGACCTGGCCAACCTGCAATTCTGCCCCTACGGCATCTTTGTCTATGAGGCAGCCGACACGCCCGGCGAGGTGACGCTTGGCCATCGGCTTTATCCCGGCGAGTCGATGGCGCCTGTGAACGAATTGCTGACGCGGCTGGTCGATACCGCCGCCGAATAGGTCACGCGAGAAACCGGCCTGCATCCTTTGTTCAGGCCGGCCTTTCAGTCGTCGCTGCCGGCCACCAGATGCACCAGCCCGACATAGGTGCCGATGGCGATCGCGCCCAGTGTCACCGGCCCGGCCCATGCCAGCGTCGCGGTGGCCGTCAGGCCAAGGCCGATGGTGCATCCCAGCGCGATGACGCCGCCGACCCCCATCAGGACCGCTCCGCCCAGTTGGCGGCCCAGTTCGCGCGGGTCGTCGCAGGCTTCCCAGTGGAAGGTCCGCCGCCATTTCGTCGCCAGAAACGCGCCTGCAAGCGTGCCGCCCACCAGCCCGACGGAAAAGGACGGCATCGTTCCGGTCGATGTCATCAGATACAGGATCGTGCGGCCGATGGGCGTCGTATAGGAAGGGCCCTCGACCAGCACGGCGTCCAGGCTTTCATTGGCGACAAAGGATGTCCCGACAAATGCCAGCACGACGGACAGGCCGACGACCACCGCGCCGATGATCGTCACCGAAGAGCGCCTGACCTGTGGATGGCGCAGGCCCAGCGCGATCAGCGCCGTTCCGATCAGCGCCGCGATCCCCAGCGGCGATACACCCAGCAGCGAGGACAGGCCGATGGCGATGCCGTGGGAACCATCCTGCACCTCTTGCGGGAACAGGCGGTTTCGCAAGGGGCCGAACGGACCGGCCAGGGTGAAATAGGCCGAGATGCCCAGAACGACGACGATCACGATCGAGCGGATGTCCCCGCCGCCCGCCCGGATCAGGGCGCCGAAGCCGCAATTTCCGGCCAGCGCCATTCCATAGCCGAAAATCAGCCCGCCGATGATGCTGGCAAAAGGGTTCCAGGCGATGGCGTGATAAACGCTGCTTGAGATGTTCATCAGCCCTGCGGCATCCGCCATATGCGTTCCGATTATCGCGGACCCCAATGCGATGCCCCAGATGTGAATCCGCCGGTAATCGCGCCCGAGAACCGCCGTCTCGATCGCCGAAAGCGTGCAGAAATCAGCAAGTCTTGCGGCCCCACCGATCAACAGACCGACAGCCAGCCCGACCAGTCCTGCCTGAGCGTCCGGCGAGATGGCCGGAATGCCTGGGAAAAACGTCATTCCTGTGTCGGAGATGGGGCGTAGAAGATGGTCCCGAACGCGCGCAGCAGTTCCATGATTCGCTGATCCTTGATCGAGTAGTAGATTGTCTGCCCCTCGCGCCGGTTGGTGACCAGCCCTTGCATGCGCAATCTGGCGAGTTGCTGACTGACCGCAGACTGCCGCGCGTCGAGCATGTTTTCAAGCTCGTTGACGCTTTTTTCGCCGGATGACAGATGGCACAGGATCAGCAGCCGACCCTCGTGCCCCAGTGCCTTGAAGATATTCGCCGCCGCTTCCAGGGACATGTCCGCGTCCGCCGGTTTTGGAATGGGCGCTGCTTGTTCACCCTCGCGCCAGCCAAAGATCAGATCAAACAGAGAGTTTTGGACAACCCCTTCTGAGTTCGTCATCATTTCTTCCTCTGTGACATCGTTTGCCTTGCCGGCCGACGGTTTCCAAATGATTTCGCCTGCTTGTGCAGGCACCATATGCTCTATTTTCCTTCTCGGCAGGGACAAAGGCAATCGACAGATTGTCGCACATTTGAATATTCAATCATCATAATATATATTGCCATCGTGCCGCCAGCATGCAAGCATGCACTGCATGAGGGAGGACGCAAGGCGTCAGCGAACAAGCAGAATCAGGGAGGGATGCTTCATGTTCCGTGCATCCGTAATCGGCATGATCGCCGTTCTGTGGGCGGCGGGCGCATCTGCGGATGTGGCTCCGGGGGATATCGTCTGGGGCGAATACGGCTCGATCGAGCAGCCGCTGACCGATACGCCGGGCGATCCCGAAGAGGGCAGGGCCGTCATGGCGACGAATGCCCTGGGAAATTGCGTCGCCTGCCATTCGGTCGAAGCGATGGAGGATGTGCCTTTCCACGGCACCATCGCGCCCGAGTTGCAGGGGGCGGGCGACCGCTGGACCGAAGCCGAACTGCGCGGCATCGTCGTCGACGCCAAGCAGTTGTTTCCCGACAGTTTCATGCCGGGAATGTACAAGGTCGGCCCGTTCATCCGGCCTGGCGTCGAGTTTACCGGAAACGCCCCGGACGCGCCCGAGGATATCCAGCCGATCCTGACGGCCCAGCAGGTCGAGGATGTCGTCGCCTATCTGGTGACGCTCAAGGAATGATCCGCGGTCAGCGGGCGGCGCGGATGAAGAACCGATATATGGAGGAAACAATGACATTGCTTACAAGGCGGGCAGCATTGGCCGTGGGTGCGGGAGTGACCGCTCTGGCGATGATGCCCTCGGTCCTTCTCGCTCAGGATACGGCGGAAGAAGGGCTTTCCGCCGAGGAATTCATCAATGAGTTCACCGGCGGCGCGGAGGTCGCGGATGGCGACGGCGTCAAGCTGACCGCGCCCGAGATCGCCGAGAACGGCAACACCGTTCCGATTTCGGTCGATGCCCCCGGCGCGTCGGAAATCCTGCTTCTGGCAATGGGCAACCCGACGCCCGGCGTCGCCCGGTTCAGCTTCGGGGAACTGTCGGGCAGCCAGTCCGCATCGACGCGCATTCGCCTGGCCGAGACGCAGGATGTCGTTGCCATCGCCAAGCTGGCCGACGGCAATTTCGTTCGCACATCGGCCAATATCAAGGTCACCATCGGCGGCTGCGGCGGCTGAGACCGCAAAACGGGAGGAAACCAATGGCAGATAACGTAAAACCCCGCGTTCGTGTCCCCAAGTCCGCATCGGTGGACGAGGTCGTGGTGATCAAGACCCTGATTTCGCATCCAATGGAATCGGGTCAGCGCAAGGATCGCGACGGAAACACCATTCCGCGCTCGATCATCAACCGCTTCACCGCCGAGTTCAACGGCACCTCGGTGCTGGATGCGACGCTCGAGCCTGCGATCAGCACGAATCCCTACATCGAATTCTCGGTCAAGCTGCCCGAAAGCGGCGACTTCAAGTTCACCTGGTATGACGACGACGGCTCGGTCTACGAGGATGTGCAATCCATCGAGGTTGCCTGAGCGCCACGAACAGTTGGCGCGGAACCCGGCCCGCGCCCCATCCCGACGGGAGGAGCATGTTATGAAGCCGTATCGCAGCCTTGGAGCCGCCACGACTGTCGCCGCAGTTGCAGCCATGACATTGGCCGCTGTCACGGCCTCGGCGGATCCGGTGATGGATGACGAACTGGTCATCAACGAGGAACTGGAACTGATGACCGATACTCCTGCCCCGGAACACCTCGGCGGCGTTCTGGGCGAGACGATTTATTCCGGCTGGCGCTTTCGCGACACCGAGACGCGCGCCATGCAAAAGGACGATTTCGACAACCCGATGTTTCTGTTCGTGGATGCGGGACTTGCCGCCTGGGACACGCCCGAAGGGGCCGCGAACCAATCCTGTGCCGACTGTCACAACAGTATCGAGGACAGCATGAAGGGCGTCCGCGCCGCGATGCCCAGGGTCAATGCGGATGGCGAGTTGTGGTCGCTTGAGAACTACGTCAACGACTGCCGCGAAACCCGCATGGAAGCCGAGCCGTGGGGCTGGAACAGCCAGGAAATGAAGAACATGACCGCCGCCATCGGCCTGCAATCCCGCGGCATGCCCGTCGAGGTCCAGATCGACGGCGAGGCCGCGCCCTTCTGGGAGAAGGGCAAGGAGATGTATTACACCCGCTTCGGCCAGTTGGAGATGTCCTGCGCGAATTGCCACGAGGACAACTTCGGCAACTATATCCGCTCGGACCACCTGAGCCAGGGGCAGGTCAACGGCTTTCCGCTGTATCGCCTGAAGGATCAGGGCGCGGTCTCCATGCATCAGCGTTTCGTCGGCTGTGTCCGGGATACGCGGGGCGAGACCTTTGCCCCCGGCAGCCAGGAGTTCCGCGAATTGGAGCTGTATGTCGCCTCTCGCGGCATGGGGTTGCCGGTCGAAACGCCTGCCGTCCGCCATTAACGGGGCAGGGCGGTCCCGTCCTGTCAATACAAAGAAGGTAGCCGCATGATTTCGCGACGCGAATTTCTTCAGGCCGGTCTTGCGACTTCGGCCATCCTGTCGGGATTGGGGACCTCGAACTGGTCCCGTGTCATGGCGCAGCAGTCCTTGGCGCAGGATCAATTGCTGCAATTCGATGATTTCGGCAATCTCACGTTGATCCATATCACCGATGCCCATGCCCATCTGAAACCGATCTGGTTTCGCGAACCCGACACCAATATCGGCATCGGCGAGGCCGCCGGGCGGGTGCCGCATGTCGTGGGCGAGGCGTTCCAGCAGATGTTCGGCATCGCGCCCGGCAGCCCCGAGGCCTATGCGCTGACCTGGCCCGATTTCGCCTCGCTGGCGCAGAGCTATGGCCGGATGGGCGGCTTCGACCGCATCGCCACCGTGGTCAAGGCGATCCGCGCCGCGCGCCCGGACGCGCTGCTGCTGGACGGCGGGGATACCTGGCACGGCAGCTATACCAGCCTGCAAACGCAGGGCGAGGATATGGTCCGCGTGCAGAACCTGCTGGGTGTGGACGCGATGACCAGCCACTGGGAATTCACCTTCGGCACCGAGCGCGTGCAGGAACTGATCGAGATGTGCCGGTTTCCCTTCCTGGGCGCCAATATCTACGATTCCGAATGGGACGAACCGGCCTTCGAGCCATATCAGATCTTCGAGACCGGCGGGCTGTCCGTCGGCGTGATCGGGCAGGCCTTCCCCTATCTGCCCATCGCCAACCCAAGCTGGATGTTCCCCGAATACAGCTTTGGCATCCGCGAGCAACGGATGCAGCAGGTGGTGGACGAGTTGCGCGGCAAGAATGTCGATCTGGTGGTTTGCCTGTCGCATAACGGCTTCGACGTCGATCACAAGATGGCCGGGCGGGTGAAGGGCATCGACGTCATCCTGTCGGGCCATACCCATGATGCGGTGCCCGAACCTGTGCTGGTGGGCGATACGATCATCGTCGCCTCGGGCAGCCACGGGAAATTCGTCAGCCGTGTCGATCTGGATATCCGCGACGGCCGGATGATGGGTTTCCGCCATAAACTGATCCCGATCTTTTCGGATGTCATTACGCCCGACGCGGAAATGGCCGGGCTGATCGACGAAATCCGCGCGCCCTATCAGGCCGATCTGGAAGAGGTCGTCGGCCAGACCGACCAGCTTCTGTATCGGCGCGGCAACTTCAACGGCACCTGGGACGATGTGATCTGCGACGCCATCCTGTCCGAACGGGACGCGGAAATCGCCATGTCGCCAGGGGTGCGCTGGGGGGCCTCGGTCCTGCCGGGCGACATCACGCGCGAGGACATTCATTCCGTCACCTCGATGACCTATGGCCAGGTCTATCGCAACGAGATGACGGGCGAGATGCTGAAGACGGTGATGGAAGACGTGGCCGACAATATCTTCAACGCCGATCCCTACTATCAGCAGGGCGGCGACATGGTCCGTGTCGGCGGTCTGGCCTACACGATCGACCCGAACGCCGCGATGGGCGACCGGATCAGCGATATGCGCCTGCTGAAGGACGATGCCCCGATCGAGCCGTCGCGCAGCTATGTCGTCGCCGGCTGGGCCTCGGTGAACGAGGGCACCGAGGGGCCGCAGATCTGGGACGTCGTCGAAAACCATATTCGCGGCACCGGCACGCTGACGACGCGCGATGCCGCGTCCCCCATCACCATCAAGGGTATCTGAGCGGGAGGTCCCACATGACCGGAAAGACCGGAACAACCAGCCGCCGCGGTTTCATGCGTGCGGGACTTGCGGCCAGCGTCGCGCTTCCAGCCCTGGCTGCGCAGGCAAGGGCACAGGGCGGTCCCGATCCCCTGATCACCGAAGTGCAGGACTGGGCCAGCTTCATGGGCGAGGGCGTGGATGCCACACCCTACGGGTTGCCGATCCATTTCGAATCCGACGTGATCCGGCGCAATGTCGAATGGTTGACCGCCGACACCATCAGTTCGATCAACTTCACGCCGATCCATCGGCTGGACGGCACCCTTACCCCCGCCGGTTGCGCCTTCGAGCGCCACCATTCGGGCGCCATCGAACTGGCCAAGCCGGATTACCGGCTGATGGTGAACGGGCTGGTCGAGCGCCCGCTGGTCTTCACCTACGAGGATCTGGAGCGCTTTCCCCGCAAGCAGGCCGTCTATTTCTGCGAATGCGCGGCCAACAGCGGTATGGAATGGGGCGGGGCGCAACTGAACGGGTCGCAGTTCACCCACGGCATGATCCACAACATGGAATATGTCGGTGTGTCGATGCGGGTGCTGCTGGAGGAAGCCGGCGTCAAGCCCGAAGGCAAATGGATCTATGTCGAAGGTGCGGATGCCTCGTCGAATGGCCGCTCGATCCCGCTGGAAAAGGCGATGGACGACGTTCTGGTGGCCTTCAAGGCCAATGGCGAGGCGCTGCGCAAGGAACATGGCTATCCTGTCCGGCTGGTCGTGCCGGGATGGGAGGGCAACCTGTGGGTCAAGTGGCTGCGCCGGATCGAAGTGACCGACATGGCCGTGGAAAGCCGCGAGGAGACGTCGAAATACACCGACACCCTGGCCGATGGCACGTCACGCAAATGGACCTGGGTGATGGATGCGAAATCCGTCGTCACCGCGCCTAGCCCGCAGGTGCCGATCACGCACGGGCCGGGACCGCTGGTGATTACCGGCCTCGCATGGTCGGGCCGCGGCGCGATCACGCGGGTCGATGTCTCGAAGGACGGCGGCAAGACCTGGGAAACCGCGCGGCTGGCGGCACCGGGCGTGCCGATGGCCATGACGCGCTTTTATCTGGACACCCATTGGGACGGGTCGGAAATGCTGCTGCAATCCCGCGCCGTCGATGAAACCGGATATGTGCAGCCGACCAAGGATGCCTTGCGCGAAATCCGGGGAATGAATTCCATCTATCACAACAACGGCATCCAGACCTGGTGGATCAAAGAGGACGGGAGCGGTGAGAATGTCGAAGTTTCCGCTTGATTTGTCGCTTCGTGCGGCGGCGGTCCTGCTGGCCGGCGGTGGGGCATGGGCGCAAGACGCGGATAGCGGGGCAGGCCCCTTCGGCCTTGGCCGCGAAGCCCTGCCCGAGGAAATCGCGGCCTGGGACGTGAAGGTCCTGCCCGATGGCCGGGGCCTGCCCGACGGATCGGGCGACGTCGCAATGGGCGAAGAGCTTTTCATCGACTATTGCGCCGCATGCCACGGCGATTTCGCCGAAGGCATCGACAACTGGCCCAGCCTTGCCGGGGGCGAGGGAACGCTGGACCACGACCGCCCGGAAAAAACGGTAGGCAGCTATTGGCCCTATCTTTCAACGGTCTGGGATTACGTGCATCGCTCGATGCCTTACGGTCAGGCGCAGACCCTGACGCCGGACGAAACCTATGCGCTCACGGCCTATATCCTTTATTCGAACATGATCGTCGATGACGATTTCGTCCTGTCAAAGGAAAATTTCACCGAAGTGCAGATGCCCAACGCCGACGGCTTCATCGAGGATGATCGGCCCGAAACCGAATATCCGCTGTTCTCGCAGGAGCCATGCATGGAAAACTGCAAGGACAACGTGGAAATAACCCGGCACGCCTCGGTTCTGGATGTCACCCCCGACGATACGTCCGAAGCGCCCGAGGGGGTGGGCGGTCTGGATTGACCGGCCCCCTTCACTTTCGCTTTCCCTACAGGAGATCAAGATGAACCGCAGAATTTTCGCCCTCGCCACGGGTCTTGCCCTGGGTTTCGCGGGCCTGACCGGGCAGGCTGCATTCGCGGCCGAGCACGAGGTCCAGATGCTGAACC
>NZ_CAMEFG010000022.1 GCF_945915435.1 uncultured Paracoccus sp. | reverse complement strand
CGGCCGCACGGTTGGCGCAGGCGTGGTCTCGAAAATCATCGAGTGATCGCGAAGCCCCCAAGGGCAACCGCGTGAAGAAAGAAGGCCCGCCCCGAAAGGGGCGGGCTTTGTCGTGGCGTGAAGGGGGGGCGGCTGTCCGACGTCGCACAGGATCCGCAGCATTCCGGCATGATCGCCCCGAAAAGGGGCGGGCCTTGTCGTGAGGGGACAGGATGGTTCAAGCCTTCGGCAGATGTTGACCGTTAAAGAAATTCAGCCTAGCCACGACCTGAAAGGTAGGGCGATGATGGGCATTGATCGGCGCGGTTTGATTGCTGTGGTGGAAAACGCGCCTTTTCAAAACGAATACCGCCCGATGCTTGAGAATGTTCGGCTCAGATTGCGGCCCCAGATATTTCCGCTGATACACAGCATCTATGTTTATGGCAGCGTTGCCAGTGGCCGCGCGATTTCAGGGTGTTCCGATCTGGACTTGTCACTGGTTTTACGAAATCCACCATCGAACCGGGCCAGCATCGTCATTGAAGAGATCAGGCAGGAAATTGAGGCTGCTTATCCAATTGCAAGTAAAGTAGATTTCGATATCGGCGTGCTGCAAGATATCCTGTCGGCAGAGACCGGGGTGGCCTGGCGCTATTGGCTTAAGCATCATTGCCGGTGTATTGCGGGCGATGATCTGGCTGAGGGTATTCCCCTGTTTCGCCCATCCCGCACGCTTGCTCTGGCAGTAAACGGCGATTTTGAGCAGGTCCTTCAACGGTATCAAAGTCGGCTTGCAATTGCACAGCCGGAAGCGGTGGTCCGTCGTCTTGTAAAGGAAGCCGCGCGCAAGTTGATTCGTTCGACCAATGTGTTACGGAAGGAAACGGACCCGGACTGGCCGGAAACACTTGAAGAATACCTCACAAGGTTTCAGCGCCTTTTTCCTGCGCATGGCGATAGACTGCTGTATTTCTATGAGCAGGCATTTACGCCGGATGCGGCCTTGGAAGATTTCTCAAGGCGCTTGCAGGCATTCTCTGGGTGGATGGCCCGTATTGTAGGGGAGAATGCTCAATGGCCGTGACATATTTCAGTTAGTCGTCATCCTGTTGTGATCATCGCAGATCGGGGGCGCCCGGCCTGACCCATGCTCAGGGGCGCTTGGTTCAGGGCCTTGGCGGGGGTGGAGCGGGCGAACGGGCCGGGGCGCATGGCGTCCCGACCCCTGGAGGTCTGATCGTCGCTAGTGATGCGTCGCGCGGGGGTTTTCGCGTTCGGCGGCGGCCTCGGCGGGGGTGACGGGGGGTGCGTCGTTGCCCCATGCCTGCCGCAGGAAGGTGGCGAGTTCGGCGACCTCCTCATCCGACAGGCGGTCGGCGTAGCCTTGCATGACCAGCTCCATCGGGCGCTTTTCCGTGCCGGGCACATTCGCGCCGTAGAGGATCACGGACAAGAGCGGTCCGGTCTCGGACCCCAGCACCAGCGTATTGCCTTGCAGCTTGGGGAAGATCCCATCGGCCCCGCGCCCGGATGCGAAATGGCAGGCGACGCAGTTGTCCAAGTATAGCCGCGCGCCAAGCGGCATTCCCGGCTCGGCCTCGGTCAGCATGGCGGCGGTTGCCTCGCCCGCCTGATCGGCCTGGGGCTTTTCGATCGCGATCGGGCCGGGGGGTGCGAAGGCGGTCTCTTCCTCGACCGGGGCGCCGTCCATTCCCTTGAGGAAGGCGGCGATGGCAAAGATGTCCCCGTCGGGCAGGTGCTGCATGGAATGGGCGACGACCAGCCCCATCTCGCCATTGGCGGTCGAGAATGCGTTGCGCCCCGTCGCCAGATAGGCCGCGAGTTCGCCGACCGGCCAGCGTTGTGGGGCCGCGCCCTCGCCGCGCAGGCTGGGCGCGTTCCAGCCGTCGACGACACCGCCGGTCAGGAAGTTCGCATCGCTCGCCTGCACGCCATCCTGCGCCATGAAGATATTGCGCGGGCTGTGGCAGGCGGCGCAATGGCCCGGCCCCTCGACCAGATATTGCCCGCGATCCATGACCTCGGACCGGCCTTGCGGGGTGAAGCCCGCGTCGTGGGACAGCGCCAGCCAGTTCCATGCCCGCAGCCCGAAACGCATGTTGAAGGGGAAGGTCAGGCTGGTCGGCTCGACCTCGTGGCGGACCGGCTCGACCTCGTTCATCAGGTAGGCGTAAAGGGCGCGCAGGTCGCGCTCGGTCATCAGGCGATAGTTCTCATAGGGCATCGCGGGATAGAGATGCCGCCCGTCGCGCCCGATACCGTCCAGCATGACGGCGCGGAATTCGTCCATCGTCATGCCGCCGATGCCGGTTTCGGGGTCGGGGGTGATATTGGTGGACCAGATCGTGCCGAGCGGGCTTTCGATGCCCCGCCCGCCCGCCAGTTCCATGCCGCCGGGGGCGGTATGGCAGGCCACGCAATCCGAGGCGTGAAAGACCTGCTCGCCATGCCCCGGATCGGGCTGCCAGTCGGCGGCGAGTTGCTCGGTCGGCTGGGTCAGGCGGACGGGGACGAAGATCAGCGCCAGCAGCACGACGATCCCGATCAGGGCCAGCGCGGTCAGAATGCGAAGGAATGTCAGCATCGGCTTGCTCCTCACACCAGCGGACGGGGGTTGGACAGGTACTGGCTGCGGATCGCGTCCACGGTCCAATAAGCCAGCCCGCCCAGAAGCCCGGTCGGGTTGTATTGGGTGTTCTGGACGAAGTTCCCCGCGCCCATCGCAAAGACGTTGTGCTGCCCCCACATCTGGGAATAGCGGTTGACCACGCCTTCGTTCGGGCTTGCGGACATGATATGGCCGCCGGTGTTATGCGTGGTCTGATAGGGGCGGACATCGTATCGCGCGCCCGGTCCCTTGAAGCTGGATTGCATGATGTCGGGGTTCATGCTGGCGGCGACCTCTTCGACCCGCGCCTTCATGTATTGGTTCATCCGCAGGTCGTTTTCCTGCCAGTCGAAGGTCATCCGCATCAGCGGGCGCCCGTGGCGGTCGGTATAGGTCGGGTCCAGGTCCAGGTGGTTCGCGCGATAGGACATGTTCGACCCGTGCGAGCCGATGGACATCGCATGGCCATACCATTCGCCCACGCCGGCCTTCCACCCCGCCCCCCATGAGGGCGTCCCGGATGGCAGCGGCATCGAGCGGATCGGCTGGCCATTGGTCAGCCCCGACCGCCAATAGGCCCCGCCGATGAAGCCGAGCGCGCCGTAATCGTTGCGGTTCATCCCGTAATCGTCGATGCACATCCCGTTCGAGCCGTGGCCGACGAAGGGGTTGAAATGTTCGTCGCGGAAAAACAGCGTCGCGCCGCCGTTCATCTGATAGCCGTAGTTCTTGCCCAGCACCCCCTGATCGGTGGCGGGGTCGTAGATCTCGGCCAGCCCCGAGACCATCATCAGATGCACGTTGTTGAGCTGATAGGCCGCGAGGATGACGATATCGGCAGGCTGGAAGACCTCTTCCTGCGCCTCCTCGTCGAAATAGGTCACGCCGGTGGCGGTCCGCCCGTCCGGGGCCAGTTCGACCCGCAGGACCTCGGCATGGGTGCGGTATGAAAAATTCGGATGGCGTTTCAGCGCATCCAGGATCGCCGTCTGGGGCGAGGATTTGGAATATTGATAACAGCCGTAACGCTCGCAGAAGCCGCACAGGTTGCACGGCCCCATCTGCATTCCGTAAGGGTTGACATAGCTGGTCGAGGCGATGCCCGCCGGGGCGGGGAAGGGGTGCAGCCCCATCGCCAGCGCCGCCTCGCGGAACTTGTGGCTGTCCCATGTCGTGGGCATCGGCGGCATGGGGTAATCGGTCGAGCGCCAGCCCTCGAACGGGTTGCCGCCCGGCTGGATCTGGCCGTTCAGGTTGCCCGCCTGACCCGAGATCCCGGCGACCTGTTCAAAACGGGTGAAGAAAGGCTCAAGCTCGTCATAGGTGACGGGGTAGTCGCCCAGCGACATGCCCTCGGGGATGATCTCGTCGCCCCAGTTTTCGCGGATATGGCTGAGCAGCCGCATTTCCTCGGGTTGGGGGCGCCAGTTGAGACCGTTCCAATGCGTGCCCGCGCCGCCGACGCCATCGGCGGGCAGGAAAGAGCCAAGGGCGCGCAGCGGCAGGGCGGTTTCATCGCCGTTGCGGCGGACGGTCACGGTCTGGCGGCGCGGGTGCTGCATGTTCTTCAGCCGCACGCCCCAGGTAAGCTCGTCGATCTGGTCGGGATACTTGAACTCGGGCACGGTGGCCTGGTCGCGCCCGCGTTCCAGCGCCACGATCTCCAGCCCTTCCTGTGCCAGTTCGATCCCCGCGATCGCGCCGGTCCAGCCCAGGCCGACGATGACGACATCCTTCTTTGCTTCCTGACGTGCCATGCTCATGCCCTCTCGCCGCTGATCGAGACCGGGCCGAGGGGGTATTGGACGTTATGCCGCCCCGCCCATTCGCGATAGGCCGCCCGCGCGCCGGGAAAGCCGATATAGACCCATGCCTGCATCCCGTGGTTGCCGCCGTGGATCGGGTCGGCGAAATAGCCCTCTTTCGTGTTGTTCAGCAGGGTGGTGAAGAAGGGGGACAGTTCCGGGGCAAGGTCGGTTTCGCCCTCGTCCAGCGCGGTCAGCGCCTCGTCCTGCGCCTGCGGGTCCAGGTCGGGGAAGGCCGCGCCGTGGGTGCGTTCGCACCATGCGTTGAAGGCCGGGATGGCCTGACGGTAAAGTTCCGCCGGGGTCAGGGGCGTCTGCCAGCCGAATTCCGGCGGCGCGGTCGGGTCGTGCGGCCCTTCCATATACCAGATATCCGCGCGCCCGTAGTAATCGGCAAGCTGGCGGTCGATGAAGACGGGCACCCGCGCCTCGATCGCGCCGGGACCGTCGCCCTCGGACGGGATCAGCCGCGCGCAGGCGGCCATGACGAAGGCCCATTCCGCCGCGTCCAGATATTCGGGCCAGTATTCGTCAAGCGGCGGCACGGTGTCGGCCTGCGCCTCGGCCCGCGCCGCGATTCCGGCAAGGGCGACCGAGGCTGCCGATGTTTTCAGAAAGCCGCGGCGGTTCGGATAACCTGGAAGATCGGACATTGGGATACCTGCCATAACGGTTGGTGTTGTCTTCAGGCCCATCGGTGGGCGGCGGGTGCGGCATCGGGACGCGCGGCCCTTTGCCGTCACCTGAAGGCTAGTGGACCCGCCGCATGGCCGCAAGGGGCCGCTGGCCGGGGTGTCGGGCGTCAGGAAGGCGGGGCCGGGTAGGTGACCGATTCGCCCGGTCCGACGACGGCGCCCGCAGTCAGGCGGGCAGGTTCGATGCGGCCCGGTCCCACGATGTGAAAGACGGCCCGCCCGCCGGCGATGAGGTAATCGGCTACGATGCGGCGGTGGCATCGCCACCAGACCGCTTCGGCGCACATGATCGCCACGGGTTGGGCGCGCCCGGCCTGTTTCAACTGCTCCAGCCCCTCGCGGAAGGGTTCGGACAGCGCGTAATCGGCATAGTTGTGAAAGCTTCGGTTCGACCACAAGCCGTTGATGTCGTCGGGCAATGCCTTGCCCTTGCCGCGCAGGCCGCCCAATGCGGCGATATGCTGCCAGCCGATCCCGGCGCCGGACAGGGTGGCGGCCAGCGTATCCGCGTTGAATTGCGGATTGGCCCGCGACATCGGGAACTTGCGGATATCGGCGACATGCCGGACCCCTGCTTCGCGCAACAGCCCGACAAGGGCCGCGACGCTTCTGTTTGAATGGCCGATGGTGAAAAAGGGCGGGTCCGCGGTCTTAGTCACGGTCCAGCGCGCCGCCCTTGTGCGCGGCGACGTGGTCGGTCTTGTCGCTCTTGATTTCATATTGGGGGTCGTCTTGCGTCGCGCGATGGGTGTGGCCCTTGTAGTCGAAATCGCTGGTATGGACCTTGATGATGGTCCCCGAGACCCTGCCGGCCTCGGAATTCCAGCTCACATGATCGCCGATCTTGTAGCGCCTGGACATTGTTCGGACTCCTTGCTTTTCGTGGGGTCGCTTATCATAGGATCAAAGGATGCCGGCAGGCGATAGTGCGAAACCCCGCGCGGTTCTGCGCAGATTGGCAAATTTTCTGCGCAACGGGGCAATCGGGTGCGGTCATCCGGGCTATTCTGCGTCGCAGGGCCGACGCGGATCGGCCGACGAAACAACGGAGGAATGATGATGAAGCGCCAGATCGCCATTGCGGCCCTTGCCTCGCTTGCGGTTCTGCCCCGCGCGGAAGCGGCCGAGCCTGCCACCTGCCAGGCGCCCAGCCTTTCGGACGTCGGATGGACGGATATCACGATCACCACTGCCATGTCGGCGCAGGTGCTGGAAGCCCTGGGCTATGCGCCCGAGGTGCAGATCCTTTCGGTGGCGGTCACCTTCGAATCGCTGAAGCAGGGCGATACCGATATCTTCCTTGGCAACTGGATGCCCTTGCAGGAGCCCCAGCAGAAACCGCTGGTCGATGCGGGCGATATCGAGGTGGTGCGCCCCAACCTGGAAGGCGCGCTGATCGGCTTTGCGGTGCCCGCCTATACGCATGCGGCGGGGCTGAAGACCTATTCCGATATCGCGAATTTCAAGGATGAACTGGGCGGGACGATCTACGGGATCGAGGCGGGCAGCGGCGCCAACGCCACGATCCTTGAACTGATTTCCGAAAACACCTTCGACCTGGGCGAATTCGAACTGGTCGAATCCAGCGAACAGGGGATGCTGGCGCAGGTCCAGCGCGCCATCCAGGCCGAACAGCCGATCCTGTTCTTCGGCTGGCGCCCGCATCCGATGAACGTGCGCTATGAACTGGAATATCTGACCGACGGCAACGACACCTTCGGGCCTCAGGACGGCATGGCGACGGTGCTGACCAACACCCGCGCGGGCTTTTCCGAGGAATGCCCCAACCTGGGCCGCTTCCTGTCCAATCTTTCCTTCACGGTCGAGGCCGAGGACGTGATGATGTCCTACGTCCTGGATGAGGGGATGGAGCCGGTCGATGCCGCCGAACGCTGGCTGAAGGACAACCCCGATACGCTGGAGACATGGCTTGCCGATGTCACGACCTTCGACGGCGAACCGGGCCTGCCCGTGGCGAAAGAGGCGCTAGGCCTTTGAATCGCGCCGGGCGGCTGAAGGCGGCTGCCCGAACCGCCGCCGAAATGCCCGCGACAACGAGGCGATCGAGGCGAAGCCCGTCCTGACCGCGATCTCGGCCATGCCCAGATCGGTATCCGTGACCAGCCGCCGCGCCGCTTGCAGGCGCAGCGAGCGGTAATAGGCGCCGGGCGCGGTCTGGACGGTGTCGCGAAACAGCCCCTCGAGCGTCCGGGTCGAGCATTTCACCTGCGCGGCGATCCGGGCGACGGGCAGGGGGCTGTCCAGGTGCTTTTCCATGATGCGGATCGCCAGCGCGACGCGGCCCTGGGTCCGCCCGGCACGGCCCAGCGACACCAGCGGCTGCGCGTCCGAGGGCAGGCGCACCTCTTCATAGACATAAAGGCTGGCCACGTTCAGCGCCACGTCGAACCCCTGTCGGGCGCGGATCAGCGCCAGCATGAAATCCAGCGTCGGCGCCGCGCCGCCGGTGGTAAAGACGGGACCGTCGATCACCCAGCGGTCGGGAATGGCGCGCAGTTGGGGAAAGCGGGCGGCGAAATCCTCGAGGTCTTCCCAATGGGTGGTGGCGCGGCGCTGGTCCAGCAGGCCCGCCATCGCCAGCACCCAGCTTCCTGCCTCGACCCCGCCCAGCAGCTTTGTCCGCCGCGCCCCCTGCCGCAGGGCGGAAAGGATCGCGGGCGTGGCGTGGCGCGCGGCGTTGAAGGCGGCGACCACCACCAGCAGGTCGCAGTCCTGATCGGGGCGGAACGGGCCGTCCACCTGCACGCTCAGCCCGCAACTGGTCGCCACGGGCCGGCCGTCGGGCGATACGACCTGCCAGCGATAGGGTTCGGCGCCGGTGACGCGGTTCGCGGCGCGCATGGGGTCAAGCGTGGCGGCGAGGCTCATCACCGATGCCTCGGGCAGCACCAGGATCGTGGCGTGCAAGGGGCGGTCGGAGTGCCGAAAGACCATCGCCGTCACATCATCCGCACCCTGCCTTATGCCCGCTGGCCGGTGAAACGCCCCGCCCCTTCGGCGGGCATTCCGGCGTGGCGGGCGGCCCAATCGGCCATCGCCCCGGCCACCTCGGGCGCGGGCGGGCTGGTGCGGCGGGTGGTCAGGTCGGTGTGCAGCAGCAGCGTCTCGACCGTGGCGGCCAGCGCGTCGCCGCGATGCAGCCGGTGGAACAGGTGCAGCTTCTTGCCCTGCGCCCCCAGCACCTGCGTCGTGACGGTCAGCCGGTCGCCTGCGTGGATTTCGTCCAGATAGCGGATATGGGTTTCCACCGTGAAGAAGCTGCGCCCCGAGGCGACGTAATCCGCCCCCGCCCCGATCATCTCAAGCAAGCGGTCGGTGGCCAGAGAGGCGGCTTCCAGGTAATGCGTCTCATTCATGTGGCCGTTGTAATCGGTCCATGTGACCGGCACCTGGCGCGCGGCGGTGACGGGCAGCCCGTCCTGTTCGCCCTGCTCGGGCAAGGCTGCCTCATGCGCGCGCAAGACGCCCCCCGCGCCGCTGTCCGACCGGCGCAGGGCGCGCATCATGCCGACCAGGTTGTCGTCGCGTAGCCGTTCAAGTTCGCGGATGGACAGATGGCCCGATTGCGCGTCGGACTGGCTGGCGATCAGTTCGACCAGCTCTTCGTTGAACTCGGGCACGTCCATCAGCTTGGTCCAGGGCCATGACAGGGCCGGGCCGAACTGGGCCATGAAATGCCGCATCCCGGCTTCGCCCCCCGCGATGCGATAGGTCTCGAACAGGCCCATCTGCGCCCAACGGATGCCGAAGCCCATGCGGATGGCTTCGTCGATTTCGCCGGTCGTCGCAATGCCGTCGCGGACCAGCCAAAGGGCTTCGCGCCAGACGGCTTCCAGCAGGCGGTCGGCGATATGGGCGTCGATTTCCTTGCGGACGGTCAGGGGGAACATGCCGATGCCGCGCAGGATGTCGGCGGCGCGGGCGCAGGCCGCCGCATCGCCGACCAGTTCCACCAGAGGCAGCAGATAGACCGGGTTGAAGGGATGGGCGACGATGGCATTCGTTCCGCCCGCGTTCAGTTCCGACGGCTTGAAGCCCGAGGTGGACGAGCCGATCACCGCATCCGGTCCCGCCGCCGCCGCGATGGCGGGCAGGATCTGATGCTTCAGCGACAGAACTTCGGGAATGCTTTCCTGCACCCATGAGGCACCCGCCACCGCCTCGGCCAGATCGGCGTGAAACGTTAAGCGCCCCTCGGGCGGCAGGGCGCGGTCATAGAGCGCGGGCAGCGCGCGGCGGGCATTGGCCAGCACCTCGCCGATCTTGCGTTCGGCCTGCGGGTCGGGGTCGAAGACCGCCACGTCCCAGCCGTTCAGCAGGAAGCGTGCGGCCCAGCCGCCGCCGATGACGCCGCCGCCGATGATCGCCGCCCGGCTCATGTCGCACCCCCCGGCGCGCGCTTGACCAGCCCCAGCCGGTCCCGCACGGCTTGCGGGCCGATGACGCGGGCGCCCATGTTCTCGATGATCGTCACCGCGCGCTCGACCAGTTGCGCGTTGGTCGCCAACTGTCCCTTGCCCAGCCACAGGTTGTCCTCCAGCCCCACGCGGACATTGCCGCCCGCCAGCACCGCCGCCGCGACATAGGGCATCTGGTCGCGCCCCAGGCTGAACGCCGACCAAAGCCAATCCTGCGGGATCGCGTTCACCATCGCCATGAAGGTGTTCAGGTCGTTCGGCGCGCCCCAGGGCACCCCCATGCAAAGCTGCACCAGCGCGGGGCTGTCCAGCGTGCCCTCTTGCACCAACTGCTTGGCGAACCACAGATGGCCGGTATCAAAAGCCTCGATCTCGGGCTTGACGCCAAGCGCGGTCATCATCCCGCCCATTGCCCGCAGCATGCCGGGGGTGTTGGTCATCACGTAATCGGCCTCGGCGAAATTCATCGTGCCGCAATCCAGCGTGCAGATCTCGGGCAGGCATTCCGCGACATGGGCCATGCGTTCGGTTGCGCCCGCCATGTCGGTCGCGGCTGCGTTCAGTGGAAACGGCGCCTCGGCATTGCCGAAAACGATGTCGCCGCCCATGCCCGCCGTCAGGTTCAGCACCATGTCCACCTCGGCCGCGCGGATGCGGTCGGTCACCTCGCGGTAAAGCGCCCGGTCGCGCGAGGGCGCGCCGGTTTCGGGGTCGCGGACATGGCAATGGACCACCGCCGCGCCTGCCTTCGCCGCCGCGATGGCGCTGTCGGCGATCTGCTGCGGGCTGCGCGGCACATGGGGCGAACGGTCCTGCGTGCCGCCCGAGCCGGTCACGGCGCAGGTGATGAAAACGTCCCGGTTCATGGTCAAGGGCATGGCGAACTCCTGTCTGGCGCGCCCGATGCTAGGGGGTTGCGGGGCGGGCGGATTGTCCTATCCTGTCATCTTGTTGTCCAGACAGGTCGGCATTTCATGACCCGCATCGGCTTTCTGCTCTTCGAGGGCTTTTCAAACATGGTCCTCTCCTGCCTGCTGGAGCCTTTGCGGGCCGTCCGCGACCAGGCCGGGATCGACATTCGCTGGCAGGTGCTGACGCCGACGGGCGGCCCGGTGCGGTCCTCGAGCGGGTTGTCGGTCGTCCCCGATGTGCCCGACGCGGGGATGTTCGACCTGCTGGTGGTGGTCGCGGGCTATGGCTATCGCGGCCATGCCGGTGGCGCGGGGCTGCGCCGGGTGTCGGGGCTGGCGCGGCAAAGCCGCATCGTGATCGGCGCCGACAGCGGGCCGTGGCTCTTGGCGGCGGCGGGGCTTTTGCGCGGAGAACGCGCCACGCTGCATTGGTCGCTGCTGGCCGATTTCGCCGAGGCCTTCCCCGATACGCAGGCCGATCCCGCGCCCTATGTCATGGCGGGCCGCGTCTGGTCCTGCGGCGGTGCGGCGGGGGCGCTGGACCTGATCCTGGCCTTCATCGCGGAACGGTTCGGCCAGGCCAATGCCTTTGCCGCATCGAACATGTTCCTGCACGATGCCGGTCCCGGCAAACCCGCGCCCGCCATGCCCGGCCTGCCCCGCAAGGGCACAGCGCGGCTGCGGCAGGCGATGAACCTGATGGCCGAGACGGTCGAGACGCCCCTGCCGCTTGCGGAAATCGCCCTGCGCTGCGGCGTCTCGGCCAGCAAGCTGGACCGCCTGTTCCGCGCCGAGGCCGGGATGGCGCCAGGCCGCTATTTCCAGATGCTGCGGTTGTCGCAGGCCCGCGAACTGGCCAGCGCAACCGGGCTTGGCCTGCGCGAAATCGCCCTGCGCTGCGGCTATTCCAGCGCGGCGGCGCTAAGCAAGGCCCACCGCCGCGCCTATGGCCAGCCCATCCGGCAATCGACCGGCGCAACCGGCAGGCGGTTCCCGGTCTAAACCCGTTCAAGCGCGACGGCGATGCCTTGGCCGACGCCGATGCACATGGTCGAGAGCGCCCGCCTGCCGCCGTTCAGCGCCAGTTCCAGCGCAGCCGTGCCGGTGATGCGCGCGCCCGACATGCCCAGCGGATGCCCCAGCGCGATGGCGCCGCCGTTCGGGTTCACGCGCGGGTCGTCGTCGGCGATGCCCAACTGGCGCAGCGTGGCGAGGCCCTGGGCAGCGAAGGCCTCGTTCAGTTCGATCACGTCGAAATCCGCCTGCGTCAAGCCCAGCCGTGCCATCAGCTTCTGGCTGGCCGGGGCAGGGCCGATGCCCATGATGCGCGGCGGAACGCCCGCCGTCGCGCCGCCAAGGATGCGGGCGATGGGGGTCAGGCCATGCGCGCGCGCCGCCGCCTCGGATGCCAGGATCAGCGCCGCCGCCCCGTCGTTTACGCCGCTGGCATTGCCCGCCGTGACCGAGCCGTTCGGAAACAGCGGGCGCAGCTTGGCCAACGCCTCGGGCGTGGTGGCGCGGGGATGTTCGTCGGTCTCGACCGGGATCGGATCGCCCTTGCGCTGGGGCACCGCGACCGGCGTGATCTCGCGCGCCAGCCGGCCATTGGCGATGGCTGCCGCCGCCTTGGCTTGCGAGGCCAGCGCCATCGCGTCCTGCGCCTCGCGCGGGATGCCATAGTCGTCGGCGACGTTCTGGCCGGTCTGGGGCATGGAATCGGTGCCATATGCGGCCTGCATCGCCGGGTTCACGAAGCGCCAGCCGATGGTGGTGTCGTGGATCTCGGCATGGCGGGAAAAGGCGCTTTCCGCCTTGGGCAGCACGAAGGGCGCACGCGACATCGATTCGACCCCGCCCGCGATCATCAGGTCCGCCTCGCCCGCGGCGATCTGGCGCGCGGCGGCCAGCACCGCGTCCATGCCCGAGCCGCAAAGCCGGTTGATGGTGGTGCCCGTCACCTCGACCGGCAGCCCCGCCAGCAGCGCGGACATGCGCGCCACGTTGCGGTTGTCCTCGCCCGCCTGGTTGGCACAGCCATAGACCACGTCGTCCACCGCCTGCCAGTCCACGCCCGGATTGCGCGCCATCAGCGCGCGCAGGGGAATGGCGCCCAGGTCGTCCGCGCGGACCGGGGCCAGCGCGCCGCCGAAACGGCCGATGGGCGTGCGGATATAGTCGCAGATGAAGGCTTGGGTCATGTCACAGCTCCGGCGCGGCCAGATCGCCGACCGCACCGTCCAGATGCAGCCGCGCGCCGGTCACGGCTTGCAGGTCATCAAGGGAAATCGTGGACAGCTTTTCACGCAGCACGAAACGACCGTCCTGCACATCTACCACGGCAAGCGAGGTATAGACGCGGGTCACGCAACCCACGCCGGTCAAGGGCAGGGTGCAGGTTTCGACCAGCTTGGGCTTGCCGTCCCTGGTGACGTGATCGGTCAGGACTGCGACGCGCCTTGCGCCATGCACCAGGTCCATCGCGCCGCCGACCGCGGGGACGCCCCTGGGTCCGGTGGACCAATTCGCCAGGTCGCCGTTCTGCGCCACTTGGTAGGCGCCCAGGATCGCCACGTCCAGATGCCCGCCCCGCACCATCGCGAAACTGTCGGCATGGTGGAAGAAGGCTGCGCCGGGTTTCAGCGTGATCGCCTTCTTGCCGGCGTTGATCAGGTCCCAGTCCTCGGTCCCCGCGGGCGGGGCCTCGCCAAAGCCCAGGACGCCGTTCTCGGTATGGAACACCGCCTGGCGGCCCGGCGGCTGGAACTTGGCCACCATCTCGGGAAAGCCGATGCCAAGGTTCACATAGGCGCCATCGGCGATGTCCTGCGCCGCGCGCCAGGCGATCTGGGCGTTGGTCAGTTTCGGGGTCATGGCTGCACCTCTGGATAGGCGGCGCCTGCGCGGTTCAGCGCCTCTTCCTGCGCCGGATTGGCGACCTCGACGATGCCTGACACGAAGATGCCCGGCGTCACGACGGCCTCGGGGTCGATTCCGCCCGGCGCGACCGCCCGCGTCACCTGCGCGATGGTGCGCGCCGCCGCCATCGCCATCAGGGGCGAGAAGTTCCGCGCCGCCATGCGATAGGTCAGGTTGCCGTAATGGTCGCCCGATTCGGCCTTGATCAGCGCCACATCGGCCTTGAGCCAGCGTTCCCGCACATAGTGGCGCCCGTCGAATTCGGCCACGGGCTTGCCGCGGGCCAGATCGGTGCCATAGCCCGTGGGCGTGTAGAAGGCCGGGATGCCCGCGCCGCCCGCGCGGATGCGTTCGGCCAGCGTGCCTTGCGGGACCAGTTCCAGCTCGATCTCTCCGGCAAGGTATTTCTCGGTAAAGACACGTGGATCGGCCGAGCGCGGGAAGGAACAGACCATCTTGCGGACCATGCCCTGCTCGATCAGCGCGGCGATGCCGACATGGCCGTTGCCCGCGTTGTTGTTGACGATGGTCAGGTTGCCGGGGCTGCCGGTCGCCAGATAGCGGTCGATCAGCGCGTGGATCAACTCGATCGGCGCGCCCGAGCCGCCGAAGCCGCCGATCATCACCGTGGCGCCGTCCTGGATGCTGGCGACGGCCTCGGCCAGGTTGGGGATGCGTTTGTCCATGAACTCCTCCTGCCGGGGCATTCATGGGCATATGGCTGCCGTCGGGCCAGAAAATTCGTGCGGATATTGACCTTTGTTCAATTTGCGTAAAAACCTGTGCGCATGGTGAACAAAACCGACTTCATCGCCTCGCTTGCCAAGGGGTTGCGCGTGATCGAGGCATTTCGCGCCGAACGCCCGCGCCTTTCCATCGCCGAGGTGGCCGAGGCGACGGGGCTGGACCGGGCGACCGCGCGGCGCTGCCTGCTGACCCTGCACGAACTGGGCTATGCCGATTACGACGGCAAGTTCTTTGCCCTGACGCCGCGCATCCTGCGGCTGGGAATGGGGGCTTTGGCGGCGATGCCGCTGGCGCAACTGGTGCAGCCCTGGCTGGATCAACTGTCCGAACGGATCGGGCAATCGACCTCGGTTTCCATCCTCGACGGGACCGAGATCGTCTATCTGGCGCGGGCGGCGCAGCGGCGGGTGATGTCCATCGGGTTGATGCCGGGATCGCGGCTGCCTGCGCATTGCACCTCGATGGGCCGGGTGCTGCTGGCCGCCCTGCCCGAAGCGCAGGCGCGCGCCATCGTCGAGCGTTCGGACCTGACCCCCCGCACCGCCCACAGCCTGACCGCACCGGATGAGATCATGGCCCGCATCCGGCAGGCCCGCACCGACGGCCATGCGGTCATCGACCAGGAAATCGAGCCGGGCCTGCGCTCGATAGCCGTGCCGCTTTACGACATGCGCGGCCAGGTCGTGGCGGCGCTGAATACCGGGGTGGCGGCGGTGCAATCCTCGGCGGGGGAACTGGCGGCGCTTTATCTGCCTGCGCTGCTGCGGGTGCAGGAGGGGTTGCGCCGGACATTGCGGTGACCGGCGAACCGGATGATCACCGCATGAATATATCTTTGGGTTATATTAACCGCTGTTCTTGGCATTTGACTGCCAAGCACGGATGAAGCCTAAATCCCCCCGTGGTTGAAACCGGCCCGATGGGGCGGGCGCGATCATCCCGCCGTGTAGGAGGCACGGCGGACAGCAAGGGGGGGAAGGATGAGCTTTGAACTGCGCGAATACGACATCGGCGGGGTGAAAACCGCCGTCAGGGTCGCGGGTCGGGGGCAGCCGGTGCTGTTCCTGCATGGCGCCTCGACGCTGGAGGGGTTCGATTTCGCCCTGGGCCTGAGCGACCGTTTCCGGGTCCATTGCCCCAGCCATCCCGGCATGGGCGATTCCGGCGATGCGCCGCATCTGTCGGGAATGGCCGACCTGCTGGTGCATTACCTGGACCTGCTGGACCGGATGCTGCCGGGCGAGACCCCGCATCTGATCGGCTTTTCGATGGGCGGGTGGATGGCCACCGAACTGGCGGCGGTGGCGCGCGAGCGTTTCGGCAAGGTGGTGCTGATGGCCCCCGCGGGGCTGAACGATCCCGCCTGGCCCGCCACCGCGCTGGGCGGGATCGCGCCGCAGGACTTTCCCGGCTATCTGACCCATGACGTTTCGGTCGCGCTGCGCTATTTCCCCGATGGCAGCGACCCCGCCTTTGCCGAAAGCTTCGGCGCCGCGCGTGCCCGTGAAGGCGAGACGGTCGGGCGCATCTGCGCGCCCTTCGGCATGGGCCATCCCAACCTGCGGCGGATGATGGCGCGGATCACCAATCCGACGCTGCTGGTCTGGGGCGAGAACGACCGCCTTCTGCCTGCCGGGCAAGCGCCGCTGTGGATCGAATCGCTGGGCAATGCCCGGCTGCTGACGCTGCCCGGCACGGGTCACCTGATCGCGCAGGAACGACCTGAAACCGTTACGGAAATCGGCGATTTCCTGATCGCCTGAACCAGATCTTTCGGGAGGAAAGAATGAACATGCCCTTGAAACACAGCTACTGGGGCCAGACGGTCGATTACCGCGACCTGCTGGAACAGATCAGGCAGATCGGCCCCATCCTGGAGGCCAATGCCGACGCCGACGAGGCCGCGGGCGAGTTGACGCCGGAAAGCTTCGAGGCCCTGCGCCCGCTGCGCATGTCCCATCTTTTCGCCGCCGAAAGCCTGGGTGGCGCGCAACTGCCGCCCACGCAGGGGATGGAACTGATCGAGGCCGTCACCTGGTATTCGGGCGCGGCGGGCTGGGTCTCGATGGTCCATGCCGGGATCGGCGCGATGTCCGCGGCCTTCCTGCCCGACAGCGCCGTATCGCGGCTGTTCGCGCCGGGGACCGAGAACCGTTTCTCGGGGCAGGGCGCGCCCCTGGGCATGCTGAAGAAGGTCGAAGGCGGCTGGCGGCTGAACGGCAGGTGGAGTTATGGCTCGGGCTACAGCCATGCGACCTATTCCCACAGCGCGGCCTTCATCGACGACGGCACCGGCAAGCCCGCCAGGGACGAAAACGGCAATCCGATCATCATGTGCACCCATGCGCCGATCGAGGAACACACGCCGCTGGGCAACTGGGACGTGCTGGGGCTGCGCGGCACCGGCTCGATCGACTATGCCGCCGAGGACGTGTTCATCGCCGAGGACATGGTCTTTCCGATCCAGACCGCCGAGCCGCAGCGCCAGAAAGAGCTGTTCAGCCTTGGCGTGATCGGGCTGGCCTCGATCGGGCACACCGGCTGGGCGATGGGCGCGGGGCGGCGGATGCTGGACGAGATCGCCGCCTTCGCGCGCCAGAAGACCGGCCGCGCGGGCGCCCTGGGCGAAAGCGAAAAGTTCTGGCACGACTATGGCAGCGCCGAGGCCCGTTTCCGCGCCGCCCGTGCCTTCGTCATGGAGGTCTGGGGCGATATCGAGCGGACGGTCGAAAGCGGCCAGCCCGTATCGACCCGCCAGATCACCATGCTGCACCTGGCCAAGGCGGAAATCCACGAGGCCGCCGAAAGGGCCGCCAATTTCGCCTATCGCGCCGCCGGCGGCGCCAGCCTGCGCGCGGGCGTCATGCAGCGGTTCTTCCGCGATATCATGGTGGCGGTGAACCATATCACCGTCTCGCCCGGCATCGTCGCCTCGGGCGGGCGCGATCTGGGCGGTATCTGGAGCGACCGCCGCTGGCAGTTCTACGACCTGATCGAAAAGAAATGACATGCCGCCGGGGCGCGCGCCCTGCCGTGCCTCGGCCCAACCGGATGATCTGGACATGAGTGCTACCCAATCGCTTGGCGAGGCATTCCGCCATGCGTTCCGCAACCATCCCGCCGGGGTGGCGGTGCTGACCGCCGATTGCGGCGAAAGCCCGGTCGCGCTGACGGTCAGTTCGCTGATCTCGGTCAGTGCCGAGCCGCCCACGGTGGCCTTTTCGCTGTCGGCGGCGTCCTCGGCGGGCAAGGCGCTGCTGGGGGCGGAAAACATCGTGATCCACCTGATGCGCTACCCGGATCTGGAAATCGCGCGGCTGGGGGCGACCAGCGGGGCGAACCGTTTTGCCGAAGTCGCCTGGGAGCGGCTGCCGACCGGAGAGCCGCGCTACAGCGACGTGGCGAACTGGTTTCGCGCCCGCATCACCCGCCGCCTGGAACTGAACGGCGCGACGCTGGTGGTGGCCGAACTGCTGGCCGGGCGGATCGCGGACGGCGACGCGGCCTCGCTGGTCTATCTGGACCGGGGCTGGCGGCGGCTGGCGCGGACGGGCAGCGAACAATGACCCCGAAAGAGGTGAACCCATGAGCTATTTCTCGGAAACGAACTCGGAACAGGTGGTCAACGGCAGGATGTCGCCCGAGGCCGACCCGCGCATGCGCGAGGTCATGTCCTGCCTGGTCCGGCATCTGCACGCCTTCGCACGCGAATGCCACCTCAGGCCCGAGGAATGGGAGGCCGGGATCGACTTCCTGACCCGCACCGGCCAGATCTGTTCCCCCGAACGGCAGGAGTTCATCCTGCTGTCCGACGTGCTGGGCCTGTCGATGCTGGTCGATGCGATCAACAATCGCCGACCCGAAGGCGCGACGGAAAACACCGTCTTCGGCCCCTTCCACGTCGAGGGCGCGCCGCTCCGCCGGATGGGCGAGCGGATCACGCTGGACGGCAAGGGCGAATCCTGCCTGTTCCGGGGGCGGGTCCTGGACTGCGGCGGCAACCCGATCGAAGGCGCCTGCGTCGATGTCTGGTCGGACAATGCCGACGGCTATTACGACGTGCAGCAGCCCGACATCCAGCCCAAATGGAACAACCGCGGGCGTTTCATCACCGGGGCCGACGGGCGCTATGCCTTCGTGGGCATCAAGCCGGTCAGCTATCCCATCCCCGACGACGGGCCGGTGGGCCAGCTTTTGTCGCGGATCGGGCGCCACCCGTGGCGGCCTGCGCATATGCATTATCTGGTGACGGCGCCGGGCTATCAGAAGCTGATCACGCACACCTTCGTGGACGGCGACGAATACCTGGAATCGGATGCGGTTTTCGGCGTCAAGAACACCCTGATCGCGGATTACGAAAAGCTGTCCGGCCAGCCGACCGAATGGCGCTCGGATTTCGATTTCATCCTTGTAGAGAACTGATACCCATGCCGAATATCAAGATTTTCGTCGACGACACCCAGCTTGACGCGATCAGCGAAAGGCTGACCGCCGGGCTGCCCGGATTGCGCGAAATGATCTGCCGCGATCTGGAGGTCAGCCGCTCGGCCTGCCAGTTCGCCATCATCGGCGTCAAGGGCATGCCCGAGCAGCCGACGATCAACTTCGAACTGGGCTATATCCGCCGCCCCGACCGCACGCCCGAACTGTGCCTGGCGACGGCGCAACGCATCCGCGAGCGGATGCTGGAAATCACCGGCCTGCCCGCCGCCATCCGCATGAGTCCGATCGAAGCCGCGGGCTATGTCACGCTGAAATAAGGGTTATCCGCGCCGCATCGTGACCTGGTTTTCATGGTCCATCCGGCTTTGCAGGCGCTGGAACTCTGTCACCAGAAAGGAGATGAAATGCTGGGTCGCGGGTGGAAGGGGACGGTCCTTGCTGGTCAGCACGCCCAACTGGCGCGAGGCGTGGTCGATCTTCAGCGGCAGGGCCTCCAGCGGCACGGTGCGGCGCGACATGAACACCACGGAATAGGGCAGCACGGTCAGGCTGTCCGAGCCGGTCAGCACCGACTGGATCGAGGCCAGCGAACCGCCCGAGAAGGTAACGCGCATTTCCTCGTGCCCGATGGATTTCAACGCCCGTTCCAGATCGCGGAACAGCGGGCTGTCCATCGGCGGCGAGATCCACGGAAAGGCGTCGATATCGCCCAGCGTGATCGCGCGATGGTGGGTCAGCGGATGACCGGCGCGGCAGGCGATGACGTTGTTGCCCGACATCAGCGGCATGAAATCCATGCCCTGCGGCATCTGTCCCGGCTGCACCGGCAGGATGGCCAGATCCAGCGCGGCGTTGCGCAGCTTTCCGGTCAATTCGTCCAGATAGCCGTAGGATTGCTGGATCTGGATGTCCTGACTGCGCGACTGGAAGTCGGCGATCATGGTCGAGACCACCCCGTCCATGAAGATCGGCGACCCGCCCACCCGCAACAGGCCCGCGCGGCCCTGCCGGAACTGGCGGACGAGCAGGCTGGCCTCTTGATTGGCGGTGCGGATCCTTGCGCCCAGCCGGGCCAGGCTTTGCCCAAGCTGGGTGGGGCGCAGCGGACGGCGGCCCGGCTCGAAAAGCGGCATTCCGATGCGGCTTTCCAGCAGGTTCATGCTGCGCGAGACCGAGGGCTGCGACTTGCCCAGGGCATCGGCGCCATCGGTCAGCCCGCCCTTTTCGACGATGACGGCAAGGATTTCCAGATGTTCGCTTTCGATTTTCATAACTCAAAGGCATAAGACCCGGCCTTCTCCAGATCAATATCCATCTACCAGCAGGAACCGCCATGTCATTCTTCCTTAGCGAATTCACGGCCCGCAGCGCCGCCAACCGGACGCGGTTCAAGCCGGGGGTGCGGCGCGAACTGGCGCAGGAAATCGACCTGGCCGGCGCGCGGCGGGCCTTGCTGCTGACCACGCCCGAACAGGCGGCGCTGGCCGGGGAACTGGCGGCGATCTGTGGCGACCGGATCGCGGGCCGCTTTGCCGGTGCCGTCATGCATACGCCGGTCGAGGTTTCCGAACGGGCCGCTGCCCATGCGCGCGAAATCGGGGCCGACCTGCTGGTGGCGGCCGGCGGCGGCTCGACCATCGGGCTGGCCAAGGCCGTCGCGCTGCGCACCGGCCTGCCGCAGATCGCCATCCCCACCACCTACGCCGGGTCCGAGGCCACGCCGATCCTGGGCCAGACCGAAAACGGGATGAAGACCACCCTGACCGACGCGCGCGTGCAGCCGGACGTGATCCTCTACGATGCCGAACTGGTCGCGACCCTGCCGCCGGGGATGACGGTGACCTCGGGCCTGAATGCGATGGCCCATGCGGTCGAGGGGCTTTATGCGCGCGACCGCTCGCCCATCTCGACGATGATGGCGCTGGAAGGCGTGCGGGCCTTCCACGAGGGGCTGCCGCGCGTGATGCAGGCGCCGGACGACTTGCAGGCACGGGGCCTGACGCTTTACGGCGCATGGCTGTGCGGCACGGTCCTGGGGCAGGTCGGCATGGCGCTGCACCACAAGCTTTGCCACACGCTGGGCGGCACGTTCGGCCTGCCGCATGCCGAAACCCATGCTGTGATCCTGCCCCATGCCATTGCCTATAACGAGGCCGCCGTGCCCGATCTGCTGGCCCCGGTGGCGCGGATCTTCGGCACGGACAGCGCGGCGGCGGGCATCCACGACCTTGCCGCCCGGCTGGGTGCGCCGCTGGCCCTGCGCGATCTGGGGCTGGCGCAATCCGATCTGGACCGCGCCGCCGATCTGGCCGCGGCCAACCCCTATTGGAACCCGCGCGAGATCCGCCGCGACCCGTTGCGCCGCCTGTTGCAAGCGGCCTGGAACGGGGATGCCCCGCAGATCCCGAACCACTGTCAGGAGGAAGAATGATGGCTGATATCACGACCGAGGTCCTGATCGTCGGAACGGGTCCCGCAGGCTCGGGCGCGGCGGCGCTGCTGTCCAGCCACGGCATCGGCAACATGGTGATCAACCGCTATCGCTGGCTGGCCAATACGCCCCGCGCCCATATCACCAACCAGCGCACGATGGAGGTGCTGCGCGATCTGGGCCGCGAGGTCGAGGACGAGGCCTATATGTTCGCCACCCACCAGGACCTGATGGGCGAGAACATTTTTTGCGAAAGCCTGGCGGGCGAGGAAATCGGCCGGATGCAGGCCTGGGGCAATCATCCGCTGTCCAGGGCGGAACATGTCATGTCCTCGCCCGCGCGGATGAACGACCTGCCGCAGACCTACCTTGAGCCGCTGCTGTTCAAGACCGCCTGTTCGCGCGGCACGCAGGCGCGGATGTCCACCGAATACCTGTTCCACGAACAGGACGGCGAAGGGGTCACGACCACCTGCCGCGACCGGCTGACGGGGCGCGACGTCACCATCCGGTCGAAATACCTGATCGGCGCGGATGGCGGCAAGTCGCTGGTCGCCGAACATGCCGGCCTGCCGTTCGAGGGCAAGATGGGCGTCGGCGGCTCGATGAACATCCATTTCCGTGCCGACCTGTCGCGCCATGTCGCCCATCGCCCCAGCGTGCTTTACTGGGTGATGCAGCCCGGCGCGGATGTGGGCGGCATCGGCATGGGGCTGGTGCGCATGGTGCGGCCCTGGAACGAATGGCTGATCGTCTGGGGCTATGACATCAACGCCCCCGCGCCCGAGGTGACGCCCGAATTCGCCGTCGGCGTGGCCCGGCAGTTGATCGGCGATCCCGACCTGGAAATCGAGCTGCTTTCGGCCAACACCTGGACCGTCAACAACTATTACGCCACGCGGCTGTCGAACGGGCGGGTGTATTGCATCGGGGATGCGATCCACCGGCATCCGCCGTCGAACGGGCTGGGTTCCAACACCTCGATCCAGGATGCCTTCAACCTTGCGTGGAAGATGGCGCTGGTGCTGAAGGGGCAGGCGGGCGAGGCGCTGCTGGACAGCTTCGACGCCGAACGTGCGCCGATCGCGAAACAGATCGTCACCCGCGCCAACCGCTCCATCGCGGAAACCGGCCCGATCTTCGAGGCGCTGGGCATGGCTGAGGGTGTCGATCCGGCGCAGATGCAGCAGAACCTGCAAGCCCGCAGCGACGGGACCCCCGCCGCCGAGGCGCAGCGCGACGCGATCCGCAAGGCCATTGCCTTCAAGAAATACGAATTCGACGCCCACGGGGTCGAGATGAACCAGCGTTACCGCTCGGGTGCGGTGGTCACGGACGGGCAGATGGAGCCAGCCTTCCAACTGGATGCGGAACTGCACCACCAGCCCACGACATGGCCCGGCGCGCGGCTGCCTCATGCCTGGCTTTACCGCCATGACGACGGCGGCAGGGTCTCGACGCTGGATCTGTGCGGGCGGGGGCGGTTCGCGCTGCTGACCGGGCTGGGGGGTGAGCCCTGGGTCCGGGCGGCGGCTGCGGTGGCCGGGGAAATGGGGATCGAACTGGCGTCCCATGTGATCGGACCGCGGCAGGAACATGTCGATCACAGCGGCGACTGGGCGCGGCTTTCGGAAATCGGCGACGACGGCTGCCTGCTGGTGCGTCCCGACCACCATGTCGCATGGCGGGCCACCGGCATGGCCGAGGCCCCCCAGCAGGAATTGCGGCGCGTGCTTCGCCAGATACTCGCGCGCTGAAGGCGCATCCGGTCCCGATGGCGGGGCCGGGTTTTCGGGGGCTTGGGGACCCCTTCAGACAGGGACCGCCACGGCGGAAAAGGGAGAAGATGATGAAAACCGACAGAAGAACCGCGCTGACCACATTCGCCAGTGTCCTCGCCATGACGGCGATGGGGGCGGGGGCGGCCCTCGCCCAATCCACGGGCGAGCCGGTCAGGATCGGCTATGCGCTGTCCTTGACCGGCCCGAATGCGGGCGGGGCCATGACCACGACCCTGCCCAATTATCAGCTTTGGGTGCATGAGCTGAACGAAAAGGGCGGCTTGCTGGTCGGCGACGAACGCCGCCCGGTCCAGGTGATCGAATATGACGACCGCTCGAACTCGGAAGAGGCCGTGCGCGCGGTCGAGCGGCTGATCAACCAGGACAAGGTCGATATCCTGCTGGCCCCCTGGGGGACGGCGATGAACCTGGCGGTGGGACCGCTTTTCGACCGGCACGACTATATCCAGATGATGGCCACCGGCATCACCGACCGCGCGCCCGAACTGGCGCAGCGCTGGCCCAACAGCTTCTGGCTGTCGGGCACTGCCGCATCCTGGGCCGAACCCGTGGTCGAGCTGCTGGACGAAGCCCGCGCGGCGGGCCATATCGGTGACGACGTGGCGATGGTGTCGGTCGCGGATGCCTTTGGCATCGACCTGGCCAAGGCCGCGCGCAAGGCGTTTGCCGACAAGGGCTTCAACCTGATCTACGACCAGACCTATCCGGTCGGCACGCAGGACTTTTCGTCCATCCTGACGGATGTGCGCGACGTGCAGGCCTTCGTCGCCTTTTCCTATCCGCCCGACACCGTTGCGCTGACCGAAAGCGCGCAACTGCACCAGTTCAATCCGCAGGTCATGTATGTCGGCATCGGCGGCGCCTTTCCGATGTTCCAGGACCGCTTTGGCGACAGCGCGGTGGACCTGCTGACCCACGGCGGGCTGGACATGGGCAACGAGGCCACCCGCGAATACGTCGCCCGCCACGAAGAGGTGACGGGCCGCAAGCCCGACAGCGCGGGCAGCATCGTCACCTATGCGGGCTTGCAGGCGATGGAGCAGGCGATCGAGCGCGTCGGCAGCCTGGACAACAACGCCATCGCCGCCGAGATGAAATCCGGCACCTTCGACACCGTCCTGGGCGAGATCACGCTGGCGACGCAGGAAATGCCCGCCATCTTCAAGGCCGGCCAGATCCGCGACGGCCATGTCGTGGGCCTTGGTCCGCGCGACGTTCCCGGCGCCGGGGAACTGGTCGTTCCGAAACAGCCCTGGCCCGCGCGCTGACCCCCAAGGCACGGGCGGACCCGCCTGCCCGTGCCGCTGAAGCCGAAAGGATGACGGGATGTTCATGAATGCTGTGCTGACCGGCCTGACGCTTGGTGGCGTCTATGCGCTGGTCGCGATGGGGCTGACGATCCAATACGGGGTGTCGCGCACCATGAACCTTGCTTATGGCGAGTTTCTGATCGCGGCGGCCTTTGCCGCCTTCGTGCTGTTCTCGACGCTGGGGATCAGCCCTTACCTGCTGGCGCTGGGGATCGTGCCGGTGTCGTTCCTGGTCTCGCTCTTCGTCTATCGGGTGATGGCGATGCCGCTGGTCAGGCGCGCCAAAAGCGCCATGTCGCTGGAAATCGACAGCCTGCTGCTGACCTTCGGGCTGTTGTTTGCGATGATGGGCGTCATGCTGCTGATCTTCGGCAGCAACTATACCAACTACAGCTATATGGCGCGGCCCGTGCGCATCCTGGACGCCACGGTTTCCGCCAACCGGCTGCTGTCCTTCGCCGCCGCGCTGGTGGTGGGGGCGTTGTGCTGGCTGCTACTGATGCGCACCCGCACCGGCGCGGCCCTGCGGGCGGTCGCGGTCGATCCGGTGGGTGCGCGGCTGGTGGGCATCGACGTGCAATGGGCGGCGGGGCTGGCCTTCGCCATCGGCGGCGCCATCGCGGCGCTTGGGGGCGTGCTGATCAGCACCTACCTGACCTTTACCGCCGAAATGGGCGTCGTCTTTACCATGAAGGCGCTGATCGTGGTCATCATGGCCGGGGTGGGCCATGTGCCCGGCGCGCTGATCTCGGGGCTGGTCCTGGGCTTTGTCGAGTCCTTCGTCGCCGCCTATCTGGACCCCGGCCTGACGGTCGCGGTGATCTATGCGGTCTTTCTGGTCGTGCTGCTGGTGCGGCCCTCGGGCATCTTCGGAAAGGTGGCGCGATGACACCGCATTCGCTGAAACCCTATGGCGCGATCCTGGCCATCGCGGGGGCGCTGGCCTTCCTGCCCTGGCTGGCCGGCAGCTTCGGCCTGACGCTGGCCATCGGGACGCTGAACTTCATGGTGCTGGCCACCGCATGGGGGCTGTTTTCGGGACCGACGCGCTATATCTCGCTTGCCAGCGTGGTGTTCTTCGGCATCGGCGCCTATACCGTTGCGGTCCTGGGCGAGACGCTGCCCTGGGCCGCCGTCCTGGCGGTGGCGCTGCTGATCGGGGCGCTGGTCGCGCTGGTCGTCGGGCTGGCCACGCTGCGCCTTGCGGGCATCTATTTCGTGATCTTCACCTTCGGCCTGTCCGAGATGGTTCGCCAGCTCATCACCTGGTACGAGGTCAACGTCACCCAATCCATCGGCCGCTACGTGTTTCTGGACATCAGCCAGAACCAGATCTTCTGGCAGTTGCTGGCCCTGCTGGCGGTGCTGTTGCTGGGGGCGGTGGCGCTGAAACGCTCGCGGTTGGGTTTTGCGCTGCGCGTGATCGGCGGGGATGAGGTGATGGCCCGCCATTTCGGCCTGAACCCGACCTTCGCCAAGCTGGGGCTGTTCGTCGCCAGTTCGTCCGTGATGGCGCTGGCGGGGGCGATCATGGCGCCGCGCTGGACCTATATCGACCCCTCGATCGCCTTCAACGCCACGCTGTCGTTTCAGGTGGTCATCATGGCGCTGCTTGGCGGGATGCACCGGCTATACGGCCCGCTGCTGGGCGCGCTGCTGATGTCGGCCCTGTTCGAGATCCTGGGCAGCCAGTTTCCGCAGGCGTTTTCGCTGCTGCTGGGCCTGGTCTTCATCGTGATCGTCTACCTTCTGCCCAACGGTATCGTGGGCCGGATCGAGGCGATGCTGGCGCGGATGCGCAAACCCCAACCCTCGGCGAAGGAGGTCCTTGGCAATGGACGGTGACATCATCATGCGGGTGCAGGGCATCCGCAAGACCTTCGGCGGGCTGGTGGCGGTGGACGACGTGTCCTTCGACCTGATGCGCGGCCAGATCCTGGGGCTGATCGGGCCGAACGGATCGGGCAAGACCACGACGATGAACCTGATCTCGGGCAGCTTTCCGATGGATCGCGGCACGATCACGCTGGACGGGCAGGTGATTTCCGGCCGTCCCGCGAACCAGGTCGCGCGGATGGGCGTGGCGCGCACCTTCCAGTTGCTGCGGCTGGTCGAGGACATGACCGTCCTGGAAAACGCCGTCGTCGGGCTGGCCTTCCGCCCCGGCCAGCCGTGGAACGACCGGATCGCCCGGCAGGGGATGGAGTATCTGGAGCTGGCCGGCCTGGCCCATCTGGCGGGGGTCGAGGCCGGGAAGCTGACCTATATCGACCAGAAGCGCCTTGAACTGGCGCGCGCGCTGGCCTCGCAACCCAGGGTGCTGCTGCTGGACGAATGGCTGGCCGGCCTGAACGCGACCGAGCTTCTTTCCGGCATCGCCCTGATCCGCAAGATCCGCGACCTGGGGATCGCCGTCGTCATGGTCGAGCATGTCATGTCCGCCATCCATTCGCTGTGCGACCGTTGCGTGGTGATGAACGCGGGCGGCAAGATCGCCGAGGGCGCGCCCGCGCAGGTCCTGACCGATCCGCTGGTCGTCGAAGCCTATCTGGGGGAACCTGTCCATGCTTGAAGTCTCGGGCCTGTCCGTCCGTTACGGGCGCCACCTGGCGCTGGAAAACGCCGCCCTGAAGATCGGGCAGGGGGAAATCGTCGTGGTCCTGGGCGCCAATGGCGCGGGGAAATCGACGCTGATCAAGGCGATCGCCGGTCTGGTCGCGCCCGATCCCGGCGCGCGGGTCATGCTGGACGGCCAGGCGCTGCACCGCCTGCCCGCATATCGCATCGTCGATGCCGGGCTGGCGCTGGTGCCCGAGGGGCGGCACCTGTTTTCCACCCTGACCGTGGCCGAGAACCTGTCGCTTGGCGCCTTCCTTCCCCGCACGCGGCAAAAGGCCGATGAAAGCCGCGATCTGGTCTTCGGCATCTTCCCCAAGCTGGAACAGCGCCTGACCCAGGTCGCCGGCACCATGAGCGGGGGCGAACAGCAGATGGTGGCCATCGGGCGCGCGATCATGACCCGCCCCAGGGTGCTGCTGCTGGACGAGCCGTCCCTGGGCCTGTCGCCGCTGCTGACCGCCGAGTTGTTCCGCGCATTGCCCAGCATCGCCCGCACCGGGATGAGCGTGCTGCTGGTCGAGCAGAACACCCATCAGAGCCTCGCGATCTCGGACCGTGGCTACCTGATCGAGAAAGGCGTCATCTGCGGGCAAGGAACCGCCAGCGAACTGCTGGCCAGCGAAACGGTCCAGAAAGCCTATCTGGGCAGTTGACCGATCCGCGCAGGCAGGCCCCGACCGGAGCGGAACGGCCTAGCCCTCGGGCACCGCCACGAGGCGCGAGAGGGTGAAGTCTTCCTCGGGGTCGCCGCAGGTGATGCGCACGAGCTGGATCGGCGCGGTCCTGGCCGGAAAGCGCAGCAGCGCGTCCTGGGAAGCCGTGCAGCCAGCGGGGTCGATGTCGCGGCCGGCCAGCAGGTCGCCAAGCGTCAGCGTATTCGGACGGCTGTAGGGTTCGGCCAATTCGGCCAGTTGCGCGGTGGTGCGTTCCAGCATCGCGGCCAGTTGCAGGGCGGGCAGGTGGAACGACGCGCCGTCGTCGTGGCTGACCGAAAGCCCTTCGGCATCCAGCGTCACCGTCCCCGCCTGCGGCCAGAGCAGGCCCGCCGCCCCGGCGGGCACGGCCTTGCGCCGTGCCAGGATCGCGAAGGGATCGGCGGGGTCGGGCAGGGGCCATGTCTCGATGCCCATCGTGTTGCCGGTCGGATCGCGGTCGTGGTCGGGGGCGAAGCGCGCACGGTAGAGCGGCCACAGCGTTTCCTCGCCCGTCGCGCCGTCGATCGCGGCCAGGAACACGGTGCTCAGCCCGGTGGCATGCAGGCCCATGTTGTCGGTGACGGTGCGCAGGACGAATACCTCGGTCAGCCCGATCCCGAACAACTCGTCACGCAGATCGACCATGTCGGGCGGGGTCGCGGCGGCGGGCTGCGCGATCAGCAGGGCAAGGGCGCAAGCGGCCGGTTTCAAAGCTGTCCTTGTCATTCTTTACCTTTCTTGCGGATTCGGGGACCAGCATGGCAGCCGGGAACCCGATCCGCCAGTTCGCCGCCGCCGGGCAGTGGCCTGGTGGACGCAAAAGGGTTCGCGCGACAGGCTCGGCCCGCCGCCGAAGGGGTTCCAGCGGTTGACCAGCCGCTCGATCCGCGCGCAGGATTGCGCATCGCAAACACCTCGTCGAACGGTCTCATCCCGGCCCGTTTTGCGCGGAGGATGAACAGGCTTGACGCACATGCCGGTCGGCTGGTGTCTTATACCAAGCGCCGGCCAGACACGACCCGGAACGCGGCGGTTCCCGAAGGCTGCGTCAGGCGGTGCGCGCCTTTCCGGGTGCAGGGCCTTGCGGCGACGACCGTGGACCGCCCGCGCCGCCATATCGAAATGCCGTTCACAAGCGACCCCGAAAAGGAGAAAGACATGACCACCCTTGTCACCTGCCTGTGGTTCGACCACGGCCAAGCCCGCAAGGCCGCCGAATTCTATGCCGCGACCTTCCCGAACAGCCGCGTGGGACGGGTGAACGCGGCGCCCTCGGATTATCCGGGGGGCAAGGCGGGCAACGAACTGACGGTGGAATTCACCGTCCTTGGCCGCCCGTTCCTGGGATTGAACGGCGGCCCGGACTTTACGCCGAACGAATCGGTCAGCTTCATGGTGCTGACCGAAAGCCAGCAGGAAACGGACCGCTACTGGTCCGCCATCGTCGACAATGGCGGGCAGGAAAGCGCATGCGGCTGGTGCAAGGACCGCTGGGGCCACTCGTGGCAGATCACGCCCCGGCGGCTGATCGAACTGACCACCGACCCCGACCCCGGCAAGGCCCGCCGCGCGATGGAGGCGATGATGACCATGCGCAAGATCGATCTTGCCCGGATCGAAGAGGCGGCGGCACGCGCCGACTGACCTGCACGCGTTCCGCCCGAAGGCGGCGCCAATACCGTCACGCGAAAATAATCCGCTGGACAAGAAACTGTCATAGTCATCTGCTAGAAACTCATTCGAATGAGTTGGAGACGACATGAAACCCGCCGCCCGAAACTGGCAAAGCGTCAAGGAAGGAATCGATGCGCTGATCGCCGACGGCAGCTTTGCGCCCGGCGCGCAACTGCCGTCCGAGCCGCGCCTGTGCCAGCAATTCAACACCCGCCGCCATTCCCTGCGCCGCGCGGTCGAGGCGCTGGAAGCCGAAGGCAAGCTGATCCCGCGCCACGGCAAGGGCATCTTCGTGGCCGAGGCGCCGATGATCGATTATATCATTTCGCGCAGGACGCGGTTCTCGGCCAATATCCACGACAAGGGCCACACCGCCATTTCCGAATTGCTGGACGAATATGCCGTCGCGCCGGATGCCGCCGCCGCACAGGCGATGTCCCTGCCGCCAGAGACGCCCTTTCTGTCCTACCGCTCGCGCGGGACGGTGGACGGGTTGCCGCTGCTGATCTCGCGCAGTTGGTTCGAGGCCGCGCGCTTCCCCGATCTGCTGGAACGCCGCCGCGCGCATCCGCGCAAGACGCCCTTGCTGGCAAGCTACGGCTTCGACGACTACCGCCGCCTGCACACGCGCCTGCACGCCCGCCCCGCCCGCGAGGATGAGGCCGGACTGCTGCGCCTGCCCCCCGGCGGCTGGGTGATGGTCACCCGCAAGGTCGATGCCGACATGCAGGGCCGCCCGATCTTTTACGGCGAATCGATCTGGGCCGCCGGGCGGGTGCGCTTCAAACTGGACCCTATCGGAGAGGAAGAATGAACCCAACCGACGACAAGGCGGGCCTCGGGCGCGCTGAAACGCTGGAGGTGCTGGCCCGCTGCGACCGCGGCCGCCTTGCCGCGCTGGCCGAGGCGATCCTGCCCGCCGTCGAATCCACCGCCCCCGTCGAGGTGCTGCAAAACCGCACCGGGCTGGTGATGCTGCCCATGCGCGACACCGTGAAGCTGGTCGATTTCCACCTGGGCGAGGTGCTGGTGGCCGAGGCGCATCTGCGTCATGGCGCGGCGCAGGGCTACGGGATGCGCAGCGGGCGCGACCTGGAAGCCGCGATGGGCATGGCCGTGGTCGATCTGGCGCTGGCGCTTGGCATCGAAACCGACCGGATCGCCGCCTTCCTGGCGCGCGAGAACGAGGCGCTGAAAGCCGCCGACACCCTGCGGATGCGGCAGGTCGAGGCCACCCGCGTGGAAATGGAGACCTTCTGATGCAACCCCCCGCCTATTCCGCCACGGATGCCCTTGCGCAATCCGCCTTTGCCGCCGTGATCGGGGCCTTGTCGCGCCCCGGCACGATCCACCGCCTGCCGCAGGCGGGGCCGCTGCAACTGGTCGAGACGCTGATCGACCGCGACACCACCGTCTGCTGCCAGGTGCCCCGGCTTGCCGATGCGCTGGACCATGCGGGCGCGCGCCATGTGCCGCTGCCGCAGGCCGAGCATGTCTTTCTGGCCGATGCCGAGGATCTGCCGGTGGCGATCCCCGACCTGGCGACCGGATCGGCGCTTTACCCCGACCGGGGCGCGACGGTGATCCTGCCCGTCCGGCTGACCGGCGGCCCCGCGCTGCGGCTGACCGGCCCCGGCATCGAGAACGAGGCCCGCATGAGCCCCGCCATCCCGCCCGAGACATGGGCGCTGCGCGACGGTCGCGCCGCCTATCCCCAGGGGTTCGAGCTGTTGCTGATCGAGGGCGACCGGATCATGGCGCTGCCCCGCTCGACCCGCGTGGAGGTGATCTGATGGCCTATGTCGCGACCCGTGGCGGCGAGCAGGCCATCGAGCAGGCCGAACGCCTGTTCCGCGCTGATCTTGCCCCTTTCGACCGTTCCCGCGTGGATGAAATCCGCCGCGCCATGCCTTACCTGATCGACCGGATCATGGGCGAGGCCTCGCTTTACGACCCCGACCTTGCCGCGCTGGCGCTGGCCCAGACGGGGGGTGAGCTTTACGAGGCCACGCTGCTCTTGCGCGCATGGCGCACGACCCAGCCCCGCATCGCCATCGCGCAGCCGGTCCTGCAGGACGAACTGCTGGTGCAGCGCCGCATCTCGGCCGCGTTCAAGGATATTCCCGGCGGGCAGATCCTTGGCCCGACGCTGGATTACGCGCATCGCATCCTGGATACGGCGGTGCTGGAAGGCGCGGCCCATGCGCCGCCCCCGGTCGATCCCGCGCCGCGGCCCGCGCCGCAGCGCCAACCCTCGCTGGCCGATTGGGAACGGACCGAGGGGCTGGTCGCCAGCCCGGCCCACAGCCCGGTCGCGCCCGACGACATCCCCGACCTGACGCGCGACCCGCTGCTGATCCCCGCACCGCGCGCGCACCGGCTGCAAGCCCTTGCGCGGGCCGAAACCGGCGGCGTGCTGGCGCTTGGTTATTCCGCGATGCGCGGCTATGGCAGCGCCCATCCCACGGTCAACGAATTGCGCCTGGCCGAGGCCGAGATCCGCGTTGCCCATCCCGACGGCACCGTCTTTTCCTGTGGCCGCGCCCGCGTTTCGCAGGCCGAGGTGGCGGCCAAGGGCGGGGACCAGATCGAACTGGGATTCGCCGCGACCTTCGGCTGGAACGAGGTCAAGGTGATCGCCGCCGCGACGCTGGACCTGAACAGCGACGGCGCCGCCCCCGGTTCGGCCACGGAAGAGGAATTCTACCTCTACCACACCGAAAGCGTCGAGGCCTCGGGCTTCTGCATCCATTTCAAGATGCCCCATTACGTCACCTTCCAATCCGCGCTGGACGCCATGCGGGGGGCCTCGGGCGAACCCGCGGGCGAGGGCGCGGACCACAAGATCGGAGCCTCGCTATGAGCCTTGCTTCCCTGACCCGGCCCTGGGCCGCCATGAGCTATGGCTTCCTCGACGCCTCGGCCCGGCGCGAAATCCGCCGCAAGCTGATCAAGGCCGTCGCGGTGCCCGGCTGCCAGATGCCCTATGCCAGCCGCGAGGTGCCGATGGCGCGCGGCTGGGGCACCGGCGGCTTGCAGGCGACGCTGACGCTGGTGACGCCCGAAAGCGTGGTCAAGGTCATCGACCAGGGGGCGGACGACAGCGTGAACGCGGCCTCGATCCGCAAGTTCGTGACCCGCGTGTCGGGCTGCGCCGCGACCTGGGACACCGCCGCCGCCACGCTGATCCAGTCGCGCCACCGTATCCCCGAGGAACGCCTGCGCGCCGATCAGGTGCTGATCCTGCAGGTTCCCGACCCCGAACCCCTGCGCCGGGTCGAGCCGAACATCTCGGCGGCGCGGCAGATGCATGCGGATGCCGATTATGGGCGGCTTTGGCTGACGCTTTACGAACAGATCGTGCGCAAGGGGCGGATCATGCAGGGGGCCTCCTATCCGTCGCTGGTGAACGGGCGGCATGTGATCACGCCTTCGCCCATTCCGCGCTGGGACGTGCCCAAGCTGAACATGGCCCGCCACCTGACCATCCTTTCGGCGGGCCGCGAAAAGCGAATCTACGCCGTGCCGCCCCATACGCGGGTCGAGCCGCTGGTCTTTTCCGACCGCCCCTATCAGGTCGAGGCGCATCGCGGCCTGACCTGTGCGCGTTCCGGCCTTGGCGGCTTTTTCATGAACGAGATCCCGCAGGCCGACGGTGGCCGCATCCATGAGGTGTCGGATTCCAACCTTGGCATCAAGGCGATCCGCATCGCCGAGGGCGAGGACGAGACCATCGCCGAAACCTGGTATCGCAACGGAGAGATGCAGCCATGACCGCAGCCCTGAACATCGCGGGCGACGCGACGCCCCTGCCGCTGGTCCCGCCGCAGCTTGTCACCACCCAGCCCCTGCTGCGGATGGAAGGCATCCGCCGCCGCTTTGGCGAGGTCGAGGCGCTTGGCGGGGTGGATGCCGCCGTCTATCCGGGCGAAGTGCTTGGTATCGTGGGGGAATCGGGTTCCGGTAAATCCTCGCTGCTGCGGATGATGAACCTTGAGGATACCCCGGACGCAGGCAGCTATCACCTGGCGATTCCCGATCACGCGGGCCGCAACCTGTTTGACCTGGACCGTTATCAGCGCCGGATGCTGTGCGCGCGCCGTATCGGGATCGTCTATCAGAACCCGCACCTGGGGCTGCTGATGGGCAATTCGTCCTCGGGCAACGTGGCCGAGCGGCTGCTGATCGCGGGCGAGCGTTCCTTTGCCACCCTGCGCGACAAGGCGCGGGCCGCGCTGGATGCGTCCGAATTCCCGTTGCCGCGCATGGATGCCCCGCCCGCCCAGCTTTCGGGCGGGATGCAGCAGCGCGTCCAACTGGCCAAGGCCATCGCGCTCGAACCGACGCTGCTGCTTCTGGACGAACCCACCACCGGGCTGGACGTATCGGTTCAGGCGCTGGTGCTGGATACGCTGAAGCGTTTGCAGCAGGAACGCCGGATCACGATGGTCCTGGTCAGCCACGACCTTGGCGTGATCCGCACGATGGCCGACCGCGTGATGGTCATGCGGCGCGGGCTGGTCGTGGAACAGGGGCTGGTCGACCAGGTCTTTCAGGATCCGCAGCACCCCTACACCCAGCAACTCGTTCACGCGAAACTCTGAAAGGGCAGGCCAATGACCGAACCCATCCTCTCTGTGCGCGGGCTGACCAAGCGGTTCCGCATGCATCAGATCGACACCGTTCTGCCCACTTTCGACGGCATTTCCCTTGATCTGGCGCCGGGCGAGTTTCTCTTGCTGAAGGGCCGCAACGGCGCGGGCAAATCGACGCTGCTGCGCACGCTGTGGCGCAGCTACCGGCCCGTCGCGGGGCAGATCCTGTATCGGGCGCGGGCAGGGATCATCGACCTTGCCACCGCCGCCGATATCGACGTGGCGCATCTGCGCCGGACCGAGATCGGCTTCGTCACCCAGTTCCTGACCGCCCGCCCGCGCGTCCCGGCGCAGGATATCGTCGCCGAACCCCTGCGCCTTGCGGGCGAAAGCGCGGCCGATGCCCGCCGGGCCGCGCGCCACTGGCTGAACGAATTCGGCGTGCGCGAAGCGCTTTGGGGGGCTTTCCCCTCGACCTTTTCGGGGGGCGAGCAGCAGAAGGTCAACCTGGCCCGCGCGCTGATCATGCCGCAGCGGCTGCTGCTGCTGGATGAGCCGACCGCCTCGCTGGACGCAGGCGCGCGGGCCGCGCTGATCCGGCGGCTGGCCGAGTTGAAGGCGCAGGGCGTCGCGATGATCGGCGTCTTTCACCATCCGCAGGACGTCGAGGCCCTGATCGACCGCGAAATCGACCTGACCCCGGATAGCCCCGATACAAAGGCCCCCGATACAAAGGCCCCCGATACAAAGGAACGCGCCGATGTGGCTCTCTGACTTCCAGGTCGTCCTGCCCGACCGCGTGATCCCGAAGGGGGCGGTGCGGGTGCGGGACGGCGTGATCGCCGAGATCAGCGAAACCCCCGTTGCCGCCGCCGGTATCGAGGGCAGGGGGATGCTGCTGCTGCCCGGCATGATCGACATCCACGGCGACATGATCGAGCGCGAGGTCGAACCCCGCCCCAATGTCCGCATGCCGATGGAGCTGGGGCTGCGCGACCTGGACCGCAAGCTGGCCTCCAGCGGGGTGACGACGGCCTATGCGGCGCTGTCCTTCAGCCCCGGCTCGACCTATGGCCATCTGCGCTCGTTTGAACATACCTCGGCCATGATCCGGGCGCTGCGCAAGGCGCGCGCGGGGCTGCTGGTCGATCACCGCATCCATGCCCGTTTCGAGGTGACCTTCCCCAAGGCGCTGGACGTGGTGTCGGGGCTGGTCGCCGAAGGCTCGGTCGACCTGATCTCGCTTTGCGACCATACGCCGGGGCAGGGGCAATATCGCGACCTGGAACTGTATACAGCGAACCTTGCCCGCGCCAAGAAGATCGAGATGGACGAGGCCGCCGTCACTGTGGCCGAACGCATCACCGAGCGCACCCGCCCGGCCGCAGAGATGTCGCAGGTGCTGGGTGCCATCGCCCGGACCTGCCGCGCGCATGGCGTGGCGCTGGCCAGCCATGACGACGACACGCCTGCCAAGGTCGCGCTGATGCGCGATATCGGGGCCGCCATTTCCGAATTTCCCGTCACGATCGAGGCGGCCCGCGCCGCCCATGCCGCCGGGATGCTGACCGTCATGGGCGCGCCGAACGCGCTGCGGGGCCTGTCCTATTCGGGCAACCTCTCGGCCCGGCAGGCGCATGAGGCGGGGCTGCTGGACATCCTGGCCGCCGATTACCATCCAAGCGCGATGCTGCCCGCCGTGCTGGCGCTGGCGGGCGCCGATCCCCAGGGGCTGGCGGGCGCGGCCCGGCTGGTCAGCCTGAACCCCGCCCGCGCCCTTGGGCTGAAGGACCGGGGCCGGATCGCGCCGGGCAGCCGCGCCGATCTGGTCGCCGCCGATCCGCAGGGCGTGGGCCACGTCCGCATGACGCTGCGCGAGGGGCGCATCGTCTATTCCGACGGCAGCCTTGCCGCCACCTGAATGCAGGAGCAGACCATGCAGCCCGGAACGCTGACCCTGACGGGACTGACCCGACGCTTCGGCGGCAAGACCGCCGTGGACAATGTCAGCCTGACCATCCCGCAGGGCCAATTCGTGGCCGTCATCGGACGTTCGGGGGCGGGGAAATCCACGCTTCTGCGCCTGATAAACCGGCTGACCGAACCGACCGAGGGCGAGATCCGCTTTGACGGCCGCGTCGTTTCCGCCCTGCGCGGGCGGGCGCTGCGGCAATGGCGGCGCGATTGCGCGATGATCTTCCAGCAGTTCAACCTGGTCGAGCGGCTGAACGTGCTGACCAATGTCCTGATCGGGCGCATCGCCTATCACGGCCCGCTGTCGTCGCTGCTTCTGCGCTTTTCGGATGCAGAACGCGCCGAGGCCGTGCGCGCGCTGGAACGGCTGGACCTGCTGGGGCAGGCGCTGCAACGCGCGGGCACCCTGTCGGGTGGCCAGCAGCAGCGCGTCGCCATCGCCAAGAGCCTGCTGCAACGTCCGCGCGTCATGCTGGCGGACGAACCCATCGCCTCGCTCGACCCGGCCAATGCCAGCCGCGTCATGGACGAACTGGCCCGGATCAACCGCCAGGACGGGCTGACCGTCCTGGTCAACCTGCACACGCTGGATACCGCGCGCGCCTATGCCGACCGCATCATCGCCATGCGCGACGGGCGGGTCTATTTCGACGGCACCCCCCGGCAACTGACCCCGGATGTCGTGCGCGACATCTACGGCATCGACAATACCCGCTTCGACCCTGCCGTCACCTCGACGGCGCTGAACCGACGGGCGCCCGTCCCCGTCTGAGCAACCAAGGAAACCGACATGCTGAAAACGACCCTTGCGACGCTTGCCCTGGCAAGCGCCCTGCCCGCTGCCGCCTTTTCGCAGGATTGGCGCGACGAATACCGCGTCATCCGCTTTGGCCTGATCTCGGGCGAGAACGAAACCGACCAGCTTGCCCGGCGCGAGCCGTTCCGCCAATACCTGGAGCGCGAGCTGGGCGTCCAGGTCCAGTTCCACACCGCCGCCAATTACGACGGCACCATCCAGGCGCTGGCCGCCAACCAGATCGAATTCTCGGTGCTTGGCAGTTCGGGCTATGCCGCCGCATGGACCCTGACGGATGGCGGGGTCGAGCCGCTGGTCGTGGCGGTGGACGATACCGGCAGCACGGGCTATTTCTCGGTGATCTTCGTGCGCTGCGACAGCGGCTTCGACAGCATCGACGACCTGGAAGGCAAGGTGCTGGCCTTTGCCGACCCGGATTCGACCTCGGGCTACAACGTGCCCTATTACAACCTGCGCCAGGACGGCTACGACCCCGAGACCTTCTTTGCCGCCATCCCCTTTTCGGGCAGCCACGAGGCCGGGATCATGGGGCTGGTGAACGGCCAGTTCGATGCGGCGGCCTCGCTCGGCTATCAGCCCGACTATCACCGCGGCCATATCATGGCCGAAAAGGGCATGATCCCCGAAGGCAGCGTCTGCCCGATCTGGACCTCGCCCGAGATCACCAATTCGCCCATGACCGCCCGCTCGAACCTGCCGCGCGAGATGATCGACGAGATGCGCGCCACCGTCCTTGCCGCCCCCGAAAAGGACCCCGAGGCCTTCCTTGCCTATGCGGGCGAGCCGCAGGTGGGTTTCGTGCCCGTCGAACACGACCGCTATCAGTGGGTGATCGACATGCGCGAATGGTTCCGCACCCATCGCCGCCGCTGAACAACCGGACGCGGCCCGCCGCAGGGCCGCCCGCCTTTTCATCGGAGAAGACCATGACCATGACCGCGACGGCGCAGTTCGACGCCGACTGGCACCGCCACCGATCCGCCCGCCGCCGCAGCACATGGGCCTGGACGCTGACGCTTTCGGCGCTGGTCCTGCTGACGGCATGGGGGTCGGATTTCTTCACCGTCACCCAGATCAGCCGCGCCGACGGCACCCGGACCGAGGCGTGGATACTGGCCGCCGGCATCGGGCGGCTTGGCGAGTTCCTGGACCAGATGTGGCCCGTGCTGCGCTGGAACAGCCTGGGCCACGACATCGCGAACTGGTTCTGGGGCATCGGCCTGTGGCTGCGGCTGCTGCTGGAAACCGTCCAGATGGCCTTTGCCGCGACGCTTCTGGGCGGGGCCTGCGGCTTCCTGCTGTCCTTTCCCGCCGCCCGCAACCTTGCCCCGAACCCTGTGGTCCTGTGGATCGCGCGGCGGGCGGCGGAAATCGCGCGCACCGTGCCGGAACTGGTCTTTGCGCTGATCTTCGTCTTTGCCTTTGGCGTCGGGCCGCTGGCCGGGATGCTGGCCATCGCGCTGCACACGACCGGCGCCACCGCCAAGCTGATCTCCGAGGCGAACGAGAACATCGACATGCGCACCGTCGATGGCATCCGCGCCGCCGGGGGACGGTGGAGCGACCAGATCCGCCTTGGCGTCGTGCCGCAGGTCCTGCCCAATATCATGAGCTATTCGCTGTTGCGGTTCGAGATCAACATCCGTTCGTCCTCGATCATCGGCTATGTCGGCGCGGGTGGGCTGGGGCAGGAATTTCGCACCGCCATGTCCTACCAGGAATATCCCGACGTGCTGGCGCTGTTCGTCATCACGCTGGCCACCATCGCCGTCATCGACTTCCTGTCCGAGAAACTGCGTCATCGCGTCATCAAGCCCGAGCCTCATCATGCCTGACACCGCTGCCTGCAAGGCCGCCCATCCGCGCCTTTTCGCCCCGTCCCGCCGCATCCTGTGGCGCAACCGCCTGACCGTCCTTGGCCTTGCCGCGCTGTTCTTGTGGTGCCTGGTGGATTTCGGCGCCGGTCCGGCGCGGATCTGGACCGGGCTGACCCGGCTTGGCCGCATCTTCGGCTTCATGTTCCCACCGCATCTGTGGACCGACTGGGCGTCCTTCCGGCCCGTGCTGACGGGCCTGGCCGAGACGCTGACGATGGCCTTTCTCGGCACGGTGCTGGGCGCGCTCATGGCCTTTCCGCTGTCGCTTCTGGGGGCCGAGAACCTGAACCGGCTGCCTGTCCTGCGCTTTGCCGTGCGGCGCGGTTTCGATGCGATGCGCGCGCTTGAAACGCTGATCCTTGCGCTGATCTTCATCCGCGCCTTCGGACTGGGACCGCTGGCGGGCGTGCTGGCCATCGCCGTGTCCGAGATCGGCGGCTTCGCCAAGCTGTTCGCCGAGGCGTTCGAGAACACCTCGCAAAGGCCGCTGGACGGGGTGCGCGCCTCGGGCGGGTCGGGGTTGCAGGCGATCCGCATCGGGATGCTGCCGCAGGTGATGCCGGTCATCATGTCCATCGTGCTTTACAATTTTGAAAGCAACCTGCGTTCGGGGACCATTCTGGGGATCGTCGGCGCGGGCGGAATCGGCTATCTGCTGTCGCAGAACATCGCGACCTATCGCTGGGACGTGGCCTGGTCGATCATCTTCCTGATCGTCGTCATGGTCTATGCCGTCGATACGGTCTCGGCCCGGATACGCCGCAGCCTGATGGAAGGGGGCGCCGCATGAGCAACGACACCCAGCCCGGCCGCCTGATCGCCGTGGTCGGCCCCTCGGGGGTGGGCAAGGATTCCGTCATCGCGGGGCTGTGCGACAGGCGGCCCGGCCTTGTCCTTGCCCGCCGCGCCATCACACGCCCCCATGACGCGGGGGGCGAGGATCATCAGGCCCTGACCCCCGCCGCCTTCCGGGACCGCCTTGCGGCGGGCGATTTCCTGCTGGCATGGGATGCGCATGGGCTGCATTACGGTCTGCCGCGCGGGGTGCTGGACGATCTGGCGGCGGGCCGCGATGTCGTGGCCAACCTGTCGCGCGGGGTGCTGGCGCAGGCCCGCGCGCGGGTCGCGCGCCTGACCGTGCTGTCGCTGACCGCGACGCCCCGGACGCTGGCGGACCGCCTTGGCGCGCGCGCCCGCGAAACGCCCGGCCAGATCGCCGCCCGGCTTGCCCGCGCCCACCCGGCCTTTCCGCCGGGCATCGAACTGGTCGAACTGGCCAATGACGGTCCCCTGGATGAAACCGTCGAGGCCGCGCTGCGCGGGCTGTTCCCCGAACATCCCGGCAAGCCGCGCCCTTAGCGCCGCCATCCTTCCCGCAGCCAGCCGGGCAGGGCGTGGGGGGCGGATCCGGTCAGGGCGGCGTTCATGCACTGGTCCAGGTTGCCGAAACGGACCGCGCGCCCGGACAGGCCCGGCCCGTAATGGGCGTATTTCCCCGAATTGGTCATCAGCGTGCGCGTCGCGGCTGGAAAGACGGGTTCCGAAATCGAACACCAGCACAGGTCGGGCAGGACCGTGACCCCGCTGCCTTCAAGGGCGGTCAGCAGCCCTTCGTCGCGCGCGCTTGCGATGGTGTCGCGCCCGGTGGTGAGGATGGTGGGGACCGCCACCTTCCGCCCCGCCAGCCCCCGCGCAAGCGCGCGGCATTCCGACAGCGAGGCATGCGGGCTGCCAAGCGCGATCAGTTCGACCTGCTCGGGACCTTCGTTCAGAAGCCGCCAGCCCTGCGCCATTTCGCCTTGCGTGATGGCGCGATGATCGGCATCCCCGGCGATCATCCCGGCCTCGGGGGTGATGCCCTCGATATGCAGCATCGGCGCCGCCGAGGTGGTGCCGAAGGCCGCGCAAAGCGCCTTGAGTTCATCCGTGCCGGGCCGGGCGGCGGACAGGCCGCGCAGCAGCGGGATGCGATCGGGCGAAGCCTTGCCCGCCAGGTAGCCAACCAGCGGCCAGAAGGCGTCGTCGATCCCGTCGGGCAGGGCCACGTCGATGATGCGCCGCGCCTTGCGGTGCCGGTCCAGATAGACCCCGGCAAGCGGCGCGCGGCCCGTCAGCGCGATGCACAGGTCCAGGAAATCCGGGTGCTTGGCCGTGCGTGCGCCAAGGACGCTGTTGGCATAGATCACGGCATTGGATTCCGCCCATGCGACCGGCTCGCCCTTGCCCGGCGCGCTGTCCAGCAGGTAGGGCGAGCAGGTGAAGCTGGGCCGGCATCCCATGCGGACATAGGCATCCGCCAGCCGCTGCGCCGGTCCGCCGAAATCGGGCGCCACCCCCTGCCGCCGCCACCCGGCATGATCGACCGAGATCGCGTTCATTGTCGTCGGCACCCTGACCCTTGCGCCCATCGCGGCCATCTTTTCGGCAAAGACCAGATTGGCGGGGCTGGCATAGATGCAGCCGTCGATATGGCCCTGCGTGATGTCGGTCAGCCGCTCGGCCCCCTGCTGGGCGGCCATTGCGCAGATGATCCGCATCGCCTGCGCGACGGCCTCGCCCCCGGCCCCGCCCAGCATCGCGCGGTCGGTTCCGTCCAGGCGCAGGTCCGAGGTTGCCGGGGGCTGGACCGCGACCGACAGACCGCCCGCCTCGATCCGGTCGGGGGTGATCCGCGCGGAGGGCTGGCGGGCCAGCCTGTCGAACGCCTGCGGCGACAGGCGCAGGACCGCAAGGCGCTTGCCGAACATCTCGGCCGCGATCAGCGCGCCAAGCGTCACGACGTCCTCGGGCTGGCAAAAGACCAGCGCCGCCGGGCCGCGGCCCGACAGCACCAGGTCCAGCATCACCCCCGAGCCGGTGCAGGAGCCGCGCGTCGAAGGCATCATCAGCACGCTGCCCGTGATCGTCTGGCCGTGCAGCGGGTGATGGATGTCGATCACCTTGCCCGTCGCGGGATCGACCCCGCCCCAGAAGCTCAGCGCCTCGTCGCTGGCGATGATCGGTCCTTCGGCGCTGCCTGCCAGGATGGCGGTGGCAGGGTTGGTCATGGCGTGGGTTCCGCCGCGTCAGGTTTCGGCGGGTTCGGGCGAGGCGTAGGGCTTGCCGCCCACGACCCAGTCGGTCGGCGCGATCTCGGAAAAGATCACCGTCGTGGCCGAGGGGCTGATGCCTGCCTTTTCATGCAGCAGGCTGGTGATCCCTTCGGCGATTTCCATCTTCCTGGCGTGATCGCGGCCGGGGAAAAGTTCGATACGGACAATCGGCATGAAATGATCCTTGGATGGTTGGCTGGTCAGGCGGCGGTATAACGGTGCGCGCAGGGGTAGCGTATCGTCATCGCACGAATTCCCTCAAGCGCGCTCATCGCACGATTTACCTCAGGCGCGCTCATCGCACGACGAACCCATGCGCGAAGGGGTCGCGTTCGGTGTCGATGTAGATCGTGTTCAGCCCCGTCTGGCGCGCCCATCCGGCGATGGACGGGATGATGGCATCGCGGCCCGCCACACTCGTCGCGGCCTCGACGCGGCCCTTGAAGATACTGCCGATGATGGATTCGTGGTGGAACTCATCCCCCACCGCCAGCCTGCCTCTGGCGGCAAGCTGCGCCATCCGGGCCGAGGTGCCGGTGCCGCAGGGGCTGCGGTCGATGGCCTTTTCGCCGTAAAACACCGCGTTGCGGGCGTGCGCGCCGGGCACGGTCGGCGCGCCGGTCCACAGGATATGCGAAAGCCCGGTGATCGCGGGATGTTCGGGATGGGCGAACTCGTATTTGGCATTCAGCGCGGCGCGCAGCCGGGGACTGTAGCCGACCAGTTCGCTTGCGGTGAAATCGGCCATGTCGCGGAAATTCCGCTGCGGTTCCACGATGGCGTAGAAATTGCCGCCGTAAGCCACGTCCACGACGATCTCGCCCAGACCCTCGACGTCGGCCGTCAGCCCCTCGGCGTAAAGGAAGCCGGGGACGTTGGTCAGCCGGACCTCCTCGACGTAGCGGCCTTCCTGGCGATATTCGATATCGACCTTGCCCGCCGGGGTCTCGATGGACAGGCGGCCCGGTTCGCGCGGGACGATCAACCCGTTCTCGATCCCCATCGTGATCGTGCCGATGGTGCCGTGGCCGCACATCGGCAGGCAGCCCGAGGTCTCGATATACAGCACCGCCACATCGCAATCGGGGCGGGTCGGCGGGTAGAGGATCGCGCCCGACATCATGTCATGCCCGCGCGGCTCATACATCAGCCCGGTGCGGATCCAGTCGAAGTCGCGCAGGAAATGGGCGCGCTTTTCCAGCATGGTCGCGCCCTCAAGCCGGGGCGCGCCGCCGGTGACGAGGCGGACGGGATTGCCGCAGGTATGACCGTCGATGCAGGGAAAGATGTATTGCGTCATGATCGCCTTTGGAAACGTGCGGGGTCGAAGGGGGTCAGGTCGATGGGCACGGGCCCACCGGCCAGCAGGTCGGCGACCAGCCGCGCCGTGCCGGGCGATTGGGTCAGGCCCAGATGGCCGTGGCCGAAGGCGCAGATCACGCCGGGATGGCCGGGCAACGGGCCGATGGCGGGCAGGCTGTCGGGCAGCGAGGGGCGAAAGCCCATCCATTGCGTCCCGCCCGTGGTCCTAAGTCCCGGCAGGAAGGTGGCGGCCTTGCGCAGCATCGCATCGGCGCGGCGATAGTTCGGCGGCAGGTCCAGCCCGCCCAGTTCTACCGCGCCCCCGACGCGGATGCCCGAGTTCAGCCGCGTGACGACAAAGCCATGCCCGCCGAAGGTGATCTGGGTGCGCAACTCAAAAGCATCCAAGGGCAGGGTGGTGTTATAGCCCCGTTCCGTCTCCAGCGGAATGCGGACGCCAAGCGTGCGCGCCAGAAGGTGCGAGAACGCCCCCGCCGCCAGCACGACCCGGCCCGGCAGCTTGCCCTGCGCGGTCAGCACGCCGTCGGGGGTCAGCCCGGTCGCCTCGGCAATGGTGATGGTGCCGCCGTTCGCGCGGAAACGGTCGGCGAGTGCAAGGGTATAGTCGCGCGGATCGGCGATGGAATACCAACCGGGGGTAAAGGTGCCATGCGTGAAGCGCGGCGCGAGGCCGGGCTGGACCTCGGCCATCTGTTCCGGCGTCATGTGCTGAAATTCGATGCCGTGGTCCGTGCGCGCCTGCCAGCCGGGCAGGGCGGCGTCGAATTCGGCTTGCGATTCATAGACTTGCAGATTGCCCTCGCGGCGCAGCATCGGCAGGGTGCCGGTCGCGGTCAGGAAAGGCTCAAGCTCGGCCCTGGACAGGTCCATCAGCGCGGTCTGCGCGGTGGTCGAGGCCGCGACGCGGGCAGGCGAACACGCCCGCCAGAAGCGCCACATCCAGGGCGCGATCTTCAGCGCGTAGGCGGGCGGCACGGACAGGGGGCCAAGCGGGTCCAGCAGCCATTTCGGCGCCTGCCGCATGATCCGGGGCGAGGCCAGCGGCAGGATGTCGGTGAAGGCGAAGGCGCCTGCGTTGCCGGTGGACGCCCCCGCCGCAGGGCCTTCGCGGTCGATCACCGTCACGTCCAGCCCGCGCGCCTGCGCGGCAAGCGCGACGGACAGCCCGACCACGCCCGCCCCGATGACGACGACCCGCTGGGTCATTGCCTGCTGCTCGACAGGAACTTGCGGGTTTCGGGGTGCTGCGGATCGCCGAAGATATGGGCGGGCGGGCCGATCTCGGCCATGACGCCCTGATGGAAGAAGGCCACGCGGTCGGACACGTCGCGGGCGAAGGCCATCTCGTGGGTGACGAGGATCATGGTCATGCCTTCCTGCGCCAGCATCTTCAGCGTATCCAGAACCTCGCCCACCAGTTGCGGGTCAAGGGCCGATGTCACCTCGTCGAACAGCATGTATCGGGGCGACATGGCCAGCGCGCGGGCAATCGCCATGCGCTGCTGCTGCCCGCCCGACAGCCTGCCGGGATAGGTTTTCAGCTTGTCGCCAAGGCCGACGTGGTTGAGTTGCCTGACCGCGATTTCCTCGGCCTGCGCGCGCGCCATCCCCAGCACCTTGCGCGGGGCCAGCGTCACGTTTTCCAGCACGGTCAGATGCGGGAAGGCGTTCCATTGCTGAAAGACGATGCCGACCTTGCGGCGCAGCTTGTTCAGGTCGGTGCCCTTGGCGTGAACCTCGGTCCCGTCGATCAGGATGCGGCCCGAATCGATCGGCTCCAGCCCGTTGATGCAGGTCAGCAGCGTCGATTTGCCCGAACCCGAACCGCCGATCACCGTCAGCACCTCGCCATTCTGCACGGTCAGGTCGATGCCTTTCAACACCTCCAGCGGGCCGAAGGATTTGCGGACGTTTTCGATCTCAATCATGGGACCACCGTTTTTCAAGGTATCCGCCGAAACGCGCCAGCGGGAACGAGATGACGAAATAGAACGCCCCGCAGATCATCAACAGCAGCAGCGGTTCCTGCAAGCGCGTGATCAGGATCTGGGTCGAGCGCAGCAGTTCCGTGACCTGCACGACATAGACCAGCGCGGAATCCTTCATCACCCCAAGCGCCAGCCCGATCCAGGACGGCAGGGCGACGCGGGTGGCCAGCGGCAGCACGATTTCGCGCATGTCCTGCCACCATGTCAGCCCAAGCGAGCGCGCGGCGCGGCGGGTGGTGGTGGGGACGGCCTCGATGCCGCCGCGCACGATCTCGGCGCAATAGGCGGCGCAATACATCGACAGGACGATGCAGGCGATGGTCAGCCCGCTCAGGTTCAGGCGCAGCACCGTGCCCAGGAAGGCGTTGGCCAGCACAAGCTGGATCAAGAGCGGGATCGAGCGGAAGATATCCAGCACGAAGGTCAGCGGCGCGGCCCAGATCGGCCCCACCTGATAGCGGAAGGTGCCGAAGACGATCCCAAGCACGGTCCCCGCGATGACGGAAACGATGGTGACGAGGATCGTCATCCACGCCCCCTTGGCAAGGAAGATGAAGTCGTTGGCGGTCAGGGCGGTGTCGAACATGGCGGCCCCCTAGTAGCGAAACAGCCGCGCCGCGATCAGGCGCGCGCCAAGGGTGATGACCTTGGTGATGACGTAGAAGATCACCGCCGCGATGGCGAACAGTTCGAACGTGCGGAAGGTCAGCGCGTTCAGGTCCTGCGTGACGCCGTAAAGGTCGGTGTTCATCCCCACGGTGACGCCAAGCGAGGTCATCAGGATCGCCCAGACCATCTGGTTCGTCATCGGCAGGAAGGAAATCCGCAGCATCTGCGGCAGCACGACATGACGGAACGCCCCCACCGCGCCAAGGCCAAGCGAGCGCGCGGCGCGGGTCTGGGTGTCGGGGATCGCCTTGAGCGCGCCGCGGAAGTTCTCGGCCAGGTAACCCGCGTTGTTGAAGGTGATGCCGACCAGCAGCGACAGAAAGGGGTTGAGATAGATCCCAAGGCTCGCCACCCCGAAATGCGCCATGTAGATCTGGAACAGCGCGGGCGTGTTGCGGGCGATCTCGACCCATGTTTTCGTGAAGCCCGCCAGCACGCGGATGCCGGACAGGCGGAACATCGTCAGCACCACGGCCAACAGGATGCCCAGCAGCATCGACAACAGCGCGATCTGCATGGTGACCAGCGCGCCGTCCAGCATTTGCGGAAGCCGGGCCATCGCCTGCTTCCATTGAAAGGTATAGTTGAACATGACCGCCCCCCTGAATGCAGCCGGGGGCGGCGCGCGTCCGCCCCCGGAAGGGTTCGCCTCAGCGGTAGATGCCGGGGATGGTCAGGTCGGCAGGCTCGCCCTCGCCGATCCATTTTTCGTAAAGTTCGGCATAGCGGCCGGTGCGGACCTGCTGGTTCACGAACAGGTTGAGATAGTTGATCAGCCCGTATTCCTCGCGCAGCGTGAACAGTGCGACGTAATCGGGCACCATCGGCGCCTTGTCCACGACCGAGATGCCGGGGAAATTGCCCGAGGCGACATTGGCATTCGCCACCTCGACGGTGGAAACGGTGGCGTCAAGCTGGCCTTGGCTCAGCGCAAGAAAGACGTCGGCCTGCGTCTGGTAGGGGCGGAAGGTGCCCTCGCCCCATTCGTTGATCTGCCCTTCCAGCCAGATCGCCTCATAGGTGCCCGCAGTCGCGCCCACGGTCTTGCCGCGCATCCCTTCCCAATCGGTGATGCCGGAATTGTCGTTCACCGTCACCGCGTTTTCAAAGGCGTAATAGGGGATCGACATGCCGACCGTCTTGGCGCGCTCCAGCGTGTCCGAGGTCGAGGCGACGCCGACATCGACGCGGCCCGACATCAGCGCGGGGATACGCTCGGGGAAGGGGGTCTCGACGATCTCGGCATTCACGCCAAGCGCTGCGGCAAGATCGTTGCAATAATCCACGTCGAAGCCGATGGGGTTGTTGCTTTCGTCCCGCATCCCCATGGGCGGAAAGTCCAGCACCACCGCGCAGCGCAGCGTCCCCGAGGCGATGATGTCGTCAAGCTTGTCCGCATATGAAGGGGCCGCGAATGCCAGCAGGCCGAGCGTGAGGGTGAGCTTCTTCATGACCTTCTCCTGTCGTTGTCGTGGCCGGTCTGTTCACGACCGATTCCATATCGCTCAATATCCGCAGAAGTTTTCCGCAAAAGCAATTTAATAATACAAGGATTATACAAAAATCGCCCGAAGCGCGCCCCCGGCCTGCCCGCCTTTCCCTTATTGCATATTTGATGTATGCAGATAGCCGGTCATCTTCGGAGGGAAAGCATGGAACACGGATTGACGGTCGAGGACCTGCGCGGGCGGATCGAGGAAATCTTCCTGCGGGCAGGCACGAATGCGGTGCAGGCCGCCGCACTTTCGCGCGTGATCGTGGCCGGAGAGCGGGACGGTTGCAAGTCGCATGGCATCTACCGGATCGAGGGGGTCCTGCGCACGCTGCGGGCCGGCAAGGCCGACGGCACCGCCATCCCGGAACTGGACCCCTGCACCGGCAGCGCCATCCTGCGGGTGAATGCGCGGGGCGGCTTTTCCACCCCGGCATTCGAGCTTGGCCTGCCCGCGCTGGCCGAACGCGCCAGGGAATTGGGGCTGGCGGCGCTGGTGGTCAACGACTGTTCCCATTTCTCGGCCCTCTGGCCCGAGGTCGAGGCGGTGACCGATCACGGGCTTGCCGCGCTGGTCATGTGCCCCAGCTATGCGACGGTTGTGCCGACGGGCGGCACAAGCCCCTTGCTGGGCACCAACCCTTTCGCCTTCGGCTGGCCGCGCCGCGATGCGCCGCCCTATGTCTTCGACTTTGCCACTTCGGTCGCCGCGCGGGGCGAGATCGAGCTGCATCGCCGCGCGGGCAAGCCGCTGCCCGAAGGCTGGGCGATCGACGCCGCGGGCCGGCCCACCACCGACCCCGAGGCCGCGCTGGCGGGCGCGATGCTGCCATTCGGCGGGCATAAGGGATCGGCCATCGGCACGATGATCGAATTGCTGGCCGGGATCATGATCGGCGACCTGACCAGCCCCGAGGTTCTGGACTTCCTTGGCGCCACCACGCTTTCGCCGATGCATGGGGAATTGATCCTGGCGCTGTCGCCCGAAAAATTCGCCGCAGGCCGCAAGGGCGATCCCTTCGCGCGGGCTGAAACCCTGTTCGAGGCGATCCAGGGGCAGGGCGCGCGGCTGCCCTCGCAACGCCGTTTCGCGGCCCGGCAAAAGGCGCTGGCCGAGGGTATTGTCCTGACCGGGGCCGAACTGGCCCAGCTTGACCGCTGGCACGATCTGGGGCTGGACGCCATCGCGTGACTAAAAAGGCCCTTCCGGTTTCGGAAGGGCCTTGCGGGCGCGCCCGTCAGGCGGCGTATGTCCGGACCGCGCCGGGTTGCTTGCTCCATTGCGCATACCAGTTCTGGAACTGGCGCAACTGCGCTTCGGCCCAACCCCGCTGGCTGGGGGTCAACTCGTCCGTTTCGTTGAAATGCAGGGCATATTCCGGGTTCCCCTGCAAGACCATCATGTGCTTGTAATACAGCACCAGATCGGTGCCTTCGTCCCAGGTGGACAGGACCTCCAGCGCCTCGCCCAGTTCCTGCGCGCGCAGGCGGGCATCCGGGTCTCCTGCCGCCGCCGCCTTGGCCAGCGCGACGAAATGCAGGATCTCGCGCGGCAGGACGTTGCCGATGCCGGTGATCGTCCCCGTCGCGCCGCATTTGACATAGCCGTGGTAGACGCCCGTATCGACGCCCGCCATCAGGATCACGCCGTCATCGGCGCTGGTGATGTGTTCGGCGGCATAGCTCATCGCCTTGGCACCGCCGAATTCCTTGAAGCCGATCAGGTTGGGATGTTCGGCGCGCAGGGCGAAGAACAGGTCGGCCCGCGTCTCGAACCCGTAGTGCGGGCTGTTGTAGATCACGGCGGGCAGGTCGGGGGCGGCGGCGAGGATTGCCTTGAAGTGATGGCGCTGCGCCGTGGCCGACGCGCCGCGCGACAGCACCCGCGGGATGACCATCAGCCCCGCCGCGCCGGTCCTTTGCGCATGGGCGGCATGGGCGACCGCAAGCGCCGGGTTGACCGCACCGGTGCCCACGATCACCGGGATGCCCGCCCCGACCAGCCGCTCGACGCCCATCATCCGCTGTGCGTCCGTCAGCAGCGGCCAGTCGCCCATCGAGCCGCAATAGACCACCGCCGACATTCCCGCCGCGATCAGTTCCCGCCCCTTGCGCACCAGCGCGTCGTAATCGGGCTGCCGGTCGGCGGTGCAGGGCGTCATCAGGGCGGGAATGACGCCGGTAAAGATCTGGGTGTTCATCTTCGATGGCTCCTTGCTGGCGCGCGGCTTCGGGCGCGGCTGATTCGCTCGACCACGATCCTACACCTTGCATTTTGTTTGTCGACAATAAAGCGACAGCTAGAGCGGGGGGTTCTGCCTCTGGTCGCGGGCCAGGAAGTTCTGGATCTGCCGCACGATCTGGTCGGCATGGGATTTCGCCAGCCGGTCGCACAGGGCGGTGTCGCGGGCCGCGATGGCGGCGATCATCGCCTCGTGTTCATGGACATATTCCACCGGCAGCCGGTCGTCGAAGGACTGGTAGTAAAGCCGCAGCAACCGCCGCCCCTCGTCCAGCACGCGCAGGAACAGGCCGGTGTAATAGGGATTGCGCCCGGCCTCGGCGATGGCGGCGTGAAAGTCGCGGTTGGCCGCGATCATCGCCAGCGCGTCTTGCCTTTCCACCGCAGCCGCGAACCGGGCCTGATGGGCGCGGATGATGTCCAGGTCCTCGGGGCGGTGATATGTTGCGGCAAGGCGGGTCGTCACGCGATACATCAGCGTCAGCGCGTCGAAAAAGGTGTGCAGGTTCAGAAAGTCGATATTCGCGACCAGGGTCGAGCGGTTCGGCAGCGTCTCGACCAGCCCGTCGCTGGCAAGGCGGACCAGCGCCTCGCGGATGGGGGTGCGCGACATGCCGAAGCGCTCGGCCAGTTGAACCTCGTCGATGGGGCAGCCCGGCGGCAGGGCCAGGTCCAGGATTTCGTCGCGTAGCTGTTCATAGACCAGCTTGACGCCGGAACCGCGCCTGCGCTCGGGTAGGGGGTCGGTGCCGGCCATCAACGAAACTCCTGCCAATTTCCGAAAAAAGAATGTAGGCAACATGAATACGTCTTGTGTGGGACCGGGGCAATCCTTCGCGAAGGCGCCGTCAGCCAAGGGCAAAGACCAGCGCCAGCGCGCCCGCCCATGCGATCAGGGCGGCGGCGAGGATGGGGGCAAGGACGGGTCGCATCGGGCTACACCATGTCGAAGATTTCGGAATCGATCCGGCGCAGCGGCACGCCCAGATCACGCAGCGCCGCCTTGGCCGCGTCTGTCAGCGGCAGCGGCCCGCACAGCATATGCGGCCAGTCGCGGCTGTCCGGGGGCAGGTGGCGGGCCAGCATATCCTTGTCGATATGGCCGGATTCGCCCCGCCAGCCTTCGGGCGGATCCTCCAGCACGTGAACCACGCGCAGCGGCATGCGGCGGGACAGGTCGTCCAGTTCCTCGCGGAAGGTGACCGATTCCCGGTCGGGGTTGGCGTAGATCAGGATCGCCGGGCGCCGGTCCCCGCGCGCCGCCATCGAACGCAGGTTGGCGATCATCGGCGTGATGCCGATCCCGCCCGCGATCATCACGAAGCCCTCGGCCTGCGGTTCCATGTCGATGGAAAAGGCGCCATAGGGACCGTCCAGCCACGCCACCGTGCCGGGGCGGGTCTTGACCAGTTCCCTTGTCTGGTCGCCCAGGGGCTTGATCGACATGGCGATTTTTGCGCCATCCTCGGGCGGGTTCGAGATGGTGAAGGGATGCTCGCGCAGGCCGAAGGGCGAATGGCCAAGGGTCAGCCATGCGAACTGGCCGGGCTTGCGGCGGCGCAGCCCCCGGCCCATCGGTTCCAGCACCAGCGTATGGACGCCGCCGCGCTCGGTGTTGTCCGTCACGCGCCACGGGTTGCGAAGCTGCCACCACGGCTTGGCCAGCCGCACCCAGGCCAGCAGCAAGAGCCAGCCCGCCGTGACGCCCAGCATCGCCAGCCGCTTGTCGGTCGTGCCGGTGAAATGACCGACGCCAAGGACGTGGGCGATGGCGGCGGCAAAGCCCGCGACCGCCAGCGCGACATGGACCAGCCGCCAGCGGCCATATTCGATCCCCAGCCGCTTGCGCAGTTCCGATGTCACGACCAGCGCCAGAAAGCACAGCAGCGCAAAGCGGCCCATCGTCAGCTCCCACCTCGCGGTCAGGGGGTTCAACTCGCCCAGGTCGTCGGGAAACCAGGTCCAGAAGATCGCGAAATGGCCCAGCATCAGCGCGACGATCCCCCAGGCCATATGGCGGTGGAACAGATAGATCACGTCGATCCCGAAGGGATGGGCCATGCGCCGGAACCGCGCGGTCAGGGCGAATTGCATCCCCGCACCCGCCAGCGCGCCGAACCCCAGCCCTTTCGAGAAATCGCGCAGCCGCCCGGTGCCCGGCACCCGCTCACCCGTCATCAGGACGACGAATGGCAAGGCCATCGCCGCGAAGGCGCAAAGAACCCACAGGATGGCGCGTGCTGTCATGTCCCCTTGCCGGTTGCCTCAGGCTCAACCGGCGATGGGCCGGCGGGTTCCTTGCAGGCATCCGGCCTTCCTGATACCCGGAACAAAACACGCACATCAGGATACCGGCATGAGCGATCTTTTCGACGCCGCCCCGCGCAAGGGCCGGATGCCGCTGGCGGCGGCCTTGCGCCCCGCCACGCTGGACGAGGTGATCGGGCAGGATGCGCTGACCGCGCCCGGCTCGATCCTGCGGCGGCGGATCGCGGCGGGGGCGCTTGGCAGCGTCATCCTCTACGGCCCGCCGGGCATCGGCAAGACCTCGATCGCGCGGGCGGTGGGCAACATGCTGGGCAAGGGCTTCCGCCCGCTGAACGCCACCCGCGCCGGGGTCGCCGATCTGCGCAGGCTGGCGGATGAGGCGCGGATGAACCCGCTCTTGATCTTCGTGGACGAGGTGCAGCGGTTTTCCGCGACCCAGACCGACGAGCTGCTGGCGATCTGCGAGGACGGCACGGCCGATTTCATCGGCGCGACCACCGGCAACCCCTATCACGTGCTGACGCCCGCGCTGGTCTCGCGCTCGACCATCCTCAAGCTGGAACCGCTGTCCATCGAGGATATGGAAAAGGTCGTGCAGCGCGGGCTGGACCACCTGCCGGGGGTGGCGATGACGCCTGAACAGGTCCGCCTTGTCGCGGGCCGATCCGGCGGCGATGCGCGCCGCGCGCTGACCACGCTGGAAAGCCTGGCGCTTGGCCATGACGGCCCGGTGACGGACGCGATGATCAAGGAAGCCTATGCCAGCGCCCCCATCAATCATGACCGCTCGGGCGATGCGCATTATGACGTGGTCTCGGCCTTCATCAAGTCGATGCGGGGTTCCGATCCTGACGCGACGCTCTACTGGCTGGCCCGCCTGATCCACGGAGGCGAGGATCCGCGCTTCATCGCCCGGCGCATCATGATCCATGCGTCCGAGGATGTCGGGCTGGCCGACAACAGCGCGTTGCAGACGGCAGTGGCGGCGGCGCAGGCGGTGGAAAGGATCGGCTACCCCGAGGCGCAGATCGTGCTGGCCCATGCGGCCCTGCATATCGCGCGGGCGCCGAAATCGGCCTCGTCCTCGCGCGGCATCGCGGCGGCGCTGCAACTGGTCACCTCGACCCCGCCCGCCCCGGTGCCGCTGCACCTGCGGGACGCGCATTACAAGGGGGCCGAGGCCCTGGGCCATACCGGTTACCGCCTGCCCCACAAGGACCCGCGCGGCTGGGTCGAACAGGAATATTCGCAGGTCCCGCCCGGCACGCTCTACCAAAGCGACGCCCGCGACGCCGCCACATTCGAAAAGCGCGCCGACGAATACTGGCGCAAGGTCATGGATGGCTGAACCCCGCCATCGGTCCGCACAGGCGGCGATGGCCGCTTGGGACAACGATCAGCCTGGCCTCATCCGCGAACGGCCCGGAAATTCTTCATCATCCAAATACCCCGGGGGGAATCCCCGGCACGGGGATGGGGGGCAGCGCCCCCCTTCCTTGCCGCGCCGTCAGAACATCAGGTAAAGGATCGCGCTGACCGCGACCAACCCCGAAACCGTCACGAAGACATTCGACAGCGCCCCGCGATATTGCGCCAGCGCGGGCACCTTGCCGATCGCATACATCGGCATCAGGTAAAGGATGGCCGCGATGACGGGACCCGACAGCGTCTCGATCATCCCCAGGATCGAGGGGTTGACGACCGCCACCCCCCAGGTGGTCAGAAAGATGAAGACCGCAATCATCCGGTCCAACCCCGGCCCTGCCGCCACCCGTCCGGTCCTGCCGCGCAGGATGCCCTTCAGCCCCTCGGCCGCGCCAAGATAATGGCCGAAGAAGGACGAGACGATGGCGGCGAAGGCGATCAGCGGCCCGAAGATCGAAACGAAGCTGCTGCCATGCGCATTGGCCAGGTAGGACAGCACCGGCAGGTTCTGCGCCTTGGCCTCGGCCAGTTGTTCGGGCGTCAGCGACAGCACGCAGGAAAAGACGAACAGCATCACGAAGCCGACCAGCATGGCCGAGGTGTTGCGCAGGATCCGGTCGGCCTTGGCCGGCCCGTCCGCCCCGTAATCGCGCCGCATCGCGACCGAGAATTGCGAGATCGCGGGCGAATGGTTGAAGGAAAAGATCAGCACCGGCAGCGTCAGCCAGATCGTGGACAGCGCCGTGCCCATCGGCGTGAACTGCCTGACCGCGGCCAGGTTCCAGCTTGGGATCAGATACAGCGACAGAAAGACCAGGATCGCGGCCAGCGGATAGACCAGCCATTGCGTCGCGACCAGCATGATCCTTTCGCCCGCGATCATCACCACCATCATCGCCGCGATCAGCACCCCCGACAGGATCCAGCGCGGCGGCGGCGCCATGCCCATCTGGTTTTCCATGAAGCTGCCGACGGTATTGGTGATGCCGACCCCGTAGATCAGCACGATGGGATAGATCGCCAGGAAATACAGCACGGTGATGAACTGCCCGGCGCGGGGTCCGAAATGCTCGGCCACGACCTCGGTGATGTCGGCATCGGGGCGGCTGCCCGAACAGACGAAGCGCGCCAGCCCGCGATGGGACAGGTAGGTCATCGGCCCGATCAGCAGGGTCATCGCGACCAGCGGCCAGAATCCCCCGATCCCGGCATTGATCGGCAGGAACAGGATGCCCGCGCCGACCGCGGTGCCGAACAGGCTGAGCATCCAGATCGTATCGTTGCGCGTCCACGCCAGCCGCTTGTCATCCATGATTCTTCTCTCTCATGTCCCCTTGTTGCGATCATAGGATGGTGCGCGGCGCCGGGGGAAGGGGTCAGGCGCGGTGGGCGGCCTCGAGCCTTGCCCCGTCAAAGCCCGCGATCATGGCGCGCAGCCCCGCCTCGTCCGGCATCGCGCAGGCGGCGGTGGTCAGCGCGTCGGCCAGCCCGGCGGAAGGGGCCGAGACGGTGATCTCGCGCCAGCCCGCCCGCACGGGCCGACCGCTGCGGGGGTCGAGGATATGGCCGTCGCGCCCCTGCGCATCGAAGCAGGTGCCAAGCGGGGCGGATGTCGCCAACGCGCGCTGGCGCAGCCCGACCGATCCGCCCGCCGCCAGTTTCACCGGCCATGCCCCGCCGCCGGGTTGGCCGCCAAGCGCGCGGAACTCGCCCGTGTCGATCAGGATATCGGTCAGCCCCTCGGCTTCCAGCAGCAGGGCGATGCGGTCGGCGACATAGCCCTGACCGACGCCGTTCAGCGTCAGCGCCATGCCGGGACGCAGGGTGATCGCATCCGCGCCGATGGTCACGCCACCCCAGCCGGTGCGTCGAAGGACCGTCTCGATCTGCGCATCGCCGGGGCGGCGGCCCGCGATGGCGGCCTCGGCCCATAGCTGCCACAGCGGCTGGACCGTGGGATCGAAGCGCCCGGTGCTGGCGCGGTGGACGGCGGCGCAGATGGACAGGCATTCCAGCAGTTCGAACGGCGGCGCGGCCAGCCGCCCGTCGCGGTTCAGCCGCGAAAGCGCGCTGTCCGCGCGATAGAGGCTGAGGATGCCCTCCAGCCGCTCGATCTCGGCCAGCGCGCGGGCGGCGATGGCGAGGGCGTCGGGGTGGTCCAGGCGGATCGAGGCGCGCGCCCCCAACGCCTGCCCGGTCCAGACCCGAGCAGGCGGGCGGGCGCGGGCCACGGCGGGCAGGAAAGCGGCAGCGGCGGAAATGGCGATCAGGCGGCGGCGGGTCAGGCGCATGGGTCTAGCTTTCCGATGGGGTCAGGGCGCGCAGGCGGCGCAGATAATCGTCGTCGTTCTCGCCGGGATCGCCGGTCTCGACCGGGGTCAGCACCATGTCGTCGGTGATCCGGGCCAGCGGCAGGATCTGCCCGCCCTCGCGCGCGGCGAAGGTTTCGGCGGCCTCAAGGCTGGAAAAGGGCACGGTCTCGGGCGCGCCCATGCCGCCCTCGCGCGCGGAACCCAGGACGAAGAAGGCGTCGTCGGCCACAATCCAGTTGCCTTCGCCCGGTTCGTCCCAGCTTGCGCCCGCAGCCCCCATGTCGTTGACGTGGATGGCAAGGATCGGGGCGACCTGTTCGGGTCCGCGCGCATAGGCGATGGCGTCGCGGACCTGGCTGAAGAACAGCGGCGGCATCCCTTCCAGATGGACCTGCGCCTTGGGGCCGGGATGTTCCAGCAGGTTCATCTGGCAATAATGGCCCAGCGTTTCGGCGGTCATTTCCTGCGGGGTGGTGTCCTGCGCGACCTCGTCCTGACGGCAGGCGGCAAGGGCCAGCAGGGCGATCAGCAGAAGCGGCGCGGTTTTCATGGCGTGACCTTTCGGAAGGCGGCCCATGCCAGCAGGATGCCCGCCAGCGGCCAGAGAAGGATCGAGGCGGCGGATTGCCACAGCGGAATCGCCCCCGCCGCGCTGTTGATGCCGCCCGCCGCGGCGACGGCCTCGGCCGCGGCAAGGTTGAACAGGCGGAAGGCGTCGGCGGGATTGGCCAGCAGGGCGACGGGCAGGGCGCGGGTGGTCAGTGCGCCGCCCCCGTCCGACACGATCAGCGCCAAGAGCGCCAGGTCGTAAAGCACGACGACGCCCAGCCACAGCCCGATCGCCAGCCCCGCAGCCCCCGAGGGTCGCCGCGACAGCGCAGACAGCGCATAGCCCGCGCCAAGGAAGGTCGCCCCCAGCACGACCGAGGACCAGACCAGCCGCCACAGCGAGGCCAGCCCCGCGAGCGCCCCCGGATCGGACCACAGCGCCAGCCCCGCCGCCGCGCCATAGCCAAGCCCGCAGGCCAGCGCGAGGATCGCCAGATGCGCGATCAGCTTGCCCAGCAGGATCTGCAAGCGCGAGATCGGATAGGTCAGCAGCAGGGGCAGGGTGCCGCGCTCGACCTCTCCGGCAAGGGCGTCGAAGCTCATCAGCAGGGCCAGCAGCGGCACCAGATAGACCGAAAGCGAGGTCAGCGAGGCGACCGTGACCGACAGCCGGTCGGCGCCGATATCGCCGGTCGGCGCGGCCCCTGCGGCGGCCAGCACCAGCGCGAAAAGCACCATCATCAGCGTGGCGATGGCGACCCAGCGGTTGCGGAGCGCGATGCGGAACTCGGCGCCCGCGATGGCGAGGATGCGGCTCATTGCCCGTCCCTTTTGCTGAAATGGCTGTAGATGTCTTCGAGGCTGGGCGGGATCACGTCCAGATCGGCGACCTGCCCGCCCAATGCGGTGATCCGCGCCAGCAGCGGCAGCTTTTCATCCTGCGTGCAGGTCAGGCGCAGCAGCCCGTCCGGCCCCCGCGCGGCCTGCGGCAGGGCCGTGGCCAGCGCGGCATCGGCCCCCGCTGCGGGGCGGATCGTCAGCGCGACCGGCAGGGCGGCGCGGGCGCGCAGGTCGGGCAGCGTGCCCTCGGCCACCAGCCGCCCGCCGGACAGGATCAGGATGCGGTCGGTGCGCGCCTCGACCTCGGTCAGCACATGGCTGGACAGCAGGATCGAGGCGCCATCCGCCGCCAGCCCGTCCAGCAATTCGTAGAAATCGCGCCGCGACACCGGGTCCAGCCCCGAGGTCGGCTCGTCCAGCACCAGCAGTTGCGGGCGTCCGATCAGGGTCTGGGCAAGGCCGACGCGCTGGCGCATCCCCTTGGAATAGGTGCCGATCCGGCGGGCCCGCGCATCGGCCAGCCCGACCCGTGCCAGCAGGTCGGGCGCCTGGCGCGGATTTTCGCCGCGCAGGGACAGGTATTGGCGGATCTGTTCCTCGCCCGTCAGGGCCGGATGGAAGGCGACGTTTTCGGGCAGATAGGCCACGCGCGCCCGCGCCTGCGGCGAGCCGGGGGCCGCGCCGCAGACCTGAACCCCGCCCGCATCGAAAGGGATCAGCCCGAGGATGATCTTCATCATCGTCGATTTGCCCGCGCCGTTATGGCCCAGAAGCGCCGCGCGCATCCCCGGCGCAAGGTCCAGCGAGACCTCGCGCAGCGCCTCGACCGGGCCGAAGCGTTTAGTGAGCGCCGAGATTTTCAGGGTCGATGTCATCATGGTTTCCTTGGGTCCAGCGTCCGGCGGCGGCTGCCTCGAGCGGCAGGGCGTCACCGGGCACCGCAATCGTCAATGGGCGCATCAGGGGGGCAGAGTCGCGCACGCCGCCGGGCAGGGTCGCGGGAAAGCTGGACTGGCTCCAGCGGACAAGCTGGACGGCGGGGCTGCCGGTCAGCAGGGCGGCGGCGGGCTGCGACCACAGGATCTGGTCCATCAGGTCGTTGGGGCGATAGAAGCTGTCGGCCACCCCGTCGCCGTTCAGGTCGAACGCCGGATGGTCGGACCAGAAATTGCCGCGCCCCTCATGGCTCCATTCCATGTGGCGGGTGCCGACGTATTTCACCTGCTCGCGGTTGGCGATGAAGGCGTTGCCGGTCAGCACGTTGCGTTCCGACCCGGCGGTGAAATGGATGCCGATGCCGCAATCCTGAAAGCGGTTATCCCAGATCAGGTTCTTGTGGGCGTTGTAGATGAAGAGGCATTTCTTCGTGCCGCCGCGCACCAGATTGCCCGCGATGTCGGAGTTGTTGGTATAGTTCAGCATGACCCCGTGTTCGCGGTCGCCAAGGCTGATATTGTCGCGCACCACCGCCCGGTCCGAGTTCATGATGGCAAAGCCCAGATGGTTGCCGATGGATATGTTGCCCGTCACCTCGGTGCGGTGGGTATACATGAAATGCACGGCGAAACGCAGGTCCAGGAAGGTATTGCCGCGATAGGTGCTGTCCTTGCTGGTGTTGGAAAAGATCCCGTCGCGGCCGTAGCGGATCAGGTTGCCCTGAACCAGCGCGCCGGGGCTGTTCCAGACATAGACGCCGTTGCCGCGTTCGTTCATGCGCGGGTTTCGGGTGCCGATGATCTCATTGCCGATGACGCGGGCATCGTGGCCGCCGTGGATGTCGATGCCGTGCATGTTGCCGGTGACAAGCAGCCCCTCGATCCGGGCTCGGTGTGCCTCGCGCAGGATCTTGACCCCGGCGTCGAGGTCCTCGTTCCGGTGGCCCGATCCGGTGACGGTGAAACCCGTCAGCGTGACGCCCGGCGCCTCGATGGTGATGACGGTGCCCTGGCCTTCGCCGTCCACCACCGCCTCGCGCGGGCCGGTGATGGTCAGGGGGCGGTCGATGGTGACGGGGCCGGGATAGGCCCCGCCTTGCAGGTGCAGCACATCGCCGGGTGCGGCCCCGGCGATGGCATCGGCAAGCGTGCCCGCCCCCGGCACGACCCGGATTTCCTCCGCCGCAAGCGGAAGGGACAGGATCAGCAGCATCAGGGCGGGCAACAGGCGCATGGCTCAGGCTTCCTTCGGGCGCACGAACATGCGGCCGCGCATTTCCATGTGCAGCGCGTGGCAGAACCACTGGCAATAATACCAGTAGACCCCCGGTTTCGCGGCGACGAAGGTGACGGATGCGGTCTGGCGCGGCCCGACCTCCATCGCGACGCCGTGATCGCCCATCGTGAAGCCGTGGGTCAGGTCGTCGATCTCGTCCAGGTTGGTGACGATCACCGTCACCTCGTCGCCCTCGTTCACCTCGAAGGTTTCGAGGCTGAAGTTCGGCGCCACGCTGGACATGTAGACGCGCACCTTGGTCGGGTCGCTTTCGTCGCGGATCACCTCTTCGGCCCATTCGTCGATATCGACGCCGTCGGCCTCGGCCTGCGCGCGGGTTTCGGCCCACATCGGGTCATCGCGTTCCCAGACCGACTTGATGTCCATGATCGAGGGATCGACCGCGATCGCGTCATGGGGTTCGGCAAAGGTCGGGCCGTCGTGGACCAGCACCATCCGGTCGCCCGAGATGTCGATCAACTGGTCGTTTTCCGCCTTCAGCGGGCCGGTGTTCAGGAAACGGTCCTTCGAGAACTTGCACAGGCAGACCAGCCAGTCGTTCTTGGCGTCCAGCGTCTCGCCCATCACCGTTTTCAGGTGGCCGGGCTGATAATGGACGTCGATCTTGTCCTTGATCGGATCGACGGATTCACCGTTATAGGCGCGGATCGCGTCCTCGATGTTCCACTTGACCACCTGGCTGTCCAGGAACAGCGAGGTATAGGCGTTGCCCCGCCCGTCGAAGGCGGTGTGAAGCGGCCCGAGGCCCAGTTCAGGCTCGGCCACCACGGCGCTGCGCGGATCGGCATCCTCGTCGAAGATCGCGTCGAATTTCGTCACGTCCAGCACGGTCACGGTCGGCGACAGCTTGCCCGCGACGCACAGGTGCTTGCGGTCCGGCGCCATGTTGCAGCCGTGCGGGTTGTTGGCGATGGGGATATAGCGGGTGAACTTGCTATTCGCTTCCTTGCGCCCGTCCACGACCTTGCAGCCGTTGATTTCCTCGTATTCCCCGGCCTCGATGGCGCGCTCGATCTCGGCGATGTTGAAGACGACGACGTGGTCCATCTCGGCCTCGGTCATCTCGGCCAGCGTCATGCCCATTTCCGAGTTGTAGCTGGTCGAGAAGGCCCATTTGCCTTCATAATCCGCGTCGCAGTTGTCGAGGTTGCCCGAAACCTTCACCTGCCACGCCACTTCCATCGCATCGGCGGCGACGGCGGTGAAGATGTTGACGTAGGTGGACAGGTCCTCCATCGTCGAGCCGTCGTTGATCAGCGGTGCCTCGTCCTCGCCGTTGCAGAAGATGTAATCGGTGCGCGGCCATTTCTGCGGGCGCAGCCCGTGGATGCCCTTGGCGTTCGGGATTTCCAGGATGGCGTCGCATTTCATCACGTCG
>NZ_CAMEFG010000021.1 GCF_945915435.1 uncultured Paracoccus sp. | reverse complement strand
GTGGTCGTGGTCGTGGTCGTGGTCGTGGTCGTGGTCGTGGTCGTGGTCGTGGTCGTGGTCGACTCCGGTGCCGCCGACCGAGACGATGTTGAAGGGCGCGCCCTCGACCGCGATTTCGCCCGTCACCTCGAAGCTTTCGGCGTCGATCCGGTGGATGCGCGAGGACAGCGGATCGGTGACGAGGACCCAATCACCGGCGACCGCCACGCGCGGGCGCGGATCGCCCCAATGGCCGTCCATCGAATAGGGGTCGGTGACGCGCAGCGAACGGGCGATTTCCCCCTCGATCACGTCGATCTGGTGAAGCTGGCCGTCCTCGGTGAAGACATAGGCGAAGCGTGCGCGGATCGGATCGACGGCGAAATGGACGCGGCGCGTCGGCAGTTCGATCCGGCGGAAGGCGGGCTCCTCGTTCGGGTCGATCAGGACGATGGCCTGCGGGCCGTGGTTGCCCATGAAATACTGCAACCCGCGCCCGCCGATCAGGGTCGAGATGCGGCCCTCGGGCAATGCGCCGCCGATGTTCAGCGGCTGGATCTGCGGTCCCTCGGCGCCCATGCGCAGGATCAGGATGCCGTCCGGGCAGCCGCCAAGCGCGATCAGGTTGCCCGACGATGCCTCGCCATGCAGGCCCACGCATTCGGTGGTGTCACCGGCCTGGTTGCCCTCGCGGTCCACCAGCCTGACGCCGACCGGCGGTTGCGAGGGGTCCTCGGGGTTGGGCACCGACACCAGGTCCAGATCGCCCAGCGGGATGACGACGCCGTGGTGGGGCTGGCCTGCATCGACCAGCCGCGGTTCGGCCTTGCCCTCGAGTGCGTCGGTTTCGGCAAAGACCTGCGCGGCGCCGTCGCCGTCGAAGAAGGCGGCCCATTGCCCGTGGTGTTCGACGAAATGCGACGGGCGCTGGCCGGTGAAGGTGGCGCCGGTCAGGCGCGGCTCGTCAAGGTCGATGTCGGCATGGTCGCCGTGGTCGTGGAAGGCGATGCCGCTGGCGATGGTCGCGACCTGGCCCGCCGGTCCCTGCACGGCATAGACGGCCTGCCCGCTGTCGCTGCGATGCAGGGTCGCGGGACCGGACAGATCGAAGCTTTCGATAATGCGCCCTTCCAGCGCGTCGATGGCATGGACGACGGGTTCGGCATGGTCGGCCACGAACAGCCGCCATGCGGTCACCTGGTCATCGGCCAGCGCGGGGCCGAGGCCAAGGGCAAGGGCCGTGCTGGCAAGGATCAGTCTTTTCATCTTCATCTCCGTTTGAAGGCGTGGCTCAGCGGGGTTGCAGGGCTGCGGTGATGGATCGGGTGTTGTGGCGCATCATCTGGATGTAATCGGGCGCCTCGCCCTCGGGATCGGACAGCGCGTCGGAATAAAGCGTGCCGGCGAGTTCCAGCCCCGCCTCGGCGGCGATGCGCTGGATCAGCCGCGCATCCGAGATGTTTTCGCCGAAGACCGCGCCCGCCCCGGTTTCGCGGATCTGGCGGATCAGGCCGGCGACATCGGCGGCAGATGCCTCGGATTCGGTGGAAACGCCCTGCGGGGACAGGAAGGTCACGCCGTAGGCGTCCTGGTAATAGCGAAAGGCGTTATGGGCGACGACGACCGTGCGGCGCTCGGGGGGGATGGCGTCGATGGCCTCGCGGATCTCGGCGTCCAGCGCCTGCAATTCCCGGATGTAGCGTTCGGCGTTGCCGCGATAGGTGTCGCAACCCTGCGCATCGGCCTGGCAAAGGCTGTCGGCGATGTTTTCGGCATAGACCTGCGCATTGGCGAGTGATTGCCAGGCATGGGGGTCCTGCGGCGCCGCGTGGAAGATCGCCCGGTCACCGCTGTAATGGTAATGCCCGCCCGCCGGATCGTCCAGGATCTGTGCGCCCTGGGACAGTTCGACCAGTTGCGCGTCGGTTCCGCTGGCCTCGATCAGGCGGGTCAGGAAACCCTCGAACATCAGCCCGTTCGACAGCACGACATCGGCGCGGGCCAGCGCGATGGCATCGGCGGGGCGGGGTTCATAGACATGGGCGTCCGAATTGGGGCCGACAAGCACGGTCAGGTCGATCCCCTCGCCGCCGACCTGCCGCGCCATGTCGCCGATGATCGAGAAGGTGGCGACGACCTTGGGCCGCTCTTGTGCGGCGGCCATAATAGGATACGTTATAGCATAACATGAAATGACGGCGGCAATCAGGTTTCTCATCGGCATGACCTTTCGATTGTCAGGCGGTGCGGTGCTTGCGGCGCGGCAGGTTGGTCGCGATCACCCCCCGCCTGCCCAGCAGGACCGAGAGGATATAGACCACCCCCGCCGACAGGATGATCGCAGGCCCCGAGGGCAGCGAGGCGTGGTAGGACAGCAGCAGCCCCGAGACCGAGGAAACGATGCCGATGGCGACGGCCAGCGCGCTCATCCCCATCACGTCGTTGACCCAGAAGCGCGCGGCGGCGGCGGGCAGCACCATCAGCCCGACCGAAAGCAGGGTGCCAAGCGCCTGGAAACCGGCAACAAGGTTGATGACCACCAGCCCCAGGAAAATGAAATGCGCAGGCGTTCCCAGCCGGGAAACCGAGCGCAGGAACAAGGGGTCCAGGCATTCCGCGACCAGCGCGCGCCAGAAGACGGCCAGCATGGCCAGCGTGACCCCCGCGACCAGCGCGATCAGCACCAGCGCCGCGTCGTTCAGCGCCAGCACCGTGCCGAACAGCACATGCATCAGATCGACGCTGGACCCGCGCAAGGACACCATCACCACCCCGATCGCCAGCGAGATCAGGTAGAAGGCCGCCATCGAGGCATCCTCTTTCTGCACGGTCAGCCGCGCGACCGCGCCCGCGCCCACGGCGACCAGCGCCCCGGCGATCAGCCCGCCGATGGTCATGGGCACGATCTCCAGCCCGTAGAGCAGGAAGCCCGCCGCCGCACCGGGCAGGATGGCATGGGACATGGCGTCGCCGGTCAGGCTCATGCGCCGCAGCATCAGGAAGACGCCGACCGGGCAGGCCGACAGCGACAGCAGCAAGGCCCCCAGCAGCGCGCGCTGCATGAAGGCGAATTCGACGAAAGGGGCCAGCAGCAGGTCGGCCATCACGCGGCCTTGTCCGCCGGGACCAGCGCGGGCGCGTGGCCGTGCAGCTTGCCGTCCGCCGAACACCAGGGCGCGCTTTCGTCCCATGCCTCCTGGAACTGGCGGGCGCGGCGCATGTTTTCGGGGGTCACCACCTGCGCCGTGGGGCCGAATGCGATCAGGCGGCGCGCCAGCAGCATCGCCTGCGGGAAATGCGCGCGCACCAGGTCGAGGTCATGGGCGACGGTGACGACCGTGCGGCCCTCGGCATGCCAGCGCGCGATCAGGGCCAGCAGGTCGCCGATGGTCTTGGCATCGACCGCGTTGAAAGGCTCGTCCAGCAAGATCACGTCGGCGTCCTGCACCAGCACCCGCGCGAACAGCGCCCTTTGCAACTGCCCGCCCGACAGGCTGTCGATGGGCCGCTTTTCAAAGCCCGCCAGCCCGACGGCTTCGAGCGCCCCGGCGACCGCCGCCTTGTCCTGCGCGGTGTGGCGCCCCAGCAAGCCCCGGCGCGGCCACAGCCCAAGTGAAACGAGGTCGATCACCCGCGCCGGAAAGCTGCGGTCCAGCTCGGATTGCTGGGGCAGGTAGGCAAGGCTGACGCCCTTGGGGCGAAGGCAGCGCCCGCTCATGGGTTTCAGCAGGCCGGTGATGGATTTGATCAGCGTCGATTTGCCCGACCCGTTCGGCCCGACGATGGCCGTCAGCGAACCCGGTTGCAGCGCGCAATTCATGTGATGGATGGCCGGATGGCTGCCATAGCCGACGGTCAGGTCGGCCATGCGGATCACGGCATCCGTGGCCGTCGGGGATATGTCGCAGTGGTCATGCATCAGGGGCAGCGGGCTGGGTCGGTGGATTGTGATGATATTACATTCATGCGGGCCAAGCGCAAGGCGCCGGGGTAAGAATTTTCACCGCCTCGCGCAAGGGTCTTGTTCGTCTTGGCTTGCGCTGGCCGTTTCGGATAGTATATCTGCCACGCAGGGTCCGAAACCGGGCCGGAAAATGGTGCCCCTGGGGCCATGGTGGAATGGTAGACACGGCAGATTCAAAATCTGCTTCCTAACGGAGTATCGGTTCAAGTCCGATTGGCCCTACCAGCGCCGTTTTCAGACCAGTGCCGGAAATCAGGCCAGTGCCAGAAAGCGGCTTGCGCTGCGGCGCGGGCGGGGCATGATGGCGCGCATGAAAATGCATTTCATCTCAAGCGGGACCGAGACTTCGGACGCCGCGCTGCGCGTGCTGCAAGGCCGCTATGGCCAGAGCGGGCTGGACCAGGCCCAGGTGATCGTCGCGCTTGGTGGCGACGGGCTGATGCTGAACGTCATGCACCGCGGCCACGATCTGCCGGTCTATGGCATGAATCGCGGCACCATCGGCTTTCTGATGAACGAATATGACGTCACCGGCCTGCCCGAACGCATCGCCGCCGCCGAGGAAACCGTCATCAACCCGCTGGCCATGACCGCCGAGGCCGCGACCGGCGAGATCTATCGCGGCCTTGCCATCAACGAGGTCTCGATGCTGCGCGCGGGTTCCCAGGCGGCGCGGCTGAAGATCAGCATCGACGGGCGCGTGCGCCTTGAGGAACTGGTCTGCGACGGGCTGATCCTGTCCACGCCCGCCGGTTCGACCGCCTACAACTATTCCGCCAACGGGCCGATCCTGCCCATCGGTTCGGACGTGCTGGCGCTGACGCCGATCGCGGCCTTTCGCCCACGCCGCTGGCGTGGCGCGATCCTGCCCAAGGGCGCGGTGGTGCGCTTCGACGTGCTGCAACCCGACAAGCGCCCGGTGATGGCCGATGCCGATTCGCGCGGCGTCAGTTCGGTCCGCTGGGTCGAGGTGCGCTCGGACGAGGCCACCCGCCACCGCCTGCTGTTCGACCCCGGACATGGGCTTGAGGAACGGCTGACGCGCGAGCAGTTCGTCTAGGTGCCGGGCAGGCAGTCGAAATTGATCCCGACCAGATTGCCATCGGGGCCAAGTCCGAAGCCGGTGACGGTGGCGACGGCGGTGCGCCGGGGCGTGGCCATCGTGATCGAATCGCCGATTTCGGCCCGGCTTTCGCTGGTGGATTCACCGTGGCGGCTGAGAACCAGATGAGCGGCAGCCGACCGGCTCGTGGGACGGACGGCCAGCAGGAACTCGCCGCAGATGGTTGCCGAACCGCCATAGGCCAGTTGCAGCGCCGAAGCGGTGGTCACGCCCGATTGCGCCAGTGTCTGCTGCCGCAGAAGGGCAAGCTGGGCCGAGCTTTCCGACGACGCCTGTTCCAGCAGCGGCGAAAGCTGTTCGATCTGTTCGACCAGACGCTGCGCCTCTTGCCCGAAGGCCTGGAAATCGGCCTCGCTTTGTGCCGATTGCAGCGCGGCCAGCGTCGCGTGAAGGGTCGTGACTCCTTCGTCTATCCGCCCGGTGCGCTCTTCAATGATGATCTGGCGGGCCTCGGCCTCTTCGCGCGCCGGACCCGACCATGCCTCGTCGATGCCAAGGCTGACGACGCTGCTGATTGCTGCGGTGAAGATCATGGCGAGGCCCGTCCATATTGCCGCACCGACCGGATTTTCACGAAATTGCCTGCCGAGCTTTCCCAACGACCCGCCGATGGGTTTCAGCCACGCCGCAACGGCCCTGTTCCGGGGCTTCGATTCCTTGCCCGCATCCTGTTCGGCCATGACCCATTCTCCGCGACTCGTTACCCTGAAACGCTACAAGCCTTTCTTTTGCCGTCAAAGTTCTTTCTGGCCCATATCGCGATTGAGTCGCCCCCCGGCAGGCTGTAAACGCCTGCCATGAGCAACCGTCCCGAACTCCCGCCCGAAATCGCCCGCCGCCGGACCTTCGCGATCATCGCGCACCCGGATGCCGGCAAGACCACCCTGACCGAGAAGTTCCTGCTTTTCGGCGGTGCGATCCAGATGGCCGGACAGGTCCGCGCCAAGGGCGAGGCGCGGCGGACGCGCTCGGACTTCATGAAGATGGAGCAGGACCGGGGGATCTCGGTCAGCGCCTCGGCCATGTCCTTCGAATACGAGGGATTCCGTTTCAATCTGGTCGATACGCCGGGCCACAGCGACTTTTCCGAGGACACCTATCGCACCCTGACCGCCGTGGACGCGGCGATCATGGTCATCGACGGGGCCAAGGGCGTCGAATCACAGACCCGCAAGCTGTTCGAGGTCTGCCGCCTGCGCGACCTGCCGATCCTGACCTTTTGCAACAAGATGGACCGCGAGGCGCGCGACACCTTCGAGATCATCGACGAGATCCAGGAGAACCTGGCCATCGACGTGGCGCCCGCAAGCTGGCCCATCGGCTCGGGCCGCGATTTCCTTGGGGCTTATGATCTGCTGAACGACCGGCTGGAACTGATGGACCGCGCCGACCGCAACAAGGTCGCGCAAACGGTGCAGATCAGCGGGCTGGACGACCCGAAACTGGCCGACCATATCCCCGCCGACATGCTGATGCGGCTGCGCGAGGAAATCGAGATGGCGCGCGAGCTTCTGCCCGCTTTCGACATCAGGGCCTTCCGCGAGGGGCATATGACCCCGATCTGGTTCGGCAGCGCGATCAACAGCTTCGGCGTGCGCGAATTGATGAACGGCATCGGGGCGTTTGGGCCGCAGCCGCAGCCGCAGAATACCGCGACCCGCCAGATCGCGCCCGAAGAAGGCAAGGTCGCGGGCTTCGTCTTCAAGGTGCAGGCCAATATGGACCCCAAGCACCGCGACCGGGTGGCTTTCGTGCGCATGGCCTCGGGGCACTTCCAGCGCGGGATGAAGCTGACCCATGTGCGCACGAAGAAGCCGATGGCAGTGTCGAACCCGGTGCTGTTCCTGGCCGCCGACCGCGAACTGGCCGACGAGGCATGGGCGGGCGACATCATCGGCATCCCGAACCACGGCCAGCTTCGCATCGGCGACGCGCTGACCGAGGGCGAGGCGCTGCGCTTCACCGGCATCCCCAGCTTCGCGCCCGAACTGCTGCAAACCGTGCGCGCGGGCGATCCGATGAAGGCCAAGCATCTGGAAAAGGCCCTGATGCAATTCGCCGAGGAAGGCGCGGCCAAGGTCTTCAAGCCGATGATCGGCTCGGGCTTCATCGTCGGCGTGGTGGGCGCGCTGCAATTCGACGTCCTCGCCAGCCGGATCGAGATCGAATATGGCCTGCCCGTGCGGCTGGAGTCCTCGCAATTCACCAGCGCGCGCTGGCTTGCGGGGCCGAAGGACAAGATCGAAAGTTTCGCCAATGCCAACAAGCAGCACATGGCAACCGACCACGACGGCGATCTGGTCTATCTGACGCGCCTGCAATGGGACATCGACCGGGTGGAACGCGACCATCCCGAGTTGCGGCTGACGGCGACGAAAGAGATGATGGTTTAAGCAGGCTTCATGCCTTCATGATCGGCAGTTCGGCGAGGCTGTTCTTCAGGCGCAGCATGTCCCAAGGCAGATGCTCGGCAATGGCGAGGCCGACCATATCCGCCGCCGCGCCCGTATCCTTCAGCAGCCGCACCACCTGTTCCAGCCGCATGCGGCCCTGCTCGATCCCCGCAAAGGCATCCGTCGCGGCATCCGGCCGGTTGAACAGCAGCGGCGAGAAATGCGCCGGGTCCAGCACGTCCAGGTCGAAACGCACCGCCAGATGCGTGATCCCTTCGCGCGCGATCCAGTCAAGGACCGGCTGGCTGGTCTCGGCCAGATCGGCGGCGGGAATGTGGCGCAGGCCCAGTTCCTTCAGGATCGGGCCTTCGGTCTGGTTCCAGCCCTGCATGCCGGCGATCATCACGCGCGGGGCGGCCAGTTTCACCGGCACCTCGGCGGTGAAATCCGCGTCGCCCCGGCCAAGCAGCATGGCCAGCACATGGGCGTGGGCATGGGGAAATTCGACCGCACTCATCACGTCGGGATGGGCGTCGATCCAGAGGACACCCAGCCCGTCGCCGTATTTGCGGCCAAGGTAGGCGATGGGGGCCAGATCGACCAGACAATCCCCGCCAAGGGTAACGATGCGGTCGGGATCATGGCGCTCGATGGCGGCGCGGGCCGCACGCGCCTGCGCCAGCAGCGCATCGCGCCATTTGATGCCCTGATCAAGCCGCGGCGCGCTGCCATCCGGCTCGGGAACCGCCACCGTTTCCTCGGGGCCGTCATGGTGTGGCGCCAGCCAGCGCAGCAATTCGGCGCCGAAGCGATAGGCGGGTTCATCGCCGCCCTGCCATTGCGGCATGTTCAGTCTGAGTGTGGTCGATGGCATCCGTAACAACTCATTTGCGACAGGAAAGGGTAACGACAACCCCAGCCGCTCCAGCGGGCAAAGGCCAATCCCCCGGCCTCGCCCTCTGCGCGGCCCCCAAGCCGCCCCGCGCCCCCTTCACCCCACCGTCACGTCCATCGTGATCTCGGCGTTCAGCAGTTTGCTGACGGGGCAGCCCTTTTCGGCTTGTCTCGCGCAATCCTCGATCACGGCGGGGTCGCCGTTGCCGGAAACGCGAGTGACCAGATGGGCGGTCTTGATGGCGAAGCCGTCGCCGTCCTTCTCGAGGCCGATCTTCGAGGTGGTCTCGATCTTCACGTCATCCACGCCCGCCTGGCCCAGCATCATCGACAGCGCCATGCTGAAACAGGCGGCATGAGCGGCGCCGATCAGTTCCTCGGGGTTGGTGCCGGGCTTGTCCTCGAAGCGGGTGGCAAAGCCATAGGGCTGGTCCTTCAGCGCCCCCGACTGGGTCGAGACGGTGCCTTTTCCGTCCTTCAGCCCGCCTTCCCAGCGGGCGCTTCCGGTCTTGTCGATCATCGGTCCGGTCCTTTCGATCTGATGCTTGTCCTTTCCCCGAACGCATGAGACGAACCAAGGTTCAGATCGGTGGCTTCAGGCAGCAGGGAAACGTCATGCCCGTTCACGAACTCGCGGCCCTTGGGGCGGCCTTCTGCTGGGCGGCGACCGGCGTTCTGTCGCGCGATGCGGCGGATACGCTTGGGCCTTTCGGCTTCAGCCGGTTGCGCGAAGGCATGGTCGCCGTGATGCTGGCCGTCATCGTGATCGCGACCGGGCGGCTGCACGGGATACCGGCCCAGCATTTCGCGGCGTTGGCGCTGTCGGGGGTGGTCGGGATCTTCATCGGGGATACGATCCTTTACGTCTCGCTGACACGGATGGGGCCGCGCCGCAACGGGGCGCTGTTTTCGCTGAATGCGCCGATGGCCGCGCTGCTGGGTTGGGCGGTGCTGGACGAGACGCTGTCCTGGCGCGCCATCGCAGGGATCGGGCTGGCGACGGCGGGCGTGGGCATCGCGGTGCTTGGCCGTCCGGGCCGGTCCGGATCGCATCGCTTCGAGACGATCCGCGGCCCCGTCTGGGTCGGGGTCCTGTGCGGGCTGGTCGCGGCGGCCGGGCAGGCGGCGGGGTCGCTGATCGCGCGGCCGGTGATGGCGACGGGGTTCGACCCCTATGTGGCCTCGCTGATCCGGGTGAGCGTGGCGGTGATCTGCCTCAGCGCGGTGATGATGCTGCCGATCGGGCCGTTCCGCCAGCGCGCGCGCCTGACCTGGCGGCTGGCGGGGATCTCGGCGCTGTCGGGGTTCATCGCGATGGTGGTGGGGATGACGTTGCTGATGTTCGCGCTGCAAGGCGGCAAGGTGGGGATCGTCTCGACCCTGTCCTCGCTGTCGCCGGTGCTGCTTTTGCCGATCATGTGGGCGGTGACGGGGGCCAGGCCCTCGGCCACGTCATGGCTGGGGGCGGCGCTGGCGGTGGCGGGGATCGCGCTGATCTTCGCCTGAACTCAGCCCAGCAGCCGCTCGGCCTCGGATATGGCGAAGCGGTCGGTCATGCCGGCGACGTAATCCAGCACCACGCGGGCGCGCCCGGTGTCGTCGGCGGCGGCGTCGGCGACCTCGCGCCAGCTTTCAGGCATCCTGGCGGTGTCGGCCATGAACAGCGGAAACAGCCCGTTCAGCATCTGCGTCACCCGCTTGCGTTCGACCACGACCGAGGGTGCGCGATACATCCGCGTAAACAGGAACCCCTTGATCGCCTTGAGGTTCTGGTAAAGCGGCTTGGAAAAGCGGATGACCGGCCCGTCCATCTCGCGGATTTCCTGGACATGGCTGGGTTGCAGGCTGGTCAGGCGGTTGCGGGCGACGGCGATCACGTCCTCGACCATGACGCCGAAGACGCGGCGCAGCGCCTCGTGCCGCCTGCGCATCGGGTCAAGGCCGGGATGCAGGGCGTCCACCTGCGCGAAGGCCTCGCCCACGACGGGAAGCTGGGCCAGGTCGTCCTCGGTGAACAGCCGCGCGCGCAATCCGTCGTGCAGGTCGTGGTGGTTATAGGCGATGTCGTCGGCCACCGCGGCCACCTGCGCCTCGGCGCTGGCGTTGGTGTGCAGTTCGAGGTCCCAACGGTCGTTTACCTCGGCCAGCGCATAGGGCAGGGGACCACCCGTCGGGCCTGTCCCGACAAGCGGGCCACCCGTCGGGCTTGACCCGACAAGCGGGCCGTTATGCTTGGCGATCCCTTCCAGGCTTTCCCAGGTCAGGTTCAGCCCGTCGAAATCGGCATAATGGCGTTCCAGCCGCGTCACGATCCGCAGCGCCTGCGCGTTGTGGTCGAAACCGCCGTAGGGCGCCATCAACTGGGCCAGCGCGTCCTCGCCCGTATGGCCGAAGGGGGGGTGTCCCAGGTCGTGGGCCAGCGCCACCGTCTCGGCCAGGTCGGGGTTCAGGTCCAGCGCGCCCGCGATGGTGCGGGCGACCTGCGCCACCTCGATCGTATGGGTCAGGCGGGTGCGGTAATAGTCGCCGCGATAGGCCTCGCCGTCCTGCTCGACGAAAACCTGCGTCTTGTGCTTGAGCCTGCGGAACGCGCTGGAGTGGATGATCCGGTCGCGGTCGCGCTGCCAGGGGCTGCGGAAGGTGGACATCCGTTCGGGCCACAGGCGGCCGCGGCTTTCGCTGGTCTGGCAGGCATAGGCGGCGAACATCGTATTCCTTGCGATGGTGACGAAGCGACCCTATATTCAGCGTTCAAAGACGGAAACGGGAACGCCCCATGAACGTGGCACTGAACCTGCCGCCCAAAGTCACAGACCGGGCATTCGCACGGCTGGCGGAAATCAACGAATCCGGCCAGCCGGTGCCGTTGCGCGTCGCGGTGCTTGGCGGCGGCTGCTCGGGCTTTCAATACGAGATCCGGCTGGACGACAAGGCCGAGGACGACCTGGTCATCGAAGGACAGGGCCAGCAGGTCGTCGTCGATCCGGTGTCGCTGCCCTTCCTTGCCGGTGCGGTGATCGACTTCGCCGACGAATTGATCGGCGCGCGCTTCACGATCGAGAATCCCAACGCGACCTCTTCCTGCGGTTGCGGGACGTCCTTCGCAATCTGATCCCGGCACCCGATGATATTCGAAATTCTCGTGATCCTGGTCCTGACCGGCGTCAACGGCGTGCTGGCGATGGCCGAACTGGCGATGGTGTCCTCGCGGCCCATGCGCCTTGCCGCGATGGTGGAAAAGGGCAGCCGCGGCGCGCGCATCGCGCAGCACCTGCGCGAATCGCCCGGCCAGTTCCTGTCTGCGGTGCAGATCGGCATCACGCTGGTCGGCATCCTGAACGGTGCCTTTTCGGGGGCGACGCTTGGCCTGCGCGCCTCGGCAGCGCTGGCCGAGGCGGGCGTGCCGTCCGCCGCCGCCGCGCCGCTTGGCGTGGGCATCGTCGTGGCGCTGATCACCTACCTGTCGCTGGTGGTGGGCGAGTTGGTTCCCAAGCAGATCGCCCTTGCGCGGCCCGAAACCGTCTCGGCCATGCTGGCGCCGATGTTGCAACTGATCGCGCGCATCGCGACGCCGCTGGTCTGGCTGCTGGACAACTCGACCAAGCTGATCCTGCGGCTGATGGGCATCAAGCCGCGCGACGATGGCGACATCACCGATGAAGACGTGCGCATGACCATCGCCGAGGCGACCCGCGCGGGCGTGCTGCTGCCCGACGAGCGTGGCATGATCGCGGGCGTCATGCGCGTGGCCGACCGCAGCGCGCGGGCGATGATGACCCATCGCCGCGACCTGGAAACGGTGGACCTGAACGACCCGCCGCAGGTGGTGATCGAAAAGGCGCGGCGCGCGCGCACCTCGCGCATTCCGGTCAGCGACGGGGCGGGCGACAATATCGTGGGCGTCGTCGCCATCCGCGATCTGGTCGGCAACGAGGACGCGCCCATTTCCGCGCTGCTGCGCGATGCGCCGATGGTGCTGGACAGCGCGCGCGCCATGTCGGTGGTCGAGCTGATCCGCCGCACCCCCGAACGCATGGCACTGGTCTATGACGAATTGGGCCATTTCCAGGGCACGATCAGCACGATGGACCTTCTGGAAGCCATCGCCGGCGATTTCGAGGTCGAGGACGAAGACCCCGACCTGGTCCGCCGCGTCGATGGAAGCTGGCTGGTCGCCGGTTCCGAAAGCGCCGACGAATTCGCGGGTGAAACAGGCTTCGAACTGCCCGAGGGCGATTATTCCACCGTCGCCGGGCTGGTCCTGCACATTATCGGCCAGATTCCCCGCACCGGCGACACCTTCACCCATGACGGCTGGCATTTCGAGATCGCCGACATGGACGCCATGCGCATCGACCGTGTGATCGTGACAGCACCCGCGAAACCCGATTGACCGCCAAGGGTGTTTGCGCACCCCCCGGTTCCGGCATAAGGTCGCTGCCATGAAGATCGTCACATTCAACATCAACGGGATTCGCGCGCGGATCGGGCAACTGACCGGCTGGCTGGAAAGCGCGCAGCCCGACGTCGTCGTCTTGCAGGAAATCAAGACCGTGGACGAAGGCTTTCCGACCGAACACCTGTCGGACCTCGGCTGGAACGTCGAGACGCATGGCCAGAAGGGCTTCAACGGGGTCGCGATCCTGTCGCGCCTGCCGATGGAGGACGTCTCGCGCGGGTTGCCGGGCGACGATGGCGACGAACAGGCCCGCTGGATCGAGGCGACCGTCACCGGCCAGCAATCGGTGCGCATCGCGGGCATGTATCTGCCCAACGGCAACCCGGTCCCCGGCCCCAAGTTCGACTACAAGCTGGCCTGGATGGAGCGTCTGCGCCGCCACGCCGAAACCTTCCTGCTGTCCGAGATGCCCACGGTCATGCTGGGCGATTACAACGTCATTCCACAACCGCGCGACGCGGCATTTCCCGAAAAATGGGTGGATGACGCGCTGTTTCAGCCCGAAAGCCGGGCGGCGCTGCGGCGCATCGAATATCAGGGATGGATGGATGCGATCCGGCTGCGCAACCTGAATGCGCAGCGCGGACCCTTCACCTTCTGGGACTATCAGGGTGGCGCCTGGCAGCGCGACCACGGCATCCGCATCGACCACGTCCTGCTCAGCCCGCAGGCGGCGGATCTCTTGATCGACGCGGGCGTGGACCGCGACCAGCGCGCGATGGAAAAGCCCAGCGACCACGTTCCCGTCTGGGTCGATCTGGCCGCCTGACCCACAGCCGCCTGACCGGGGTCAGTCGCCGTCGTCGGGATATTCGTCGTCGTCGCCAAAGCGGGCGTCGTCGTCATATTCGTCCTCGCCCTCGGGAACGAACTTGGCCGACAGCGCCATCGAGCGGTTGTCGTGGATCGGATCCATTACCACGTCCGAGGGGATTTCCCCCGACAGCCACTTGCGGATTTCGTCGCGCGCCTCGGCGGGGTCCAGCCCCGTCGCCTCGGCGATATAGGCGATGAAGGCGCGCTGGTCGCCGTCGATCTCTTCCAGGCTGTCCTCATCCGTTTCGGGCCACCTTTCGGTGATGACCTCGATAAAGGCCGGCCAATTGTCCTGAACCTGCTGCCATTTCATCAGTAACCTCCGCCGACGCCGTTCTGAACCATGCGCGCGGCGCCGCTGATATCCTCGCCCACGCCCGCAACGGTGTTGCATCCGGCAAGGGCGAAAGTCGCAAGCATGGCCGCTGTGAATACTGCTCTCATTTTATTTTTTCTCCTCATTCCACCAGGTTTCCGGCAGGAATCCCGGCCAGTCGCCATAAAGCGGTATCCTGTCAGGATAGCGCAGGTCCGATTTATGGGCCAAGCGCGAAATCCGGCTGTAGCTGACGGGAATAACGTATCTGCCCGCCGTCAGGATCCGGTCCAGCGCGCGGGTGGCGGCCAGGAAATCCTGCTCATCACCGGCGGACAGCATGTGGCGGATCATCGCCTCGGCCGCCGGGGAATCCATCCCCATCCAGTTGCGCGAGCCGGGCTGGTCCATGCCGTCGGCGCCCCAATAGATCAACTGCTCATTGCCCGGCGACAGCGACAGCCCGCGCTCGAACCAGGTCATGTCGAACTGATAATTGTTCGTCCGCTCGATATATTGCGCGGAATCCAGCAGGGTGACAGTCGGGGTCACGCCGATATTGCGCAGCGACTGGGTGAAGATATCGACGATCTGGCGCGTCTCGGCGGCGGTGCGCATGGCGCTGCCCGACTGGTTCAGCAGGATCTCGAAACGAAAGGGCTGCCCCGAGGCGTCGCGCAGCGTGCCGCTGTCGTCGACCGTCCAGCCCGCGTCCTCCAGCAGGCCGAGCGCGCGGCTGATGCCTGCACGGTCCAGCATCCGCTCGCCTCCTTCGGGCAGGTTGTAGCCCTCGATGGTGCCGGGGGGCAGTTCATCCGCGAAGGGGGCCAGCAGCCCGGCCTCGCGTCCGGTGGCGGGGCCGTGGTCCATCCCCAGGTCCGAGTTCGAGAAATAGCTGGTGATCCGCGCATCCTCGCCCCCGGTCAGCGTCATGTTGACGAAGCGGAAGTTGAAGGCCTCGATCATCGCCTGCCGCACGCGCCAGTCCTGAAACAGCGGATTGCGCATGTTCATCACCAACCCGATGATCCCCGAGGGGCGCCCGTGCGGGATCTCGGACTTGACCACCCGCCCGTCGCGCACGGCGGGAAAGTCGAAGTTCTGTTCCCACCGCTTGGCCACCAACTCGCGCCAGAGGTCGATTTCCCCGGCCTTGAATGCCTCGAACATCGCGTTCGCGTCGCTGAAGTAATCGTAACGGATGGTGTCGAAATTATGCAGGCCGCGATTCACCGGCAGGTCCTTGCCCCAATAATCGGGATTGCGGCGAAAGGTGATGCTGCGGCCCGGATCGACATGGGCCACGACATAGGCGCCGGAACCGATGGGGACCTCAAGCCCCGACTGGCTGAAATCGCGGCCCTCCCACTGGGCCTTTTTCAGGATCGGGCGCATCCCCATCAGCATCGCCAATTCGCGGTCCGGCTCGGTAAAGGTGAAGCGGACCTGGCGGGGGCCGGTCTGCTCCATGCTTGCGACCTTGGCCCATGCGCCGTGATAGCGGGGGTGCCCTTGGGTCGCGAGCGTCTCGTAGGACCACATCACGTCCTCGACCGTGACCGGCGATCCGTCGGAAAAGCGCGCCTCGGGGCGCAGGGTGAACTCGACCCAGGAGCGGTCCGGCGCTGCCTCGACGCTTTCGGCCAGCAGCCCGTAAAGCGTGAAAGGCTCGTCGATCGAGCGGAACATCAGCGTCTCGGGGACGTGGATGCCCACGGCCCAGACGGGGTTCCCGGCCAGAACCCACGGCTTGAGCGAATCGAAGCTGCCCGGCTCGGCCAGGCGAATCGTCCCCCCTTTCGGCGCGTCGGGGCGGGCATAGGGCAGGTGGGAAAACCCCTCGGGCAGCGCGGGTTCGCCATACATTGCAATGCCATGACCCGGCTCGGCAAGGCTTGCCAGCGGCACGGATGCAACAGTCGTAAAAACGGCAAAAAGTAAACGAATCGCGGATTCGTTAAGAAATTTGAAGAATCGCATGCCTGTTCCGTCAGGTTTTCGTGGTTCTGCCCGATTTGGGTTGCAGCGTAACCTGCGGATCGGGGCGTGGCAAACTTACTCCTTGGACTCATCCCCGAAAAAGCATATAGATAAAGCACTGCTCGATAGGTTTCTTGCCTGTATGAAACCTGCCTCATGACTTGACGCCCGCCTCGTGCGGGCGTTTTTTTTTATGCCAGACCGGGACGGTCCGGGCAGGCCGGACCGCAGGCCGGAAACGAACACATATCGGGGGACCCATGTTCGAAAAATTCCTGAAAGGCAAAACCGCCGTCGTCACCGGCTCGAACTCGGGCATCGGCCTGGGGATCGCGCAGGAACTGGCGCGCGTGGGCGCGGATCTGGTGATCAACAGCTTCACCGACAGCCAGGACGACCATGCGCTGGCCAGAAGCCTGGCGGCCGAACATGGGGTCGAGGTGCGCTATATCCAGGCCGACATGTCCAGGCCCGAGGATTGCCGCGCCCTGATCGAAAAGGCCGGGCGCTGCGATATCCTGGTCAACAACGCCGGCATCCAGCACGTCGCCCCGATCCCCGATTTCCCGGCCGGGAAATGGGATGCGATCATCGCGATCAACCTGTCCTCGGCCTTCCACACAAGCGCTGTCGCGCTGCCGATGATGCGAAAGGCGGGATGGGGCCGGGTGATCAACATCGCCTCGGCTCACGGGCTGACTGCCTCGGAATACAAATCCGCCTATGTCGCGGCGAAACACGGCATCGTCGGCCTGACCAAGGTAACGGCGCTGGAAACCGCGCGCGAACCGATCACCTGCAACGCGATCTGTCCCGGCTATGTCCTGACGCCGATTGTGGAAAAGCAGATCCCCGACCAGATGAAGACCCATGACATGAGCCGCGAGGACGTCATCGCCAAGGTCATGCTGGTGCGCCAACCCTCGGGTGAGTTCGCCACGGTCGAGCAGGTCGGCGGCACCGCGGTCTTCCTGTCTTCGCCTGCGGCAGAGCAGATCACGGGCACGACCATTTCCGTGGATGGCGGATGGACCGCGCTGTAATGGGTATTTAAGTGATGAAGAAAGGCGGGGCTGGCCGCATGATCGGCCCCCTCAACCCTTTCTTCATCATCCAAATACCCATGCAGAGGTCGAAGAACGCGGGAAGCGATCCAGTCAGGCCTGGCCCCAGATCGCTTCGAACTCGCGCCATTCGCCTTTGCTCATGCCCGAGTTTTCCATCGTGATGGTCTCGCCTGCAAGGCGGCGCTTCAGGATTTCGGCGCCTTTGGCCGATAGCTGGACCGCGCCGAGGCGATAATCCTCGAAGGCGGCATAGGCGAAGGGGACCCAGTCGCGGGTGATGTCCGCGATCACTTCGGCATAGGCGCGGATTTCGTATTGCGCATGGGGGTCGGCGCGCAGGCGCAGGAAGTGGAACAGGTTGTGCAGGTCCACCTTCCAATACCATTGGGTATAGATATTGGCAGGCAGGTTCATGCGCGCCAGTTCTCGGGCAAGGCCTTGCTGGCCGTCCTGGCTCAGCATCGCCTCGTAATGGTCGTAGCTGCGCATCGCGTCCTCGCGCAGCATGTCCAGGACGCGGGCGGCCTCGGCGCCTTGCAGGGTTTCGCCGCGGCCCTGGTTGTTGACCGTCGATTGCGCCGCCAGTTGTTCGGGGGCCGGGATGTAGAACTCGCGGTCCAGGATCGAGTAGCGGGCCGAATATTCGTTCACGTTCGCTGTGCGGTGGCGGATCCATTGGCGGGCGACGAAGACGGGCAGCTTGACGTGCAGCTTGACCTCGCACATCTCGAAGGGGGTCGAATGCCAGTGGCGCATCAGGTAGCGGATCAGCCCCTCGTCCGAATTGACCGATTTCGTGCCGCGCCCATAGCTGACGCGCGCGGCCTGGGTGATCGCGCTGTCGTTGCCCATGTAGTCGATGACCCGGACGATGCCGTGATCCAGGACCGGGTGGGCCTTGTAGAGCCGTTCCTCCATCCCTTCGGACACGGCGCGCAGGGTCGGGCGCGCGGCCGCGCGGGATTCGTCGATTTCGGCCTGTTGTTCGGGGGTGATGGGCATGGGCGAATCCTTCCTTGCGATAACAGGGTTCTGGCATTGCCGGGACCGTGCGGCAAGTGGCTTGCACCCCATTGCCCGCCATGTCACGCTTTGCGCACCGCTGCATCCAGGAGGGCCGCATGAAAATTCGCTACCTGCACACCATGATCCGGGTTCTGGACCTGGACAGGACCGTCGCGTTCTTCAACCTGCTGGGCCTGACCGAAACCCGCCGGATCGAGAATGAGAAGGGCCGCTTCACGCTGGTCTTCCTGGCCCCGCCCGATCAGCCCGAATGCCCGGTCGAACTGACCTGGAACTGGGACGGGGATGAGGGGCTGCCCTCGGACAGCCGGCATTTCGGTCACCTGGCCTATGAGGTCGAGAATATCTATGAAATCTGCCAGAAGCTTGCCGATGCGGGCGTGACCATCAACCGTCCGCCGCGCGACGGGCACATGGCCTTTGTCCGCAGCCCGGACAATATTTCCATCGAACTGCTCCAGCAGGGCCAGTCCCTGCCCGTGCAAGAGCCTTGGGCCAGCATGGAAAACACCGGGCACTGGTAGGCTGCCGCCCCGCTAATAGATATAGCGGATCTGTTCCGACCAGAAACGTTCGATCCGGCGCCATTGCAGGTTGACCTGCTCGATCGGCGGGTCGTCCAGAACGCCCGACATTTCCAGCCCGCCGGCGTGGCGGGCGAACAGTTCGGCCACCATGTCGCGCACCTCTTGCCCGGTGGCGGTCAGCCGGACCCGGATCGCGCGGCGGTCGGTTTCGCAACGCTCGTGGCTGACATAGCCCATTTTCACCAGCTTCTTCAGGTTGTAGGATACGTTCGAGCCCTGGTAGATCCCGCGGGACCGCAATTCGCCCGCCGTCACCTCGGCCCCGCCCAGGTTATACAGGATCAGCGCCTGCACCGGCGTCAGTTCGTTGCGGCCGGTGCGTTCGAATTCGTCCTTGACCAGATCCAGAAGCAGTTTGTGCAGCCGTTCCAGGATCTGAAGACTTTCCAGATAGGCGCCGGTCCGGTCCCGCATGGGCGGAACCGAGGGGCGCAGGGTAGGGGCGGGACGTGACATCGGCGAATCCGTTCAAGATCAGGTTGCCTGCGACATTGCCGCAACTTTCCCAATCTTCGGTTAATGCGATGCGCATTTGCCTAAAAAGCTATGTATTTTCCCCGGAAAGCCGGTTCGCGGCAAAGCGCGCCACCCGCTCCAGCATCGCGGCCAGCGGGGCGGGGCCGGTCTCGATGCCTTTCATCCGCGCGGTGATCCAGGGATAAAGGTCCTGGTCGTTTTCGGACAGCAGGGTTTCGTAAAGGTCCAGTTCATCCCCGCTCATCCCCGCGATCTGGCTGTCGGCGAAGGGACCCAGGATCAGGTCCATCTCTTTCGTGCCGCGCCGCCAACTGCGCATGCGGATACGTTTCAGCCTTGTTTCGTGATCCATGTCCTGCCCCGTTGCCTGAATCCGCGCGCGCGCCTAAGACAGGGGCGCAGCCCAACGCAGGATCCTTTGATGAGCTTTTTGTCCCAGACCCTCGCCCGCGTCAAACCCTCGCCGACCATCGCGATCACGAATCGCGCCCGTGAACTGGCCGCCGAGGGCCGCGACATCATCGGCCTTTCCGCCGGAGAGCCGGATTTCGACACCCCCGAACATATCCGCCAGGCTGCCAAGGACGCAATCGACGCAGGCCATACGCGCTATACGGCGGTGGATGGGATCGTCGCGTTGAAACAGGCGATTTGCGACAAGCTGCGAAAGGACAACGGGCTGGATTACACGCCCGCGCAGGTGACGGTGGGGACGGGCGGCAAGCAGATCCTCTACAATGCGCTGATGGCGACGCTCAATCCCGGCGACGAGGTGCTGATTCCCGCGCCCTATTGGGTCAGCTACCCCGACATGGTCCTGCTGGCGGGCGGCACCCCTGTCGTGATCGAGGCCGGGATCGACAGCGGCTATCGCATCACGCCCCGGCAGCTTGAGGCCGCGATCACCCCGCGGACGAAATGGCTGATCCTGAATTCACCGTCGAACCCCGGCGGGGCGGGCTATTCGGCGGATCACCTGCGGGCGCTGGCCGATGTGCTGCTGCGCCATCCGCATGTCTGGGTGCTGTCGGACGATATCTATGAATACCTGGTCTTTGACGGTTTCCGCTTTGCCACCATCGCAGAGGTCGAACCGGCGCTGAAGGACCGCACGCTGACCATGAACGGCGTCAGCAAGAGCTATGCGATGACCGGCTGGCGCATCGGCTATGGCGCGGGACCCGAGGTGCTGATCAAGGCGATGAGCAAGCTGCAATCGCAATCGACCAGCAACCCCTGCTCGATCAGCCAATATGCCGCGCTGGCCGCGCTGACCGGGCCGCAGGATTATGTCGCGACCAGCCGCGCGGTGTTCCAGCGCCGCCGCGACCTGGTGGTGGCCGGGTTGAAGGAATGTCCCGGCATCACCTGCCCGGTGCCCGAGGGGGCGTTCTACGTCTATCCCTCGATCGCGGGGCTGATCGGCAAGACCTCGGCTGGCGGCATGCGGATCGACACGGATGAGGATTTCGCCACCGCGCTGCTGGATGAAACCGGCGTGGCGGTGGTCTTTGGCGCGGCCTTCGGGCTTAGCCCGCATTTCCGCATCTCTTACGCCAGTTCGGACGAATTGCTGGCCGAAGCGGTGCGCCGCATCCGTGGCTTCTGCGAAGGGCTGACCTAAGGCAGATGCTGCGAAAGATAGCGCATCATGTTGCCACCCATGACCTTTTCGATCTGCGTGGGACCTAGCCCCGCGTCGATCAGCGCCTGCGTCAGCACCGCCAGGTCGGATGCGTCGAAGGGCGCATCCACCGCGCCGTCGTAGTCTGACCCAAGGGCGACGTGATCCTCGCCCACCAGCCGGATCGCGGCCCGGATGGAACCCGCGATATCCGCCGGGCGCGAGCCGCAATTCACATCCGTCCAGTAACCGATCCCGATCAGCCCGCCCTTGCGCGCGATGGCCCGGACCAGATCGTCCGGCAAGTTGCGCGGCGAGGGGCAATTCCCGTGGATGCCGGTATGGGACAGGATCGGCACGACGCCGGGCATTTCCAGCACGTCGCGCACCATCTGCGGCGAGGCATGGGCCAGGTCGACGATCATCCCGCGCTCGGCCATATTGGCGACGACATTGCGGCCGAAAGGCGTCAGCCCCTGACCCCCGCCTTGCCCGTGCAGGCTGCCGCCGACCTCGTTGTCGAAGAAATGGGTCAGCCCGATCAGGCGAAAGCCCGCGTCGTAAAGCCGTGCCAGGTTGGCAAGATCGCCTTCCAGCGGATGCGCGCCCTCGCTGCCCAGGATGGCGCCGACGGTCGTGGCGCCTTCCGCGCGGGCTTGCAGCAGGTCGGCCAGGTCCTGGCGGCTGCGGATGATGCGCAGGTCCTGCGGCGCGCGCTCGGCCATGTCGTGCAGCCGTGCCGACTGGTCCAGCGCGCGCTCCAGCAGGCTGTTCCATGTGCGGATGGGCCGAAGCTGCCCGATCACCAGCCGGGTGATGTTGTCGGGCGCATCCGCGCTGTTTGCGCCGTAATTCTGTCCCTGCGGGCTTTTCGTGACCGTGGTGAAGACCTGCACGGCGACATTGCCCTGCACCAGCCGGGGAATATCGGTATGGCCGCGATCCACCCGCTTCAGCAGGTCGCGGTCCCACAGCAGCGCGTCGGAATGCAGGTCGCCGATGACCAGCCGGTCGTGCAGCGCGCGGGCCTGATCGCTGACGGGCCATGTGCCCGCCGGGGCCGAGACGCTGTTCATCGACCGCTCGACATGGGCGGGACCCCAGAACAGCACGGCGGCGATGATGATGGCGATCAGCGACATGAGGGCGGCGAGGATCTTCTTCAGCATGTTCGGCCTTTCGTCCCCGGCCCCGCACCAAAGGCGGGGCCGGGGCGGTTCGTGGCGCCTATTCCAGCGCCTCCAGTTCGGCGATGAAGCCTTCGATCATCGACAGGCCCTTGTCCCAGAAGGCGGGATCCGAGGCGTCCAGGTCGAAGGGCGCAAGCAGTTCCTTGTGGTGTTTTGAACCACCTGCACGCAAAAGCTCGAAATATTTCGACTGGAAGTCCGGCAGCCCTTCCTCATAGGCCGCATAAAGCGCATTCACCAACCCGTCCCCGAAGGCATAGGCATAGACGTAGAAAGGCGAATGCACGAAATGGGGCACATAGGACCAGAAGGTTTCATAGCCTGGCATGAATTCGAACACGGGGCCAAGCGATTCGGCCTGCACCGACATCCAGATCGCATTGATGTCCTCGGGCGTCAGTTCGCCTTGGGCGCGGGCGGCATGCAGCTTGCATTCGAAATCGTAAAAGGCGATCTGGCGCACGACCGTGTTGATCATGTCCTCGACCTTGCCGGCCAGCAGCGCCTTGCGCTGCGCGGGGTCGGTGGTCCTGGCCAGCAAGGCGCGGAAGGTCAGCATCTCGCCAAAGACGCTGGCGGTTTCCGCCAGCGTCAGCGGCGTCGAGGCCAGCAACTCGCCCTGCGCTGCCGCCAGCCGCTGGTGGACGCCGTGGCCCAGCTCATGCGCCAGGGTCATCACGTCGCGCGGCTTGCCCAGGTAGTTCAGCAGCACATAGGGGTGGACGGTGGTGACGGTCGGATGGGCGAAGGCGCCCGGTGCCTTGCCCGGCTTCACGCCCGCGTCGATCCAGCCCTTGTCGAAGAAGGGCCGCGCCAGATCGGCCAGTTCAGGCGAGAAACCCGCATAGGCGTCCAGCACGGTCGCCTGCGCCTCGGGCCAGGGGATGGTGCGCGGGGTTTCGGTCGGCAGCGGCGCGTTGCGGTCCCAGACCTGCAATTTGTCCAGCCCCAGCCAGCGCGCCTTGAGCGCATAGTAGCGATGCGACAGGCGGGGATAGGCGGCGACCACGGCGTCGCGCAGCGCCTGCACCACCTCGGGTTCGACATCGTTGGACAGGTGGCGCCCGGTCTGCGGAGTGGGCATCTTGCGCCAGCCGTCTTCGATCGCCTTTTCCTTGGCAAGCGTATTATGAATGCGTGAAAACAGCTTGATATTGCCTTGGAAAACCTTGGCCAGCGCCTTCGCGCCCTGTTCGCGGCGCGTGCGGTCGTGGTCGGTCAGCAGGTTCAGCGTGGCCTCCAGCCCCATTTCCTGACCGCCGACGTCGAAGCTTAGCCCCGCGGTGGTTTCGTCGAAAAGCCGGTTCCACGCCGCAGCACCCACGACCGAATTGTCATGCAGGAATTTTTCCAACTCGTCCGACAATTGGTAGGGGCGCATCGCGCGCATCCGGTCGAACACGGGCTTGTAGCGGGCAGGACCGTCGGGGGCGGTGAACAGATGCTGATAGACCTCGTCCGGGATGCGGTTGAACTCAAGCGAGAAAAAGACAAGATTTGTCGTATAATTCGTTATTTTTTCTTGATAATCTCCCAACATCTTGGCGCGTGCGCCGTCCGTCGTGTTCTGGTAATAGCGCAGCCCGACATAGGACATCAGCCGCCCGGCAAGGGTGTCGATGTCCTGATAGGCCTCGACGCATTCCAGCATCCGGGCGGGGGTCAGATCGGCCAGCCGGGTTTCGTAGATGCGCGCGAAGTCGGCGCAGGCGATTTCCAGCGCGGCCAGGTCCTCGGCCAGCTTCGGGTCCTGGGGGCTGGCGTAGAGGTCCGTCAGGTCCCATTCGGGCAGGTCGCCAAGCGGGGTCTCGCCCGAGCGGGCGGCGTCGTGATCGCGCGTCAGGGGAAGGGGGGCGGGAAGCGTCATTCATGCACCTTTCGTTTGTGCGAACTTGGCCCCTTTCCCCGTCGGCTTCAACCCGTTGACAGGTAATGTTCGATGGCGGCGTCCAGGAAACGGCGGCGCAGGGGCGGCCTTTCCATCATCGGCTCGTGCAGGGCCTCGGGCAGTTCCAGCAGCCGCGCCTGCGGCCAGCGTTCCAGCCGCGCGTGGATCGCCTGGGGCGAGACGATGCGCTCCTTTCCGCCAAGCCCGATCAGCGTCGGGACGGGGGGCGAGGGCAGCGCGGCCAGCCGGCGGCATTCCTGCAAGGCGCTGAACAGCCAATCGTGCGAGACCCCGCCAAGCACCATTTCGGGCCAGGCGACGGCCTCTTCGATCAGCCGGCCCCATTGGCGCGGATCGCCGGTCAGCAGGTTTTCCGCGTAAGAGGTGGTCAGGACGAAGGACGCCTCGCCGCCCGAGGTGGGGACGTAGCGCCGGCCCCGCCCCAACCTGCGCGCGACGCGGGACATGGTCAGCGCGATGCGTTCAAGCTGCGGGCCAAGGCGGATGCCCCACATCGGCGCGGAAAAGACGGCGCTGCGCACCGGCAGGCCGGTCGTCAGCGCGGCCAGCCCGATCGCGCCGCCCATCGAATGGGCCAGCAGGTGCCACGGCCGGGGCAGGTCCAGGTCCTGCGCGGCGACGATCATTTCCACCACGTCCTGCTGGTAATCAGCGAAATCGGGGACATGGCTGGCGCGGCTGTCGGGGTCCAGACGGTCCGACAGGCCCTGTCCGCGCCATTCGACGGCCAGCACGTCCAGCCCGGCGTGGTTCAGATCGGCCGCGGTGGCGGCATATTTCTCGTGATATTCGGTGCGGCCCTGCATCAGCAGGACCGTCCCGCGCCCCTGGTCCGACGGCCAATGCGCCGCCCGCAGCCTGACCCCGTCCCCGGCCCGCAGCCAGAAGGCGCGGGCGTGGACGGGCGGATCGCCCGGCAGGCTGTGGAAGGGCGCGGGGGTCAAGGGCCGCTCAGGCCAAGAGGGCGGCCAGCTTCAGCGCGACCCCCATCGAGCCGTCCAGTTGCAGCTTGCCTGTCATATAGGCGGCGGTGGCGTTGACCTCGCCGTTCAGCAACCCCTCGAATGTCTCGCGGTCGGCGGTCAGGGTGACTTCGGTTTCCTCATCCCCCTCGCGCACGCCGCTTTCGTCGATGATGATCGAGCCTTCGTCGCGGATCACGAACTTGGCGCTGGAATCGAAACTGGGAACCTTGGCTTTCAGCGCCTCGACGGCTGCGGCGACGACCTTGCTCATTCACATTCTCCCTATCGGCTTTCTCTGGCATAGTGCCATGCAAAGAGTTACATGACGCATATGCGCCAGCCTACCCGCAAATTCCACCATGTCGTGACGGCATCGCTGCTGTCCTTGGCGCTTTTGCCGCCGCTTTTTTCCGGCGACCGGATCACGGCGCGGGCGCAGGACGGTTTTCCGCTGCCCGGCATCGGTCTCGACGAAGGCGTTCCGCCCGATCCCGCGCCCGAGATGGCGCCCGAACCGGGGGACGGGGACGGCCCGCTTCTGGTCGATCCCGACATTCTGGCGGTCGAGGACCCCGCGCCCGATCCCACCGCACCCCTGCCCACGGATGAGGATATGGATGCGCTTTTCGCCGAGCTTGCGCAGCAAGGCGGCGAGGGCTGGCGGCGCGCGGAACTGGACATCCTGCGGATCTGGTCGCGCTCGGGTTCGTTGGCGATGGACCTGCTCTATCGCCGGGGCGAGGCGGCGCTGGACGCGGGCGACCTGACGTCCGCCATCGGGCACCTGACCGCGCTGACCGACCACGCGCCCGATTTCGCCCAAGGCTGGCAGTTGCGGGCGGTGGCCTTCTACCTGGACGGCGAATTCGGTCCCGCCATCGCCGACCTGGCCCGCACGCTGGAACTGGAGCCGCGCCATTTCGGCGCCCTGACCCAGCTTGGCACCATGCTGGAGGAGTTGGGCCACGACCGCCGCGCGCTTGAGGCCTATCGCGAAAGCCTGAAGATCAACCCCCACCAGCAAGAGGCGACGGATGCCGTCCGCCGGCTCGAGCAGAAAACGGCGGGCACGGACGCCTGATCCATGACCAACACCAATGCGCGCGTGACGGCCGTTCTGGGGCCGACCAATACCGGCAAGACGCATTACGCCATCGAGCGGATGCTGGCCCATCGCACCGGCGTCATCGGCCTGCCGCTGCGCCTGCTTGCGCGCGAGGTCTATGACCGCATCGTCGCGCAACGCGGGGCCAATACCGTCGCCCTGATCACCGGAGAGGAACGCATCGTCCCCGACCGCGTGCGCTATTGGGTCGCCACGACCGAGGCGATGCCCGACGTCGCCCCCGATTTCGTCGCCATCGACGAGATCCAGCTTTGCGCCGACCCCGAGCGCGGCCATGTCTTTACCGACCGGCTGCTGAACATGCGCGGTCTGCACGAGACGCTTCTGCTGGGCAGCGACACCATGCGCCCGGCCATCGCCGCGCTGGTGCCCGGCGTGCAATTCGCGCGGCGCGAACGGTTCTCGGCCCTGACATGGGCGGGGTCGAAGAAGCTGTCGCGGATGCCCGCGCGCTCGGCCGTCGTCGGGTTCTCGGTCGATAACGTCTATGCGATGGCCGAGCTGATCCGCCGCCAGAAGGGCGGTGCCGCCGTCGTCATGGGGGCGCTGTCGCCGCGCACCCGCAATGCGCAGGTCGCGATGTATCAGGATGGCGAGGTCGATTTCCTCGTCGCGACCGACGCCATCGGCATGGGGCTGAACCTGGATATCCGCCATGTCGCCTTTTCCTCGACCGAGAAATTCGACGGCCGCCGCACCCGCCCGCTGTTTCCGCACGAAATGGGCCAGATCGCAGGCCGCGCGGGCCGCCATACCGAACCGGGCACCTTCGGCGTGACGGGCGAGGCTCCGCCGCTGGACCCCGGCCTGATCGAGGCGATCGAGAATCACCGCTTCGCCCCGATCCAGCGGCTGATGTGGCGCAACAACGCGCTGGAATTCGGCACGATGGACCGTCTGGTGGAATCGCTGGAAACCTCGCCCGCCTCGGGGTGGCTGTCGCGCGGGCGCGAGGCGGACGATCTGCGCGCGCTGAAATCCATGCGCGAGATGCCGGAAATGCGCGACCGTGTGACGAATGGCCGCGACGTGCGGCTGCTCTGGGACGTGTGCCGGGTGCCGGATTTCCGCGGCATCTCGCCCGCCGAACATGCGGGGCTTTTGCTGCGGATCTACGGCTTCCTGCAGGAAGGCGGCATCCCGCAGGACTGGCTGGCCCGCCAGATCGCGCGCATCGACAAGGTGCAGGGCGACATCGACGCGCTGTCGAAACGTCTGTCCTTCATCCGCACATGGACCTATGTTGCGCAAAGAACCGGCTGGGTCCGGGATGAAAGTCATTGGCGCGCGGAAACTCGCGCTGTAGAAGACCGCTTGTCGGATGCGTTGCACGCAGCCCTGACGCAAAGATTCGTGGACCGGCGCACCTCCGTGCTTCTGCGCCGGCTCAAACAGAAGGAGAGCCTTTTGGCCGAGGTGAATGACAAGGGCGAAGTGACGGTCGAGGGCGAGTTCGCCGGTCGGCTGGAAGGGTTTCGCTTTCACGCTGATCCGTCAGCTTCCGGGGACGAGGCGCGCACGCTGACCCGCGCCGCCTACGAGGCGCTGCGGCCCGAGTTCCATCTGCGCGCGGATCGCTTCTACAACGCGCCCGACACCGAGCTGGACTTCACCGAGCAGGGCGGGCTGATGTGGGGCAGTTCCGCCGTCGGCAAGCTGGTCAAGGGCGCCGAGCCGCTGAAACCCGGCGTCGAGGCTTTCGTCGACGACGAGGCAGGCCCCGAGATCGCCGAGAAGGTCAAGCGCCGCTTGCAGCATTTCATCGACCGCAAGGTGGCGACCGGTTTTGAACCGCTGCTGGCGATGAAGAACGACGAGAGCCTGACCGGCCTTGCGCGCGGCTTCGCCTTCCGCTTGGTCGAGGCGCTTGGCGTCCTGCCACGCGAACAGGTCTCGTCAGAGGTCAAGGAGCTGGACCAGGAAGCGCGCGGCTTCCTGCGCAAGCACGGCGTGCGCTTCGGCCAATACACCATCTTCCAGCCCGCGCTGCTGAAACCCGCGCCGACGCGGCTGCGGCTGGTGCTGTGGGGTCTGGATCAGGGCCTTGCCGAGTTTCCCGAAAGCCCGCCCCCCGGTCTGGTGACCATTCCCAACCTGCCCGACGTGCCGAAGGGCTACTATACGCTTTCGGGCTATCATCCCGCGGGCGAGCGCGCGATTCGCATCGACATGCTGGAACGGCTGGCCGACATGCTGCGCACGCAGGACAGCCGCGGGGGCTTCGAGGCGGTGCCCGACATGCTCTCGATCACCGGCATGACGCTTGAACAATTCGCAGGGCTGATGACCGGCCTTGGCTATCATGCCGAGCCGGGCGAACGACCCAAGCAGCGCGCCGAAGCACCTGTGGCCGAGGCCGCGCCCTCGGTCGATCCCGAGGCGCTGGCGTCGGAAAACCCGCTGACCGAAGAGGAAAGCGTCCTGCAAGCCGAAACCCGCGCCAAGTGGGAAGCCGAACAGGCTGCCCGCAAGGCCGCCGAGGAAGAAGCGGCGGCCCTTGCGGCGGCCGAGGCGGCTGACGGCCAGCCTGCCCCCGAAGCCCCCGCCGGGGACGAGGCCGTCCCCGAAGCGGCGCCCGAGACCGAGACCTTCTATACCTTTACCTGGGCACCGCGTCCGCGCGGGCCTCGCCGTCCGGCGGGCGACGGGCAGGGCCGCCGCCGTCCCGCGCGCCAGGACCAGCAGGCCCAGGGTGGCGAGGACCAGGCCAGGGGCAAGCCGCGCGGCAAGAAGCGCCATCACGGCGAAGACGGGCAAGGCGATCACGGCGGACGCGGCAAGCCGCAGGGCGGGCGTCACCCCAAGGGCGGCGGGGCCAAGGGTGGGGCCAAGGGCGGACAGGGGGCCAAGACCTTCTCGGCCCGTCCGCCGCGCGCCGAAAAGCCCATCGATCCCGACAACCCCTTTGCCGTTCTGGCCGCGCTGAAGAACAAGACATGACCGGGGGCGCATGAATCAGCAGGACGGGGCCGACAGCATCCGGCTTGACCGCTGGCTGCATCATGCCCGTGTCTTTCGCACGAGGACGCTTGCCTCGGACGCGGTGGCAAGGGGTGGGATCCGCGTCAACGGTCAGCCCTGCCGAAAACCCGCCCATGTGGTGCGGCATGGCGATACGCTGACGGTCTCGGCCCACGGTCAGGTGCGGGTGCTGAAGGTGCTGGGTCTTGCCGAACGCCGCGGCCCGGCAACCGAGGCTGCGCTGCTTTACGAGGAAATCGATCCCTGAAGCGGCAGGATCGGTATCGGCGACGGGACAATATCCCTGCAAGATCCGGTTTGCGGAAAACCCGTTCCGCCGTCCCATGCAACAGGCCGATGCCGGTCTTTTCGGCCCCGGCCACCTTGAATGATCGATCCACCGGGCGTAACTAGCCGGGCAGGAAACAGGAATATCGCAACATGACCTATGTCGTCACAGATAACTGCATCATGTGCAAATACACCGATTGCGTCGAGGTGTGCCCCGTGGACTGTTTCTACGAGGGCGAGAACACGCTGGTGATCCACCCCGACGAGTGTATCGACTGCGGCGTATGCGAACCCGAATGTCCTGCCGACGCCATCCGCCCGGACACCGAGCCGGACATGGACAAATGGGTCGAGTTCAACCGCAAGTATTCCGAACAATGGCCCGTCATCACGCGCAAGAAGGACCCGATGCCCAACGCCGCCGAGATGGACGGGATGCCGGGCAAGCTTGAGAAGTATTTCTCGGAAGCGCCGGGCGAGGGGGATTGATCCGCGCAGGGTGATTCGGCCCGCCCCTGAGCCGGGAAAGGTCAGGCCGTTTCGTCCAGATAATTGATTCAAGAAGATAAAATCAGTCGGACCCGGTTTTTTCTGCGCTGCCGCAAGATGCTATGCTTGGGGCGGAAAATGTGATATAAACTTGTCACACAAGGCAGAACACGGACAGGTCCGAACTGGCCGTCCCCCTGCATGTCCAAACGCTTGCTGCCCCGCCACAGCGTTCATTGCGAAGAAATACAACCGCCCGGGGATGGGGCGATCCATCCCTTCAGGGCGATTTGCGCCGCCTGACGGGCGCCACCAAGAGGAAGCCAAATGTCGAAGTCGAAAAAGTCTGAATTCCGCCCCGATGATTTCGTTGTCTACCCGACCCACGGCGTGGGCCGGATCGTTTCGATCGAGGAACAGGAGGTCGCGGGCCTCAGGCTGGAAATGTTCGTCATATCCTTTGAAAAGGACAAGATGACCCTTCGCGTCCCGACCGCGCGCGCCAGCGAGATCGGCATGCGTGGCCTGTCCACCCCGGACCTGGTGGACCGCGCGCTGGAAACGCTGAAGGGCAAGGCCCGCGTCAAGCGCACCATGTGGTCGCGCCGCGCGCAGGAATATGAACAGAAGATCAACTCGGGCGACCTGATGTCGATCGCCGAGGTGGTACGCGACCTGCATCGCAACGATGACCAGCGCGAGCAATCCTATTCCGAGCGCCAGCTTTACGAATCGGCGCTGGACCGCCTGACCCGCGAAGTCGCCGCCGTCATCGGCCTGGACGAGGCCGGCGCCCAGAAGCGCGTCGATGAAGTGCTGCTGACCCGCGCCGCCTGATCCGGCGCGCGGGATGTGCAAAGGGCGCCGTCGCGGCGCCCTTTTTCGTCAGCCCCCTTTTCGTCAGCCCCGGTGCAGCGCCGTCAGGATGCGCGCCCAGCTTCGCGCGCCCTTGGCAAAGCTTGCGACGTCGTATTTCTCGTTCGGTGAATGGATGCGGTCGTCGTCGCGGGCAAAGCCGATCAGCATGGAATCCATGCCCAGGATCTGCTTGAAATCCCCGGCGATGGGGATCGAGCCGCCCGCGCCGATATAGGCGGCCTCGCGCCCCCATTCCTCGCTCAGCGCCTGTTTCGCGGCGGCGAAGGCGGGGTCCGAGATATCCATGCGGCTGGCCGGGCTGCCGCCGTGAGGCGCGAATTCGATCCGGCAATCCTGCGGCACATGCGCGCGCATATAGGCGTGGAAGGCGTCGCGGATCCTGTCGGGGTTCTGGCGCCCCACCAACCGGAAACTGACCTTGGCCGAGGCCGTGGCGGGCAGCACCGTCTTGAAGCCTTCGCCGGTATAGCCGCCCGACATACCGTTGATTTCAAAGGTCGGCTGGCTCCAGACCATTTCCAGCCCGCTGCGGCCCCTTTCGCCGATGGGATGGCGCAGGCCCACGCCTGATAGGAAGCCGCCCGCGTCGAAGCCGAGCGCCTCCCAGTCGCGGCGCAACTCGGGCGAAAGCTCATCCACCCCGTCGTAGAAGCCGGGCAGGGTGATGCGGCCGTTTTCGTCCTTCAGCCCCGCCAGCGCGTTGCACAGGATTTGCAGCGGATTCGCCGCAAGTCCCCCGAAGGACCCCGAATGCAGGTCGCGATCCGCCGCGCGGATGGTGATTTCCTCGCCGTAGAGGCCGCGAAGCTGGGTCGTGATGGCGGGGCGGCCGTCGGCATACATGCCGGTGTCGCAGATCATGGCGATATCGGCGCGCAGCTCGTCGCGGTTTTCGTGCAGGAATGGGCGCAGGCTGGGCGAGCCGGATTCCTCCTCGCCCTCGAACAGCAGGACCAGGTTGGGGGGCAGGGCGCCGGTGACCTCTTTCCAGGCGCGAAAGGCCTCGACGAAGGTCATCAACTGGCCCTTGTCGTCGGATGCGCCGCGCGCGCGGATGACGCTGCCCGCCGGCGTTTCCTCGATCACCGGATCGAAGGGCGGGCGGTCCCACAGGTCCAGCGGATCGACCGGCTGAACGTCGTAATGGCCGTAAAACAACAGCTTCGGCCCTGCGCCTTCGGGGGAATGGGCGACGACCATCGGATGGCCGGGCGTCTCGCGCAGATCGGCCTGAAAGCCCAGTTCCCGCAACTGGCCGCAAAGCCACTCCGCCGCCTGCCGCACCTGCGGCGCATGGGCCGGGTCGGTCGAGATCGAGGGGATGCGCAGGAAGTCCTGCAACCTGCTCAGCGCCTGGGGCAGACCGGCGTCCAGCCGTTCCAGCAGCAGGTCGGTTTCGGGGGCAGAGGTCATTTTCCCAGCCTTTTCTTAGGGTTTGAATCGGGATTGACGGGGCCGATAGCTGAACAATGCGACATTTTATCCCTGTATTTTTCCGGCTTTGATCATTATCAATGCAGCACCCGCAAGATCGATCATGATCTTCCCAGCGTTAAGGTTCAAGCAAGGCAAGGGACAGGTGATGGATTACCTAGCTGCACTCGATCAGGCGATTGGCAAACTTCACGAGGAAGGCCGCTATCGCACCTTCATCGATATCGAGCGCCGCAAGGGTGTCTATCCTCAGGCCGTCTGGACCCGCGCCGACGGGACCGAGGCCGAAATCACCGTCTGGTGCGGAAACGATTATCTGGGCATGGGCCAGCACCCCGCCGTGCTGGAGGCCATGCACGAGGCGCTGGACGCCACCGGCGCAGGCTCGGGCGGGACGCGCAACATCTCGGGGACGACGATCCATCACCGCCGGCTCGAGGCCGAACTGGCCGACCTGCACCGCAAAGACGCTGCCCTGGTCTTTTCCAGCGCCTATACGGCCAATGACGCCACGCTTTCGACGTTGCCCAAGCTGTTTCCCGGCCTGATCATCTATTCCGACGCGCTGAACCACGCCTCGATGATCGAAGGCATCCGGCGCAACGGCGGCGCCAAGCGCATCTTCCGCCACAATGACCTTGCCCACCTGCGCGAATTGCTGGAGGCCGACGATCCCGCCGCGCCCAAGCTGATCGCCTTCGAATCGATCTATTCGATGGATGGCGACTTCGCCCCGATCGAGGCGATCTGCGATCTGGCCGACGAATTCAACGCGCTGACCTATCTGGACGAGGTTCACGCCGTCGGCATGTATGGTCCCCGTGGCGGCGGCGTGGCCGAACGCGACGGGCTGAGCGACCGGATCGACATCATCAACGGGACCCTGGGCAAGGCTTTCGGCGTTTTCGGCGGCTATATCACGGCCAGCGCGAAGATGGTCGATGCGATTCGTTCCTATGCGCCGGGCTTCATCTTCACCACCTCGCTGCCGCCTGCGGTCGCGGCGGGGGCCGCGGCCTCGATCGCCTTCCTCAAGACCGAGGCCGGGCAGGAGTTGCGCGACAAGCAGCAGCTTCATGCGCGCATGCTCAAGATGCGGTTGCGCGCGCTTGGCATGCCGATCACCGATCACGGCAGCCATATCGTGCCGGTCCATGTCGGCCACCCCGTCCATTGCAAGGCGCTGTCGGACATGCTGCTGGCCGATTACGGCATCTATGTGCAGCCGATCAACTTCCCGACCGTGCCGCGCGGGACGGAAAGGCTGCGTTTCACGCCTTCGCCGGTGCATGATCCCAAGCAGATCGACCGGCTGGTGCGGGCGATGGATGCCCTCTGGTCGCAATGCGCACTGAACCGTTCATCCGCCGTCGCCTGACCGTTTCGGGGTGAATATCTCTCGCCTCCGTGATAATCTTCGACTAAGAAAGTCGTGAGATAATGTCGATTCGGGACAGACCAAATCGACAAATAATAGGGCAGGCAAAAGATGATCGGGCTGCTGGGAAAAAACCCCAATCAGCAAGCGGAAGGCGCCGGCATGGCCCCACCGGGCTATGAGGATACGGATGATATCCGCCTTGGCGACCTGATGCGGGGGGAACGGGCGACGCTTGGCAAGTCGCTGCTGGATGTCCAGCGAGAGCTGCGCATCCGCGCCTCTTACGTCGCCGCGATCGAGAATTGCGACCTGACCGCCTTCGACGCGCCCAGTTTCATCCCCGGCTATGTGCGTTCCTATGCGCGCTACCTGGGACTGGACGGCGATTGGGTGTTTCAGCGTTTCTGCCGCGAATCGGGTTTTCAGCCCCTGCACGGCATGACCCCCGCGGCGGCAGGGCCAAAGCCGCAACGCCGCCCCTCGGATCCGGCCGAGGCGCTGGCCAATCCCCATGCGCTGTTCATTCCGCAGCCCAAAAGCTTCTGGTCCACGGTCGAACCGCGCGCCGTCGGCTCGGTCCTGGTCATGGTGGCCCTGGCCTGCGGCCTTGGCTATGGCGGCTGGTCCGTCCTGCAAGAGGTGCAAAAGGTCAACCTGACGCCGGGCGAACAGTCGCCAAGCGTGGTCGCGACCCTCGATCCCGTGCAAGAGGCGGGTGAGCCGGAAAGCTTCGACATCGCCGATCTGAACCTGCCCCAGCCCGAGGCGCTCGACCGCATCTATCGCCCGCAGGTGCTGGAGGTTCCGGTGCTGGTCGCGCGCGACGGGCCGATCTCGGCCATCGATCCGGCGATCACGGCATCGACCAGCGCGATGGCCGTTCTCGATCAGGGTGCGCAGCCGCTGGAGGAAGCCGCCCAACCCGCCGGGCAGGTCGAAACCGCCATGTTCGGCCCGCAACTGCCCGCCGATCAGGCAGCGGTGCGCACCATCGCCCCCGACGCCCCCGAGGTCGAACTGCTGGCCGTGCGTCCCGCCTGGGTCCGCGTGACGTCGGGCGATGGCACGGTGCTGCTGGAAAAGACGATGGATGCGGGCGAACGCTTTGCCCTGCCCAGGCTGGAAGAACCGCCGGTTCTGCGCACCGGCAATTCCGGCGCAGTCTATTTCGGCGTGAATGGCAAGACCTATGGCCCGGTCGCACCCGGTGCGCAGGTCGTCCGCAATGTCGAACTGTCGCCCGCCTCGCTTTCTTCGCGTTTCAGCTTTGCCGATCTCAGCAAGGACCCCGAACTGGCGCAGATGATCGCGGTCGCGTCGGTTTCCTTGCAACCCGACGGGCAGGACGGCGCCACCTTGCAGGAATAGGCGCGGGAACGTGACCTTGCCGCCCTGTGTCCCACCTTGCCCGCGCAGGGTTGCGGGGTTATGTCGGGATGCAAGCGAAAGAGCAGGCAGATGACGCATAATCCGATCCGCCCGTGGCGCAATATCGAAAGGCGCAGGTCCCGCCAGATCATGGTCGGCAGCGTGCCCGTGGGGGGCGATGCGCCGATTTCGGTCCAGACGATGACCAACACCGATTCGTCGGATGTGCGTGCGACGCTGGACCAGATCATCCGGGCGGCGGATGTGGGCGCGGATATCGTCCGGGTCTCGACCCCCGATCAGGCTTCGACGCAGGCGCTGCGCGAGATCTGTCGCGAAAGCCCGGTGCCAATCGTCGCCGACATCCATTTCCACTACAAGCGCGCGATCGAGGCCGCCGAGGCTGGCGCCGCCTGCCTGCGCATCAACCCCGGCAATATCGGCGACGCGGCGCGGGTGCGCGAGGTGGTCAAGGCCGCGCGCGATCATGGTTGCTCGATCCGTATCGGCGTCAATGCCGGCAGCCTGGAGAGGCACCTGCTGGAAAAATATGGCGAGCCGTGCCCCGCCGCGATGGTCGAAAGCGGGCTGGATCATATCAAGTTGTTGCAAGACAACGATTTTCACGAGTTCAAGATCAGCGTGAAGGCGTCGGACGTGTTCCTTGCCGCAGCCGCCTATCAGGAATTGGCCGAGGCGACGGATGCCCCGATCCACCTGGGCATCACCGAGGCGGGCGGCTTTGTCGGCGGCACGGTGAAATCGGCCATCGGCCTTGGCAATCTTCTCTGGATGGGCATCGGCGACACGATCCGCGTCAGCCTGTCCGCCGATCTGGTGGAAGAGGTCAAGGTCGGTTTCGAGATCCTCAAATCCCTTGGCCTGCGCACGCGCGGGGTGCAGATCATTTCCTGCCCAAGTTGCGCACGGCAGGGCTTCGACGTGATCGCCACCGTGGCGGAACTGGAAAAGCGGCTGGAACATATCAAGACCCCGATGAGCCTGTCGATCATCGGCTGTGTCGTCAACGGACCGGGCGAGGCGCTGATGACCGATATCGGCTTTACCGGCGGCGGCGCAGGATCGGGCATGGTCTATCTGGCGGGCAGGCAGGATCACAAGATGACCAATGCCCAGATGATCGACCATATCGTCGAACTGGTCGAGGAACGCGCCGCCCGGATCGAGGCGGCCGAATAGGCCGCCCCTCTTTTTTTCGCCTAGCCTTCCGCCGCTTGCCGCGCCTGTTCGACCGCGGCGGCAAGACCGGCCTGCGGGACGCCGCGCAGCATTTCGGTTCCGATGATGAAGGTCGGGGTGCCCATGATCGCCATGCGCTCGGCCAGTTGGCGGTTCTTGCGGATAACCTCGCTGACCTCTTCGGTGTTCATGCGGTTGATGACCGCCTGCGCATCCAGCCCCAGATCCCCGGCCAATGCCGTCAGGCTTTCGGTCGTGACGGCGCCGCGCATCTCGATCAGGGCGTCGTGGGCGTTCTTATAGGCATCCGCGCCTGCGATCTGCTGGGTGGCGACGGCAAAGCGCGCGGCAAGGTCGCTTTCCTGGCCAAGGATGGGAAATTCCTTGAGGATGAAGCGGATATTTCCGTCCTCTTGCACCAGCTTCTCGACTTCGGGACTGACGCGGCGGCAGTAACCACAGCGATAGTCGACGAATTCGACCAGGGTGATGTCGCCCTCGGGATTGCCGCCGACCCAGCTATGACCGTCCTCGAATATCTCGGCCTGGTTGTTCTGGACCAACAGGCGGTCGTTATGGAACTCCTGCTCGGCGCGGCGGGATTCAAGCGCGTTGATCGCCTCGACCAGAACTTCGGGGTTGGTCATCAGATATTCGCGCACGGCATCGCCGAAGGCTTCCTTCTGCGCGTCGTCCATTGCCGCCGGATCGAAAGCCGCCGCCGGAATGGCGGTTGCGGCACATAGGGCAATGGCGGCGATTACAGCTTTCATGACGGCTCCTCTTTCCTTCGCGCATGAGGATGCCCCTGACGTGACGCGGTTGCAAGGACACCTCTGCGTGAGTTCGCCCGATGCATTCCCCGGGCAGGGCAGAGATTGGCCCGACGCCAAGGCGGGTGCAAAGGCCGGGACGGTTCCGCACGGCCTAGAACTTGCCGATCAGGTTGACGAAGACCCCGCGCTTGGCCGGTTCCACCTTGCGCAGATCGTCCGAAACCCCGCCCCAGGCATAGCCCAGGCCGACCCGTGCGTTCGGCGTAACCTCGCGATAGACCGCCAGCAGCGCGCCATATTCCGTCATCGAGGCGCGGGGTGCGTAAAAGGCGCGGACCTCGCCCATCACATCCCAACGATGCACGATGCGGTAATCCGCGCGCAACACGCTCAGATGGGCGGTCGATTTCGTGAAATCCGAACCCGCCCGGTCCGCTTGCCTGCGCATGCGCAAGCCGTATTTTCCGCCCAGCGTCCAACGCTGGTCCAGGTCGTAGCTGAAGGCGGCGTTCAGGATATGGCTGCGTTGCAGCGGCCCGTCGGCGTCGCCGTCGATATTGACCTGATCGGCGCCCGGCAGATCCTGCAGGTAGGTATAGCTGAGCAGGGCGTTCAGCCGGTCATCCGCGACCGGACGCCAGGCGTAACCCAGCATCGCCTCGATATAACGACCGTCGCGCAGGTCGTTTTCACCCTGTGAGATCACGGCGTCCAGTTCGCTGACGAACCGCCAGTCGTCGCTGGTGCGCCAGGTGAAGTCGCCCGTCACCATCCAGGTCTTGCGCGCGGCCAGCCGCAGCGGATCGTCCGAGCGTTCGCGGCGCCATTCGCCGCGCAGCTTCGCCGCCTGATCCTCGCCATTCGAAAAATGCGTGCCCAGCGAAAGCCCGGTGCGCCGCATGATCGTGCCGTCATGTTCGCGCGTCCGACCGGTGATCACCCCGCCGTCATGCCGCCAGCGTTCATCCGGCGTATAGCTGACGCCGTAGGTCGAGGTCAGCGAGCGTCGGCTGGCGACGCCGCCGCGGATCGTTTCCGTCGTATAGGCCCAGTCGTCGCTGATCCGCCGTTGCGCGCCAAGGCTCAGCCCGCGCCGTTCGCTGCTGGCCAGGCTGTCGATCCGTGTCGGATCCTCGCGCCAGCCCAGCGTATAGGTCGATGCCGCGCTGGCCGTCCATGACAGTTGCGCGCGCCCGGCCACGCCTTGCGTGCCGTCCGAGACCTCGGCCAGCGCGCGCAACCTGTCGGTCACGGCGCCCTCGGCCCCCAGGCCGATACGATTGTCCTTCAGCAGATCGCCCGAACGCGAGAGATTCGCCTGTCCGAAGATCCAGGCCGACAGGTCGTCGCCCCGATGCCATGTCAGCCGGACGGCGGCGTCGGTGCTGTCGCCGTTCTCGCCCTCGGCTTGCGAGGCGGGATTAGCGCGGTCGCGTCGTGCGATCTCGACCTCAAGCTGCCATTGCCGCTGCAGCATGGTGTCGATGCCGATGCGCGCGTGGTCGTCCCGCTTGCCCGCGTCGTCGCGAAACCGCGTCGCACCAAAAGTCAGCGCGGTGGTGGTGTTGACGGCGATACGCCCGTCCAGCCCCGCGCTGCGCTGGCCCACGGTCACGTTCCAGTCGGGCGAGGTAAAGCCCTCGTCGCGCCGGTCCACGAAACCCGAGAGGTAACCCGCACCGCCGATTTCGGCCAGATCCAGCCGGCCCTCGACATGCAGCCCGCGCGCACGCAGACCCTTGACGCCTGCGGTCGGACTGTCCGGGTCCAGGTCCAGGCCCCCGGTCAGCGACAGGGTTCGACCGAAGCCCGGTCCCTCGCTTTCGGCGATCTCGGCAGACAGCCAAGTGTCTGCGTTGCGTTTCCACAGGATATCCGCCCCGCCCAGCCGATTGTCGGCATCCCCCGCACCCTCTTGCGCCAAGGTGGCGCCGAAACGCAGGTGCGGCGTGGCCCAGCTTTCGGCGCGTGCGCCATAGCTGTCGCCGGTCTCCGCGCCATTGGCCGGGACATAATCATATTGCACCACCAGATTGACGGTTCGATCGCCAAGGGCGCTGTCGCGCACCAGCCCCGGCCCGTCGGACGAGGGCGAGAGGGGTGCGTTCAGGATCACCACGCCCTGCACGTAGTCGATGCGGTAATCCCGCCCCTCGACCAGCCGCCGTGATGAGACGATGCCGTTCGAAACCGGGTCGCGCACCTCGACGATCAGCGTCTCGGTTCCCGCTTCGATATCGCGTCGTGACAGAAAATAGGCGCTGCCGCCGGTGCCACGGAACATGTCGCGCTGGCTGAGGCGGTCGGTCGTGGCGGCATAGGCGCCGACCCTGTGGCGCGGACTGCCATCGGCGGCTGTCTCGGGCGACTGCCAGCCTACCGAGGCGCCGTAAAGCGTCCGGTCGCTGCGCACCATCCGGTCCAGGTTGCCCTCGGGGCGGAAATCGCCCCACATCGCATGGCTGCTGTCGTTTTCGATACGGGCGAACAGCCGTCCCGAGGTCGGTGCCAGATTCTCGACCGTGCTGTCGTCTCCGGTCGTCACCCAGGTGTCGCGATCTTCGATCTGGCGCAGCACCTGATCGGGGAAGCGCCGGGTGACATGGCGGAACATGTCGCGCAACTCCCGGTCGCGGGTATCGACCGAGGCGGTGATCCGCGTGCCGTCGGCCAGAACCCCTTGCATGAAGCCCGCGACCCGGCCGTAACGCCAAATCTCATCGGCTACATCGTCGCGGCCCAGTGTGATTTCGGCGATGCCCGTCGCGAAGAATTCGCGCTGCGGAACGGTGACCTGCCGGGTCTGCGACTGGTTGCCCAAGGCGATATGCAGATCGTGTTCGCCGGGCGGCAGGATGCGCTGCAACACGAAATGACGGCGCAGATCGGGCCTCACCTCTTCGCCCAGGACGGTCAGCGTTGCCCCGACCGGCAGATCCTCGCCCGAGATCGTAACCGCCGCGCCGCGCACCGGAATGCCACGCCGCGCGGTGCGATCCTCGCCCTCGCCCGCCGCGATGATGGGGCCGGTCAGATCGGGCGCTTCCAACGCGCCCGAGGTGCGGGTCAGCGGCAGGGCCACGGTTTCATCGTAGCGTCCGTTCCGGTCGTGGACGCGCAACAGATAGTGCAACTCGTCCGGGCCATCGGCGGGAACCGTCCATTCGATCAGCCCGTTCGGGCGCGTGGGCAGCACCGCGACCGGATGGCCGGGACGGTCGGGATCGATCACGATCACCTCGGCCCGCGCGATCCAGCCGGGATAGTTCGAGGACGTGCGGAAACGCACCCTCTCCCCCGCCCGATAGCTGCTGCGCATGTCGGCGGTCGAGATATTCAGGATCGGCCTTGCGCCCAGCCCGTCGACGCTGACCCGCAGACCCAGCCGGTCCAGATCGTGATCCATGTCCCGCAGCCGGTCCAACGCGGGCGGCGTGCCGGCGATCGGCTTGCGCGGCGCGGCGGGTGCCGCGTCGATCGAGATCGAAAAGCCCAAGGATCCAAGATCTTGGGCCGGATCGTGCCACGCATTGGGCGGCGGTTCGCGTGAAATCACCGCCCCCGCATTGTCGTGGGCACAGCCGCCGGGCAGTTCGCCCTGCACCAATGCGCAGCCATGCGCGCCGCTTCGCTCGGCCAGTGCCGGTTGCAGCGGCAGGATCAGGGCAAGGGCGGTGCAGGCCGCCAGTCTGTTCTTGATAATCGCTTTCATGATCGAAAAATCCGCCATCGTTACTGTTCCCCCGCCCGCGCCGGTCGGGTTGCCACGACCGTTTCGATATTCAGGGCAAATCGACCGTTTGCAGGCCACAGGCGGCGCAGGGCAGCCTCGACCCGGTGCAGGCGCGCCTGTGCATTCCGGCGATCCTCGCCTGCCGCAAGCTGATAGCTCAGCCGCACGACCGAGGGCTTCGCTGCGATCCCGGTCACCAGAAGGCGCAGACCGTCATGCAGTTCGGGGCGCAGCTCGTGCCCGTCGAAGGCGCGGGCCGACAGGTCCACGCGCACGACCTGCGAAAGCGTGGCGCCGAAGTTCATCTTCGTCAGCATCCCCGGCGTCAGCCGCACCACCCGCGGGTTTTCGGTCGTGAGACGATAACCCGCAGGCAGCGTGCGTTCGTCCAGCTTCAGCATGAAGTTGGCACCGATGTCGCGCGGCAGCGCGGCACAGGGCAGGCTGAAGCGGCCATGCCGGTCCGTCGTCACCGCCAGGCCGTTCGGTGTGATCAGCCGCACGCCCGGCAGGCCCCTTTCGACACCGCGCGGGGCGGGCAGGGGCGCATCCATGCGAATGCTCTGCCGAGAGGGTTCGCCATTATAATAGCCGTCATGGTTCAGGTCGTCGAATACGCGGCCGATCACCGTCGAGCAGGCGAAGACCGCCTCGGCCTCGACCCGGATCGTCGCCCTGGCCTCGGGTGTCACCGCCTGGCCGGTGGTCGGGCTGAACGCCTGTGCCCGGTTGACATGGGCACCCGGCTGAACCCCGCTGCCGATCAGGACCTCGATCCGCACAGGCAGGGTTTCCCCAGCCGCAAGGTGCAGGCCGCGCCAGATCAGGCGGTTGCCGTGGATCTCGGGCTCCATCGGCGAATCGCCGACCGTCGCGCTGCGCGAGCGATAGGTGAAGCCCGCGGGCAGCGTATCGACCAGGTCGGTCACCGTCGCGATGCCCGATGCGTCGTTGCCGAGTTCCAGCGTATAGCCGACCAGATCCCCGGCCGAGGCCGTGCTGCGATCCGCCGATTTGGCAAGCGTCAGCCCTCCGACCCGCATCATCGGCGAAGCCACCGCATGATCTGACGAAGCCGACACGCCCGCGACCGAATGACCCGTTGCCGTGGCGGACAGGCCCACGCTGCCGTTCTGCGCATCCGCAGCGGTCACCGTATAGCGGTTGCCGGTGCAGAGCAGCCGCGCGGTCGCCCCCACCTCCAGCGGGACCGGCTGACACGAGAATCCGGGCAGGTTCAGGTTGAGGCTGTCGGGGTCGATGGAGACGTTCTCCAGCGCGACATTGCCGGTATTGGTCACGTCGAAGGCGTAGACGATCTGGTCGCCCGCATCGAAGATGCCATTGCCGTTCATATCCGGCGTCTCGAGGATCGAGATCTGCAGCAGGATCTCGGGCCAGCCCAGCCTGACCACGGTCGGGTCGTTGGCCGGATCGCCGTCGGTCGCATCCTCGCCATCCGGGGTTTCCACCGCCCGCGGATCATCCAGCAGATTCCCATCGGGATCGGTGCCCGCATCCGAGATATCGTCGGCCAGCAACGGCGCGCCCCCGTCGCCCGGAATTGGCGTGCCGTCCAAGGTCACGGCCTGTCCCGTCACACGCGCCGAGTTCTGGACATAGCCGCGCCGCATGTCGTCATCGTCCAGCAGATAGGTCGCGGTGAAGGTGGTGCTGTCCGTCTGACCCGGCGCGATCGTCACCGGTCCCCCTGCAACTGTCGCCGTCGGGTCGTCGATCATGTCGATGCGTAGCGCGACATTGCCGGTATTGGTGACGGCAAAGGTAAAGGTCAGGGTATCCCCTGCATCCTCGACGCCGTTGCCGTTGGCATCGTCGAAACCGGCATAGTTCTTGATCAGTTCGATGCCTGCCATCCGGGTCAGCCGCGCCACGGTCGGGTCGTTGCCCGGATCGCTATCAATCATTCCCGCCCCGTCCGGTGTTTCGGTGGTTTCGGGGTTGGCGACTGTCCTGCCTTCGGGGTCGGTTCCGGCATCCGAAATGGCGCTTGCCTGTAGCGGCGCGCCGCCCGGACCTTCGATGATGCTGCCATCGCCACGCACCGCCAGACCGTTCACGGTGGCCGTGTTCTGCACATGGCCGCGATCCAGATCGGCTTGCGTCAGCACATGGCTGGCGGCAAAGCTGCTGGTATCGGTCTCGCCCACGCCGATGGTGACCGGCCCGCCCGCGACGGATGCGGTCGCGTCCTCGATGGTTTCGATGCGCAATGCCACGTTGCCGGTGTTGATCACCGAGAAACCGAAACGGACGGTGTCGCCGGTATCCTGAAGGCCATTGCCGTTGCTGTCCTCGATTTCGATCAGCGACTTGACCAGGCGCACCCCTGCGGAAGGCGTGATGGCAACCACCGTCGCATCGTCGTCCCCGATGGTCGCGCCAGAAATGTCGTTGACTGGCTCGCCCATCCGGGGGGTGCCGATCACCGAGGCGCTGTTTCTGACTTCGCCCGCGTCGATATCGGCCTGCGTCAGCTCGTAGGTTGCCGCAAAGGTGGTCTCGTCGACCGCGCCCGGCACCAGCGTGGCGACGGGGCCGCCGGTCAGGTTCACGCCCTCCAGCGTGTCGACCAGCGTGATATCGTGCAATGTCACGTTGCCCGTGTTGGTGACGGTGAAACGGTAGCCGATTTCATCCCCGACGGCGGCGGGCGACGAAATGCCGCCGGTATCCGCCACCTTCACCAAGGCGATGGAGGGGTTTGCGGTCAGCGCCACCACAGTCGGATCGTCATTGGTGGTATCGGTGCCAGAGGTATCGTCCACCATCCGGCCATCGGCTGCGCGGCCCTGGGCGGTCGCGGTATTCTCGACTTGTCCGGCGTCGATATCGGCCTGCGTCAGTTCATAGACCGCCGTCAGCACTTGCGATTCACCCGGTGCCAATGCGGCCACGGGACTGCCGGGTATCGCGCCCAGCATCGGGTCGGCCACGGCGATATCGGTCAGCGTGACATTGCCGGTGTTGGTCACGGTAAAGGCAAAGGTGATCTCGTCGCCGATGGCCACGGGGACCGAGACGCCGCTGGCATCCGCTGCCTTGACCAGCGCAATCGCGGGTTGCGAGACCAGAGGCGTCAGGGTCGGGTCATCGTTGGTCATATCGGTGCCCGATATGTCCTCGACGATGGTGCCGTCCGGGGCCTCGCCCTGGGTGGTTGCGGTATTCTCGACCTCGCCCCTATCGATGTCGGTCTGCGTCAGTTCGTAGACCGCCGTCAACACCTGCGATTCACCCGGTGCCAGTGCGGCCACGGGACTGCCGGGTATCGCCGCCAGCACCGGGTCGGTCACGGCGATATCGGTCAGCGTGACATTGCCGGTGTTGGTCACGGTAAAGGCATAGGTGATCTCGTCGCCGATGGTCGCGGGGACCGAGACACCGCTGGCATCCGCCGCCTTGAGCAGCGCAATCGCAGGCGCGGTGGTCAGATCCGTGACGGTCGGATTGTCGTTGGTGGTGTCGGTGCCGGAAATATCCGTCACCGTTCCGCCATCCGGGGCCTGACCTTCGGCGGTGGCGGTGTTCTCGATGCCTCCAGCGTCCAGATCGGCTTGCGTCAACTCGTAAACCGCCACCAGCACCTGCGATTCGCCCGGTGCCAGCATGGCCACGGGGCTGCCGGGTATTGCGCCCAGCATCGGATCGGCCACGGCGATATCGGTCAGTGTGACATTGCCGGTATTGGTAACCGTCAGGTTATAGGTAACCCGATCGCCAGCTAATGCCGGCACGGAAATTCCCGAGGTGTCCGCTGTCTTGACCAATGCGATGCCGGGGGTGTCGGTCAGCGCCACGATGGTCGGATCGTCGTTGGCCGCGTCGGTGCCGGAAATATCCGTCACCGTTGTGCCATCCGGGGCCTCGCCCTCGACCGTGGCGGTATTCTCGACATGTCCGGCGTCCAGATCGGCCTGCGTCAACTCGTAGACCGCCGTCAGCACTTGCGATTCACCCGGCGCCAGCATGGCCACGGGACTGCCGGGTATCGCGGCCAGCATCGGGTCGGCCACGGCGATATTGGTCAGCGTGACATTGCCGGTGTTGGTGACCGCCAGGTTATAGGTGATCCGGTCCCCTGCCGCCGGCGGGCTGGAAAGATCCGAAGAATCGGCTGATTTCACCAGCGTGATCGACGGGGTAAAAACCGGCGCGAGCGGGGTCGGAGAGCTGACACCCCACTGGATCGTCGTGCCATCGTTGGACCTGTCGGTCAGGCTTGGGTTGTTCGCCCGGGTCTGGCCGGAGAATTCGCCCGTGCCTTCGACCTGCGCGATATTTTCAAAGTTTCCGCCAGAGGCCTGGGCGGCAGGAAGCGGCCCATCCGTGCGCACGCGGATCTGGAAACCGACCTCGCACCATGCGCCTGCGGCAAGGGTGAAGCCGCTGGCAACCGTATCGTCCGATGCACCGTTGAAGCCGCCATTCGCTCCGCCGCAACTTCCCGAAGGGGCTGAAACGATGGTGTAGCTGCCGGGTGCCAGTGGCTCGGCCGTCGGGTCGGCAAGCGCCGCGAAGCTGCCGAAGAACGGCGCGGCGCCGCTTAGCGGATCGGTGATCCGGATATCCTCCAGCGGTTCAAGCGAAGGGTTCTGCACGATCAGGTTGAAGCCTGTGGTAAAGCTGCCGTCGGCATTGACCACCGGCCCGCCGTCCAGGGATTTCGCGATCCCGATCCGGGCCTGCGGCACCTTTGGAAACAGATAGCCGGTTGCAGGCGTCGCCGCAGGCAGCGCGATATCGTCGATCGTTCCCGTTGTCGGGTTGCCGCCTGCACTGCCCGCCGTGGTGATCCCGTCTTGCAGATCGGTCTCGCTGATCGCGGCGTGGGTAATGCTGTAGGTTCCGGCGGGAATACCCGTGAAATCATAGCTGCCATCGGGCGCGGTCTGGATCGTCCGGGTAACCGGGGTGCCGTCGAAGGCCGTGCCGGACAGCGTCACGTCCAATCCGCCGATCGCCGTATCGCCGCCGTTCATTGCGGCGTTGTTGTCGAAATCGCGAAACACGCGGCCCCCCAGCGAACTGGCGTTGACCGTGACGGTGCCCGAGTTGCTGTTGTTCGTCGTGTTCGCCTCGAAGGACGAGGTGGTGATTTCGGCGGTATTGGTAAAGACCTGCCCGGTGGTTTGGACGGAAACCACCCGCGAGGGCGCCGTGATGCGGATCTCTGCGCCGCTGCTCAGCGTGCCCAGGCTGCAGGTAAAGCCGGTCTCGCCGGGGGTGCCCGTACAGCTTTGGGAACTGGCCGAGCCGCTGAGGACGGTCACGGTCGGCGCACCGCTCAACTCGATCCCGGCGGGAAGGGTGTCGGTGACGGTGACGTCATCGGCCTCGTCCAGGCCAACCTCGCTGATATTGCGCAGGTCGATGATGAAATCGAATGTTTCCCGCAGGTTGACCGTGGTGGGGTTCGATGTCTTCGACGTCACCTCGACATCCGCGCGGGTGCGCAGGGTGGTCGGCTGGGTCGCCACGTTATCGGCAAGGTTCGGTTCAAAACCCTGGCGGGTTTCTTCGGATGCGACCTCGACCCGGTTCACCGGCACGCCTTTTGCCAGCCCCTGGGCCGTGATTTCGATCACCCGGCTGTCACCCACCTCCAGCAAGGGGAAGTTGCAGGCCAACTGCCCGCCCGGCGTCCCCGCCGTGGGCAAGGTGGAGCAGGTGCCGTCGCCGGGCACGGTATGGCTGAGATAGGCGATATGCGCCGCCGGCATCTCGTCGGTCACCACCACGTCCGTGGCGACCGAGGGGCCGGAATTGGTCACCGTGATGCGATAGACCGTATTGTCGCCGACGGGCAGCGGATCGACGCTGTCCGTTTTATTCACCAGCAAGTTCACCTGCGGATCGGCGATATTAGTATTCAGCGAAAAACTGTTGTTGGTCGTGTCGGTTTCCGGCGTCGTGGTCGAGACGGTGACAAGGTTGGTCACCGCCGTGCCCTGCAATCCCAGGTCGGGGCGCATACTGATCGTCACCGTCCGCTGAGCGTTGACGTTGATCGTGCCCAGGTTGCAGGTCACCGTATCGTTGCCGGGTCCGGTGGTCGAGTTCGGCACGGGCGTGACCGAGCAGCTTCCGTTGCTGGGCATGGCCGAGATGAAGGTCATCCCGGCGGGCAGCGTATCGGTGACGGTCACGTTCTGGGCCTGTGACATCCCGTGGTTCAGGTTGCGCGCCGTGATCACATAATCGAAGGGCTGGCCGACGGCGGGCGTCGCGGGGTTGGCGAGCTTGCCGATGGTCACATCCGCCCGCGCGGTGACGTTATAGTTCGCGCTGCCCGAGTTGTTGGAAAGCGCCGGATCGGGCGTGTCCGCCGAGATGGCGGTCGCGGTATTGGTGCGCGCGCCGGCATTGCCGCCGGGCCGGACGATGACGCCGATGCGCGGACAGTCGTTATAGGCGCCCGCCGTGCAGACCGGCAGGCTGTCGATGGTGCAGCTGAGGCGGCGTCCATTCGATCCGCTGGCTGCCGTCGTGCAGGACAGGCCGGACGCGTTGCCCTGCATCGGCGTGAGGCTCACAAAGCCGTTGTTCGATCCCGTGCCGTTGTTGATCAGGCCGGTCAGCTCATCCGTGACGGTGACCGAACTCGCCTCGGACGGGCCGTCGTTGACGATCTCGATAAGGAACGCAAGCTGATCGCCGGACGCGACCGTCGCCGGGTCCGCGGTCTTGATCACTCGCAGGTTGGCGCTGTTGGCCGGCGTCGCGGCGGTGCCGCCCGAGGTGATGGTGTTATTGGCCATGTTCGGCTCATCTGGCAGATCGGGCGAGCCGACCGTCAAGCCGACGGGCATCGGTCCCGGCGCCGTAATATTTATCATCGGCTTCAACACAGGTGTTTCCGCGCCCGGTGCCAGGGGCGCGGCGGCGGTATATTCCCTTTCGCAGATCAGATCGGCAGGCCCCGCCAGGGGCAGGCCGGGCGAACAGGTCCAGCCGTTCAGATCCAGCGCCGTCACCGTCATTCCTGCGGGCAGGGGGCTGGTCATGCGGAAGGTGCCGACAAAGGGCGCATTGCCGACATTGCTGCCGCTGAGCCCGAACTCGTAGCTCTGACCCACGACGTAAAGTCTGGGCCAGGGGCCGGCTATCGGGTTCGCGCGCAGATCGACCTGGGGCGCCTGGATGGTCACGCCGCCGTCGCTGGCGGTGTTGTTCGCGGGATTGGGGTCGTCCGGCGCGGTTGCGGCAATTTGCGCGGTGTTGCTGACGCTGCCTGCCGCATCCGCCCGTGCGACGATGGTGATCGGGCCAAGCGGCACATTCGCCCCCGCCCCGCTGCCCGAGGGTCGCGTCGCCGTCACCGTCTGCCCCGCCGTGCCCACGATCCAGCCCGGCGCGTCGGTCGAAACGATGCTGTAATTCGCCGGAAGCGTATCGGTGACGGTGATGCCCTGCGGGCTGTCGCCGGAATAGCGCGGCGTCAGCGTGAAGGTGACCTGATCGCCGACCAGGATGGTGCCGCCGGGCGCACGCGACTTGGCGATGGCCAGGTCGCTGCCCGCCTCGACCTGGGTGTTTCGCGAGACGCCGTTGTTGTCCGGGATCGGGTCCGCAGGGGTGCCGCCGCCGATGCTGGCTGCCGGGGTGATGGTCGAACCCGAGGCCGCCACGATCTGCGCCTGGAATTCGCGCGTCACCGTCGCGCCGACCGCGACCGGCCCGGCGATGGTGCAGCGATAGGCGCCGCCCGCCAGCGTGCAGCCCGCCGGGGCGGTGATGCCCGCAAGGCCCGAGGGGACGGGAAAGTCCAGCACCAGGTTTCTGGCTGGATCGGGACCGTTGTTCGTCGCGGCAAGGCCGTAGGTGACGGTCTGCCCCGACATGGCGCTGTCCGGCCCGCTGAGCGTGAGCGAGATGTCGGCGCCAGCCGTGATGCTGGTGTTCTCGGTAACCGAGTTGTTGCCGGGCTGGCTGTCGGAAACCCCGCCCGCGCTGGTCGGAACCGAGGCGGTGAAGCCGATCGTCCCCTGCGCCGCGGTCCGCACATGGGCGGTCAGGGCCACGCTGGCGCCGGATTCCAGCGCGGGCACCGGGCAGGTTATCGTCGCCGGTCCCGTTGCGGGCAGCGGCGCGCAGCCCGAAACGGCGCCGCTGGTCGTTTCCAGCACCGTTCCCGCCGGGATGGCCAGATCAAGCATCGTTGCGGGCGCGGGGTTGTAGCCGTCATTCGTGACGGTGATCCGGTAATCGACCAGCCCCCCGGCAGGCGTCGGGTCCGAATCGGTGTCGCTGACGTTGAGGACCCAATCTACCGCCTGCGCCGCCGCGGTCTGGGGCGCCGCCGCCCATATGAACAGCCCAAGCAGAAGCAAGGTGACGTGGCGGGCAAGGAACTGCAAGGGTTTCCGGCTGTTCCGGCGGGCAAAGGCTTTGGGCATCGACAACTCACCATGACATTCCGCCGCCCGTCAGAATCGCAGGCAGCAGGGCCGTTATGTGTGCCAATTGTCTAATAAACCGTTAACCCGGACGATTTTTCCTGCGCCGGGCAAATCAAGCCCCCGGATATCGCAGGCGATGCCTTGCCCCCGGCAGCCAGGTCCGCGACAATACCCATCCCGACAACGAAAAGGCGCCGTCTATGGCTGCGCCGTGATCGAGAGGCACGTGGCATATGTTCAACGAGGACAAGGCGCATATGAAACGGGTCCGACTGATCGGTTGCCCGCGCGCGCCCCGAAAACCTGCGGGAAACCGAATGCCACCGGCGCAAGGCGGGCAGACTTCAGGCCAGCGTAAACCTTTGCAGGATCGAACCATGAGCATACCATCCATCGGATTGATCGGCTTCGGCGCGATCTCGCGCGCGCTGCACAAGGATATGGCCGCGCGGGGACGGGCGGTGCGCTGGACGGTGCTGATGCGCCCGGATTCGACGACCGGACTGCCGCCTGACGTGACGCGGGTGACGGATGTCCAGGCCCTGATCGCCGCGCGGCCCGCCGCGGTCGTCGAGGCCGCCGGGGCCGAGGCCGCGCGCCGCCACCTGCCCGAACTGCTGGCCGCGGGGCTGGCGGTCATTCCCGCCTCGGTCGGTGCGCTGGCGGATTGCGGTTTTCATGACGAGATGCGCGCGCTGGCTGCGCGGACGGGCGGGCGGATCGTGCTGCAAGGCGGTGCGCTTGGCGGGCTGGATTACCTGGCCGCCGTCGCGCCCCTGCCGGATGCGCGGGCGCGCTATACCTCGCGCAAGCCCGTCGCTGCATGGGCGGCGGAACTGGCCGCGCTTGGCGTCGATCCGGGCGCGCTGACGGGTCCGCATGTGCTGTTTCGGGGCAGCGCCGCCGATGCCGCCCGGCTTTATCCGCGCAACCTGAACGCGGGCCTGACGCTGGCGCTGGCGCTTGGTCCCGACCGGGTGTCGGTGCGCGTGCTGGCCGATCCCGCCGCTACCGGCAACACGCATGAGATCGAGGTGACGAGCGCGGCGGGCACCGCCGAATTCCGTTTCGTCAATACGCCCGCCCCGGAAAATCCCAAGACCTCGCTGCTGACCGCGCTTGGCGTGGCGGCGGCGCTGGAGCCGCTTCTGGATCGCCCCCGGACCTGAAAGGCCACGCCCGCCTGCATAACGCCGCCGCCGAGGCCTGCATCCACGACGGCCTGCCGCGGGCCGGGACTTGGCGGGCATGGCCGGTTCTGGTCCCGCGGTTACCGCCCTTGGCCTGATCGGCACGCGGCTTGGTCCTTGCTACGGGCTTTTCCGGCCCGCGGCCGCGCATCGCCTGCCGGTGATGGGGGCAGGGGGCGCATATGCCTGCGAGGCGCCGGGCTTTCAGGCGGCGGGCCGGCGGATCAGGATTGTTCGTGCAAGGCCAGCGAGGGGCCCCCCGAGGCAGGGACCGGCTTGCGGCGCGTGAACAGCCGGTCGCGTGAATGTTCCAGGTGTTCGCGCATCAGGGTCCGGGCGCGGGGGGCGTCGCCGGTGCGGATGGCGTCGAAGATCGCCGCATGCTCGTCGAAGACCCGCGCCAGTCCGCTGGCCTCGCGCTTGACCGAGGCGCCGTGGAAGCGCATCCCGACGGCGATATGGTCCTTCAGCGCCTCCATCGCGATCGAGAAATAGGTGTTTTCCGATGCGATCGCGATGGCCAGGTGGAACTGGAAATCGGCGTCCTCGCGGTGGCTCTGGCGGTTGGTGGCGTCGCGCATCAGGTCCAGCGCGGCGGCGATCCGTTCCAGCGCAGCATCGTCGCGCCGCTCGGCGGCGCAGGCGGCGGCGGCGGGTTCCAGCGTCAGGCGGAATTCGTAGCAGCTGAGCAGGTCCGAGACGTTTTCCAGAGGCCCGAAACCCAGCGGCTGCTTCAGCCCGATGGTGCGCACGAAACTGCCCGCGCCCTGGCGCGAATAGATCAGCCCGCGCTCGCGCAGTTTTTTCAGCGCATCGCGGACGACGGGGCGCGAGACCTCGAACTCGGCGGCCAGGTCATGTTCGGTCGGCAGCCTTTCGTCGGGGCGGTAAGAGCCCGACTTGATCGCCCGCTCCATCCGCTCGAACACGATCTCGGCAAGGGATTTCCGCGCCCGCTTTTCCGGTTCCGCCATCAGTTCCGCCCCTGAAACATCTCCAGCAAGGTGACGAGGGTGCCGGCCGTCCCGAAGCCCCCCGATTTGGCGATGATGCTGATTTCGCCCATATGCGCCACAGGTAACCCAGGCAGGCATTCGCCCGCAAGCCGCAGAGAGGCGATGCCCATATGCGCCAGCACCGCCTCGGCGGTGGCGCCGCCCGACAGGAGCAGCGCCTGCCTGCCGGCGGTCAGGCGGGGGTGGATGCTGCGGGCCAGGGCATCAGTCACCTGCGCACCGGTCCGCGTGGCCTGTCCCGGCACGACTTGTATCAGCAGATGCGGCGGCGTGGCGTCCGGCACCGCCTCGCCTAGGGGGGCGGGCAGGACCGTGGCCAGACCCGAGGCCTGCACCCGCCGGGCCTGTTCCACCGTGATCGGATCGCGAGAGCCGACGACCAGCAGGCTGCGCGCGGCGCGCGGCGCGACCGGGGTGGCGGTGGGTTGTCCGGTCATGCGGATCGCCAGCGCCTCGGCCAGGCCGCGCGCGCCGACCAGCAGGTCGCCCGGTTCCGCCATGTCCAGCGCGGCGGCCATCTCGGCGGGGCTGGTCACGTCGGGGATGATGGCGCGGCCTGCCAGCGGCCCGAGGGCTTCGGCGACGGGGATGGGCCGGGCGATGCCGTGGCCCCGGACATGGCCGTCCTGCGTGATCCGCCCGAATTCGGGAATGGCGGGTGCGACCAGCATCCGCGCCGGGTCCAGCATTCCGATTTCGGCGGCGACATGCCCTTTCAGCCGCGAGTCGATCTTCTTCAGGACCGGCACGCCTGCGGGCAGCGCCGCCACGACCTGCGCCATCGCCTTGCGCGCCGCGTCCTCAGTGCCGTCGCGCGAGCGGGTGCTGACCGCCATCACCTGCGCGCCGCTTGCCGCGATTGCCGCGACCGCCTCGGGCGACAGCGCGACCTGAACCGCCAGCTCGCGCCCGGCAAAAGGCGCGGCGCTGTCCAGCGCGCCGGTCAGGTCGTCGGCGATGATGCACAGCTTCATCGGCCCGCGCCCCTCAGAAAGCGGCGCGATAGATGGCCAGAACCTCGTCGGGCGTCATGTCGCGGGGGTTGTTGTCCATCAGGCGGCGGATGGCATGGGCGTCGGTGGCGAAGCGGGGCAGCTGGTCCTCTGTCGCGCCATGCGCGGACAGCCGCATCTCGACCCCCAGATCCGCGCAGAAGCCATGGGCGCGGGCCAGCAGGTCCCCTTCGCCAAGGCCCAGGGCCGCCACGATCTCGGCGGTCTTGGCCTGCGCCACGGGTTCGTTGAAGGCCAGCACATGCGGGAAGATGATCGCATTGGCCAGCCCGTGCGGCAGGTGCAGCAGTGTGCCAAGCGGATAGGACAGCGCATGCCCCGCCGCCGTATTGACCGGGCCAAGGCAGACGCCGCCATAGAACGAGGCCAGCATCATCCCCTCGCGCGCCTCGGTGTCGGAACCGTCGCGGACGGCGCGGGCAAGGTAGCGGCCCACGAGGTCGATCCCCATGCGGGCGAAGCCGTCGATCACCGGATGGGCGTTGCGGTTGGTGAAGGCCTCGACGCAATGCGCCATCGCGTCGATCCCGGTCGCCGCCGTCACCGCAGGGGGAACCGAGAAGGTCAGTTCCGGGTCCAGCACCGCCAGGTCGGCGATCAGATGCGGGCTTTCCACCGCGATCTTGTTGCCCTTGCCGGGATCGGTGATCAGCGCGCGGATGCCCGCCTCGGACCCGGTGCCCGCCGTGGTCGCGACCTGCACGAGGCGCGAGCGGCGCCCCGCCACCCGGTTCGGTCCCGCGACGTCCTCCAGCGACTGCCCGCCGTCCCACATCGCCGCGACCAGCTTGGCCACGTCCATGACCGAGCCGCCGCCAAGCCCGATCACCAGGTGGGGCCGGGCCTGCTGCGCCGCCTGCATGGCCGCGTCGAAGGTCGCGATATCAGGCTCGCCCGGAATGGCGTCGAAGACCGAGACCTTGCCCCCCAGCCCCAGCCTGTCCGCGAAGCCGGCGGTATGCGGGCTGGCGACGATCAGGACATTGCGGGCATCCTGCGCCCATGCGCCCACGCGGGTCGAGGCGCCCGGCCCGATTTCCAGCCGTTTGGGCTGATGCAGGGTGATGATGCGGCTCATGCTCATGCTCATGCCGTGCCCTCCAGTTCGTCCATGACCGCCCAGACCTTCGCGGCCTCGTCCTCGGACAGGGGCGAGAAGGGCGGATGCACGTTCATCCAGCCCTTGTCGCCGCGGCGCCTGGCCAGCATGGACTTGACGGTGGGAAGCTGGGTGTAGCTGTTGGTCAGGTTGCGCCACGCGACGATCACGTCCTGCGCGGCCTTCACCTCGGCGGCCTTCGCCGGGTCGTTCCAATGGTCATAGACCACCCGCAATTCCCGCGCGACGAGGTTGGAACTGGCGGTGATGCAGCCCGCGCCGCCGCCTTGCAGGACCGGCAGCAACAGCGGATCGGCCCCGGCCAGCACGGCGAAGCCGGGGAAGCGGGCGGAAATCGCGTGCATGTTCTCGATCTTGCCGTCGCTGTCCTTGATGCCGACCACGGTGCCGGGGAAGGCCTGAACCAGCATCGCGATCAATTCATGGCTGATCGGCACGCCGGTCAGCATCGGGATGTGATAGAGGATCACCTTCAGCCGGTCGTCCGCGACCTTCTCGATGATCGAGGCGAAGAAGCGGAACAGGCTCTCGTCGCTGAAGGCGGTGTAGTAGAAGGGCGGCAGCAGCACCACGCCCTTGACGCCTGCCTGCACCGCGTGGCGGGTCAGTTCGACCGCATCCGTTACCGCGCAGGACGAGGTGCCGGGCAGCAGCTGGTCGGGCCGGGTGCCGCCCGAAATCGCGGCTTCCAGCAGGTCCATGCGCTCGCGCACGGAAAAGCTGTTCGCCTCGCCGGTCGAGCCCAGCATGGCGATGCCGTGGCAGCCTTCCTCGATCAGCGCCTTGGCATGGGCGCCGAACAGGGGCAGGTCGGGGGCGCCGTCGGCTTTCAGGGGTGTGGCCGCGGCGCAATAGACGCCCTCGATGGCGAAGCTCATTTTTTCCCTCCCGAAACCAGTTTGCGCGCATAGGCGATGGCGGAATTCATGTTGCCGTGATCGGCGATGCCCTTGCCCGCGATATCAAACGCCGTGCCGTGATCGACCGAGGTGCGGTCGATGGGCAGTTCGACCGAGACGTTCACCGCCGTGTCGAAAGCCACCAGCTTGATCGGGATATGGCCCTGGTCGTGATATTGCGCGACCACCAAGTCGAAGGCGCCGGAATGGGCGCGATGGAACACCGTATCTGCCGAAATCGGGCCGCTTGCGTCGATCCCCTCGGCGCGCGCAGTGGCGACGGCGGGGGCGATCTGGTCGTCGTCCTCGGTCCCGAAAAGGCCGTTCTCGCCGCAATGGGGGTTGATGCCCGCCACCGCGATGCGCGGCACAGCGATGCCGATGCGCTTCAGATGGGCGTCGCCCGCGCGGATCGTGGCCAGCACCCGCTCGGTCGTGGCGCGGGCGATGGCCTCCTTCAGCGAAACATGGGTCGAGACGTGGATGACCTTCAGCCGATCCGAGGCCAGCAGCATATAGGCGGCCTTCGCCCCCGTCAGGCTGCGCAGCATGCCGGTATGGCCGTCATAGTGGTGGCCCGCGGCGTTCAGCGCCTCCTTGTTGATGGGCGCGGTGACGATGCAGCCGATCCGGCCCGCCTGCGCGTCCCGGACGGCGCGCTGGATGAAGCGGAAGGCCGCGTCGCCCGCGACCGGGGACAGTTGCCCCCAGGGCAGGGGGGCGCCTTCATAGTCGATATTCACCACCCGGTCGGCCAGGTCCAGGTCGATGCCCACGGCTGCCTTCGCGGCCTCAAGCGTGGCGAGGTTGCCATAGATCAGCGTCCGCGCCCGGTCCTCGGGCGGCATGTCTGCCAGCGCCTTGACGCTGATCTCGGGGCCGACGCCGGCGGGGTCGCCCATTGTGATGCCGATGATGTCGCTCATGCCAGAGCCTCCGAAAGGCGGCTTTCCCAGCCGGGTTGCAATTGCAGGTATTTGATGGCGCGGCGGTGGTAGGTATAGGCCAGATGCAGGGTGCCGTCCGGGCCTTCCAGCAGCCAGGGATAGGACATTTCCTTGTTGCGCCCGTCCGTCGAATCGTTCGAGGTGCAGGTGCCGGGGCCATCCTCGACCAGCAGGCGGCGCGGGAAGGTCAGCCCGCCGTCGTCGGATACGCAGACCGTCACCGGCGCGCGCGGCACGCCCCAGATGGGCGCGCAGCCGCCCGTGGGATCGGCGTCGGGGCGGTCGTCCTCCTCGCCCAGCTCGTCGTAAAGCGAGGCGCGGCGGTCGGGCGACATCGCCGCGTTAACCGGGTTGCAGATCATCGCGATCCGCCCGTCGCGCAGGGTGACGGCGCTGATCGAGGAATTGTTGTTCGGCACATCCGTCGCCACCGGCGCGGCCCAGCTTCTCCCGCCATCCGCGCTGTCCGAGCGATGGACGAAATCGGACTGGCGGCGGCGATAGAAGGCGGCCATGCGCCCCTCGCCCAGATCGACCGGGCTCATATGGACCGAGCCGATCGAGTCGGGCACGTCCTCCAGCCGCCAGCTTTGCCCGCCATCCATCGAGACGCCGACCGCGGCGGTATCGTGGCTGCCGTTCCATTTCTGGCCGGGCCGCTGAACGCAGCGGAAGATCGGCAGCAGCCAGGCGCCGTCCTTGCGCACTTGGACGGGCGCGCGCACGAAACAGCCGCGCGGCAGGTCGAGGAAGCGGCCTTCTTCCGCCGTGATCGTCGCCCCGTCGCGGTGCAGCGCCGCCATGCGGATGCGGCACTGGTCCTGGTTGCCCGAGGGTTGCGAGGTGTGGAACAGCCACAGCCCGCCGTCGGGCGCGGCGAAGATCACCGGGTTCTGTTCCGAATGATCGGGATCGTGGCTGAGCGTCTGCGCCGGCCCCCAGGCATCCGCCCCCGGCAGCAGGACCGAGGCATGGATCGCGATGTCCGACTTGCCCTCGAGCGTGCCGCCGAACCAGGCGCAGATCAGCGCGCCGTCATCTGCCAGCGACAGGAAGGCAGCGTGATTCTGCACCTTGGGCGAGGGCAGGAATGCCTGTCGCATCCCCTCTGCCCCGGTGGTCAGGCGCCCGTCCATGCGCTGCGCGATATCCTCTGGTCCCATCTGATCCTCCGGCGTTGAATTGAGGGGAAGACAGCGCATAACCTGTCAAGTTGTCAAGTTGAAAGATAAGACAGAAGGGGAAGTTAAATAATATTAATAAAATAAACAAAATAAAATCAATATATTAAAATGAACACCCGGAAAACATCTTTCGTGACTTCGTTTTTTATTGACAAACTTGTGGGCCTGTTCGATGGTTCGCCAACCGCGTCGGAGCAGTCCGGGCGCAGGTTTCGGAGGGGGCATGCTACGGGTGATTGCGCGGGATGATGCGGCGATGCTGGCGGTGGGGCTGGCGGCGATGGGTGCCGCGCTGTCTGCCGTCGATGCTGCCATCGTGCGGCAGTTGGACGGTGGCCTTCACCCGATGATGATCGCCTTCACCCGCGCCCTGTTCGGCGCGCTGGCCGTCCTGCCGATGGTGGTGATGCGGCCCTCGGTGCTGAAATCGGTCTATCCGCTGCGCCAGCACATGGCCCGCGCCGCGCTGAAGCTGGTGACGCTGGTCGCCTTCTTTGCCGCCTTCGCGCGCGGACCGCTGACGGATGTGACCGCCATTGCCTTCACCTCGCCGATCTTCGTGGTGATCGGGGCTTCGGTGATGCTGGGCGAAAGGCTGGGCGGGATGAAGATCCTGGCCGTCGCCATCGGCTTTTGCGGGGCGTTCTTCGTGGCCGGGCCGACGGGTGCCGGGCTGACGCTGGCGATGGGCTTTGCGCTGGTGGGCGCAGTGTTGCAGGCGGTGATCCAGTTGATGCTGAAAAGCATGTCCTCGGGCGACCGGACGGCGACGCTGGTGATCTGGAACCTGCTGCTGACGGTGCCGCTGGCCTTCGTGCTGGCGCTGCCCTTCCTGACCATGCCGACGGCAGGGCAGATGGGCCTGCTGGCGCTGCAAGGCGTGCTGGGGGCGGGCTGCATGGCGCTGATGACCCATGCCTTCAGCCTGGCCGATGCCTCTATCGTCGCGCCGGTCGATTTCCTGCGGCTGCCGCTGGTCGCGGTGCTGGGCTATGTGCTGTTCGGCGAATTGGCGAAGCCCTCGGTCTGGATCGGCGGCGTGCTGATCTGCCTTGCGGCCCTGATCGCGTCCCGCGCCTCGCGCCGCGCAAGGCCCGCCGAATGACATCAGAATGAAACGATCCGATATCCAAGGGAGGAACGAATGATCGCAAGATCCTTGATCTGGGGGACGCTTGCCACGGCCGTGGCGCTAAGCCCCGCATTCGCGCAGGACAGCACCGTCCGCATCGTGCTGAACGAGGAGGTGGACCTGCTGGAACCCTGCATGTCCACGCGCTCGAATATCGGGCGAGTGACGCTTCAGAACATCAACGAGACGCTGGCCTTCCTGGACCTGCGCGAGGGCGGTGGGTTGCAGCCGAAGCTGGCCGAAAGCTGGGAACAGCTTGAGGACGGTTCCTGGCGCTTCCATCTGCGGCAGGGCGTGACCTTTTCCGACGGGACGGGTTTCGACGCGCGCGACGTGAAGCATTCCTTCGACCGGGCGATGGACCCCTCGATCACCTGTGAGGTGCCGCGCTATTTCGGCGGCATGACGATTCAGGCCGAGGTGGTGGACGACCACACCATCGACTTCAAGGCCGATCCCGAACAGCCGATCCTGCCCTTGCTGCTGACGCTGATTTCCATCGTGCCCGAGGAAACCCCGGTCGAATTCGTGCGCGAGCCCATCGGCACCGGCCCCTATACCCTGACCGAATGGACGCCCGGCCAGCGCATCGTGCTGAGCCAGCGCGACGATTACTGGGGCGAGGCGCCCGCGGTGACCGGGGCGACCTATCTGTTCCGGGCCGACCCTGCGGTGCGCGCGGCGATGGTGGCGACGGGCGAGGCCGATATCTCGCCCTCGATCGCGGCGCTGGACGCGACCAATCCGGCGACGGACTTTTCCTATCTGGACAGCGAGACGGTCTATGGCCGGCTTGATCACTCGGTCGCGCCCTTCGACGACCTGCGCGTGCGCAAGGCGATGAACCTGGCCATCGACCGCGAAGCCTTCATCGGCACGCTGCTGCCCGAGGGCGCGCTGCTGGCCAGCGCCGTCTATCCGCCGCCCACGCTTGGCTGGAACGAAGGCGTCGAGGTCTGGCCCTACGACCCCGAGGAGGCCGCGCGCCTGCTGGAGGAAGCCAAGGCCGACGGCGTCGCCACCGATACGCCGATCACGCTGATAGGGCGCACCGCGAACTTCCCCAACAACGTGGAAATCCTGGAGGCGGTCCAGCAGATGCTGCAAGAGGCGGGCTTCACCGTCGAGCTGCAATTCTACGAAGTGGCCGAGTTCGAGGAGCTTTATTCCAAGCCATACCCCGAGGGGCGCGGCCCGATGGTGGTCGTCGCCATGCATGACAATTCGCGCGGCGATCCGTCGTTTTCGATGTATTTCAAATATGCATCGGATGGCCGCCAGTCCGGCATGGACGATCCCAAGGTGGATGACCTGATCAACCGCGCGCAGGCCGCGACGGGCGACGAACGCGAGGCGCTTTGGAAGGAACTCCACGCCTATCTGCACGACGAGGTGGTGGCCGACCTGCTGCTGTTCCACATGGTCGGCTTCAGCCGCGTGAACGAGCGGCTGGACTGGAAGCCGACGATGGCGACCAACTCGCAGCTTCCGCTGGCGGATATCGCCTTCAAGTGACCTGACAGCCGGGCGGGGGCCATCCCCCGCCCATAGCGACCGGAGCCAGGGGCCATGACGAATTTCATACGCAAACGCGCCTTCGCCAGCCTGATCTCGCTGATCCTGCTGGTCGTCGCCGTTTTCTTCCTGTCGCGGCTGACGGGCGATCCGGCGGCGCTTTACCTGCCCTCGGAAGCCTCCGAGGAGATGCGCCATCAGTTTCGTGAAATCCACGGGCTGAACGATCCGCTGCCGGTGCAGTTCGGCCGCTATGTCTGGGATCTGCTGCATCTGGACTTCGGGGATTCCGTGCGCCGCGCCCGTCCCGCATTCGAGGTCGTCCGCGAAGCCTTTCTGTGGACGCTGCAACTGGCGGTCATCACCATGGTGCTGGTGACGGGGGCGGCCATCCTTGTCGGCTCGCTGGCGGCGTTCCGGGTGGGCGGGTTCTTCGACCGCATCGCCTCGCTGACCTCGCTGATCGGGGCTTCGGCGCCGGATTTCTGGGTGGCCATCGTCGCCATCGTGGTCTTTTCCGTGGGGCTGGGCTGGTTGCCGACTTCGGGGACGGGCAGCCTCTGGCACTGGATCCTGCCCATCGGCGTGCTGTTCATCCGCCCCTTCGGGTTGATCGTGCAGGTGGTGCGCGGCTCGATGATCAACGCGCTGTCCTCGGCCTATGTCAAGACCGCGCGGGCCAAGGGCGTCAAGACGCGGCCCATCATCTTCGTCCATGCGCTGCGCAACGCCATGCTGCCGGTCATCACCGTGATCGGCGACCAGGCGGCGGCGCTGCTGAACGGCGCGGTGGTGATCGAGACGATCTTCGGCTTTCCCGGCGTCGGCAAGCTGATGATCGATTCCATCCTGCAACGCGATTTCAACGTCGTCCTGGCGGCGATCATGGTCACCGCCATCGCCATCTTCATCATGAACCTGCTGATCGACCTGGCCTATTCGCTGCTCGATCCGCGCATCAGGCATTAGGCCATGTCCAGCATCGACATCATTCCCGACGAACCGAAGCCGCTGACCCGCTTTGCCCGCATGCTGTGGGCCGACAAGTTCGCGCTGGCGGCGGTGCTGTTCCTGACGCTGGTGCTGGTCCTTGCGCTGATCGGCCCGACATGGCTGGGCGAGGTGGCGCAAAAGCAGAACCTGCGCGGGCGCAACGCGCCGCCCTTCGAGTGGGAACGCGGCTGGCTGTGGATCCTGGGCGCGGACGCGCTTGGCCGCCCGCTGCTGGCGCGGATCATCGTGGCCACCCAGAACACGATGATGGTGGCCGCGGGGGCGGTGTTCTTCTCGGCGCTGATCGGGACGGTGCTGGGGCTGGTCGCGGGCTATGCCGGGCCGCGCACGGGGCAGGTGATCATGCGGCTGGCCGATGTGATCATGTCCTTCCCCTCGCTGCTGCTGGCGGTGGTGGTGCTGTATATCCTGGGGCCGTCGATCCTGAACCTGGTGATCGTGCTGGCGATCACCCGCATCCCGGTCTATCTGCGCACCACCCGCGCCGAGGTGCTGGAGGTGCGCGAGCGTATGTTCGTGCAGGCCGCCAAGGTGATGGGCGCTTCGTCCCGGCGGATCGTCTTCCGCCATATCCTGCCGGTGGTGCTGCCGACGCTGATGACCATCGCCACGCTGGATTTCGCCTTCGTGATGTTGGCCGAAAGCTCGCTGTCCTTCCTGGGCATCGGCATCCAGCCGCCGGAAATCACCTGGGGGCTGATGATCAGCCAAGGGCGGCAATATCTGACGACGGCGTGGTGGCTGTCCTTCTGGCCGGGCCTTGCGATCATCCTGACCACGCTGTCGCTGAACCTGCTGTCGGGCTGGATGCGCATCGCGCTGGACCCGACCCAACGCTGGCGGCTTGAAATGAGGGGGCGCAGGAATGGCTGA